>JBBIOB010000048.1:0-23596 GCA_037443565.1 Armatimonadota bacterium | reverse complement strand
ACGCCGCAGCGACAGATCCTCGACGGCCTCGAGGTCATGGAGCGGCGGGAAGCCCATCACCTGCTCTTTCGGCACCTGGGAGCCGGCGCCGATCCCGCGACGATCGAAGCGATGGAGACCCGGATCCGGACGCACCTGGCCGGGCCGGTCGAGGAAAAGGAAGCGCGGGCCGAAGGGCTGTTTGCCGATCTGGCCGCGTTCGCGGCTGAGGCGTCGCTCCGCCGCCTGAGTCAGGCGGCCTGAGCCGCGTAGCCCAAGCCGTGCGGTGCGAGGGAATCGTTGCTCGCTGCGCTCAGGACGACCGGTAGAGCTCGGCGATCACGTCGGCGTACTTCTCCATCAGCGCCTTGCGCTTCACCTTGAGGGTGGCCGTCACGTCGCCGTCTTCGGCGTAGAGCCGCCTGGTCAAGATGGCGAAGCGCTTCACCTGCTCGGGCGGCGAGAGCGTCTTGTTGACCTCCCGCACCTCACCCTCGATGAGCAGCCGGACCTCGGGGTTGCCGGCCAGGTCCGCATACGTGGTGAACGGCAGCCGGCGGTCCTGGGCCCACTTCGTGACGTTCTCCTCGTCGATGACGATCAGCCCCACCAGGTACTTCTGGCGGTCGCCGATCACCACGGCGTCGTTGATGTAGTGGCAAGCTTTGAGCTTGTTCTCGATGTACTGCGGCGCAACGTTCTTCCCGCCCGAGGTGATGAAGATGTCCTTCTTGCGGTCGGTGATCTTCAGGAATCCCTCGTCATCGAACACCCCGACATCGCCCGAGTACAGCCAGCCGTCGCGCAGCGTCGCGGCCGTGGTCTCGGGATCGCGGAAGTAGCCGGCGAAGACGTTGCCGCCGCGCACGAGGATCTCGCCGTCGTCCGCCAGCCGCACCTCGATGCCCGGCAGCGGCTTCCCCACGGTGCCCAGCTTGATCTCGTCGCCCTGGTGCGCGGTCGTGGGCCCCGAGCCCTCGGTCTGGCCGTAGATCTCCCGAATCGGCACGCCGATCGCCCAGAAGTACTCCAGCAGGTCGGGCGCGATCGGCGCGGCCCCGGAGTACACGAGCCGCGCGCGGTGCAGACCCAACCGCCTGCGCAGCGGCAACAGCACCATCTGGTCGGCCAGACTCGCCGCGACGCCCAGCCACAGGCCGATCCGGCGATGCGCGAACCGGCGCCTCGTAGCCGCCCGCGAGATCCCGACGCCAAGGCGATAGGCCGCGCGCTTGAACAGATCGTTCTCTTTCATGCGCAGCGCCACGGTCGAGAAGAGCTTCTCCCAAACCCGGGGGACGGCAAAGATCACCGTGGGCGCGACCTCGGCCAGATTCTGGGCGACGGTGTCCACGTTCTCGACGAAGTTGACGGTGTAGCCCCACCGCGCCGCCAGGAAGACCGAGAGCTGACGCTCCGCGATGTGCGCCAGCGGCAAGAACGAGAGCACTTCGTCGTGCGCGTTCACGGCGTTGGCCCGGTTCAGCGACTCGGTTGTCCACACGATGTTGGCATGGGTCAGGATGGCCCCCTTCGGGGGGCCGGTGGTGCCCGAGGTATAGATCAGGACCGCCATGTCGTCGGGGCGAATCTGCGCCATCCGCGCATCCACCGCGCCGGGATCGCGGCGTGCGAAGTCTTCGCCCAGCGCCATGAACTGATCCCACATCAACACCTGGGGATCACGAAACGTGCGCAGCCCTACAGGATCCATGACGACGACATGGCGCAGCGCGGGCAGCCGGCCGCGGATCTCCAGCGCCTTGTCGAGCTGCTCCTCGCCTTCGACGATGAAGATCCGGCATCCGGCGTGGTCGAGGATGTAGTGGACCTGCTCGGGGCTGCTGGTAGTGTAGATGCCGGTCGTGGCCCCGCCGGCGGTCTGGATGCCGAGATCGGCGATGACCCATTCGGGCCGGTTCTCGCCGATCAGGCCGACGCGCTCGCCGCGCTCCACACCCAGCGAGAGCAGGGCGTTGGCCACCAGGCGCACCTGGGCCGCGTATTCCTCCCAGGTAATGCAGTGCCAGATGCCGAACCGCTTTCGCCGGAGCGCCACTTTGCCGGCCTGCCGCCCGGCCCGCTCGAAGAAGAGTCCGGGAATCGTGTCGGTGCCGGCGGCGACCGGACGCGGCTCGGTGATGACCATAGGTACTGATACTGCTACTCCGCTGGGCAGGGCCTTCCTGCCGGGCTGATGTCGGGGGTGAGCATAGTGGCAAGACGGGTGAGCAAGGTGCGCAGCAGGAGCCGACGCGCAGAGCGCGTCGGCGGCATCGCCGCCAACCTGGCGACATTCGCCAGGGAGACGGGCGGCCGGCGCAGCAACTGGGGACACCCGGGCCTGGCCAGGATTCTCGCTGGTGTCACGGCTGAAGAGGCTGCGTGGAAGCCCGGGCCTGATGTCCACTCGATCTGGGAAGAGGTCAACCACATCGTCTACTGGTCGGAGGACGTGCTGGAGCGGCTGGAGGAACGCGGAACCCGACGCCCGCAGGCCTGGCCGCGCGGCGAAGGTGGAGATGCCGGATGGAACCGGACGGTGGCAGGCGTGGCGCGGCTGCACGGCGCGCTGGTGCGCCGGGTTGGCGCGATGTCTCCCGCGGCGCTCGCTGCCCGGGCGCCGCTGTCGCGCCGGTCGCACACGCAGTTGATCCTGGGCTGGGTCGGGCACATCTCCTACCACGCGGGCAGGATCGCGCTCTTGAGGAGGCTCTACGAGCATGCCCGACGCCCTGCTGAACCGGCTGTTTAGCCTCGACGGGCAGGCCGCGATGGTCACCGGCGGGTCGCGCGGCATCGGGCTGGCGATCGCCCGGGCGCTGGGCGCGGCCGGCGCGCGGGTGGCCATCGTCGCGCGGCGGGCGGAATGGCTGGGGCCGGCCAGCGAGGCGCTGCGCGCCGAGGGCGTGGCCTGCGCGGCGCTGCAGGCCGACGTTGCCGATGCAACGCAGGTAGGGCACGCGGTTGCAGCGGCGCAGTCGGCCGTGGGCGATCTCGCGATCCTGGTCAACGCCGCGGGACGCTCGTGGGGGGCGCCCGCGGAATCGATGCCGCTGGAGCGATGGCGCGAGGTGATGGACGCCAATGCCACCGGCACGTTTCTCATGTGCCAGGCCGTCGGCCGGGGCATGCTCGCGCGCGGGTACGGCCGCATCCTGAACATCGTCTCGGTGGCCGGCCTCGCCGGGTCGCCGCCCGAGATCCTCGACGCCGCGGGCTACGCGGCCAGCAAGGGCGCGGTCATCGCGCTCACACGCGACCTGGCGGTCAAATGGGCCCCGCGCGGGGTCACGGTCAACGCCATCGCGCCCGGGTTCATCCCGACACGCCTGTCGGAAAGGGTGATCGAGCGCGCCGGACCGTTGCTGCGCGAACGGATCCCGATCGGGCGGATCGGCACCGAGGACGATCTGCTCGGCGCGGTCCTGTGCCTGGTCGCGCCCTCAGCAGGCTACATCACCGGGCAGGTACTGGCGATCGACGGAGGGATGACCGCGGCGTAACCTCGGGCCAACTCACAGGGGGCAGCGTCCGATCCCTATGGCCGTACGCCAAGGCGTACGGCAACTTCTGCCCGGCCGCTGTCGCGTACGATTCCCAGCCGGATGCGCTGGCCCGGCGCGCGGTCACCCACGAAGCGCAGCAGATCGTCCCACGTGGCGATCGACTGTCCGTCGGCAGCCACCACCACATCGTTGGGCCGCAGCCCGGCGGCGGCCGCCGGGCTCCCCGGGACGACCTCGCGGATCCAGGCCCCACGCTGCACACCGATCCGGCGCTCGCTGAGCATCTCCGGGGTGAGCGGACCGCCGGCCACGCCGATCCATGCCCGATCGATGCGCGCGCCCTGCCGGAGCGCCGGCAGCGCCGCGCGTAGCGCGTCGCCCGAGACCGCGAGACCGCCGCCTTCCCGGGGCTGGTTGCCCCCGCCCTCCGTCGCGGCGGCGATCACCAGCCCGACCACCTGCCCGCGCGCGTTGAGTACCGGACCCCCGGAATTGCCGGGCGCCACGCGCGCGGTGAGCCGGACCATGATGTTGCGCGCCAGGCCCGGCAGCGTGACCGGTGCGACGGCAACGACCCCCGTGGACATCACCCCGGGTCGCCCCCGCGGCGTGCCGATCAACACGACCGGCTCGCCGGGGCGCAGCGTGCCGCCGGCGATCTCGAGCGCGGGCAGCGGCGTCGGCGGCGTGACGCGCAGCACCGCGAGATCGCGCCGGGCGTCGTAGCCAACCATTCGGGCTGCGAGCGCTGGGCGGCCTGGCAGCACGACCTCGAGGCGTTCGGCGCGCCGCGCCACGTGAGCAGCGGTGAGCAGCCAACCGTCCCGGTCTACGACGAACGCGGTCCCGATGCCGGTCCGCCCGTCAGCGGTGGTCCGCACGACGCCCACCGACGGCGCCGCGCGCGTGTAGACGGCCTGTGCGTCGAGCGTCGCCGGCTGAGCCCCCGCGGCGAGCGTGGTGGCCAACGCGGTCACACAGGACACAAGGCCCAGCACGAGCAACCGCGACCTGAGGACTCGGTTCAGAAACGAGTTCCCGTAAAGCTCCCTCGAATCTCCTGGTGGGGGACAAAGCGCAGCTAGATGGCACATATGGAAGGCTGCGCGGCGCCGGGCCTAGCCCTTCACGGCCCCGGCCGTCAGCCCCTGGATGAACCGGTCGATGAAGAGGTTGTAGACCACCGCGATCGGGATGCTGGTGATCAGGCACGCCGCCATCAGCGAGCCCCAGTAGAACACATCTCCGCGGACCAGGGCCACCGGAATGCCGAGGCTCACCGTCATCTTCGGCACCGCGCTGATAAAGGTCAGCGCGTAGACGAAGTCCTGCAGCACGAGCGTGAACGCGAAGATCGTCGCAGTGAGGATCCCCGAGATACCCAGCGGCAGCACGATCTTGCGGACGACGGCGGCGCGGCTGTAGCCGTCGATCATCGCCTGCTCCTCGATGTCGCGAGGGATCGACCGGAAGAACCCCATCATCAGCCAGGTGCAGAACGGCACCGTGAATGTCGGGTAGACGACGATGAGCGCCCACTGGCTGTTCTGCAGCCCCAGCCAGGTGATCACCCGCGAGAACGGGATGAACAGCAGCGTCGGCGGCACCAGGTACGTCAGGAACACGCCGATGCCCAGCCGCTCGCCCCAGCGGCCGGCGAGCCGCGCCAGCGCGTACCCGGCCGGCACCGCCAGGAGCAGCGTGATGACGACCACGGCCGCGCCAATGAGGACTGTGTTCTTCACCCACACGAGATACAGGGTCTGCCGGAACAGCAGCTCGACGTGCTCCATCGTCGGCGGCGCGTTGAAGATCCACGGGATGTGCGAGAGCACGGTCCCGCCCACGTAGAGGTCGCGGTTCTGCTTGAACGCGGTCAGGAACATCCAGTAGAACGGGAAGACGGCAAAGAGCGTGAAGGCCAGGGCCGCGGCGTAGAGCGCGATGCGCTTGACCACGCGGACGAGCCGGCGGCGCGCGCGCGGCGTCATGTCCCCACCTCGGCGCGCCGGGCCGTCCGCAGCATGAGCACCGCGACCACGACCAGCACCGGCAGCAGGAACAGCGCCACGGCCGCGCCCTGCCCCAGGTCACCGCCAAAGATTCCCCGCTGGAACGCCAGGCTCGCCAGCACGTGGGTGCTGTTGTACGGCCCGCCGCGCGTGAGCAGGTACACCACGCTCAGGTCGGTCGAGGTGAACACCACGCCGAACAGTACCGCCACGGTGATGATCGGCAGCAGCAGCGGCAGGTTGACCTGGAAGAGCCGCCGCCAGAACCCGGCCCCGTCGACGACCGCGGCCTCGTTGATCTCCTGCGGGATCGAGCTCATGCCCGCCAGCGTGATGACCGTGGCGAAGGGAAACATGCGCCAGACGTGCACGGTGATGATCGCGATGGTGGCCAGCGCCGGATCGCCGAACCAGTAGAGCCACCGCCTGGTCACGCCCATCACGAGGAACGTCCAGTTGATGACGCTGAAGGTCGAGTCGAAGATCCACGTCCAGGCGATCGCGGCGAGGGCGACGGGCGCAGCCCACGGCAGCAGCAGCAGGAAGCGCACGATCCGGCGACCGGCAAATGCCGCGGAGAGGACGTAGGCCGCACTGACCGCGAGCACGATCACCAGCACCTGCGAGACCAGGGTGAAGCGCAGGGTGTTCCACACCGCCCGCTGGAACTGCGGGTCGGGGATGATCGTGAGGAAGTTGTGCCAGCCCACCCACGCAAAGTCGAGGCTGCCGGCGCGCGCGCCGGAGAACGCCAGCGCCAGCGCCAGCACGAACGGCACGCCGACCAGCGCCGCGACGTAGAGCAGCGCGGGCGCCAGCATCAGCCGGGCCAGCCAGTCTTCGCGGTCGGCGAGGGTCCGCCGGCGGAACGACACCGCCAGCGCGGCTGCGCCCGGGGATACCCGGCTAGGCAGCGCCATCGGACAGGGCCGTGCCGGCCGTCGGATCAAAGCGCCGCAGCGCCTGGCGGGGCACGGCAAACAGATGCGTCTCGCCCTCGGCGATCGGTGTGGTAATCTGCGACGACAGATCGGCGATCAGCGTGACGTCGTCGTGCGCGCCTTCCGGGACGCCGTAGATCAGCCGCGTGGCGCCGAGGTACTCGATCTGCCGGACGCGCAGCCGGAACGTGGCCACGTCGTCGCCCGGCCGGACGACCTCGTGGGGGAAGAAGTTCTCGGGTCGAAATCCCAGAATCACGTCGCCATCCTGCTTGAGCAGGTTCATCGGCGGCGAGCCCAGGAACGTGGCGACAAACGTGTTGGCCGGGTAGTCGTACACGGCCTGCGGGGTGCCCACCTGCTGGACCCGGCCTTTGTTCATGACCGCGATCCGATCCCCCAGACCCATGGCCTCGACCTGGTCGTGGGTGACGTAGATCGTGGTGGTCCCCAGCTCCCGCTGCAGCTCCTTCAGTTCGTAGCGGGCGATCGCCCGGAGCTGCGCGTCGAGATTCGACAGGGGCTCGTCGAACAGGAACACCTTGGGATCGCGGACCACCGCGCGCGAGAGCGCCACCCGCTGCCGCTCGCCGCCCGAGAGCTGCCGGGGCCGGCGGCCGAGCAGGTGCCCGATCCCGAAGCGCTTCGCGGCGCCCTGGACGCGGCCTCGGACAGCCAGCGCGGCCATGCGCATGGCTTCCAGGGGAAACGCGATGTTCTCGAAGGCGGTCTTGTGCGGATAGAGGGCATAGCTCTGGAAGACCATGGCGATCCCGCGCGCCCGGGGCGGGACATCGGCGTCGATCTCTTCGCCGCCGATGAAGATCTGGCCCGAGGTCGGCGTCTCGAGCCCGGCGATCATGCGCATCAGCGTGGTCTTGCCGCACCCCGACGGGCCAAGCAGGACCAAGAGCTCGCCTTCTTTGATCGAGAGCTCGACGCCGTCGACCGCCCGGACGTCGCCGAAGTGCCTGTGCAGGTTGCGGATCTCGACGAACCCAGCCGGCTCCATCACAGCCCCCACGCCTCCGCCCGGCATGCGGCGGGGTGCGCCTCGACCAGCAAGGCACACCCCGGGCCGCAGCGAGGCAGGACTAGCGGTCGCGTCCGCCGCCGACCAGGCCGGCTCGACGCCATTTGGCGAAGATCTCCTTCACCCGGCGGTCGGCCTCATCCACCGCTGCCTTCGGGGTGAGCTGCCCGGTCGCGGCCTTGGCAAACATGTCGGTGATGACGTAGGTGTCGAAGATCTCGCCCTCTGCGGGGTTGGCGGTTCCGGGGAAGCCGACGTTGGTCGACCAGTTCTCGGACTCGGCCAGGACCTTGAGCTTGTCGGGCGGCAACGACGCGAACGGATCCTGGAAGACCCGCGAGCGCATCCACCGCTTGCCGACCGTGACCTTCTCTGCAGGCGGCGTCGTCTGCTCGGCCACCGAGCCCCAGTACGAGGGGAAGTTGTAGAGCTTGCTGGCCATGACCGCGTCGCGATAGTTGTCGGTCAAGTGCAGCAGGAACTCCTTCGCCAGGTCGGGCGCCCGGCTGAACCGCCAGATCACCCACACGCCCATGACGTGCGTGGCCACCTGGGCGCGGGCGGGGCCACGCAGCGCCGGCGTGAAGAAGATGTCGTTGGCCACCGGCAGGCGCTGGTCCTGGGCCGAGCGGTACGCGGAGATCGAGTTGAGGATGTACGAGGTCTGCCGCGCATTGAGCGCCAGGTTGTTGGACGCGGCGTTCCAGCTCAACACCGCGGGGCTCATCACCTCCCTGAAGAGGCGCACGCCGTACTCGACCGACTTGACGGTCGCTTCGGAGTTCAGCACGACGTTGGAGTCCTTGTCCTGGATCGAGGACCCGTACGACCACATGATGGCGCGCGTGGCCATGTTGGAGTCGATGTCCTGCGAGAAGCCGATCCCGATCGGGATCTGGATCTCGGGATGCTTCCTCTTGATCTCGTTGCCCGCGGTGATCAGGTCGTCCCAGGTCCTGGGGCCGTTGACCATGCCCACCCCGGCCCAGACGGCCTTGAGGTAATCGCCGGGATCGGGCACCCAGTTGTCGGAGAAACCGAAGTACTTGCGGGTGTGCGGGTTGTAGATGCTGTTCTTCACGAAGGGCACGACCGGGCCGTAGCGCCGCTCGGCCTCCTGGTTGATGTCGGCAAGATCGAGCACCTGCTGCTCGAACTGCGACGGCGGCGCGATGAAGAAGTAGCAGTCGTGGCCCTGTTGCGCGGCCACCTCCGCGGTGGCCCGCGGGACAATGTCGGCGAAGGTCACGTGGTCCACGGTGACCCGCACGTTCTTGCTCTGCCCCCAGGCGCGGGCGAACGGGTCGAACCACGCGTCGAACGCCGGGACGAAGTGGCTCCACGTCATGATGCGCAGCTCGCGAGGCTGGGCACGGACCAGATACGGACCGCTGAGGCGGTGCACCCCGGCCAGGCCTGCGCCGGCGGCGCCGGCGGCCGCAATTCGAAGGAAGTCGCGCCGGGAGACCCTCCGTTGGCGGTTCTCCGACACGCGGACCCAACTCGTGTCCTGCTCGTCGCTCACTCCTCCAACACCTCCCCCCAAAGTTGGACGATCAGACGAGCATCCCACCGGAGCCGGCCGGATGCCGGCCGGGTGGCATTGCCGAAGAGTATACAATATGAAGGTCACGATGAATATGCTCTGCCTGTCCCTTCCCACGCCCTACCCGGTAGGCCCGGTGAACGCCTACCTGTTGCCGGGGCCGCCGGTCACCCTGGTGGACTGCGGACCCAAGACCCCCGAGGCCCGGGCGGCGCTGGAGGCCGGTCTGGCGCGGGCCGGGCTCGGCCTGGACCGGGTCGAGCGCCTCGTGATCACCCACGGGCACGTGGACCACTTCGGGCTGGCGGCGACCGTGGCCGCGGCCGGTGGCGCCCGGGTCATGGTCCATCCCGCCGACCGGCCCAAGCTTGCCGGCGACAGGACGTTCGTAGGCCCGATGCGGGAGTTCATCCACGCCTCTGGATTTCCGAGCGACGTCGCTGACATGCTCGTGGGCGTGTTCAGGCGCTATCGCGACGATCTCGACCCCGTGGAACCGACCGATCTGCTCGGCGACGGTGACCGGTTGCCGCTTGGCGAGTCGTCGCTCGATGTGCTGCACATGCCGGGGCACGCCGAGGGCCACATCTGCCTGTGGGACGGCCGGGCGCTCATCTCGGGCGACGTGCTCCTCGAGGAGATCAGTCCCAACCCCATCATCGAGTTCGCGCCCGACGGCCAGCGCCACCGGACGCTGCCGGCGCTGCTCGGGTCGCTGCGCCGGATCGAGGCGCTGCGACCAGAGGTGGCCTACCCGGGGCACGGTGAGCCGCTGGCCGCGCCGGCCCCGCGCGCGGCGGCGCTGCTGCGCCATCACGAGGAACGCAAGGCGCGCCTGGCCGCGGCACTGGCGGACCGCGCGTGGACGCTGCGCGAGCTCGTGGAGTCGTGGTTCCCCGGCCTCGACCGCTTCGGGCTCGTCCTGGGCATGTCGGAGATCGTCGGGCATCTCGACCTGCTGGAAGCAGAAGGCCGTCTGGCGGTGGAGCATCGCAACGGCGTCGCGTACTACGCGATCGCCGGACGGGCTGCTGGCGGGTCGTCCGCGTACGGCTGATGTGGCATCACCCCCTGTCCATCGGGGCCGAGTCTGCCGATAGCTTCCATGGGGGTGATTCCGCCGATGGTATACTTGAGTCATGTCGCCTGTGACCCGAGCGCGGGTTTCTGTTGAAGAATTCTGGCGCCTTGCCGACCGGTTCCCGAGAGCGGAACTCGTAGCCGGGCAGGTGGTCGAGGTGGTCCTTCCCGGCGCCCGTCATGGGACGCTTGTGGCGCTGCTTGTCGATCATCTCCGTGCTCATGTGGTGCCGCGCGGCCTGGGGGTCGTCATGGCGGAGGCCGGGTTCATTCTGAGCCATGATCCACCCACTGTGCGGGGGCCAGATGTGGCCGTCGTGCTTCGCGATCGTGTACCTTCGCCGATCCCCAAGCGGTTCTTCCCCGGCCCGCCCGATCTTGTCGTTGAAGTCCTATCGCCGGACGACCGTCCCGCGGAGGTGGCCGCGAAGGTCGCCGACTATCTCCGGGCCGGGACGGCGGCGGTCTGGATCGTCGACCCCGATCACGAATCGGTGACGGTCCACACCCGAGAGGGCGCGACGACCTACGGGCGGACAGAAACGCTGCGCGATGCCCCGCCACTCCCGGGATTCGAACTGTCCCTCGACGTCCTCTTTGGGTCATCTTCTTGAGACAGGGGCCGGTTGACCGCTGTCCAGGGATGTGCTATCAATGAGAGCTACATAGTCCTGTGCGTTGACGGGGACCAGTAGCGGCGAGGACGGCACGAGCGAGCCGGAGACAGGGTGGAAGCCGGCGGCCGGCAATCCCGCGAACCCATCCCCTGAGCTGTGGTTGAGGCGCGGACGGACGACATGCCGCGCAGAAAGCCACCGGGTCGTGCCCGAGATCGCACGGTGAGCGCGCAGCGGGCGACGTAGCCGCTGCGAACTGAGGTGGTACCGCGGAAGCCCTTCCGCCCTTGGGCGGGAGGGCCGTTGTGTTTCTACAGGGATGGTGAGGACGGTGAATACGGCAATTGGCTTCATCGGCGCGGGCAACATGGCGGAGGCCCTGATCGGCGGCCTGCGCGACGCCGGGATCGACGGCCGGCAGATCCTGGCGACAAACCGCAGCCGCCGCGAGCGCCTCGAGCATCTGACGAAGGCGTGGGGCATCGTGACCACCCCGGACAAGGCCGAGATCGGCGCCGCCGCAGACACCCTCGTCCTCGCGATGAAGCCCGCGGATCTGGATCAGGCGATGCGGGAGCTGCGGCCGCACATCACAGACCGGCACCTGGTCATCTCGCTGCTGGCCGGCGTGCGCTGTGCCTCCGTCGAAGGCTACCTCAACGGCTCAGCGGTGGTGCGGGCGATGCCCAACCTCTCGGCGGCGGTGCTGGCCTCGACCACCGCGCTCGCCTACGGCCGCAACGCGGCCTCGGCCCATCGCGCAGCGGCCCGCGCCCTCTTCGACCGCGTGGGCTACACCGTCGACGTGAGCGAAGAGGCCATGGACGCGGTGACGGCCGTAGCCGGCAGCGGGCCTGCCTATGTCTACCTCTTTATGGAAGCATTGATCGAGGCGGCGGTGCGGGCCGGGCTGCCTGCGGACGCCGCCCGGGACCTCGCGGTGCAGACGGTGTTTGGAGCCGCCAAGCTCGTCAGGGACACCGGGGGCGATCCCGCCGAGTGGCGCCGGCGCGTCACCTCGCCCGGCGGCACGACGATGGCCGCGCTCACCGTGCTCGAAGCGCGCGGGTTCAAGCAGGCCGTCGGCGACGCCGTGCGGCAGGCCATCCAGCGGGCGGGCGAGTTGGCTTCCGTGCGCCGGTCCTCCTGACGCAGCTCCACGCTCAAAGCGGGAAGGCAGGATACCCCCGGTTCATCTCGCGAACAGACCCCTGGGTCCCAATGCTTCTCTCATCCGGTTCGTGGGGCAAGCAACCCAGAGCGAGGTGATCTACAGTGCATCACGCAGCTCGCAGGTACGGAGGGCTGTTCCTGCTTGGAGCGCTCGCGGTCGTCCTCGCGGTGCCACCCGTGCCGACGTCCGCGCAGGCCCAGCAAGTGGCGGTCATCACGTCGTTCCCCAAGGAACTGTTCGATGCCTACAAGGCCGGGTTCGAACGCGCGAATCCCGGTTGGCGCATGGACGTCGTGCCGAAACCGACCTCCGCGGCCATCACCCATGTCCGCGAGCGCGCCGCGCGGCCCGACGTCGACATCTTCTGGGCAAGCGCCGTCGACGCGTTCATCTTCCTCAAGACCAACAACATGCTCGAGCGCTACTCGCCGCCCGCCGAGTTCCGCCGCGGGATTCCCGATCAGGTCGCCGGGTTCCCGATCAACGACCCCGAGGGCTTCTTCCACGGCTTCGCGGTGAGCGGCTACGGCATCATGTGGAACCGCACCTACATGGCGCGCCACCGCGTACCGGCGCCGAAGGAGTGGGAGGATCTCGTCAAGCCGGCGTACTTCGGCCACCTGGTGATCTCGGCACCGAGCCGCAGCGGCACCACGCACCTGACCGTCGAGACAATCCTGCAGGGCTACGGCTGGCAGAAGGGCTGGGAGCTGCTGCTGCAGATGGGCGGCAACATGGGCGCGATCACCGAGCGGTCGTTCGGCGTGCCCGAGGCGGTCATCGCCGGCCAGTACGGGGTCGGGATCGTCATCGACTTCTTCGGGCTCTCCGCGATCGCGTCGGGGCAGCCGGTCGACTTCGTCTACCCGTCGGTCACGTCGATCGTCCCGGCGAACGTGGCCATGATCAAGAACGCGCCGAACCCCGAGGGCGCCCGCCGCTTCATCAACTACCTGCTCAGCGACGACGGCCAGCGGCTGCTCTTCAAGCCTGAGATCGCGCGGCTGCCGGTGCGCGCGACCCTCTATAGTGAGGCGCCGAAGGGCATGCCGAACCCGTTCACCATGAAGGCCGGCGTCCAGTTCAACGCCGACCTCTCGGCCAGCCGGTATCAGGTCACCAACCGCATGTACGACCAGATCATCACCTTCCGGCACGCCGAGCTCAAGCGGGCCTGGGAGGCGATCTACCGGGCCGAGCGGGCCATCGAGGCGGCCCGCGCGGCCGGCCGCGACGTCGCCGACGCCGAGCGGCTGCTGGCCCAGGCGCGGGCGTCGGCCCGGTACGTGCACGTGAGCGAGCGCATGGCCGCTGAGGTGTCGGGCGGCATGGAGCGCGATGCGGCTTACCGCAGCGCCAAGGAGCGGGAGTGGGGCGAGGTGGCCCGGGCGTCGTACGTGCGGGCCGCGCAGCTCGCCGGCCAGGCTGAGGAGATACTGCGGCGCCGGTAGACGAGATCCCGGCGCCGTCCGGAATCCGCATCCATGAGCATTCCCGTCCCGCAGCAGGCGCCGGTGCGCGCGCCGGTGGGGATTCGGTGGCGGACGTCCGTCGACCCCGGCCATGCGGCGCTGGCCCTGGTGCTGCTGCTGATCCTCGGCGTGTTCGTCGTGTGGCCGATCGCGGCGGTGCTCCGCGTGGCGCTGACGGGCGCCGACGGCGGAATGACGCTGGCCCACCTCTTCAGGTTCTTTGAGAATCCCCTCTACATCGAATCCCTCACGAACAGCCTGCTCGCCGGCGGATGGGTAGTCGTCATCGGCACGGTACTCGCGCTGCCGCTCGCGTTCGTCGTGGCGCGCTACGACTTCCGTGGCCGGATGCTCGTGGTCACGCTCTCGACCCTGCCGCTGGTCCTGCCGCCGTTTGTGGGGGCGATCGCGCTGACCCAGGTGTTCGGGCGCGCGGGCACGATCACCCTGCTGCTCCAGGACCTCTTCGGCCTTCACGTCAACATCATGGAGGGCTTGCGCGGGATTATCCTCGCGCAGGCCCTCCACTTCTTCCCGTTCATCTTCCTGACCGTGACGGCCGCGTTGATGAACGTCGACCGTTCGCTGGAGGAGATGGGCCAGATGATGGGCGCCCACGGCTGGCGGCTGCTCCGGCGCGTGGTCTTCCCGCTCGTGCTGCCCTCGTATGCCGCCGGCGCGCTGCTGACGTTCGTGAAGGCCGTCGACGACATCGGCACGCCGTTCATCCTGAACTTCAAGAACATGCTCGGACCGCAGGCCTACCTGCGCATTACCACGGTGGGCCGCGACGACGTCGACGGCTACGTGATCTGCGTGATCATGGTGATCATCTCGATCGCCTGCGTCGTGGCGTCCAACTGGATCGTCTCGCGGCGGGAGTACGCGACGCTGCAGACCGGCGCGCGACAGCCCGAGGGAGGCAAGTCGCTTGCCGGATGGCGGTCCAGCGTGGCGCTGGGGACCTGTGCCGCCATCTTGGGCATCTCGCTGCTCCCTCACCTCGGCGTCATCGTGATGTCGTTCAGCCGGGTGTGGAGCCTGACGTACCTGCCGAGCACGTATACGCTCGGCCATTATGCCGAAATCTTCCTGCGCGCGCCCCGGTTCATCCTCAACACGCTCACCTACAGCGTGGCCGCCGCGCTGCTGGGCGTCGTCGTCGCCGCGGCGATCGCCTACCTGCTCCAGCGCGGCCGCGTGCCGGGGAAGGGCCTGCTCGACGCCATCGCCATGATGCCGATCGCGCTGCCCGGCGTGGTGATCGGCGTGGGGTTCCTGCGGGTCTTCTACACGATGACGCTGCCGGGCACGGAAACCTCACTGGCCTCGACGTGGGCGATCTTCGTGCTGGCCTATATGGTCCGGCGGCTGCCGTACGCGCTGCGGGCGAGCCACGCCGCGCTGCACCAGGTCCACAGCTCGCTCGAAGATGCCGCGGCGGTGGCCGGCGCGCCGCGCGTCCGCGCGTTCCGGCGGGTCGTCCTGCCGCTGATCATCGGCGGGGTCACGGCCGGCGGCGTGCTCATCTTCATCACCGCCGCGGTCGAGTTCAGCACGACGATCACGCTCGTCAGCCGCATCGAGCAGAGCCCCCTGTCGTACGCCATCTACATCTACTCCCAGAGTCCGCTGGGGCGCGGCGCCGCCGCCGCGCTCGGCGTGGTCGCGATCGTGATCGTGGCGCTGGGTACGTACCTGGCCAACCGGCTCAGCGGCCGGGGCCGGATGGCGTTCACGCTGTAGCCCGCTCATGGCAGCGCCGACGCCCATCACACGCATCCGGCCGGTCGAGGTCGAACTGCGCCATCTGCACCGCCGGTTCCACGATATGGTCGCGGTGCACGATCTGTCCCTGACCATCGGCCGCGGGGAGTTCTTCACCTTCCTCGGCCCGAGCGGCTGCGGCAAGACCACGACGCTGCGTATGATCGCCGGCTTGCTGCTGCCGGATGCGGGCGAGATCCTCTTCGATGGACGTCCGGTGACCGCGACCCCGCCCTGGCACCGCAACATCGGCATGGTGTTCCAGAACTACGCGCTCTGGCCGCATATGACCGTGTACGACAACGTGGCGTTTGGACTGGTCGAGCGCAAGGTGGCGCGCGCCGAGATCGGGAGTCGCGTCGAGGACGCGCTCCGCCTGGTCGGGCTCGAGGGGTTGGGCCACCGCCTCCCCTCGCAGCTCTCCGGAGGCCAGCAGCAGCGGGTCGCGCTGGCGCGGGCCATCGTGGTCCAACCGGGACTGCTGCTGCTCGACGAGCCGCTCTCGAACCTGGACGCCCGGCTGCGGGTGCAGATGCGCAACGAGCTGGTCAAGCTGCAGCGCCAGCTCGGGATCACGACGATCTACGTCACGCACGATCAGGACGAGGCGCTCATGCTCTCGACGCGGATCGCGGTGATGCACCGCGGCCGCCTCATGCAGCTCGGTACGCCGGCAGAGGTCTACGAGCGGCCCGCGGACATCTTCGTCGCCGACTTCCTGGGCGGGGCCAATTTCCTCCAGGGTACGGTGCGGGGACGCTCTGGTGATCGACTGGTCGTGGCGCTGGAGACTGGCGGCGCCAACGGCGCGGCACAGCTCCACGCGTCGGCCAGCCGCAACCCCGGGTTCGCGCCGGGCGAATCCGTGACCGTGTGCGTGCGTCCCGAAGCCCTGGAGCTGGTGCACGACGGCCGCGCAGCCGACGACGTCAACCTCCTGCGCGGCACGCTGCGGCTGGCCAACTACTTGGGCTCGGTCCTGGCCAGCGAGATCGAGCTGCCCGGGGGCGGGATCCTGCGCGCGCAGATCGCGCACCCGCGCGGCGACGCGCGCATCGCCGAGGGGAACCCCGTGACGCTCCGCGTCGCGCCCGACGACGTCCTGCTGCTCAGGCCACAGACCCCGTCTTGATCTGGCGGCCCTGCGCTCACGCGCAGGGCCGCGCGCATCTCCCAACCTCCACAGGCCTCCTGCCGTCATAATGAGTGAACACCACAGACGGAGGACGACCGATGAGAATCCTGGTTGGAGGTCTGATTGCCCTGCTGGTGATTGGAGCGGCTGCCGCCATCACCCGCGCGCAGTCCCCTGATGATCTCGATTCGACGGAGAGCATCATCGGCTTCTACGCTCAGGCGCCGACCCCCCCGGCGGCGCCGCCGGGCGCGCCCAATCTCCAGCGCCGGCTCGGGCTGACCGACGAGCAGGCGCGGCGGGTGCAGCAGATTCTCAGCGCCCATAGGGAGCGGACCGCCCGGCTGCGCATCAACCTGGCCCGGGCGCGGCTGGACGCGCGCGAGGTCATGTTGAGCCCGACGCCGGATCGGGCGCGCATCGACGCCGTCGCCCGCCGGATCGGCGAGCTGCAGGGGCAGCTCGCGGCCGCGCGGATGATCCTCGAGTCCGAACTGAAGCAGGTGCTGTCGCCGGAGCAGCTGGCCCGGCTGCGGGCATCGATGCTGCGGGACCGGCCCGGGATGCGGGACCGCCGGCGTTAGCGGCGCAGTCCTCTCTGGCGCAGCAGCGCGATCAGGCGGTCGGGATAGTCGGTGATGATGCCGTCTCCCCGGAGCCGGCCGATCCCGATTGACAGCAGGCGCTCCATGCCGGCGGGATCGTTGACGGTCCAAGGCACGACCGGAATTCCGGCCTGGTGCAGCGCGTCGACGGCCTCGCGCGTGACGAGCGAGGCGCCCGGCGAGTAGATGTCGGCCCTGACCTCGCGCATCAGGGCCACCGGGTCGGATACCGGGGCGCGGGGCGCTCGCAGCGCAGCGGTCACGACGGCCGAGTCCAGCGCCTTCACGCGGGCCAGCGACGGATAGAAGAACGACTGGATGATGACCCGGTCCAGCCATCGTGCCTGGCGAAGCAGGTGGATGATGCGTACCTCGAAGTCCTCAGGCGGCGCGGGCGCTCGCGGATCGTACTTCGTTTCGAGGTTGAGCCGGACGCGCGTGTCGCCCGCCTGCCCGATCGCGGTGAGCACGTCACGGAGCGCCGGGATCCGCTCGCCGGCAAATCGTGGGTGGAACCAGGCGCCCGCGTCCAGCTGCTGCAGGCCGGCCAGCGCCGCGGCCCGCACGTAGCCCCGGCCGTTCGTCGTCCGCTCCAGCGTCGCATCGTGGATGACCACGATCTCGCCGTCCGCCGCGGCATGCAGGTCGAGCTCGATCACGTCGACGCCCAGCGCCAGCGCGGCCCGGACGGCGGCCAGGGTGTTCTCCGGCGCCAGGCCAGCCCCGCCGCGGTGCGCGTGCACGTCCACGCTGAGCACAGCATCAGGCGCACCGATGATGGGTGGGCTCCACGCCAGAGCGACAGCCACCAGCGCAAGCCCACCCAGGAAGACCGTCTTCATCGATGCTCCGCGGTCGCCTCAGGCGATTCCGGCCGGTCGACCCCGGTGCCCAGTTCGAGCCAGGCGCGCCAGCCCCCTTCGAGCGCCCAGACACTGGTGAATCCGTTCCGCATCAGGTCCCGCGCCACACGGGCGCTGGTGGCTTCACGCAGTCAGGCACAGTAGATCACAATTGGCGCCGTCGGAGCCCGTTCCGCGATCCGGGCGGCGGCCTCGTCCGGCGGGTAGTGCACCGCGGTGGGAATGCGGCGGGGATCACGATCGATGTCCCCGGGTCTGCGGACGTCCACGACCAGGATCGGCTCGCCGCGCTCGAGCATGGCGGCCAAGATGAGCGCCGTCATGCGCGGCACGTCGGTCGCCTCGGGTTCGGCGACCAGCTCGGCGGACGGTGCCCGCGACGACCACACCACCATCGGGGTGCCCAGCGTCCCGTGGAGGACCACCGAGGCCAAGACCACGATGCCGGTCACCGCAAAGACCTGCTCGGCTCCGGGCGCGCCGGCTACCAGAACGAGCAGCGCCAGCAGGATGGAGTCCAACCCGCGGGGACCATGCCAGGCGGCGAAGAGCTTGTCCTGGAATGGGATGCGAAACCGGCTGAGGGCGATCAGCAGGATCACCGGCCGGCAGACGAACAGCACGGCGGCGGCGAACGCCGCGACCCGCCAATCGAGCGCCGCGAAGGCGGGCCAGATCAGCGACGAGCCGAAGAGGACGAACGTCAGCAGCATCAGGAGCTCGGCGGTGGTCTCGCCATACTCCAGGAAGCACTCGCACAGGTCGAGGTCGCTCACCGCGATCGTCACGCCGGCAACGAACGCCGTGATCAACCCGCTCCCGCCCAGCGTTTCACCCGCGACAAACGCGACGAACGCCACGCCGAGCGAGTAGAGCGACTGGTAGTCCCGCCGCACGCCGATCCGGCGCTCGGCGACGGCCATCGCGCGAGTCGCGGCCCAGGCGATGGCGATCCCGATCATCGGACTCACCACGAAGACCGGTAGCGCGAAGCCGACCCAGTCCGCAGCCGAGGTCAGCCGACCTCCGGCCAGGGCGCTCAGGATCAGGATGGCCGGCACGGCGACGGCGTCGTTCATGCCCGACTCGACCGACAGGATCTGTCGGACCGGCTGCGGGGTGCGCGCGTCGCGCAGCACGTCCCGCAGCAGGACCGGATCGGTCGCCGAGAGGACGGCGCCAAGGAGCAGCGCGGGGATCACATCCATCCCAAGGAGCCATCGAGCCGACGCCGCAATCGCAAGGGCGCTCAGGATCGTCCCGGGACCGAGGACCACGAACGACGCCAGCCAATTCCGCTTGAGCTGCTCGGTCTGCATCTTGATGGCGTCGGTGAAGAGCGCGAGCGTCAGTGTGACGATACCGATGAGCACGACAGGCTCGGCCGTCACGGGATACCGCATGATGCCGGCCTGGCCCAGCGCCAGGCCGATCCCGACGAAGAGGATGGCATTGGAGAACGGGCCGCGCTCCATGGCTCGCGACAGGATCGCTGACAGGACGATGACGACGCCCAGGATGCCGAGGATGAGGTTCACAATGATGCTATCCTAGCACGTGCGCCCTCACCTTCCGCCTTCTTGACCCCTCTGCTAGATTGTATGGAGGACACTTCAGCGACTGCCCAACGGGTGACTTATCCATGACCATCGTGCATCCCTCATTCGGCGCCCGTGATGTCCTGCAGACGCCATCCGGACCCGTCGAGATCTATCGCCTCGACCGCCTCGAGCGCGCAGGGCTCGGCCCGCTCGACCGCCTGCCGTTCTCGATCCGCATCCTGCTTGAGCAGGCGCTGCGGCAGTGCGACAACTTCCGCGTCACCGAAAGTGATGTCGGCGTGATCGCCGGCTGGACACCGCGGCCGGTCGAGCGGGAGATCCCCTTCCTGCCGGCGCGCGTGCTGCTCCAGGACTTCACCGGGGTGCCCTCTGTGGCCGACCTCGCCGCAATGCGCTCGGCGCTGCACCGCATGGGCGGGGACCCAGCAAAGATCAACCCGCTCAACCCGGTCGATCTGGTCGTCGATCACTCGGTTCAAGTCGACGCCTACGGCTCCGCCGCGGCGCGATTGATCAACGCGGAGCGCGAGTTCGAGCGCAACCGAGAGCGATACGCCTTCCTCCGATGGGCGCAGCAGGCGTTCGACAACTTCCGGGTCGTGCCGCCTGATACCGGCATCGTGCACCAGGTGAACCTTGAGTACCTGGCGACCGTGGTCGGCACCCGGACCGCGGACGGCCGCACCGTCGCCTTTCCCGATACGCTGGTCGGCACCGACTCGCACACGACGATGATCAACGGGCTCGGCGTGCTCGGCTGGGGTGTCGGGGGCATCGAAGCCGAGGCCACTATGCTCGGCCAGCCCGCCTACATGCTGCTGCCCGAGGTCGTCGGCTTCAGGCTCACGGGCGCGCTGCGCGAAGGGGTGACGGCCACCGACCTGGTGCTGACCGTTACCGAGATCCTCCGCCGGAAGGGCGTCGTGGGCAAGTTCGTCGAGTTCTTCGGCCCCGGACTGGCCGTGCTGGCGCTGGCGGACCGCGCCACGATCGGCAACATGGCGCCGGAGTACGGCGCGACGGTGGGCTTCTTCCCGGTAGACGATGAGACGCTGGCCTACCTGCGCGTCACCGGCCGCGGCGAGGCGCACGTGGCCCTCGTCGAGGCCTACTGCAAGACACAGGGACTCTTCAGGACCGCGGCGACGCCGGAGCCTGAATACAGCGACGTCGTCGCGCTGGACCTCGGCGACGTTGAGCCCAGCCTGGCGGGCCCCAAGCGACCGCAGGACCGGATCGCCCTGGCCGCGGTCCCCTCCGGCTTCAAGAACGCCCTGACCGCGCCGCTCACCCAGCGCGGGTTTGGGCTCTCCCAGGACGATGTCCAGCGCACGGCATCAGTCCGCTTCAACGGCACCAGCGGTGAGATCGGACACGGGGCGGTCGTCATCGCCGCGATCACCTCGTGCACGAACACCTCGAACCCCTCGGTCATGGTGGGCGCCGGCCTGCTGGCGAAGAAGGCCATCGAGCGCGGCCTCCAGGTTCCCCACCACGTGAAGACGAGCCTGGCCCCGGGGTCGAAGGTCGTCACCGAGTACCTGCGCGACTCCGGGCTGCTGGGCGCTCTCGAGCAGCTTGGATTCAACGTCGTCGGGTACGGCTGCACCACCTGCATCGGGAATTCGGGCCCGCTGCCCGATCCGGTGGCCGACGCCGTCCGCGAGGGCGACCTGGTCGTCGCGGCGGTGCTCTCCGGCAACCGGAACTTCGAGGGCCGCATCCATCCCCAGGTGAAGGCCAACTACCTGGCCTCGCCGCCGCTCGTGGTCGCGTACGCGCTCGCCGGACGCGTGGACGTCGACATGACCGCCGAGCCGGTCGGCCGCGATGCGAGCGGGACCCCGGTCTTCCTGCGCGACCTCTGGCCGACGCAGGAGGAGATCCGCCGAGTCATCCACGATTCCTTGCGTCAGGAACAGTTCAGAGCGCAGTACAGCCAGGTGTTCGAGGGCAACGAGACGTGGAAGAGCATGCCGACGCCCGCGGGTCTGGTCTACGAGTGGGACCCCGCCTCCACCTACATCCAGGAGCCGCCGTTCTTTGTCGACCTGCCCCCTGCGCCCGCGCCGCTCCGCGACATCGCCGGCGCGCGCTGCCTGGTGGTCCTCGGCGATTCGATTACGACCGACCACATCTCACCCGCTGGCTCTATCGCTACCGACAGCCCGGCAGGCCGATACCTCATGGAGCGCGGCGTGCAGCCCCTCGACTTCAACACCTACGGGGCGCGGCGCGGCAACCACGAGGTCATGATGCGCGGGACCTTTGGCAACATCCGGCTCAAGAACCTGATGCTGCCGGGCCTCGAGGGCCCAAAGACCATCCACCAGCCCAGCCGTGAGACGATGTTCATCTACGACGCGGCGATGCGCTACAAGCGGGACGGGGTGCCCCTGGTCGTCATCGCCGGCAAGGAGTACGGGAGCGGCTCCTCGCGCGACTGGGCGGCCAAGGGGCCGGCGTTGCTCGGCGTACGCGCGGTCATCGCCGAGAGCTACGAGCGCATCCACCGCAGCAACCTGGTCGGGATGGGTGTGCTGCCGCTCCAGTTTGTCGAGGGCGAGACCCGCGAAACGCTGGGACTGACCGGGGTCGAGACGTTCGCCGTTGAGGGAGTCGCCGGCGACCTCAAGCCCCGCCAGACGGTACGCGTGCGGGCGCGGCGTGACGATGGGACGGAGGTCATGTTCGCCGCAATCGTCCGTATCGATGCGCCGGTCGAGGCAGAGTACTACCGGCACGGCGGCATCCTGCACATGATGCTGCGTCAGTTGCTCTAGGGTTGAGCCCGAACGGCGCGCCCGACACGAGGCCCCGCGACGAGGAGATCGCATGTTCGTTGTGATGAACCGCATCTCCGTGAGCCCGCCGTTCGACGTCGTCGAGGATTCGGGAACAGGCTAGCGGGTCCAGGATGTCGCGAATCCCGTCGCCCAACGGATTGAACCCCAGGACCGCCATGGCGATCGCCGATCCCGGCAGCGTCGTCATCCACCACTGACCCATCAGGTACCAGCCGCCGTCGCTGACCATGGCCCCCCACTCGGGCGTCGCTGGCGCCCATCGGGGCGTCGTGGCGCACGCCGCGCGTCACCGCATCATCTGCTTGTCCGCCTGCTCTAGCAACGCGGACGCCGCCCACGCGGCGGCACGGGCCTTGGCCAGCGTCATCGCCTTGAGACCGGCGGCGGCGTTGTCGTTCGCCAGTTCGATGTAGGGCACCGCGCCCGCCCAGCGGGCACCAGACGCCCTGGCGTCGGGCAGGAGGCCGTTCCCCTTGCCCTCACAACCACTCATCATGCCGCCCATCATCGCCTTGAACATCGCGCCGCGGGGACCTTCGATGCAGTTCACAACACCCTGTAGGTGCTCCTGAGCCTCTTTAGGCGCGCCGGCGCTCTGCGCCCTCTTCGCTTCCGCGATCGCCGCCTTCAACTGCGCCGAGGCGTTCATGCTCATGTCGGCCGCGGACGCTGCGCCAACAACCAGGGTCAGCACGGCAACCCCCGACGCCGCTGCCAACCACGTGCGCATGCCCATGTGCTCCACCTCCCCATGAAGTCGGTGCTCCCTCATGGTAGGGTGCCGGCTGTTGGCATCCGATAAGCAAATCGTGAAGAATTGACAAAGACGCAGCGGCGGCTAGACCGGCGAGGGGTGCACCGACGTGTCGACGGTCAACCAGACGGTCGTCTCGCCTGCCCCGCTGTCGGCGCCGACATCCCCGCCGTGCACGCGCGCGATCTCCTTGACGATCGCCAGGCCGATCCCGGCCCCGCCCGAGTCGCGCGATCGGGATCTGTCGCCCCGGTAGAATCGCTCAAAGATGTACGGCAGGTCATCAGGCGGGATCTCCACGCCGCGATTCGTGACGGCGATCCGCGCCTGGCCTCCGGCCTGTGACGTCCGCACCTCCACCTGCCCGCCCACGGGCGTGTACTTGAGCGCATTGTCCAGCAGATTGTGCAGCGCCTGCGCGAGCAGATCGGGATCACCGGAGACAGGAACCGCGTCGCCGATGTCGCTCTGAACCGTGATGCGGCCCGCCGCGAACTCGCCGCGCCGGAGTTCGAGCGCCCGGCGCACCAGACCGCTCACCTCGACACTCTGGCGCCGTACGCGCGGCAGGCCGGCGTCAAAGAGCGAAAGCTCGTGGAGGGCCTGCACCAGCCTGACCATCCGCATGACCTCTTCGTGCAGCAGCGCCACGGTCTCCGCCGACACGGGCGTGACCCCGTCGCGCACCGCCTCCAGGTATCCCCTGAGGTTGGATAAGGGAGTGCGCAGCTCGTGCGCGA
>JBBIOB010000047.1:0-23637 GCA_037443565.1 Armatimonadota bacterium | reverse complement strand
CCGGGGGGGACCCCGACTACCTGCGACGCTGGTTCGACGGCCGTGAGGCCAACGTCTTCGGTGCCAGCCGGGGGTATGAGCATCCCAGATACCAGCAGTTGGCTACCGCCCAGGCTCGGGCGGTCGACCCGGAGGCCCGCCGCCGGGCGGTGTACGAGATGCAGGCGATTCTGGCCGAGGAACTCCCGACATTGATTCTGTACTACCGGCGGTTCTACTGGTTGTACGACAGCCGGAAGCTCACGCCGGTACCGTCGCGGGGCGGCCTGATGAACGGCATCCCGCTGATCGAGAACAAGCTGGCGCTGCTGACGCCGTAGCCCCTGCTCGGAGGGTGACACCGCCATGATCGCCCGCCGCGCCGCTCGGTTCGCCGGCCTCGTTGCGCTGGTGGCCGTGCTCAACTTCCTTGTGCCGCGCGCCCTTCCGGGCAGTCCGGTGTTCGGCGGCGGAGGCGCCGACGCAGTGGTGCTGCCGGCAGCGGCACGCGAGGCGCTGGAGGCCACGTACCACCCCGACCTCCCGTTGACCACGCAGTTCGCGCGCTACCTGGCCGGGCTCACCCGCGGAGACCTCGGGGTCTCGTTCGTCACGCACCGGCCCGTAGGCCAGATCCTGGCCGAGCGGCTGCCGTGGACGCTCTTCCTGGTCGGCGGTGCGGTCCTCATCGCCGCGCTCCTGGGAGGATGGCTGGGATGGACGGCCGCCTGGAAGGTCCGGCGCCGGTCGTCCCGGGCTGCGATGGCCGCGGCGGTCGGGCTGGGCGCCCTGCCGGAGTTCCTGGTCGCCATGGTGGCGATCGCGTTCCTGGCATCGCGCTGGCCGCTCTTCCCCTCAAGCGGAGGGATGACGGCGTTCGCCTCCCATGAGGGCCTCGGGCGGCTTGCGCTGGACCTCGCCTGGCATGCGGCGCTGCCGGGCCTGGTGCTGGTCGCGGGGCTGGTGCCGGCGTTCGCGCTGCTGGTGCGCAACGCGGTCACGCCGGTCCTGCAGGAGCGCTTCCTGGTGACCGCGCACGCCAAGGGTCTGGGCGGACGGCGCATCGCCTGGCACGTCCTCCGCAACGCTCTGCCGCCGGTGGCCACGCTGCTTGGGCTGCGCCTCGGGGCCGCGGTCGCCGGCGCCGCGGTGGTCGAGCGGGTCTTCGCCTATCCGGGCATTGGGTGGCTGCTGTACGAAGCCACCAGCGCCCGGGACTATCCGGTGCTGCAGGGCGTCGTCTTCGTCTCCAGCCTCTCGATCCTGACGGTGACCTTCGTACTCGACCTGGTCGCGGTCTGGCTCGATCCCAGGACGGCGGACGGGCTGTGAAGGCCGTCCGCGCAGCCGCGCACCGGCCGGCGCGATCCGCGGCAGTGGCCGGGGCCGCGCTGCTGGGCATCCTGGCGGCCGCCGCGGCGATGGCGCACGTGCTCGCGCCCCACGATCCGATGGCGCTCGTCGGCGCTCCCACCCTACCGCCGGGCGGCGGCTTCCTGATGGGCACCAACACCCTCGGCCAGGATCTGGCCAGCCAGTGGCTCCACGGCGCCCGGACATCCCTGGCCGTGGGGTTTCTCGCCGGCGCGCTGTCCACTGGGCTGTCGGCCGTCCTGGGTGTGGCCGCAGGCGGATGGCGCACAGGCGGCGGCTGGGTGCTGGGCCTCATCGATGTCTTCCTGGCTGTTCCGGCCGTGCCGATCCTCGTGCTCCTCGTTGCCTTCCTCGGCCCGGGGTTCTGGTCGCTCGTGCTCGCACTCGCGCTCGTGAGCTGGGCCGCGTTTGCGCGCATCGTGCGCGCCCAGGTGCGCGTGACCCTCCAGAAAGCCTACGTGGAAGGCGCCCGGGCGATCGGCGCGCCCGGATCGAGGGTGCTCCGCTCGTGCGTCCTACCGGAGATCGCGCCGATCCTGTTCACGAAGTTCCTGCTCACCGTGCGCTGGGCGGTGCTCCTCGAGGCCACCCTCGGCCTGCTCGGCCTTGGGGATCCAGGCCGGGTGAGTTGGGGGTTGATGCTGCATCAGGCATTATCCTACCCGCTGCTCCTCATCACCGACGCCTGGATCTGGTGGGCCGGGCCGCCGGCGGTCGCGATCGTGCTCACCTCGCTGGGGCTGATGGCGATCGGTCAGGATCTCGACATCTGGCTGAACCCTCACGCCGGCCCTCGCGCGGCCTCGGGAGAGTAGCCTAAGGGACGTATCCGCTCTGCGACCGATGGGCAGTCTCACCCCCCCCACGGTATCGTGCAGGTGGGGGGGAGGTGGACTGTGCGCGTCGAGGCCGCCATGCGGCCAGAGCTGGATCAGACCGCGCGCGGCGGCGGGGGAGCGCTGGAAGGCATGCGCCTGTTCGCGCGCTTCGCCTTCATGCCCAACCACCTGGGCTACTGCGGCGCGGATGTCAACAAGGAGCTCCTCGCCTACCTCAAGGAGGACCTGGCCGACGCGGGCTTGCGGCGTCACCTCCGCACGTTCTCCGGTGCGATCCCCTATCTCCAGTTGATTGCCGACTCCAACGGGATCGCCGACCCCTTCGACATGCGCGTGGTCGAGGCGTACTGGATCGGCAACGACCTGCTGGAGCGCGTGGACTGGACGGGCTATGCCCGGCATCTCCACGATCGCTTCCGGGGACGCGTCAGGCCGCAGACGCTGGAGTTGCTGGTCGGCAAGCCGCCGGCCGGCGCCCGCGCCCACCACGCGTTCCACGTGTTCGACGTCTCGTTCCGCGCCGGGCTGCCCCACGGCGACGCCGCGCTCGACCTGTGCCGCATCGGGTGGGGGACGATCACCGCGGTCGAGCCCGCGGCCTTCACGGTCTCCTACCGGCCGATCGTGGTCCGGGAGGGTCGGCTCGCATTTGCGGAGCCACGGCCCGAGCGGGTGATGCGCACGCTGGACGGCGATCCGCTCCTGGCCGACGCGTTGCCCGGGGATGTGCTGGCCTTTCACTGGCGCTGGGCGTGTCTGGTGCTCCGGCCCGACCAGGTGGTCGCGCTGGAGCGATACACCCAGGGCATGATGGCCCTGGCCAATCAGACGTTCTGACGGCCATGCACGAGGTCTCGATCGCGGATGCGCTGCTGCGGCAGGTGGAGGAGACGGCGTCGCGCCACGGGTTGCGGGCCGTGCAGAGCGTGGGGGTGTGCGTGGGCGACCTGAGCGGCGTGGTGCCCGACGCCCTGAGTTTCGCGTTCGAGGTCCTCCGCCGCGGCTCGGTGGCGGGGGAGGCGTCCCTCCAGATCCGGGCGTCGGCCGGCGACGATCTGCGCCTGGAGTGGATCGAGGGGGAGTGACGATGCGGGTCGAGGTTGTCGAGCGTGTGCTGAAAGCGAACGACGCGCTGGCCGAGGAAGTCCGCGCGACGCTGGATCAGGCGAGGGTCCTCGCCGTCAACGTCATCGGGTCGCCGGGGAGCGGCAAGACCGCACTCCTGGAGCAGACCGCGGCGATCCTGCACCCGCGGGTGAAGCTGGGCGTCATCGAGGGCGACATCGCCACGACCCGCGACGCGGAGCGCATCGCCCGATGCGGCGTGCCGGCGGTACAGATCGAGACTCGCCTGATCGGCAACGCCTGCCATCTCGACGCCCATCTCGTCCGGCTGGCGCTGGAGCGGCTGCCGCTGGCGGACGTGAAGGTGTTGTTCATCGAGAACGTCGGCAACCTGGTGTGCCCGTCCGCCTATACGCTGGGCGAGCACCTGCGCGTCGTGGTCGCCAGCGTGCCCGAGGGCGACGACAAGCCGCGGAAGTATCCGTCCACGTTTGCGAAGGCCTCAGCCGTCGTGCTCAACAAAGTGGACCTGCTGCCCGTGACCGACTTCTCCATGACGGCGTTCGTCGAAGGGCTCCGCGAGATCTCGGCGGCGCCGGTGTTTCCCCTCTCGGCCCGGACCGGTGAGGGATTGGGCACCTGGGTGGCGTGGGTGGAAGCCCAGTGCGCGCTGCGGGAGCGGGCCGCGTGACGGAGAGAGCGAGGTGACAACGGTGGACAGCACGGCAAAGGAAGTGCTGGTTAACGCGCTGCGGTCGGCGCCGATGTTCAGCGACCTGGGGCCGCAGCATCTCGAGACCCTGGCCGCCTATGCCACGGAGGTCTCCTGGCCGTCGGACACGCTGATCTTCCGCGAGGGCGACCCGGACGACAAGTTCTACGTGCTGCTGGACGGCCTGGTGGCGCTGGACACGTACATTCCCAGTCGCGGACGCGTGACCATCCAGACGATCGGCGCCAACGAGGTCCTAGGCTGGTCGGCGGCCGTGCCGCTGGTCGAGAAGAAGACGGCCGGCGCGCGCACGCTGCTGGCGACCCGCGCCATCGCCATCGACTCGGTCGGCCTGTGCAAGGCCTGCGAGCAGAACCACGAGCTCGGCTTCCACGTCTACCGGGCGCTCGCCACGGTGATCGCCAGCCGCCTGAAGGCGACCCGCCTGCAGCTCCTCGATATCTACTCGGTCGGTGAAAGGAAGTGAGGGAGCGTTCCATGCCGGTGCAGACCCCCCCAATTGGCGGGCACGTCGTGATTCCCAAACCCGCGCTGCAGCAGGTGTTCGATGCGCTGCGCGAGGCGGGTTACACCCTGATCGGCCCGACAGTCGACAGCGGCGCAATCGTCTACGAAGAAGTCGCCAAGGTCGCCGACCTACCTGTCGGGTGGACCGACGACCACAGCCCCGGGCAGTACCGTCTGCGCGCGCGGGGTGACCGGCGCCACTTCGGATTCGTCGTCGGCCCACAGGCCTGGAAGCGATACCTCTATCCCCCGACGCTGCGGCTGTTCACGGCGCGGCGGACGGAGAAGGGGTTCGAGATTTCCCAGGACGGGCAGGCGCCGCGGTACGCGTTCATCGGCGTGCGCGGCTGCGACATGGCCGCCATCGGCGTGCAGGACCGCGTGTTCCTCGAAGGTCCCGCGCACGATCCATCCTACCGGGCCCGGCGCGAGGCGGCGTTCATCCTCGCCGTCAACTGTACCGAGCCGGGTGGGACCTGCTTCTGTGCGTCCATGAAGACGGGGCCGCGCTGCGGACCGGGGTTCGACCTGGCTCTGACCGAACTTGAGGAGATCTTCCTGTTCGAGGTCGGCTCGGAGCTCGGGGCGCAGATGCTGGCCGGAGTCCAGTGGCGGGCGGCCGGGGCCTTCGAGATGAATCAGGCCCGGCGGGCCCTGACCGAGGCAGAGGGCCGCATGGGCCGACGGATGGACACGCGCGATCTGCCCGACCTGCTGTATGAGAACCTCGAGCACTCCCGCTGGGACGACGTGGCGCGGCGGTGCCTGTCGTGCGCCAACTGCACCATGGTGTGCCCGACCTGCTTCTGTTCCGACGTCCGCGAGGTCAGCGATCTGACCGGCGGGGTGACCGGGCGCGAGCGGGTCTGGGACTCGTGCTTCAACCGCGAGTTCTCATACGTCTTCGGCGGCCATCTCCGGCCCAACACCCGCGCCCGGTATCGGCAGTGGCTGACCCACAAGCTGGCGTCCTGGATCGACCAGTTCGGGACGTCGGGCTGTGTGGGGTGCGGGCGGTGCATCACGTGGTGTCCGGTGGGGATCGATCTGACCGAAGAACTGACCGCGATTCGAGGGGAGGTCCGGGCATGAGCGTGACCACCGTTCGCCATCACCCGGTGCCGGCCGTCGGGCACCCCATGATCCCGATCCCGGCGACAATCACCGCGATCACGACAGAAGCGCCGGGGATCATCACCTACACCCTCGAGTTCCAGGACCCCGCGGTGCGGGACGCCTACCGGTTCAGTCCCGGGCAGTTCAACATGCTGTACCTGCCGGGCATCGGCGAGTCCGCGATCTCGATCAGCTCCGATCCGGCCGAGCCCGGGGCGCTGCGGCACACCGTCCGTGTGGTCGGCAACGTCACCCAGGCGATTGCCCGGCTCCAGGTGGGCGGCGTCATCGGCGTGCGTGGACCCTACGGGAACCCGTGGCCCGTGGAGCGCGCGGTGGGCCGCGACGTGATCGTCGTCGCTGGGGGCATCGGGCTGGCGCCGCTGCGTCCCGCCATCTACCACTTCGTACGCCACCGAGCCGACTACGGCCGCATCCAGCTCCTCAACGGCGCGCGGACGCCGGGCGAGTTGCTCTACCCGCGCGAGTACGACGACTGGCGCAGCCACGACATCGAGGTCGTCGAGACCGTCGACCTCGCCGACGAGACCTGGAAAGGGCGGGTCGGTGTCGTCCCGATCCTCTTCTACGCGCTGCGGCCCGACCCCAAGCGTACCACCGTGTTTACCTGCGGCCCGGAGATCATGATGCACTTCGTGATCTACGAGGCCCTGGCGCGGCGCATCCCCAAGGACAACATCTTCATCTCGCTGGAGCGCAACATGAAGTGCGCTATCGCGTTCTGCGGCCGCTGTCAATACGGTCCTGCGTTCCTGTGCAAGGATGGTCCCGTGCTCAGCTACGACCGGATTGAGCCGTTCTTTGGGGTGGAGGAGTTCTAATGGTGCCGTTGCAGAGGCGCAAGCCAAGTCTGGCGGTCTTCAAGTTCAGCTCGTGCGATGGGTGCCAGTTGTCGCTGCTGGACTGCGAGGACGAGATCCTCGCCATCGCCGGCAAGGTCGAGATCGCGTACTTCGTCGAGGCCCGATCGCGCATGCTGCCGGGGCCCTATGACGTCGCCCTGGTCGAGGGGTCGGTGAGCACCGACGAGGAGGTCGAGCGCATCAAAGAGATCCGAAAGCAGGCACAGCTGCTGGTGACCATCGGCGCGTGCGCCACAGCCGGGGGGATCCAGGCGCTTCGCAACTGGGCAGACGTGGAGGAGTTCACACGTGTGGTCTACGCCACGCCGGAGTTCATCCACGCGCTGGAGCGCTCCCATCCGGTCAGCGACTACGTGACGGTGGACTTCGAGCTGCGCGGCTGTCCGATCAGCAAGTACCAGCTCGTCGATCTCGTCACCGCGCTGCTCATTGGGCGCAAGCCCACCGTGCCGCTGCACAGCGTGTGCAGCGAGTGCAAGCGCCGCGCGGCGGTCTGCGTCCTGGTGGCGCAGGGGGTCCCGTGCCTGGGGCCGGCCACGCAGGCCGGGTGCGGGGCCATCTGCCCCGCCTTCGGCCGCGGGTGCTATGGGTGCTTCGGGCCGATGGATATCCCCAACACCACAGCACTTGGAGAGCGGTTCCTAACCCTGGGGCGCACGCCTGCAGACGTCGCGCGCGCCTTCCGGTCCTTCAACGGGTACTCGCCGGCGTTTGCCGCAGCCAGCGAGAAGTTCGAGCAGCGGGCGAGCGGCGCGCGATCGGGGGAATGAGCCATGGCTGAGCGACGCATCAACGTGGACTATCTGCCGCGGGTAGAGGGTGAAGGCGCCCTGCGCGTCACCGTCCAGGACGACCGCGTGACCGACGTCCAGGTCAACATCTTCGAGCCGCCGAGGTTCTACGAGGCCTTCCTGCGGGGCCGCGAGCCTCAGGACGTCGTCGACATCACCGCCCGGATCTGCGGGATCTGCCCGGTCGCCTACCAGATGAGCGCGGCGCATGCGCTGGAGAAGGCCTTCGGCGTGACCCCGCCCGAGGGCGTGCGGGCGCTTCGCCGGCTGCTCTACTGTGGCGAATGGATCGAGAGCCACGTGCTGCACATGTTCCTGCTCCACGCGCCGGACTTCCTTGGCCACGAGTCGGCGATCTCGATGGCGGCCGATCCGGCGCTGCGGCCCTGGGTCGAGCGCGCGCTGCGCATGAAGAAGATCGGCAACGAGCTCATGACGGTCATCGGCGGACGCGAGGTCCATCCGGTCTCGGTCTGCGTGGGTGGGTTCTTCCGGGCCCCGCGCGCGGCGGAGCTTCAGGCGCTCCGCGACGAGCTGCGGTGGGGGCTGGAGACGTCGGTCGAGGCGGTACGGCTGGCGGCGACCCTGGACTATCCGGCGTTCGAGGCCGACTACGAGTTCGTCGCGCTCTCGCACCCCGACGAGTATCCCATGAACGAGGGGACGATCCGGTCGTCCCGCGGGCTGGACATCCCCTTCGAGGAGTTCGAGCAGCACTATCTCGAGGAGCACGTCGCGCACTCCAACGCCCTGCACTCGCGCAGCCGCGCCACGGGCGCCAGCTACATGGTCGGCCCGCTGTCGCGGCTCAACCTCAACTTCGACCGGCTCTCGCCGATGGCGCAGGCGGCGGCCCGCGAGGTGGGCGTCAAGGTCCCGGTCCGCAATCCATTCATGAGCTTGGTCGCGCGCGGGCTGGAGACGGTGCACGCGTTCGAGGAAGCGCTCCAGCTCATCGACACCTACGTGCGCCCCGACCCGCCGCGCACGTTGTACACGCCGCGCGAAGGCGAGGGCGCGCATGCGACCGAGGCGCCGCGGGGCGTGTTGTACCACCGGTACCGGATCGGCGCCGACGGACTGATCGCCTCGGCGAGGATCGTGCCCCCCACCGCCCAGAACCTGAAGCGGATGGAGGACGATCTCTGGCAGTTCGTGCCGGGCGTGCTCGGGCTACCGCTCGCGGACGCCACGCTGCGCTGCGAGCAGCTCCTGCGCAGCTACGACCCGTGCATCTCGTGCGCCACGCACTTCCTGAAGCTCGAGATCGACCGGAGGTGACGGGGGACCATGCGCGCCCGGGCCGCCTCCACGGTCCTGGTCATCGGCGTCGGCACCGCGTCCCGCGGCGACGACGCGGCCGGGCTCGCGGTGGCGCAGTTGGTCCGCGCGCGGCTTACGACGCCCGGCCCTGCCGCGGAGTCGGGCGTCGCGGTCCGCGAGTGCGCCGGCGACGCAGCCCCGCTGCTGGATTTGTGGCGCACTGCCGACGCCGTCGTCCTCGTCGATGCGGTGCGCTCCGGTGCTCCCCCGGGCACGCTGCACCGCCTTGAGGCCCACACCGGTCCGCTGCCGGCGGGATTCCGGCCTGCGTCGACGCACGCCCTGGGGGTGGCCGAGGCGGTCGAGCTCGCGAGGCGGCTTCGGACCCTGCCCCAGTCCCTGGTGATCCACGGCATCGAGGCCGCGTCGTTTGCGATCGGCGAGGGCCTGTCCCCACCGGTGGCGGCTGCGGTCGAGGAGGCCGCGGAGCGGGTCTTGGATGAGATCAAGCGCGCTCGGGGCGAGCAGCGCCCCGCGCGTCCATCCTCCGCAGAGGCCACCGGCCGGCCCCTTGTCATCGCGTTCGGCAACACGCTGCTCGGCGACGACGGCGTCGGTCCCGAGGTGGCGAAGGCGCTGGCCGGCCGGGCCGGGCTCGATGTGCACGTGGTCCACCAGATGGTGCCCGAGCTGGCCCTGGACGTGGCCGAAGCCGGTCTGGTCGTCTTCGTCGATGCCTCCAGGGCCGACGCCGAGGTCCGCGTGCTGCCCCTCCTGCCCGGCGGCGAGGTACCCACCGGCTCGCACGGGCTGGGGCCCGGCGGCGTGCTGGCGCTGGCGGAGGCGCTCTACGGCCGGTGCCCGCCGTCGTACCTGGTGGCCGTGCCCGGCCGATCATTTGAGCTCGGCGAGGGCCTGTCAGGGTTCGCCCGGGACCGCGTTCCGGCCGCCGTCCGGGCGGTCCTGCGGCTCGTCGAGAGCGCCGCATCCCCCAACTCCGCCGCCTGATTCGCCGGCGCAAATAGGGTTTTCGTCCGATGGCTGCCACCGGGGCGCCGGTCTATGCTGTCAGGGGAGGATGGAGTCTGTGCCCGAGACCTCGCAGCGGTCTCACACGTACCCCGTGGTCCGGCAGATTCTGGACTCGCGGGAGCTGGCCCAATACGAGATCGATCCAGGGCTTGGATCGTTCTGCGGATACACCCACCGGCGCCGCGACATCGTCCGCGAGATGCTCGGAAAGGGGCTGCGGGTACCGGGCGGCGAGGTCTTTGTCGCCACAGACGGCCACATCATCGTCGGCTATCTCCTCTTCGTGCCGTCGGGCGTGGATCAGCCCTGGGGCCGCCTCAACGACCCCCGGATCCTCGAGATCGGCATCGAGGTCGCCAGGGGCTATCGGGGCCAGGGCCTGGCCCAGGGCCTCTTCCGGCAGGCCTTCGGCCGGCCCGAGGTCGAGTCCAGGATCTACGTCGCCACCGCCTACGTCTGGTGCTGGGACGTGGACGACACCGGCCTGTCGGCGACCGTCTACGCGGACCGATTGCTGAAGCTCTTCGAGCGCTTTGGGTTCCGGCGCGAGTGGACCAACGAGCCCAACGTGATGATGGAGCCGGCCAACTTCCTGGCGGTCCGCATCGGCCGCCAGGCACCGCCCGACCTGGTCCGGCGGTTTCGCCAGAGCCAGCGCGGGGAGCGGGCGGCGTAGGAGCCAGCATGCGCGTGCGCGACTGCATGACCGCGCCCGTGCAGGTGATCGGACCCGACGCACCGGCCTGGGAGGCGCTGGGTCTGATGCGCCGGCACCGCATCCGCCGGTTGCCGGTCACGGACGGCGAGGTACTGGTCGGGATCGTCACCTGGACCGACGTCGTCCGGGTGCAGCCGCCGGCGGTCGGCGGGCAGTGGCAGATTCCGACCCTGTCGGTGGGCGTGCTGGTGCGGCACCTCATGACGCCGCAGCCGCTGACCATCGACCCCGACGCCCCGCTCGAGGAGGCCGCCGCGCTGATGCGGGAACGCAAGATCGGCGGCCTGCCAGTCGCCAGCGCCGGCCGCCTGGTCGGGATCATCACCGAGAGCGACGTGTTCGACGTGTTCGCCGAGATCTTTCGGACGGCCGAGCACGAGGCGCGATTTCACCTGACCGTCGGCAGCGTCTCGGTCGAGCTGCCGCGGATCGTGGCCGCGCTGGCGCGCGCCGGCATCCCCATTGCCTCCCTGCAGACCGCGCGTGCGCGAGGCGCTGAGGGGATCTACCTGGTCGTGCATGAACGCGACCGCCGCCGGGCGCGCGACGTCATCGGGCGCCTGGCCCTCGAGATCGCCTTCGAGGGTGGAGGTGAACCCTGATGGAAGGGTATGCGGCGACCGCGACCCCGCCGCGGGCGCTGCGGCTGGTGGCGCGCGACATCATGACCGCGCCGGTGATCACGGCACTGCCGGAGACCACGGTCCGCGACCTGGCGGCGCTGATGACCGCGCACCGCATCAGCGGTATTCCCATTGTGACCGCTGAGCAGGAGCTCGTCGGCATCGCGACCGAGGGGGATCTTCTCTACAAGGAGATCCAGCCCCGGCCGCAGGAACCGTCGGCGCTCGTGCGGCGGCTGCCGCTTCGGGCGGTCGTCGAAGCGCGCGAGCAGGCGCGCAGGGCGGAGGGCACCCGGGCGTTCGAGGTCATGACCTCGCCCGTGCTGACGGTGACCGAGACGGCCACGGTGCACGAGATCGCCGAGGCCATGGTCCGGCACGGGATCAATCGTTTGGTGGTCCAGCGCGCCGGCCGCGTCGTGGGCATCGTGAGCCGGGCCGATGTGCTGAAGGCGTTCCGGCGGCCGGATGCCGAGCTGGCCGAGGTGATCCGCCACAGCCTGGCCCACGACCTGTGGATCGACATGGCGCACGTGCTGGTGGACGTGAGAGACGGGGTCGTGTTCCTCGATGGTCACGTGGAGCGCGCGTCCGAGGCGGCGATGGCCGGAAAGTGGGCTGCGCTGGCCGATGGGGTGGTCGAGGTCCGCAACCGGCTCACCGCCGCGCTTGACGACGCGCACCTTCGACCCGAAGGACCGAGGCGATAGCGGTGGACGCACAGGGAACCTCTCTGCTGGTCCGATGGGACGGTGACGAGCCTGTGATGGTCGTACCCGAACTGCGTGTGGTGATTGTCGCGGAGCGGTGCAAGGGCTGCGGGCTTTGTGTGGCCGTCTGCCCGCCCACCGTGCTGGTGTTGGGCGGGCTAAACGCCAGAGGCTATCCTGCCGCGGCGCTCATCGACAACGAGCGCTGCACGTCGTGCGCCGCGTGCGCCATGATCTGCCCCGAGGCCATCATCGCCGTCTTCAAGCCGCCGAAGCCCGCCCGGAGGGCGGGCGCCGCCGAGGAGGAGGGAGCGGCATGACGCGCATCTTGATGAAGGGCAACGAGGCCCTGGCCGAGGCCGCCGTGCGCGCGGGGTGCCGGGCGTACTTCGGCTATCCGATTACGCCCCAGAACGAGGTCGGAGAGTACCTTTCGCGACGCCTGCCCGAGGCAGGCGGCGTGTTTCTGCAGGCCGAGAGCGAGGTGGCCGCGATCAACATGGTCTACGGCGCGGCCGGTGCCGGTGCCCGGGTGATGACGTCCACCAGCAGCCCGGGCTTCAGCCTCATGACCGAGGGGTTGTCGTACATGATCGGCGCGCGCCTGCCGTGCCTCGTCGTGAACGTCATGCGCGGCGGGCCGGGTCTGGGCAACATCGCGCCCTCCCAGGGCGACTACTTCCAGGTGACACGGGCGCTCGGGCACGGCGACGTGCACGGGATCGTGCTGGCGCCCTCGACGCTGCAAGAGCTCGTCGACCTGGTGGGCCTGGCGTTCACGCTTGCGGAACGCTACCGTCTGCCGTCGGTCATCGGGGCCGACGGGATCCTCGGCCAGATGATGGAGCCGGTCCAGCTCCCCGAGCCCATCGAGCCGCCCCCGCCGCCTGCCTGGACGACGACGGGCGCGACCGGCGAGCGCCGGATCATCTCGTCGATCTATCTCGAGCCTGAAGAGCTCGAGCAGCACGTCCTGGGACTCATGGCGGTCTACGACGAGATCCGGGCCGCCGAGCCGCGCTGGGAGGACGACCGCGTCGACGACGCCGACGTGATCGTGGTCGCCTGCGGCACCACGGCGCGCATCGCGCGGTCGGCCGTCGACCGCGCGAGAGCCGAGGGGCTGCGGGTCGGGCTGATCCGACCGATCACGCTCTGGCCGTTTCCGACCCAGGCTTTCCGCCGCGCCCCACGGCGGTGGCTGGTGGTCGAGATGAACTCCGGCATGATGATCGAAGACGTGCGGCTCGCCACCGGCGGTCAGGCGCCGGTGGAGTTCTACGGCCGGGTGGGCGGCGTGGTGCCGATGCCCGGAGAGATCCTCGAGGCGCTGCGGCGGGTGGCCGCCAAGGAAGGAGTTCCCGCATGATTCAGGTCGCGGGACGGCCAAGGACCCTGCTCGATGTCCCCATGCACTACTGCCCGGGGTGCACCCACGGGATCATCCACCGGCTGGTCGCGGAAGCCATCGACAAGTTCGGGGTCCGCGAGCGCACGATCGGCGTGGCCTGCGTGGGATGCTCGGTGTTGGCCTACAACTACCTAGATGTCGACTTCCAGCAGGCAGCGCACGGGCGCGCGCCGGCGGTGGCCACCGGCATCAAACGCGTGCTCCCCGACCGGGTCGTCTTCACCTACCAGGGTGACGGCGATCTGGCGTCGATCGGCGCGGCCGAGATCCTGCACGCGGCGGCGCGCGGCGAGCGGATCACCGTCATCTATGTCAACAACGGCCTCTACGGGATGACCGGCGGCCAGATGGCGCCAACCACGCTGCCGGGCATGAAGACTACGACCACCCCTTCCGGCCGCGACGTGCGGGTACACGGCGGCCCGCTGCGGATCACCGAGATGCTGGCCACCTTGGACGGTGTGGCCTTCGCCGCGCGCGAGGCGGTGACCAGCCCGGCGCGCATCCACCGCGCTCGACGCGCCGTCGAGGCCGCCTTTCGCGCGCAGCTCGACGACCGCGGCCTGGGGATCGTGGAGCTGCTGTCCACCTGTCCGGTGAACTGGGGTCTGACCCCGCTCGATGCCATCGCCTGGTGCGAGCAGCACATGCTCCCGGCCTATCCCCTCGGGGTCATGAAGGACACGAGCGCGCGCTTGGATGCCCGCCCGTCGCCGGGAAAGGAGCCGGTCCGTGCCGCAGCATGAGTTTGTGCTCGCGGGCTTTGGCGGCCAGGGCGTGCTGTTCCTGGGGGAGGTGCTCGCGTACGCCGCGGTGCACGAGGGCCTGCACGTCACGTGGTTTCCGGCCTACGGCCCCGAGCAGCGCGGCGGGACGGCGAGTTGCACCGTGGTGATCAGCGATGCCCCCATTGCCTCGCCCGTCGTCGCGGATCCCACGGTGTTGATCGCCCTCAACCGGCCGTCGCTCGACCGGTTCGGACCCGCGGTGCGGTCCGGAGGGTTGATCGTGACCGACAGCACCATGGTCGAGCAGCCCGTCAGGCGCACCGACGTGCGGGCCGTCGCGGTGCCGGCCACGGCAATTGCCAGCGACCTGGGCGCGGCGCGGGCCGCCAACGTGGTGATCCTGGGCGCGCTGACGGCCGTCTGGCCGATCCTGTCCGACGAGAGCATCCGGTACGCTCTGGAGCACAAGGTCCGCGACCCCGAAGCCCGCGCCCGCAACACGGCGGCGCTTGAACGGGGCCGTCATGAGGTGGTGCAGCTTGCCAACCCAGCGTAGTCCTGCGATGTCAGCCTTTGACCGGCAGTTTGACGCAACGCCGTCTGACCGCGAGATCCCATCCGGGGTGCGGCGCCCGCGCCCGCTGCGGATTCTCATCGCGGAGGACCATGCCATCGTGCGCGAGGGGATCCGCCGCCTGCTCGCGGCCGAGCCCGACATGGAGGTGGTCGGGGAAGCCGGGGACGGCGAGGCCGCCGTCGAGCTCGCGCAGAGCCTGCGTCCCGACATCGTGTGCCTCGACGTCAGCATGCCGCGCCTGGGGGGGGTCGAGGCGACGCGTCGTATCAAGGGCCTGATGCCCGAGGTCGGCGTCGTCATCCTCACGATGCACGAGGACGAAGCGTACTTCTATGAGCTGATGAAGGCCGGCGCCTCGGGCTACGTGCTCAAGCGGGCCAGCGCGCGCGATCTGGTCGACGCGGTGCGGGCCGTGGCCACCGGGCACACCTTCCTGCACCCGGTCATCGCGCAGCGGCTGGTGACCGAGTACGATGCTCAGCAGAGCCGCGAGGATGAGCGCAAGCGCTTCGACGGTCTCACCGAGCGGGAGCGACAGGTCGTCCGGCTGATCGCTAACGGCAAGACCAACCGGGAGATCGCGGAGATCCTCCACATCAGCGTCAAGACCGTGGAGACGCACCGCACCCACATCATGGAGAAGCTCGACCTGCACGATCGGGCGCATCTGGTGCGGTACGCGGTGCGCAAAGGGTTAATTGATCTGTAGGGGCGGCCAGGCGCAGGACGCGCCTGGCCGCCCGCCATCTCCACTGCGCGACGATGCCGGCCCGTGCCGAGCACGGGCCGGCGTCAAAGGAATCCCCCGCGCGGGCCCTGAAACAAAGCGCTGATGAGCGAGCGTCCACCTGAACAGCCCGAGCCCACCGGGGAGATCCTGCGGCGTCTGATCGCCGACGTGGCGTCCCTGATCCGCCTATACGGCCGTACCCTCGAAGAGCACGCCGGCGGCATGGCTCGGGACGTGGCCGCAGCCGCGCTCCTGATCGGCGCCGCGCTCGTGCTCGGGGTCTTTGCCCTCGGCCTCGTGGTGGCGCTGCTCGTCCTGATCGTGGCCATCTGGCTGCCGCCCTATCTGGCGGCGCTGGTCGTGCTCGGGACGATCGCGCTGGCCATGGCGGCGCTGGTCCTGACCGGCGTCCGGCGCGTGCGTCGGCGCCGCGCCGTGTGGGCGACGAGGCTCGAGGAGGAGGTCCGGTGGCTGCGAAGCCTGTTTCCCAAGGAGAGCTAGGCGTTCTGCACGAGCGCATCAGCCGCGACCTGGCCGAGCTGCGCCGTCGGTGGCAACCGGGTCCGCGCCGGCCGTCCCGTCAGGTCGGGGACCTCGTGGCCGTCCTCGTTGAGGTCATCCGGGTGGCCCAGGCGGCGCGAGGGGTGCTCTCCAGCCTCCGGCCGGCGATTGCGGCCCTGGCCATCCTCTGCGCGGCGCGCCGCTCCAGGTCGCGCCGGTTGCCCCGGCGTGGTCTATAATGTGAGTGGAGCGGAGGAGGGGGACGATGCCGAACGTAGGCCCGATGGAGTTGCTGATCATCCTGCTGATCCTGCTGCTGCTCTTCGGCGCCAGCCGGCTCGCCGGCCTGGGCGCGGCGGCGGGGAAGACGATCAAGGAGTTCCGCAAGTCGATGCGAGAAGTGGAAGACGAGGTGAACGAGTCGAAGCCGTCCAAGCCCGCTGAGTAGGTCCATGGACGACCGGCCGATGACCATCGTCGAGCACCTGGAGGAGCTGCGTCGGCGGCTCCTCCTGGCGTTTGCGGCGCTGGGCGTCGGCACGGCCGTCGGGTTCCTGTTCGTCGACCGCGTGCTCAACTACCTGATCCACATGATCGGGGTCGAGCGCATCGTCTTCCTCGCGCCGGCTGAGGCGTTCCTGATCCGGCTGAGGATCGCGCTCTTCACCGGGGTCTTTGTGGGCCTCCCGGTCATCCTGTACCAGCTCTGGGCATTCGTCGCGGTCGGCCTGACACGTGCCGAACGGCGAACCGTCATGATGCTCCTGCCGCCGTCGCTGGCGCTGTTCGTGGCCGGCGCGGCCTTCGGACTGTTCGTGATCATGCCGCTGGGCCTGCGGATCCTGCTGAGCTACCAGACCGAAGCCCTGCAGCCGCTCCTGGCCGTCGGCCCGACGCTCTCGTTCGTGACGCTGTTCATCATCGCCTTCGGCTTCGTGTTCCAGGTGCCGATCGTTGTGCTCCTGCTGGCGCGGTTTGGAGTCGTCTCGCCCGCGACGATGACCTCGACCAGGCGGTACGTCATCGCGCTCATCGTCGTCGTCTCCGCGGTGCTCACCCCTCCCGACCCGCTCACACTGTTCCTGATGGCGCTGCCGATGTATGCGCTGTTCGAGCTCAGCCTCTGGATCGCGCGTCTGCTGGCGCCCAGGCCGCGCGCCGGGATCGAGCCGGCGGTCGAGTAGCCATGGCGCGTCGCGTGGGTCGCAATCCCTGGTGGGTGCTGCTCATGGTCGTCGTCGCCGGCGGCCTGCTCGGGAGCGTGATCGCCGAGGCCGTGGTGGGGTATCCTGTCCTCGGGTTTCTCGGCCACGAGGTGCGCGCCGGCATCGATCCTCCGCTGACGGTCGACCTACGGATCATCAGCGTGACCCTGGGCGGGCTGATCCGTCTGAACCTCGCCATGGTGCTCGGCGTGCTTGTCGCCGTCTGGATCTACCGCTTGTTGTAGCCGCCCAGACCCGCTGCTATACTCATCCTGATGTGGGGATTTCGGCACCTGTAAGGGACGGGGTGCCGCAGTTGGTGCTGGCCTCCGCCTCTCCCCGGCGGGCCGACCTCCTCCGTCAGCTCGGTGTGCCGTTCGTGGTCTCGGCGGCCGGCGCGGAGGATGAGACGCGGGGAGTGGTTCCGGCGAGCCCGGCGCCGGGCGGTCCGCGGTGGACGCCCGACGCGGTACGGGCGCGCGTGCGCCAGGTCGCGCTGGACAAGGCCCGACCCGTAGCCGCCTCGCAGCCGGATGCGGTTGTCATCGCCGCCGACACCATGGTGGTCGTCGACGGGATCGCGCTCGGCAAGCCGCGTGACGCCGACGACGCCGCGTCGATGCTCCACCGGCTTTCCGGTCGTGCCCACCAGGTGACGACCGGCGTGGTGGTCGCGTACGACCGCTGCGGGCTGGTGCTGGCAGACGACGAGACCACGACGGTCTGGTTCCGGCGGCTCCGACCGGATGAGATCTCCCGGTATGTGGCGACCGGTGAGCCGATGGATAAGGCGGGGGCGTACGGCATCCAGGGCCGTGCGGCGCTCTTTGTGGAGAGGGTGGAGGGAGACTACTTCGCGGTGGTCGGTCTCCCGCTGGTGCGGCTCGCGCGCATGCTCGACACGGTCGGCGTGCCCACGATCTGACGCCACCCCTCCGGTCCGGTCCGTCGCCCCCACCCAGGGGGTCCGCGGGCACCCGCAGGACGCCGGGTCCGGAGCAGAGATGAGCGTCGTCGGTCGACAGACCGTCAAAGATCTTCCTCCAGAGGACCGTCCCAGGGAGCGACTCCTGCAGCGCGGTGCTGAGGCGCTCTCCTCGGCCGAACTCCTGGCGGTGCTGCTCGGCACAGGAACGCGGGCGGCCGACGCCGGCGACCTTGCCGGGGGCCTGCTGGCGACGTTCGGCTCGGTGCAGGCGCTGAGTCGGGCTCATCCGGCTGAGCTGGCCCGGCACCCCGGGATCGGGCCGGCCAAGGCCTGCGCTGTGCTGGCGGCGTTCGAGCTGGGGCGACGGGCGCATGCCGCGCCGGCGGCCCGGCGTCCGGTCATCCGCACCCCGGCCGACGTGGCCGCACTGCTGGGATCCCAGATGCGTCACCTCGACCGCGAGCACTTCCGGGCGGTGCTGTTGAACACCCGGCACGAAGTGCTCGATATCGCTGGGGTCGCCGTGGGCGGACTCGACAGCGCGCCCATCCATCCCCGCGAGGTGTTCAAAGACGCCGTGCGGCAGAGCGCGGCGGCCGTCGTGCTCGTCCACAATCACCCCTCAGGCAACCCTGAGCCGAGCGCCGACGATCTCCGGATCACGGCCCGCTTGCAGGAGGCCGGCCGGGTGGTAGGTATTGAAGTGCTGGACCACGTCATCATCGGCGATGGCCGATTCACCAGCCTGCGCGAGCGCGGCGCGCTGGCGATCTGGCCGGCCCAGGGAGGCAGGGCATGATCTTCAACGGACTGCTGTCACACCTGAGTAGGGACATGGGAGTGGATCTGGGAACGGCCAACACCCTGGTGTATGTGCGGCGCCAGGGCATCGTGCTGCGCGAGCCCTCGGTTGTCGCCAAGCGGCTCGGCGACGGGCAGGTCCTGGCGGTGGGCGAGGAGGCCAAGCGCATGATCGGCCGCACGCCCGCGGACATCGTGGCCACCCGTCCGCTGCGGGACGGCGTGATCGCCGACTTCGATACGACCGCCTCGATGATGACCTACTTCATCCGCCGGGCGGCCAACGGCCGCATGTGGGTTCGGCCCCGCGTGGTCGTGGGCATCCCCTCGGGGTGCACCGAGGTCGAGAAGCGGGCGGTCGTCGACGCGACGCTGCAGGCCGGCGCGCGCGACGCGTACCTGATCGAGGAGCCGATGGCCGCGGCCATCGGCGCCGGGCTGCCGGTGTCCGATCCCATCGGCAGTATGGTTGTCGATATCGGTGGCGGGACGACCGAGGTGGCCGTCATCGCGCTGGGCGGCATCGTGGCCAGCCGCTCGATCCGCACCGCGGGTGACGAGTGCGACGAGGCGATCATCCAGTACTCCCGGCGCGCGTACAATCTGTTGATCGGCGAGCGCTCGGCCGAAGAGATCAAGATCGCAGTCGGCTCGGCCTTTCCCTCCCGCGACGAGAACGCCGTCGACGTGCGCGGCCGCGACCTCGTATCCGGGCTGCCGCGCACCGTGCGTATGACCAGCGGCGAGATTCGCGAGGCCATGGCCGAACCGGTGCAGGCGGTCGTCGAGGCGGTCAAGCAGACGCTCGAGCGCACCCCGCCTGAGCTGGCGGCCGACATCGTCGATCGGGGCATCATCTTGACAGGCGGCGGGGCGCTCCTCCGGGGCATCGACCGGCTGCTCGCCGAGGAGACCGGCATGCCGGTGTCGCTCACCGACGATCCGCTGGGCGCGGTCGTCCTGGGAACGGGCCGGGTGCTCGAGGACATCGATTCGCTGAAGAAGGTACTGGTGGCGTCCAAGCGCGCGTGATGCGCTCTCGGACGCCAGTGGGAGGGACCTGGTGAGGCGGCAGTTCGCCATCCTCGGCCTGCTGGCCGGCGCGGCGTTCATCCTGCTCACCCTGCAGGTACGTCTGCCCGAACGCCGGGCCGTCGGCCCGGTGGGGTCCTGGATGCTGGGGATCATGGGACCGGCGCAGACCGCGCTGTCCCGCCTGGGCGACGCGGTGGTCCGCACCTGGCGTCTCTACGCCGAGATCGGTCAGCTTCGGGTGGAGAACCAGCGCCTCCGCGAAGATGTCGAACGCCTCTCCGGACAGGTCGCGCGGTTGCGCGAACAGGCCCAGGCCACGCAGCGGCTCGAGCGGCTGCTCGCGTTCCGCGAGCAGCTTCCCGGCCGGGCGGTCGGGGCGCGGGTCATCGGCCGCGACAGCTCACGGTGGTTCGGGGTCGTCGTCGTCGACCGCGGCGCGCAGGATGGGGTGCAGCGCAACGCGGCGGTGGTAGCCAGCGAGGGGTTGGTCGGCCGCGTGCTGGCCGTGACCCCGACGACCGCGCAGGTGCTGCTGATTACCGATCCCCGAAGCGCATTGGGTGTCCTCCTGCAGTCGACGCGCGAGCCGGCAGTCGTCGAGGGCCAGGCAGGAAACGTTCTGCGGCTCAAGTATGTGGCTCGGTCGAGTGAACTCCGCCTCGGCGAGGTTCTGGTGACCTCCGGTCAGGCAGGCGTGTTTCCGCGCGGGCTGGCGGTGGGGACCGTGACGACGGTCACGAAGGAGCAGGGCGCCGTCTATCAAGAAGCCACGGTGCGCCCGGCCGCCCGCCTGGAGCACCTGGAAGAGGTGCTCATCCTGATCGACGTGCGCCCGGATCGTTGACACCATGGTGCTGCGACTGCTGCTGCTCGGAGGGAGTCTGGCCGCGGGGGCCGTCATCGACGGCGCCTGGCTGTGGAGGCTCCCTCTGCCGGCCGCCCCGGACCTGCTGCTGCTCGTCGTCCTCGCCGTCGGCCTGCGCCACGGCCTGGCATCCGGCGCGGCGGCCGGCGCGGCCGCCGGGTACCTGCGCGACCTCACGAGCGGCGGCCCGCTCGGCCTGTTTACCCTCTCCTACCTGGCGGTCGGCGCGCTGGCCGGCGCGGCCAGCGCGGTTGTGGACCCGCAGGAGCGCTCCATGCCCGCGGCCGCCGCGCTGGTCGGGACCGTTGCGCTGGCGCTCTTCGCCGGAGCGCTGATCTCGGTCACCGGCGTGGCCGCCATCACCTGGATCCGGCTCACGGGCGAGACCGCGGTCGCCGCGGCGCTCAACGCGCTGCTGGCCGGCTGGGTGGACGTCCTGGTCCGGTCGATCGACCGGCTGGCTCAGCGGCGATATGAAGGCCGCACCATCGGCCACAAGGTGCTCCGATGACGACCGCGCCCTGGATGCCCCGCGTGGCCCGGATCGGCGTCATCGCGGCGCTGTTGTTTCTCCTGCTGGCCGGGCGCCTGTGGTCGTTGCAGGCGATCCACGGGACGCACTACCGCGAACTCTCCGAGCAGAATCGCGTCCGCGATCTCGATGTTCCCGCGCCCCGCGGTGTGATCTACGACCGCCGCGGCCGGCCGATGGTCTCCAACCGGGCCGCGTTCACCGTGGGTCTACTCCCGATGGAAGTGCGCCAGCCCGCGCGGCTGGCCGAGGCGCTGGCGTTGGTCCTGGGGATGGAGCGGGAGGAGATCCTCGCCCGGCTGGAGGCCGGCCGCCGCCGGCCGTTCGAGGTGGTGCCGCTGCGGCGAGACGTCGGCAAGCAGATCGTGCTGACCATCGAAGAGAACCGGCTGGATCTGCCGGGTGTGATCATTCAGGCCGAGCCCGTCCGGGACTACCTCCACGGGCGTCTGGCCGCCCACGCGCTCGGTTATCTGGGGGAAATCACCGAAGAGGAGCTCCGGCGTATGCCCGCCTATCGCGCGGGCGATCTCATTGGGAAGACCGGCGTGGAGCGGACCTATGATGAAGTGCTCCGCGGCGCGCCGGGACGGTTGAGGGTCGAGGTCGACGCCGCCGGACGCCCACAGCGGGTCCTCGACCGGCAGCCTGCGCGGTTGGGCCAGTCGCTCGTGCTCAGTCTCGACGTCGACCTGCAGGCGGTTGCCGAGGAGGCGTTGGCCGGGAACGTGGGCGCGGTGGTGGCCCTCGACCCCCGTAGCGGCGAAGTGCTGGCGCTGGCCAGTTCCCCGGCCTACGACCCCCGTCAGTTCGCCGGCGGGATCAGCGCCGCAAACTGGAAGCGGCTCACGACCGACCGCCAGCTCCCGCTCCTCAACCGCGCGGCCGAAGGCACGTACGAGCCCGGCTCCGTGTTCAAGGTTGTGACCGGGCTCACCGCGCTCAGCGAGCGCGTCGCCGCGCGGGACAGCATCTTCCACTGCACGGGCTCGCTGGCGCTGGGCCAGTGGATCTTCCGCGACCTGGCGGCCCACGGCTCGGTGAACTTCATCAGGGGGACCGCGGTCTCGTGCAACGTCATGTTCTGGCAGCTCGGTCGGGCGGTCGGCGAGGAGCGGCTCAGCCGGTACGCGACCGCGCTCGGCCTGGGACGTCCCACCGGGGTCGACCTTCCGGCCGAGGCCGCGGGGTTCATCCCCACCGCCGAGTGGAAACAGCGCGCCAAGCGTGAGCCCTGGTACCCGGGTGACACGCTCAACATGGCAATCGGCCAGGGCTTCGTACTGGTCACGCCCCTTCAAGTGGCGCGCATGCTGAGTGTCGTGGCCAACGGCGGCACGCTCTATGCGCCGCGGCTGGCCACCCGGGTGCTCCGGTCAGACGGCGCCGAGGTCCGCGCGTTTGCGCCCCAGGGCGCGCCGGTCGGCGTGACCCTGCCCGCGGCCGCGCTGCAGACCCTGCGTGAGGGGCTGCGCGCCGTCGTGCAGAGCGGCACCGGCACGGCGGCGGCCGTGGAGGGACTGGAGATCTCGGGCAAGACCGGCAGCGCCGAGAACCCGCGCGGGATCCCGCACGCCTGGTTCGCCGGCTATGCGCCGTCCGACCGGCCGTCGCTCGTGGTGGTCGTCTTCGTGGAACACGGGCGGCGAGGCGGCGCCACGGCGGCGCCGATCGCCCGGGCGCTGTTTGAGGCTGCCAGACCCCTGCTGCTGGCGCAGGCGCCAGGTCAGGTGCGGCCGTGACGACCCGGTGGACGCGCGAGGTGGACTGGCTGCTCGTCGCAGCCACCACGCTGCTCGTCGTCTACGGGATCGTGGCGTTGATCTCGGCGACGCACGGATCGCCCGAGGCCGGCTCGTTCATCCGGATGCGCCTTCTGCATCTTGCCGTCGGCCTGGCGGCGCTCGTGGCCGCGGCGATGATCGACTACCGCCGGCTCGCCGGCCTGGCCCAAGTGCTCTACCCGACCGTCGTCCTGCTGCTGGCCGGCGTGCTGTTCGTCGGCGACGCGCGGCTCGGCGCGCAGCGGTGGATCAGCCTCGGCCCCCTCGGCGCCTTCCAGCCGTCGGAGCTGGCCAAGCTTGCGATCATCGTCACGCTGGCCAGGCATCTGGATGCCACCAAGACGCTCCCGCGGATGCGCGCGCTGTTCCCATTTGTGGCGCACGTGGCGGTCCCGGTCGTGCTGATCGCGCGCCAGCCCGACATGGGTACGGCGCTGGTGCTACTCGCGATCCTCGCGGCGATGCTCTACGTGGCCGGCGTGCGGCTGGCCGACCTGGGCGGGATCGCGGCGATGGGCGCGGCCGCGGCGCCATTTGTCTGGCACGTCCTGCACGACTACCAGCGGCGCCGGTTGGCCGCCTTCATCGATCCGGGCGCCGATCCCCTGGGCGCCGGCTACGCGCTGATCCAGTCGAAGATCGCCATCGGCTCAGGCCAGATCACCGGCGCCGGGCTCTTTGCCGGGACGCAGAACCTGCTGCGCTTCATCCCCGAGCAGCACACCGACTTCATCTTCACCGTCATCGGCGAGGAGCTCGGGTTGATCGGGTCGCTGGTGCTGCTGGGGTTGTACCTGGTCTGGATCTGGCGGGCGCTGGGCATTGCGGCGACGGCCCGCGACCGCCTGGGCGCGCTGATGGCTACCGGGATTGCCGCCATGATGTTGTTCCACGTCGTCGTGAATG
>JBBIOB010000046.1:0-23684 GCA_037443565.1 Armatimonadota bacterium | reverse complement strand
GCGCTTCACTCGGAAGGACCTCGCTCGTGTGCTGGCGCGGTTGGCCGATCAGCGGCCCCTCCACGCCGTCGCCTGAACAGGACCCCAGAATACGTGATCAAACTTATGAATCACAGCACTTAGCCATCCGTCCAGGGAAGTTTCACTTGCTGAAAACCTAAGTTTCGCATAGTCTAGTGATCAAGAAAGTTTATTCCGAAGGAGCGGGGCATGCCGCAAGCTGACCTTGTACGGGTGCAGACCAGCGGGTGCCTGGCCCACGTTCGGGCGCGCCTCTCAGCGCTGTATCCTGCCCTCCGGCGCGTCGGCGAGTTCATCCTCGATCATCCTGACGAGGTGATCACCCTGCCTATTCAGGAGCTGGCCGAGCGGATCGGTGTCAGCGAGGCCACAATCGTCCGGTTCACTCAGGCGGTCGGCTACTCCGGACTCAGGGCCTTCAAGCTGGCGCTCGTTGGTGAGCGGGCCGCCCCGGCCGTCGACATCTTCCACGAAGAGGTCGGGTTCGAGGATGATCCGTTGACGGTCGCCCGCAAGGTCCTGCGCTCTGACATCCAGGCGATCGCTGATACCCTGGCCATGCTTGAAACGCAGCCGATCGAGCCGGCGCTCGAGGCGCTTCAGAGAGCCCACCGCATCGAGGTCTACGGGGTCGGCTCGTCTGCGCCGATCGCCGTAGATGCCTACTACCGCCTGTTGAAGATCGGCCTGCCCGTCGCCGTGGTGACCGATGCTCACATGATGGCGGTATCCGCCGCCGCCCTGACTGCGGGCGATGTGGCGTTCATCATTTCCCACACCGGCCGGACTACTGAGACACTGAATGCCGCTGCCAAGGCCGCGGAGGCCGGCGCCACGGTCATCAGCCTCTCCAGTCACAGCCAGACACCCCTCGACCAGTACGCGACGATCCGGCTGGTCACGGCCGACCGCGAGACCGCATTCCGCACCGAGGCCATGGCCTCGCGCATCGCCCACCTGAGCCTGATCGACGCGCTCTGTGTGAACCTGGCCATTCGAAACATCGAAAGCGCGACCGCCGCGATGGAACGGAGCAGCGCGATCATCGAAGAGCGGAGGATTCGTAGACGATGACAGGGTCCGGCGTGGCGCGAGCCGTTCGGCCCGAGATCGCCGTCGTCGTGAGCGACGTGGACGGCACGCTGGTGACCAACGACCACACCATCACCGCCGCAGTTCGCGGGGCCGTCGAGGCCGTCGTTCGTCGCGGGAAGAGGTTTCTTCTGGCCAGCGCCCGCGCTCCACGCGGGATCCTGTTCCTCTATGAAGAGCTCGGTGTCCCGGTCGGACCGTTCGTGGCCCTCAATGGCGCCCTCGTCGCCGGTGCCGATGGCCGGCCCATGAGGCGAGTCCTCATGCCCGGTGACGCGGCGGTGGCCGTGCTGGACCTAGCCGTCGCACACGGCCTGACCCCAAACGCCCTGGTGGACGGCCAGTGGATGGTCACCGCACGTGACGATTGGGTCAGGCAGGAAGAGCGGGCTGTCCGCTACGCGGCGACTGAGGTGGGAGACCTGCGACCTGTTGTCACGGGCGGCCTGGAGAAGATCCTGCTCATGGGGGCGGTGGATCGAATCGCCCGCTGGGAGGAGCGCTTCGCGGCGCGGACTGATCTCTCCGGTCAGGTTCAGGCCAGTCGCTCTAACCCCTGGTACGTTGAGGTGACGGCACACGGGGTCAGCAAGTGCTCGGCTGTGTTGTTCCTGCTCGACCACCTGGGCATCCCGCCCGCCAGCATGATGGCGATCGGCGACGGCATGAACGACCGCGAACTCCTCCGGGCCGCCGGGCTCGGCGTGGCCATGGGCCATGCCTCGGCGGAGGTGAAAGCCGCCGCGGCTGCTGTCACCGGATCCAATGATGAGGACGGTCTTGCGAGCGCTCTGTGGACCTGGGTGCTGGGAGAAGGGACTGCCGTGGAGCAGTGAGCACAAGAACGCAAGGGGGTGTTGAGATGACAGGTCAGCGCACTGGGTGGCTGCGGAGTGGGTGGTCCGTCCTCACCTGTGGGGCTGTCGCCGCTGCGATGTTCATGACCGTCACGCTTTCGCCGCTCGCGGCTCAACCAGCGACAACCCGGCCGGTGCACATCCGGATCGCGGCCGTCGAGCCGAACATCAGGAACTATGACCCCCACAAGGGGTTCAGTGGTCTTGAACATCGTGTACTCTATGCGGTGTTCGATCAGCTCGTGCGGTTCGACGTGGCCGGGAACTTCGTCCCCGGCCTGGCCGAAGGCTGGGAGTGGCCGGATGCCAGGACCCTCATCCTCACGCTGCGGCAGGGCGTCAAGTTTCACGACGGGACTCCCTTCAATGCTGAGGCCGTCGTCTTCAACTTCCGGCGCATCATGAACCCGGCAGAGCAGAGCATCGTGCGGGGCGAATGGGCAGGCGTCGAGTCGGTCGAGGCGATCGGGGAGCACCGGGTGAGGATCGCGCTCAGGGAGCCGTCGGCCGCCTTCCTGGCCGCGCTGACCGACCGTTCCGGGATGATGGTTTCGCCCACGGCGGTCCGGCAACTCGGAGAGGAGTTCGGCCACCGGCCGGTTGGCGCAGGGCCGTTCATGCTCCAATCATGGGTGCCGGGGTCCCATGCCACGCTCGTACGCAACCCCGACTTCTGGGAGAAGGACTTCCCCAGGGCCGACCGGATCACGATCTCCCAGTTCAGGGCCGATGAACCTGCCGTCCGCGGCCTCAAGTCTGGGAGCGTGGACTTCATGCAGGGGGTGCCCGGGAAGGACGTGGAGTGGGTCAGGGCATCGCGCAACTTCGACTTCATCGATCGCCCCACGGTGTCGGCGCTCGTCTTGAGCTTCAACCTGATGAAGGCGCCCGCTGATGACGTCCACTTCCGCCGGGCGATCCAGGCGGCCATTGACCGCCGGGCCATCCTCAATGTTGTGTACGGCGGGATCGGCCAGACAGGGTACAGCCTGCTGCCGAAGGGCTTCTGGTCGGTGGACCCCGTGATGCTGGCTCCCGCGTACGATCCGGCGAGGGCCAGACAACTCTTGAGTCAATCAAAGTACCGGGGTGAGAAGATCGGGCTGGTGGCGTCGCCTGACGACCGCATCGTGAAGTCCGCTCAGATGGTCCAGCAATTCCTGGGCGATGTGGGCATCCAGGCAGAGATCACCCCGCTCCCGGGCCCCGAGCAGCTCGCCAGGTTCTTCTCGGGGAGGGAGTTCAACGCCCGGATCGGAGGGTGGTCGGGCCGTCCCGATCCGCACATCAACTACTTTGCCGTCATCGGCTGTGGCGGGTCGTTCAATGTGCCGAGGCCGCGCGGGTACTGCGACCCCAAGATCGAGGAACTGCTGCAGCAGGGCAGCACCACGCGCGATCGGACCCTGCGACAGAAGGCCTACTACGCCCTTGACCTGTACCTGAATGACCAGGCGATGTTCGTAACACTCCTCCACGAGAGCTGGGCGGTGGCCGCGCGCAAGAACCTTGTCGGCTTCCAGCCGTACCTGTTCGGCAAGCCGATCTACAAGGAGTTCGGGTTGAAGTAGCGGTACTTAGTGCGCGTCAGTAAGGGGAGGGGTGGGCGGTCATAGGGGCCTACCTGGGGCGTCGCCTGATCGCGACCGTTCCCGTCCTGGTGCTGGTCACGCTCGCAGCGTTCATGCTCGTGACGCTGCTCCCCGGCGACGCCGTCAGCGCGCTGTTTGCAGCAGCCGAAGGGCTGGACCAGAATGTGGAGGAGTCACTCCGCCTCCAGTTCGGCCTCGACAGGCCTCTGGCCGTGCGCTACGCGCAGTGGGTCGGTCGCCTGGCGGTCGGCGATCTGGGCCGCTCACTCCTCAGCCGCCAGCCGGTGCTCGAAAGCATTCTGGCCCGCATGCCGGTCACGCTCATTCTGACCGCAGGCGCGATCCTCCTTTCCATCGTGATAGGGATTCCCCTGGGGCTCCTGGCCGGGATGCGCCCGAACAGCCGGGCAGATCGCCTCCTTTCGGCTGTCGCCGCTCTCGGCGTCGCCACGCCGAACTTCTGGCTCGGCATCCTGCTGGTCTTCGTCTTTGCCCAATCCCTCGGCTGGCTCCCGTCGTTCGGATACCGAAGCCCCGTTGAGGGCGGATTCTGGCTGATGGTCCAGCACATGCTCCTGCCCTGGCTCACGCTGTCGGCCGCGCGGATCGTCGAAGTGGTCAGGCAGGTGCGGTCTGGAACTGTGGAGATCATGACGCAAGACTTCATCCGCACGGCCAGGGCGAAGGGCCTCTCTGAGCGACTGGTGATCTGGCGGCACGCACTCAAGAACGTGCTCGTCCCCGTGATCACGGTCACCGGGCTGGCCGTCGGCCACCTGCTGTCCGGAGCGGTCGTCGTGGAGGTCATCTTCCTGTTGCCGGGCATGGGGACCCTTGTGGTGGAAGCGGTGCTCCTGCGCGACTTCCCCATCACTCAGGGTGTCGTGCTCATGGGCGCGGTCGCGACCATCGGCGCCAGCCTGATTGCCGATGCCCTCTATGGCCTGCTCGATCCGCGCGTGCATTATGATTGACGCACGGCGCGGCCGCCGCGCGGGTCCTAGAGGCGCTGAACGGGGCCGTCGTGCGCCTGTGCTGTGGCGGCGGTTCTTCCGGACGCGGACGGGTCCGATCTTTGGAGGACTCCTGGTCCTGATCATTGCCGGCGCGGTCCTGGCCCCGCAGCTGGCGTCACACAGCCCGGTGCGCCAATACCTGGACCACACGCTGAGTCCTCCCAGCGCCAGATTCCCGCTGGGCACAGACGATCTGGGCCGTGACCTGCTCAGCCGCCTGCTCTACGGCGGACGGATCACCCTGCTGGCCGCATTCGTGTCCGTGGGCGTGGCCACAGCGGTGGGGTTGCCGGTTGGGATGGTCTCCGGCGTGGCCGGCGGCCGTGCGGATGTCTGGATCATGCACGCGGTGAACGCACTGCTCTCCTTCCCGAGCGTCCTGCTTGCGTTCGCCATTTCGGCCCTCATCGGTCCCAGCCTGACGGTCGTAGTGCTGGCGATCAGCATTGTGTTCGCGCCTCGGATGGCCCGGTTCGCACGCGGGCAGACGCTGGTCGTTCGGGAGGCGCCCTTCGTCGAGGCGGCCAGGGCCGTGGGCGCCTCGCAGCAGCGGCTCATCTTCCGCCACATCCTCCCCAATATCACCGCGCCCATGCTCGTCGAGGCTTCGTTGGGGGTAGGATATGCCGCCCTCATCGAAGCCAGCATCAGCTTCCTTGGCGCCGGTATCCAGCCGCCCCGATCCAGTTGGGGCCTGATGATCAAGGAAGGCTTCGGCTACATGGACTCCGCCCCGTGGGTGGCCATCGCCCCGGGTGCCGCGATCCTGCTGTTGACCCTGTGTGCGAACCTCCTTGGCGATGCGGTACGCGACGTGTTTGATCCACGAGTGAGGCTGTAGCGGAAGGACGGCGGCAATGGATCTCTTCGAGTGGGAGGGGAAAGAGCTGTTGAGCCAGGCGGGGATCGCCGTTCCCAGAGGACGCCTCGTGCGCTCGCCGGACGAGGCCGCCGCGGCCTGCCAGGAGCTCGGCGGTGTCGCGGTCCTGAAAGCCCAGGTGCGACGGGGCGGACGGGGAAAGGCGGGACTGATCCGCACCGTCGGCGCCGGCGAGGCAGTGGTCGTGGCCGCCCAGCTCCTCGAGGCGCGACTGGCTGGCGAGCCGGTTCAGGCTCTGCTTGTTGAGGAGCCGATCAGCGCCGGCGGAGAGTGGTACGCGGCGGTGACCGTTGACGACCTTTCAGGTCGTCCCGTTGTGCTGGCTTCGCTGGAGGGAGGGATTGACGTGGAGGCTCAGGTGCCCCCTCCGAGCCGACTGGAAGTCAATCCCCTTCGCGGGCTGATGAGGCATGACGCAGCCGCGCTGTGGCGAGACGCGGGTCTGCGAGGTCTCGCGCTGCGGTCCGCGGCCGATGCGCTCGTCGCGCTCTACAAGGTCTTCGTCGAGAGCGACGCAACACTGGTTGAGGTCAATCCGCTCTTTGCGCGAGGTGACGATCCCCCGATCGCCGGTGATGCCAAGGTCGTCATCGACGAGAACGCCCTGTTTCGACACCCGCGCTGGAAGGATGCGCGGCTCACCGATCCGATGCTCCATCCCCTCGAGCGCAAGGCGGCGGCGCTCGGCGTCGTCTACGTCGACCTGGATGGGGATATCGCGGTGCTCAGCGGCGGTGCTGGCGCCACCATGGCGCTGCTCGATGCGATCCGGCACTACGGCGGCCGTCCTGCCAACTTCCTCGACGCGGCGGGCGGCTCCGGTCCGGAGACACTGCGGCACATGGTGGATCTCGTGCTGGAGAAGGTGGCGGACGACGAGCGGGTCAGGGCGGTGGTGCTCAATGTCACCGTCGCCGGCACGCCGCTGGAGAGCTTCGTCAAAGGGGCCACGGTGGCCCTTGGACAGCGGCCGCCCAGGGTTCCCATCTTCGGATGTGTGCGCGCTGCGTCGGCCGCCGTCCGGACGATGTCCCTCGCCGACGGCGAGGCAATCCTGTCCGGCCATGGCGTCCGACTCTTTCCCGACCTCCGCCAGGCCGTGCAGGCAGCGATCGCCTGGTCCCAGGAGGTTCGGTAGATGGCGATTCTGGTCTCGCGGGACACACGGTTGCTGGTGATGGGTATCTCCGGTCGCTACGCCCGCAATCAGGTTCGAGAGATGCTTGCGTACGGGAGCCGGGTGATAGCCGGTGTGGCGCTGGGGCGCGGCGGTGAGGCGGTGGACGGCGTCCCCGTATACGATACCGTTATGGAGGCGCTGCAGCAGCACGATGCCGATTGCGCGCTGCTCTACGTTCCGGCCACGGCGGCCCGCGAGGCGGCCGTCGAGGTGCTGGAAGGGGGCATTCGGCTCGCTATCATCGTGACCGAGGGGGTACCGCTGCAGGACGCGATCTACATCCGGGCCCTCGCCGAGGAGCGCGGCGCCTGGGTGGTTGGGCCCAACACCGCCGGACTCATCGCCCCGGGTAAGTGCCTGGCCGGCTCCATCGCGCCAAGCTACACGATGCCGGGCCCCGTCGGCCTCGCCTCGCGCAGCGGGACCCTGGCGTTCGAAGTCGCGAGGTCGCTGACCGAGGCGGGTCTGGGTCAGTCTACCGTGGTAGCCATCGGTGGTGACGCGGTAGTTGGCAAGAACCCGGCTGCCTACCTGCAGGTTTTCGAGGACGACCCAGAAACCGAAGCCGTGGTGCTGCTCGGCGAAGTTGGAGGACAGAAGGAGCACGAGGCGGCGGTCACGATCGCCCGCATGAGGAAGCCCGTCGTTGCCCTCATTGTGGGGCGGTCGGTACCCGCGGGGAAGACCATGGGGCACGCCGGAGCCCTGATCGCGCGGCAGGACCAGAGCGCCGAGGCGAAGGAACGAGTGCTCAGGGATGCTGGGTGCCTGATCGCCGAGACGCTCTGGGATATTCCTTCCCTCGTCAGGCAGGCCCTCGCCGGTCGAACGTGAACACCCAGGAGGCCACGCCGTGATCTACGGGACGATTCTCTATGACGTCAAGGATCACGTCAGCACCATCACACTCAACCAGCCGGAGCGGCGGAACCCTCTGGGTGATGCGGTAATCGCGGAGCTGCTTGATGCCTTTACACGGGCCGAGCAAGACCCCGAGGTGAGGGTCCTGCTCCTGACGGGCGCCGGGGAGGTCTTCTCCGCCGGAGGCGACCAGCGGGAGTTCGCCGATCGGCTTGGACAACCCGCGATCGCCACATACGATGATGGTCGGAAGACCGGCGAGTTCCTCGTCAGAGTCTGGAAGCTGACGAAGCCGCTCGTGGGTGCCGTCAATGGCGGAGCCTACGGCGGTGGTGTCGCGCTCGTCGCGGCATGCCATATGGCCATGGCGTCGGAACGGGCCGTGTTCGGCGTCACCGAGATCAGGTTCGGACTCTTCCCCATGACGATCCTGCCGGTACTGCGCGCCGCCATCGGGGACCGCCGGACTTTGGAACTGGCGCTGACCGGACGCGTGATCGATGCGGCGGAGGCGCTGAGCATCGGGCTGGTCAGCCGGGTCGTGCCGCACGACCAGCTCCACACCGCCGCCTGGGAACTCGCCCAGGGTATCGCCTCGCGAAGCCCCCTGGCCGTCCGCCTCGGGCTCATCGCCTTTCAGGAGAGCACGCACATGGACACCGAGACCGCGGTGCGCCATCTGCACACTTTGCGGGCTGTGCTCTTGCAGAGTGAGGATGCGCATGAGGGCGCTGCCGCCTTTCTCGAGAAGCGGCAGCCCGTCTGGAGAGGTCGCTAAGAGCACCACCGCCGACGACCCCCTCACTCTCGCCTCCCCCACGAGCGGGTTCCTGTGGGCCACGGTCGGCGTGATCGTTCCCCTCACCGCCCTCCTGGTGCTCTTCCCCCGCCACACCGCCGTCTTCTCGATGTGGGCCATGCAGGATCCCCGGTCCGCCTGGAGGGCATCTTCGTCGTCTCGAAGGAGGATGAGCGCGTCTCCCGCTGCTCTACCTCGGATCACTCGGCGTCGTGCAACTGGCCGGGCTGTTGGTCCTGCCCACGCCCTATCGCTGGGCCTCGCCGCTGGGCCTGCTGCTGCCCCTGATGTTCTGCGAGTGGATCATCCCGCTTCGACCCCCTTCAAAGGTCCCCTGGCGAGACGATAGTATTTGAGGGCGAGGGACCGTGGCCGTGGGCGTTCGGACCAAGCTGTGGACACGCGAGGAGTACGACCGGCTCGTTGCCGCCGGCGCCTTCCACCCGATGGCTCGCCTGCAGCTCATCCGGGGGGAGATCGTCGAGATGGCGCCGCAGAGTGCCGGGCATGCGACTGCGGTTCGAAGGCTGCAGAAGGCGCTCGAGGGGGCCTTTGGCGACGGCTATGAGGTGCGCCCCCAACTCCCGCTGGCCCTCAGCGACGAGTCGGAGCCCGAGCCCGATGTCGCGGTGGTCGAGGGCTCGCTCGAAGACTTCCGCCGCCAGCATCCGACGCGGGCGGTTCTCGTCGTCGAGGTCGCCGACAGCACTCTCGGTTTCGACAGAGAGCGCAAGCAGACCATGTACGCCGCGGCGGGCGTGCCGGAGTACTGGATCCTGAACCTGGTCGATGAGGTTCTCGAAGTCTATCGGGAGCCGAGGGAGTCCGGCTACGCCGCCGCGCAGCGCCTCGAACCCAATGATCGCATCTCCCCGCTCGCCGCGCGGGGCCAGCATCTCCCTGTAAGGAATCTCCTCCCTTGAGGTCCCGAGGAGCCGCCGACATGGTCCGCAAACAGCCCTGGTTCGAGCGCACGTTCCCCACGGGTCTGCCCGCGGCGGTGCTGCCGATTGTGATTGAACGTCTGCGCGGCACACCCGCCATCGACCCGCGCCTGACTGCCTGGGAAATGGTCCACCACCTGATCCGTTCGCTCGAGAAGGGCGGCGAAGGTGTGGCCGCGGCCCTCGTCGCCGTGCTCGGCAGCAAAGCCGAGGTCGCTCGGGAACTGGCCTACCGCCTCTACACCATCTGCGAGCGCAAGAAGCGCGCGGCCGAGGCGCTGGCCTACAACGGCCTCGTCCAGAGCTGGCCGGAGATCACACGCCTCGCCCACGAGGGCGGCAAGTCCAAGATCGAGCAGGGCGGGCTGTTCGAGGGAAGCGGGGAGTGAGTTATGGCCACGACGACCAAGCGCATCGTCTGTCTCGCCAACTCACGCAAGTTGCAGGGGCGCTGTATCGCCGGGCGCGAGCTGGTCAGCGGGAAGCCGGCGGCGTGGATCCGGCCGGTAAGCGATCGAGAGCACGAAGAGGTGTCCGAGTACGAGCGGCAGTACTGGGTGAGGGTCGGATGGTTGTCCAGGGACGAGATGGCTCCCTTTGCCCAGAAGAGCGGCCCGCTGTGGATCAATGGCTATCACACGAGCCACGGATAGAACGACCGGATTCCGCTCGACCAGGCGGCCACGCTGAGAAGCTCCCTCATGCTCGTCCGGGCTGACGCGATACGGCTGAGCGTGTTCAGCCCGGGCCAGGCGTTCGGCAACCCCAAGCGTCGCGCCCAGGCGCGGTTCTCCTTCGACGGGAACGAGTACGCTTTGTGGGGCACCGATCCGATCATCGAGCGGGAGTACCTTGCGCGGGTGGACGGTGACTACTCCCTGGGAGAGAGCTACCTGACCATCAGCCTTGGCGAACCCTTCGAAGGCTACTGCTACAAGCTTGTGGCAGCGGTGATCCAGCGCGCGTGAGGGCAGCGATGTCGCACGACCGGACCGTTTTCACGATTGGCCATTCGACGCACACCATCGAGAAGTTCGTGGACCTCCTCCGGCAGCACGGGGTGACCGCGGTCGCGGATGTGCGGTCGGTGCCGCACAGCCGGATGCAGCCACAGTTCAACCAGGAGACCCTGTCAAGAGCGCTAAAGGAGTACGGTCTCGCCTAAGTGTTTCTGGGCAGGGAGCTCGGGGCACGGAGCGACGACAAGACCTGCCACGAGAACGGCCGGGTCCAATATCGTCGTCTCGCGAAGACCGAGGCATTCCGCGCGGGCATCGAGCGGGTGCGCGCGGGAAGCGAGAACTGTCGGATCGCGCTGATGTGTGCAGAGCGTGAGCCGCTTGAATGCCATCGGACGCTGCTCGTCGCCCGGGAGCTCATGGCGGACGGGATCGAAGTCATCCACATCCACGCCGATGGACGTGCGGAGCCTCACGCGGATGCGATGAAGCGGCTGGCCGAGCTGCTACGGTTGCCCGAGCAGGATCTATTCCGAACGCAAACCGAGCTGCTCGAGGAGGCGTATGCCAGGCAGGAGGAGCGCATCGCGTACGTGGACGAGCGGTTGGCGCGGGAAGCGCACGAGGCAGGAACATGAGACTGTTTGCCATCGGGTTCACGAAGAAGAGCGCGGAGAGCTTCTTCGAGACGCTGCGAAAGTCCGGCGCCAGGCGCGTGGTGGATGTGCGGCTCAACAACGTCTCGCAGCTCGCGGGCTTCGCCAAGAAGCAGGACCTTGCCTATTTCTTGGACAGAATCTGTGGAATGGAGTACGTGCACGAACCGCTCCTCGCGCCGACACAGGCGATGCTGGACGAATACAAGAAGCAGCGCGGAAGGTGGCAGGCCTTTGAGCAGCGGTTCCTTGAGCTGATGAAGGAACGGCGGATCGAGGAGAGGGTCTCGCGCGAGTTGCTTGCGGACGCGTGCCTTCTGTGCAGCGAGGACAAGCCAGATCACTGCCACCGCCGGCTCGTCGCCGAGTACCTCAGGCGGCACTGGGGCGACGTCGATATCACGCATCTGGCATAGTCAAGCCGAGCGATAACCACCAACAAGCAAGACAGGCCGGACGCCGTCGTGCCAGGCCTTGGCGAGCCAGGCCCCACGGCTGTCCCTTCATGGAGTACAGGTTCGGCGCGATCTGTCCTTGACAGAAGGACACCTTAGGCGCTACGCTTCGATTGGCCATGCCTCTACACCCCGTGCTACTGGAGAAGCTCAACGCGGCGCTCGCGCCGGCGCCGCCGCCACGACTGACCCGGCGTGATGCCCGGCTGCCGGCGGTGCCGGGCAAGGTGCATGCTGTCATCGGTATGCGCCGGGCGGGCAAGACCACGTTCCTGCTCCAGTTGATGGCCGAGCGGCGAGCATCCCTTCCGCCTGAGCGGGCGCTCTTCGTGAGCTTCGACGATGACCGGCTCGCCGAGTTGCCGCTCGAGCAACTCGGCCTCTTGCTCGAGGAGTACTACCGTCGGTTCCCGGAGCTGCGCGGCCGCGAGAAAGTCCATTGGTTCCTGGACGAGATCCAGCTCGTGCCGGGGTGGGAGCGCTTTGTGCGCCGGGTGATCGATTCTGAGCTCGTTGAGATCGCGGTCTCCGGTTCCTCCGCCCGGATGCTCTCGCGCGAGGTGCACACCTCGCTCAGGGGGCGCGGCATGGAGACCGTTATCGGGCCATTCAGCTTCCGCGAGTTCCTGCGCCATCGCGGCGAGGAGCCAGGGAAGGAACCGGCGCGCTGGACCAGCGCGGAGCGTTCGCTCGTCGAGAAGCGCTTCCGGGAGTACCTCGTGGAGGGCGGCTTTCCGGAGGCCCAGGGGCTGGCGCCTGCGCTACGTGTCGAGCTTCTGCAAGGGTATGTGGACACGGTGCTCTTTCGCGACGTGGTGGAGCGCTACGGCGTCTCTCAAGTGGCTGCGCTGCGCTGGCTCACTCGCCAGTGCCTGCGCAATCCGGCCGGGGCCTTCAGTGTCCATCGGCTGCACCAGGACCTGAAGGCGCAGGGGCACGGCGTGGCGAAGGATGCCGTGCACGCGATGTTCGGCCATCTGCTAGACGCGTTTCTGATCAGCGCCGTGCCACTCGCCACCGATTCCGAACGGCGCCGCAATTCGAACCCCCGCAAGGTGTATCCGGTGGACGCTGGCCTGATCGGCGCCTTCGACGCGGCCGGGCGCGCGAACCTGGGCCACGCGCTGGAAACCGTGGTGTGGAGCGAGCTGCAGCGCCGCAAGGCGCAGGCTGGCTACATGAAGACCGGCGAAGGCTTCGAAGTGGATTTCCACGTGCGCTACCTCGCGGGCGGTGAGGATCTTGTGCAGGTGTGCGCAGATCCCTCGGGCCCAGCAACGATGGAGCGCGAGCTGCGCGCGCTCGAAGAGGCCGCGCGGGAGCATCGGCGCGCGAAGCGGCGGCTGCTCGTGCTGACCCGCGATCAGGTGCCTGCCGTCACCGCGCCCGGCGTGCTCGTGCAGCCCGCTTACGAGTGGCTGCTCGCCCAGCCGGCCCACGTCTGAGTTCGATCGGAGAACAACCATGGCGATCACCAACCATGAACGGGTCGGCAAGGCGCTGGACCTGCTCAAGGCGGGCCTGGCCCCCTTCGTCGAGCGCGAGTTCAAGAACCTCTACAAGGGGCAGGCCCTCGCCGAGGCGCAGCGGATGATGACGAGCGAGCGGCTGGACGCCGGCCGCCCGTTCGCATCCTGGGACGTCGCGATGCTCCTGCGCCTGATGTGGGAGGCCTGGAGCGAGGTCTTCCGCCGCACGCTGGGGCAGGCAGAGCGCACACTCGTGAGCGAGCTGCGCGATGTGCGGAACCACTGGGCCCACCAGGAGCCGTTCTCAACCGACGACGCCTACCGCGCCCTCGACTCGGCTGGTCGGCTCCTGACGGCTATCTCGGCGCCGCAGGCCGATGAGATCGAGAAGATGAAGATGGAACTGTTGCGCGTGCGCTTCGACGAGCAGGTGCGGAGCGAGAAGCGGAAGAGCGCGGGCACGCCCATCGAGAGCCAAGCCACGGGGAATCTCACGCCCTGGCGCGAGGTGGTGAGCCCGCACAAGGACGTGGCGAGCGGGCGCTACCAACAGGCGGAGTTCGCGGCGGACCTCTGGCAGGTGTACCTGGGCGAAGGGACGGACGAGTACAAGAAGCCGGTGGAGTTCTTCCGCCGCACGTACCTCACTGAGAGCCTCACCCATCTTCTCTCGCGGGCGGTGCAGCGCCTGGCTGGGCAGGGCGGCGACCCGGTGGTGCAGCTCCAGACGAACTTTGGCGGCGGCAAGACCCATTCCATGCTCGCCCTCTACCACCTGTTCTCCGGCACCGCCCCCGGCGATCTGGCGGGCATCGACGCGGTGATGAAGGACGCCGGGGTGGCGAAGCTTCCGGCCGTGAAGCGTGTGGTGCTCGTGGGCAACAAGATCTCGCCCGGCAACCCCGTGACGAAATCCGATGGGACCGTGATCCGCACGCTCTGGGGCGAGCTGGCCTGGCAGCTCGGCGGCAAGAAGGCCTTCAAGCGCGTCCAGGCCGATGACGAGAAGGCCACGAGCCCGGGCGACGTGCTGCGCGAGATGATGAACGAGTACGGCCCCTGCTTGATCCTGATCGACGAGTGGGTCGCCTACGCCCGGCAGCTCCACGATCAGGGCGACCTGCCTGCGGGCAACTTCGAGACCCAGTTCACCTTCGCCCAGGCGCAAGACCCGCCTGCAGGACCTGGATGAAGCCGCCCGGCGCTACCTCGCGTGGGAGTCCATTGTTGACGAGAAGGATACCCTGGATCTCTCGCCCCATCAGGTGAAGCAGGCCGAACAGCAGAAGACCGCCGCCGACAGCGCCGTGACCGCGCGCCTGCCGGAGGCGTACCAGTGGCTGCTGGTGCCGGTGCAGTCCACACCCCAGGCGGCCGTGGAGTGGCAGGCCATTCGGCTGTCGGGCCAGGATGCCCTGGCGGTGCGCGCTGGCAAGAGGCTCGTCAAGGACGAGTTGCTCCTTGTCGGCTTCTCGGGCACGCGCCTACGGATGGAACTCGACCGGGTGCCGCTCTGGCGCGGCGGCCACGTCGAGATCAGGCAGCTCGTCGAGGACTTCGCCCGCTATCTCTACCTGCCCCGCCTGGCGGAGCCGTCGGTCCTTGTCCAGGCCATTCGGGATGGGCTTGGATTGCTGACGTGGAGGCAGGAGACGTTTGCGTATGCGGAGAGCTACGACGAGGCTGCGGACCGCTATCGTGGACTGCGGTGCGGGCAGACTGTCGCCCTCTCAGCCGAGAGCCCAATTGGCCTCCTTGTGCGCCCCGAGCGGGCACTCAGACAGCAGGAGGCCGAGGCTGCGGCGATGGTTGGTGCCGGGGCGGGGACGAGCGAGCCAAACGTCGTGGGCGGCACATCGTCCGGCCAAGCAGGCACAACGACGGGCTCGACACCGTCGGCCGTGGCCCCGAAGGTGCGGCGAATTCCACGGCACGGTGGCTCTGGAGCCGACCCGGGTGGGTCGGGATGCGGGTCGGATCGCCGACGAGGTAGTTTCCCACCTGGCCGGGTTGGTTGGGGCGCAGGTGAGCGTGACGCTCGAGATCGAGGCCGATGTTCCGGCTGGCGTGCCGGAGAACGTGGTCCGCACGGTGACCGAGAACGCGCGAACGCTGAAGTTCAAGAGCCAGGGGTTCGAGACGGAGTAGGGCCCGGCAGGCTATGTCTCGGATCGCTGTGGGCGGGACGCAAGCTTTCGCAGCAACGTGGTCGCCTGGGCGGTCTCAAGCCAGGACAGCCCCGACGGAAGTACGAGGGCGACGCCAGCCGTATCGTCCCGGTTCGGATCAGAGTATCGAATGGCGTGCGTTGGCCCCAGCGGCACGGTACTTTTGATTGCAGAAGCCGGGATGATTGCGAACTGCGGCCTGCCTGTGATCACCGGGTAGGCGTGAACATCGATCAGAAGGCCGACAGAAAAGGCTTCCGGTAACCTGCTTCTCATTGTCTCGTCGGCTCGCTTCGGTGAAGGCTCCAGTGCATCCAGTACGTGCTTGAGCACGTGTCTATAGAGTCTATAGAGCGGATGGCTTGAGACCAGCGATACTCCTCCAGGGCGCCGCAGGCGGCGACGAATTACCCCCATGCGCTCGAGAGCCCCAAGTGCCCTTCGAACCTCCTTCCTGCCCATGCGGGCCTGCGCGGCAAGCTCGCGGATAGACCGCCCTTGCCCGATCCCGCGCATGGCTATCAGGAGACGTTGGACGGGTCTGCGGCAGATCAGCTTGGCGAGGGGCTTCCTGGTATCCAGGGGCAAGTCTGCGAGGAGTTGAAGAACCGGCTCCAGCCGCGCATAGTCCGGATGTCCAAGAACTGGACGATACCTCACTCCCCGACGCCAACTCCTTGTCGCGACGAGACCGACCGCCGCCAGCCACCCAGCGATCCGGCGGACCTCGCTTCTGGCCATCCCGGTGCGGGTGGCCACCGCGCTGGCGCCGAGGAAAGCCCGCCGCCGAAGCCCGGCCAGGACCAGCAGGCACCCCGGACTTCCCGTGATCTGCTCGAGGGTTGAGAGCTTCATTCCGTAAGGGTTACAGCGATCACTCATCCAGTTTAGTGGCTGGTTTTGCCCCCTGTGTTTCGGCGGAAGAACGTGAGCCACATAAGAATTCTGCGAAATCTCAAATTCCCCTCGCATAGCATATATGGCCAATCGTGGATACCGGCGTGTGGCGACAGGGGCAGCCTGGCCGGATTCGACAAGGAGAGCGACGGTGGCGAGAATGTACGCGAAGGGCTGGCGCCAGCCCCTCCAGATGGAGCGGAGGGGTGAGAGGATTGGCCCTGAGAGCGCAGCGACGAACAGAGATCAGCCCCGGCGACTACGTGCTCTTCCATGAGGAGGTGCGTATCAAGCAGCACGAGACGACCCTGAGAATTGCGGCGGGATCTATCGGGAGATTCGTCAGGCCTGCGTGGGATGCCGCATCCGCGGTGGTCCTCCTGGGGAGCTGGCACATCAGAGTACGCAGAAGGGCTGTCTGCCTCCTGCGGGACTCCGATCGGCCGCTCCCCTACCCCTGGACTGATAAGACCCTCCACCAAATCGTGGAGTGGGATCGCGGCCGTGATGGGGGGAGGGTGCGATGAGCACCATGCGGATTTCCGCTCATGCCAGGCGCCGCATGCAGCAACGCGGAATCACCGAGGGAGACATTGCCCTAGCGGTCAGCCACGGAATCCAAATCCACCGGACGGGCGTGTGCTTCTTCTTCATCGGGAAGAAGGCTCTGCGCTCCCTCGGGAAGAGTGGAGCGAACCTGAATGGACTGACCGTACTGCAGGCGCTGGATGGTGAGGTAATCACCGCCTACAAACGTCGGGGTTCCGTGAAGACCATCCGATGCAAGAGTCGGGAGTTCAAGGTGCAACGCAGGCGGATAAGAGGCAGAGCCGCCGGGATCGCGAAAACGCAGGATGGCACAGGGTTTCAATTAGCGCCGGACTTGACTGCATTGGCGGGCCCGGAGGGAATCGAACCCCCGACCAGAGGCTTAGGAGGCCACGTCTCGCCGCCGAAACCTGCATGGGGCCTGAATTCTGGCCCTCGCATCTGATCACTCTCTAGTATATTGGACGGGCCCAGGGAGTTCTGATGCCCATGGCCCTCGGCTCGGGAATCCGATGCGCACACCGAACCCCCGCGCTGGACGCGGAGTCCGTGGCGGTCGTTCTAGCGGGTTTCTAACGGGGGCTTTGCCTCGCGGTCGCCGCCCGCTGGCTCGGCGTCCTGCCTTTGCCCCTGGGCCTGTTGGGCAGCCTGCTTCGCCGCGAAGTCGAGGTACGCCCTGATGGCCTGCACCGTGTCACGGTCGAGAGCCATGGTGAGAGCCCTGGCGCTTGCGATGAAGGACTGAAGCTCGGACAGCCCGGCAACATAAGTCACCCTTGCAACAACTAGGCAGAGCGCCGCCATCGCCAGATCTCTGCGCAACAGCCCTGGCGAGATCGCTATGTCGATGAGATACGCTACGAGGACGACGATGGCCGCCACCGTGAGCCGATGCAGCGCGACATTAGCTGCTCCGAGCTCCCGCAGTTCGTCCCGCTGATCTTTGCTCATCAGGTACCACAGCCGAGTGGCGGCCTTCTGCGCCTCCCACATCGCCACCGGACTGCCCATGAGCCGATGCTCCACCTCGAACGCCATGTAGAGGTCCGTCGTGAAGGCGAAGTAGCCGTTACCGACCATTGTCGGGCAGTAGGCGATGCGCTTCCACCCGGGGCCTGCGACCAGGAGGTCGAGTCCCCTCAGGTCCCACAGTCGGTGGAAGGCGGCCACGTCCGGCAAACCGTTTGAGGACTGGGCTTGTGCTGGCTGCGCCCGCAGGTTGTCGGCCCACCTTTGTATCGAGGAGACCCTCCAGTTCCGTATGCGCCCGGGCCAGAACCGCCCCATGGCGAGCTCGACCAGCGGCATCCGGAGCAGATGGATGGTCAGGCCGAAGATGACCGCCACGGCGGCCAGGCCCGCGAGCCCGGATGCCCCGCTGCCCAACCTCGCCCACTCGGGAAGTAGCGGATGGGCGAGCAGAGTTCCGATCAAGCCGGGCACAATGACCTCGAGGAAGAACGCCACACTAGTCGGAATCGGCAGTGGAGGCATTGAGCCTTCCCATCTTCTCTCGACCGGCTATCGCGAGGTCGGTTCACAGCGATTGCACCACGATCCTGCCGTGATCCGGAGAGCACTAGGTCCGGCTGGGGGGGAGTAGTGGGAGGCGCGTGTTCTGCGGCGCGATGCCTGATCACTCGCGACAACTCAAGCCAGCCCGACGGGGGAAGATCAACCACCGGTGTAGTAGATTTCGGAATGGCTGCGGGGCAGGGCACCACATGCAGCCCCTGGATACCGAATTGACCGACAAGACCGGTCTCCTATCAATCGAGCCAGGCGCCATTCTGGAGGGCGCAATCCTCCCCGAGCCTGTCAGGGTCGTCCTCGTTGAGCGGCTTGGTGACCGCCTGCGGGTCGGCGCTGAAGGGCTGCGCTCAGGCCGCTACCACCAGTTGCTGCTCGACGAAGGACATCTCAGGGAGATCCGTGTCTCCCCGGCCGAGGGTGCGTATGACGGTAATCCGCTGAAGTTCCGCCTCGGCATCGAAGCACAGCGGCTTGCCCTCGCCTACGAATACGACCCGTACTTCTCCCTCTCGATCTCCCGAGTTGACCCTCTTCCGCACCAAGTTGAGGCGGTCTACGACTACATGCTCCCGCTCCCACGCATCCGTTTTCTCCTCGCCGACGACGCGGGGGCCGGGAAGACGATCATGGCCGGGCTCCTTCTGCGCGAATTGAAACTGCGCGGGCTGGTGGAACGCACCCTGATCGTCGCCCCGGCGAATCTGGCATTCCAGTGGCAGCGGGAGATGTGGGATCGGTTCCGCGAGCGCTTCGACATCCTTCGCGGGGTCGACCTACGGAACGCCTACGGCACGAACCCCTGGACTGAGAAGGGCCAGGCCATCACCTCGATAGACTGGGCGAAGCGCGACGAGGTGAAGGACAGCCTCTCGCGGGCTAGGTGGGAGTTGATCATAGTCGACGAAGCCCACCGCATGAGCGCACGGGACGTCGAGCACAAGACGGACCGCTACCAGCTCGGCGAGGTGCTCTCTGACCTGACGGACCACTTCCTGTTGCTGACCGCCACCCCACACAAGGGCGACCCCGAGAACTTCGCGCTCTTCCTCCAACTCCTCGACCGCGACGCGTACGCGCACGTTCGCAGCCTCGAAGAGGCCATGCGCCGCCACCACGCTCCGTTCTACCTGCGGCGCACGAAGGAGGCCATGATTTCGTTTCCCGATCCCGAGTCAGGGATCGTGCGCAGGCTATTCACCGACCGCGAGACCCGGACGGCATCCTTCGACCTCGATCCCGAGGAGCTTGCCTTCTATGAAACGCTCACACGATATGTGCAGGATCAGTCAATTCGCGCGGCAGCCGATCTCTCGGCCAGGGGCCGGGCTATCGGGTTCACCATGGCGATGTACCAGCGCCGCTTTGCCAGCAGCCTCTTCGCGGCGCGGCGGAGCCTGGAGCGCCGCCTGCAGAAGATTGAGCGTCGACTCCACGATCTCGCCCAGAAGCGCCCTGCCCGCGAGACGACATTCGATGAGCGCCGGTTCGAAGACCTGGAGGAACTGACAGAGGAGGAGGTCGCGCGCCTGGAGGAGGAGGTCGAGGAGGCCTCCATCGCCGAGGACAGGGACCTGCTCCTGCAAGAACGGGAGGACCTGCTGAGGCTGATCGAGCAGGCCAAGGCCCTGGAGGCCCGCGATGTCTCCTCGAAACTGGCCAGACTGCAGAAGGTTCTTACCGACGAGCAGATCTTCACCGATCCACGCAACAAGCTTCTGCTCTTCACGGAGCACAAGGATACCCTTGAGTTCCTGGTTGACCAGCTCACTAGGTGGGGGCTTCGGGTCACGCAGATCCACGGCGGTATGCCGATCGGCGACCGCGACGCGCCCGGCACGAGGCTGCATGCCGAGCGCGCCTTCAGGGACGAGGCGCAGGTGCTGGTCGCCACCGAGGCTGCCGGCGAGGGGATCAACCTTCAGTTCTGCTGGTTCATGGTCAACTACGACATCCCGTGGAACCCAATGCGCCTTGAGCAGCGCATCGGTCGCATCCACCGTTATGGCCAGGAGAGCGACTGCCTCATCTTCAACTTCGTCGCCCAGAACACCCGCGAGGGGCAGGTCCTTCAAGTTCTGCTTGAACGGCTGAGCGAGATCAGGCACGCGCTGGGATCGGACCAGGTTTTCGACGTCGTGGGGCAGGTCGTGCCGGCGAACTTCATTGAGCGGCTCCTGCGGGACCACTATGCCGGGCGGATCACCCGGGACGAGATGATGGAGCGCATCGTGCACGAGGTGGAGCCGGCGAAGTTTGAGCGCATCACGCGGTCGGCGCTGGAAGGCCTGGCCCGGCGTCAGCTCAACCTCTCGCGGTTGATCGGCAAACGTGCCGAAGCGAAGGAGCGCCGCCTCGTCCCCGAGGTGGTGGAGGAGTTCTTCCTGCAGGCCGCAACGATGGCAGGCATCCACCCGAGACGCGAGCGCGCGTTCGTCGTGCGGGTCGGACGCATACCACGGCACCTGCTGGCGGCGGGGCAGGCGCTGGAGAGCCGGTTCGGGCGTCTAGGTCGGGAGTATCGCCGCGTGGCCTTTGAGCGCTCGCGGCTTGAAGACGATCCGACGCTGGAATGGGTTACGCCGGGGCATCCCCTGTTTGAGACTGTCAGGGAGGAGACATGGGCGCGGGTTCAGGACGACCTCCGGCGAGGGACGGTCTTCTACGACCTTCACCGGGAGCATGAGGTCCGGCTGGATGTCTTCGCTGCCGCGGTCAAGGACGGAACAGGTAACACGCTCCACCGGCGGCTATTCGTAACGGAAGCCGACGAGCAGGGGCTCACCATCCGCCAGCCGACGGTCTTCCTCGACCTCACCCCGGGGGACGGGCGCCCGCCGTCGGGTCTTGCCGTCGCTTCCAGGCAAGAGGCCGAGGCCTTCCTCCTCGACAATGCGCTCAAGGAGTTTCTGGACGAAGTCCGCGCCGAACGCGAGCGAGAGGTCGAGACCATCGCCCGTCACATCGAACTCTCCCTCAACACACTCATCGACCGCCTCCAGGTGCAGGTGGATGACCTGATGCAGCGCCAGCAGCGGGGGGAAGAAGGCGCGGCCGGCAACCTTGCCCAGGCCCTCGACCGGCTGGAGCAGCTCAACGAGCGCCTCGACCGACGAAGGAGGGAACTGGAGTCCCAGCGCCGGTTCGCACTCTCCGACCTGGTGCACCTGGGCAGCGCCTGGGTCCTGCCTCACCCGGGCCGTGGCGGCGACCTGGGGGACATGGTGAGGGATCCAGAGGTCGAGGCGATCGCCATGCAGGCAGCGATGCGGTATGAGCGCAACCGGGGATGGGAGCCCCAGGATGTCTCGGCGGAGAGCCGGGGGTTCGACGTCCTCTCCCGCGACGCCCAGACCGCGACGGTCAGGTTCATCGAGGTCAAAGGGCGCTCGGCCCGAGGCGTGGTTGCCCTGACGTCCAACGAGTACCGGACTGCCCAGCGCCTGGGAGGGGACTACTGGTTGTACGTGGCGTTCGATTGCGCTTCAACCCCGAGGCTGCTTGCGGTTCGCGATCCCGCCCGCCTCGGCTGGCAGGCCGTGGTCAAAGTGGAGCACTACCTCGTTGGTCCTGAAGCCATCGAGCAGGCTGCGGGGGAATGAGAGGTACAGACCATGGCGATGACCGGCGAGCGTGGCGAGGTCCTGCACCGGTGGCATCGGGCGTTCCGTGCGGCCATCCGTGATGAGAGCCTCGTCCCCCAACTCCAGGCCGCAGCCGACGGCGCGCGGCTGCAGCCGTGGACCGAGCTTCTGACCGCGGCTGTCGTGCATGCCTGCGGTGACTTGGGCTGGGTGTGTGCCGCGAAGAACGTTGGGCGCGGGCCGCTGCCCGTCGGCCGGGGCGAGTACCTGGGCATTGATGTTCTCGCCTTCAAGCCCGGTGATGGATGGAGAACGCCGGCCGCTGCCTTCGAGCTTGAGAACTCCCCGCGGGATGAAACCGTGGCCTACGCGCTGTGGAAAGTGGGCATGATTCGAGTCGGCCTGGGCTGTCTCGTCTGCTACAGACGCCAGCAGGAAGGGATCGGCCCGCTGATCGCGCGCCTCCAGGATGCCGTGCTCAAGCGTCTGATGCCCGATGGGGAAATTCTCGTGATAGTTGGGACGCGGGCCGCTGCCGAGACCTTCCCGGACGGGTATTTCCGCGCGTTTCGCTGGCGGCCAGGGGCTGGCGCCCTGGAGACATGGTGATGCAGAGCGAACCGGATTCCATTCACTTGCGGGCTACTCGGAAGCCATTGAAGGCAACCCGCTTCCGAGTAGAATTCCGCGCTTCCTACCGGAAGGGATGGGGATCATGACCGGCCCCCGCTGCCTCACCGTAGCGAACATATGATCCCTATATCATGATAAGCTACATTGCACTACAATTTGTATGCGCATAAGGGTCCGCGAGATACTCTGGGATGACGATGCGATCGAGAAGCTGTGGCGCAAGCATCACATCGAATGGTGGGAAGTTGAGGAAGTGGTCTTCGACGATGACGAGGCCAGGTTTCGGTGGCATAAAGACCGCCAACATGGGAGAAGGCTGCTCGCTCGAGGACGGACTCATGGCGGGCGCCGGCTGCTGGTGATCCTGCATCCTGTCGATCCCGAGACTGGATTGTGGCGATGCCGGACGGCATGGGAGGACTGAGAGCATGAGCAAGGGAGATGTTGGCCGAAGGCGGGCACGGCAGATGTGGGAGGAAGCGACCCCCGTTCGGGTCGCAAGGCGGAGGGGGGAGCTCAGTGCGGTCCTCTCGGTCAGGCTGCCGAGGCAGGTCCTACGAGACCTAACGCTGGCAGCCAGGAGCCAAGGTAAGGGTCCGGGGACCCTGGCCCGAGATCTGATTGAGCAGGGCCTTACCATGCAGGCCCGCCCATCGCGTGCGCTGATCGCCGCCGTGCTCACGCGGCTCCTCGAGTCGACGGCGGCCCTTGAGCAGCCGTGGCACTGGGAACCACTGAGCCAACCACCGATGCGGTTTCCGGCTGGCCGGCCAATTCCGTCTCCGTCCACGGTCCCTGCTGCTGGACCCCCAGGCACAGCAGGACGGCATTAGGCGAAGCAGATGGAACTGGCCAAGGAGCAGGAACCGATGATGAGCGGCGCCCAGGACTGGGAGGTCACCGTACTCCTGTGCGATTCCGCGCAGGTGGCTGAGGGCAAGCTCTACATTCTTGGAGGCGGGTGGAGCGTATGCGGTCCCGGGCCCTTCCAGCACGCGCTGGCCATCAAGGTCGCGGTGCCGTGGAACGAGGCTAACCGACCGCATACGCTGGGTGCCGTGTTGATGGATGAGGATTCGCGACCTGTTCGCGTGGGCGACCCGGCCGCGGAGGTCAGGTTCCACGGGACGTTCGAGGTCGGCCGGCCGCCCGGCCTTCCTCCGGGGACACCGCTCGACTTCCCGCTCGCGGTGAATCTCGGCCCGCTTGAGCTTCCACCTGGCGCCGGCTACTTCTGGTCTGTAAGCATAAACGGGCAGGAAGCGGATCGCGTGCTCTTTCGCACCCGTCCCCGGTCCTGAGAGGGCCGGCCCTCAGGGGGCTGGGGATTGATGGTTATGAACTCGATATGTGCGCACATAAGTGCCCAACTGACCGGATCGCTGAGATGGCAGATTACCTGAGGCGTTCATGACGAGGTCCCCAAAGCGCCTCATCGAAGTCGACCTCCCCATTCGGGAAATCTCCGCCCACGCCCGCCGCGAGAAGTCCATCCGCCACGGCCACATCTCCACGCTGCACATCTGGTGGGCGCGGCGGCCC
>JBBIOB010000045.1:0-24657 GCA_037443565.1 Armatimonadota bacterium | reverse complement strand
GGGCACGAAAATCGCGTCGTTGAGGGAGAGGAGTGGTCGCCATGCGCTCATTCTACCACCGTCTCCCAGGTTTGTCACTCTATTTAGAAAACATCAATAAGGCAGCAGGATGAGCCGCCTGCGGCGTATGATGGGCGTGGGATCTATGCAGCAGCGGGAATTCGGATGGATAGACGACCGGGTGCCCGTAATTGGGCAGGGCACCTGGCTGATGGAGCGGGATCGCGCCGCGGCCGTCCGGGCCCTGCGGCGGGGGATGGACCTCGGGATGACGCACATCGACACCGCCGAGATGTACGGCAGCGGGCGGGTTGAAGAGATCGTGGGTGAGGCGATTGCGGGCCGGAGGTGCGAGGTCTTCCTGGTCTCGAAGGTCCTGCCCGAGAACGCCTCGCGGCGCGGCACCGTGGCCGCCTGCGAGCGCAGCCTGCGCAGGCTGCGAACGGACTACCTCAACTGTTATCTCCTCCACTGGCCCAGCTCACATCCCCTCAGCGGAACCGTCGAGGCCTTCGAGCAGCTCGTCCGCGACGGGAAGATCCGCGCGTGGGGCGTGTCCAACTTCGATGAGGAAGAGATCGAAGAGGTCGTGCGGCTGGCCGGGCCGCGCCGCGTCGCCTGCAACCAGGTCCTCTATCACCTGGGCGAGCGGGGCATCGAGCATCATGTGATCCCAACCTGTGAGCGGCACGAGATTGCCGTGGTTGCCTACAGCCCCTTCGGTCAGGGACGCTTCCGCGCGCGCCCGGTGCTGAACGAGATCGCGCGCGAGCGCGGCGCGACACCGCGCCAGGTGGCGCTGGCGTTCCTGGTCCGGCGGCCCTCGGTCCTGACGATTCCAAAGGCGGTGCGCCTGGCGCACGTCGAGGAGAACGCGGCCGCGGGCGAGCTCAGGCTCACCCGACCGGAGGTCGCCCGCATCGACGCCGCCTTCCCATTGCCGAAGGCCCGACGGCGACACGTGCCGACGCTCTGAGGGGAGGCGATCATGGACTCGCGCGAACGTGTACTCACGACCCTCGCTCATCACGAGCCCGACCGGGTACCCTTCGACCTCGGCAGCACGCAGGTGACCGGCACTCACGTGGCGGCCTACCGCAGCCTGCGGGAGGCCATGGGCCTCCCGCCGCTGGAGCCTCGGCTGTGTGACGTCATCCAGCAACTGGCGTACCCCGACGAGGATGTTGTCGAGAGGCTCGCCGTGGACGTGCGCGGACTGTTCCCGCTCAACAGCCACAACTGGCGCGTCGCCGCGGTCGACGTGGAAGACGCCTGGGAGTATCTCGACGAGTGGGGGATCGTGCACCGGCGTCCGAAGCCCGCGGGGCTGTACTACTCCATTGTGCGTTCCCCTCTGGATCGCGCCGACCTCACCCCCGATGACGTCCGTGCGCACCGGTGGCCCCGAACCGGCGATCCTGAACGGATCGCCGGTCTGCGGGAGCAGGCCGAGGCCTACCGGCGACAGGGCAAGGCGGTCATGGTCAAGGGCGTGCTGGCCGGGATCTTCGAGATGGCCCAGCGCGTGCGCGGCATGGGGAACTGCCTGATGGACATGGGGGCCAACACGGTGCTCGCGGGCACGCTGTTCGACACGCTGCTCGAGCTCAAGCTGGCCTTCTGGGAGATGGCCCTGCCACATCTCGCCGGCGCGATCGACGTGGTCTCGGAGGCGGACGACTACGGCACGCAGACCTCGCAGCTCATCTCGCCGCGCATGTTTCGCGAGCAGCTCAAGCCTCGACTGAAGATCTTGTTCGGACGCATCAAGCAACTTGCGCCGGGAGTCCGGCTGTTCTTCCATTCATGCGGCAACGTCCGGCCGCTCATCCCGGATTTCATCGAGCTCGGGGTCGACATCCTGAACCCGGTGCACATCCGCGCGCATGGGATGGAGCCGGCCGCCCTCAAGCGGGACTTCGGTCGGGACATCGTCTTCTGGGGCGGCGGGGTCGACACACAGGAGGTCCTGCCCTTCGGCACCCCCCAGCAGGTGAGGGACGACGTGAGGCGCAATCTCGACGCCCTGGCCCCGGGCGGCGGCTACGTCTTCTCTACGGTGCACAACATCCAAGCCGACGTCCCTGCCCCAAACATCACGGCCATGCTCGAGACCCTCGAGGAGTACGGCGAGTATCACTGAAAGGACTTCCGACAGAAAAGGGCAAATTTCAGAAAGGCTTGAGCCGAGTTGCGCAATCGGCCCACGGCGCTGGGGCGGAATGGTCGAGTACAGCGGCGTGCAGGCAGGGAACCGGCGGCCGACCCTGTCAGACGTGGCCCGCCACGCCAGCGTTTCACCCTCAACCGTCTCCCGAGTCATCAACCACAGCGCTCCCGTCCGGGCCGAGGTCCAGGCGCGCGTCCTGGCCTCCCTCCACACGCTCGGATACGAACCGCCCCTGGTACGGCCGCAGACCCCGGCGCTCCAGGGCGCGATTGTCCTGATCATCCCCGACCTCCTCAACCCGTTCTTCGCCGACGTCGCGCGCGGGGTTCAGGATGAAGCCGCGGCAGACGGCGCCATGGTCGTGCTGATCGACACGACCGAGGATCCCCAGAGAGAGGAGTGCCTGCTGCGCAGGCTCGTCCGGCAGCCCGTGGGCGGCATCATTGCCGGCGGGACGCGCCTCCGGTCGGAGCAGTTCGTGGCCATTCGCGACCGGCATCGGGTACCCATGGTGCTGCTGAACCGCAGCATCCGGCACCCTGAGATCCCCTGTGTCATCGCCGACTCAGGAAACGCCGCGCACAACGCCACGCGCCACCTCCTGAGCCTGAACCACACCCGCATCGCGTTCATTGCCGGGCCGAGCGCCGCTGAACCCGCGGCGGTGCGGCGGCGCGGCGTGGAGACGGCGCTGGCAGAAGCCGGCCTTGTGTTGCCGCCGGAGTGGTCGGTGAGCAGCCTCCCTAACGTGAACGGCGGCTTCCTGGCCATGAGCTCACTGCTGGCGTTACCGCCCAACCGTCGTCCGACCGGGGTGATCGCCTACAATGACATCATGGCGCTGGGCGCCCTGCACGCCGCCCGCGCGCAGCGTCTCCGCGTTCCGGACGATGTCTCAGTGATCGGCTTCGACGACATCGCGATGGCGGCGCACGCCAACCCGCCCCTCACGACGATCGCGCAGCCCAAGTACCGCATGGGACGGGTCGCGATGCAGCTCCTGCGCAGCATGATGCAGGGGAACGCGTCCCCAGGCGAAGGCTACACGCTCATGGAGAGCCCCCTCATCGTCCGCGAGTCCACCGGGCCCGCGCCGACCGACAGCAGCGGCACACCGGCGCCGGGCTAGACCGATGTCGCCCTGGGAAGGGTTCGCGACGGTTGCCCGGGGCGGGCGGGCCGATCGGATCCCGGTGGCCCTGATCGTCGACAGCCCCTGGCTCCCGGGATACGCGGGCATCGACACCCTGGACTACTTCCTGCGCCCCGACGAATGGCTCCGCGTCAACCTGGGGCTGGCCGACCGGTTCCCCGACGTGGCCTGGATCCCCGGGCTCTGGGTCGAGTACGGCATGGCCGCGGAGCCGTCGGCGTTCGGGGCCCGTGTCATCTGGCATCATGACCAGCCGCCGTCGATCGAACCGGTACCGGGCGGCCTGGCCGCGATCGCGGCGATAGAACCGCCCGACCCGCATCGGCACGGCCTGATGCCGCTCGTCCTGCAGCGCTACGCCGACGCGGAACGCCGGTTGCTGCCCACAGGCGTCACCGTGCGGATAGTCGCGGCCCGTGGCCCCTTCACCGTGGGCGCGTGGCTGCTCGGCATGAGCGACTTCCTCATCGCGCTGAAGACCGATCCCGAGGCCAGCGACCGCCTGCTGGATGTGCTGACGGAGACGATCATCACATGGCTGCGGGCACAGATCGACGTCCTCCGTGCGCCCGAAGGCATCCTGCTGCTCGACGACACGTGCGGCCTCCTCTCGCCCGCGATGTTCGAGCAACTGGCCCGACCGCGCCTCTCCCGCATCTTCGAGGCGTTTCCCGGGTTGATCAGGATCTTCCACAACGACACGCCCTGCCCGCACCTGATCGAGCCCATGGCCGGGCTCGGCTTCGACGTCTTCAACTTCAGCCACGCGATGGACATGGCCACCCTGCGCGAGAAGATGCCCGGCGTGGCTCTGATGGGCAACGTCCCGCCACTCGACGTGATGGCCCGCGGGACCCCAGACGACGTCGCGGCGTGGGCGCGCGAGTGCGCGCGCAAGACCGGCGGCAGAGGCCTGATGCTCTCGGCGGGCGGCGGGGTCAGCCCGGGCACCCCGCCGGAGGCCATCGACGCGCTGGTGGCTGCCGCGAAGGCGGCCGGCATGTCCGCGGCGGTCGGCGTGCCGACCGCCGTGTCGGACCGGTCAGAGATCACACAGGGAAGGTGAGCGCATGACCAGATACATCTTCAGCACCGCCGATACCATCCGCTATCGCTTCCCAACCCACACCAACGACCTGGTCATGGACCGCTCCGAGGCGGAAACGTCGGAAGCGTTCATCGTCGTGCTGGAGCCCGGCGAGGGTCTGCCCCTCCACCGGCATCCCGACTATGAACAGATCTTCTACGTGCTGGAAGGCACCGGCGTGTTAGAGGTCGGTGAGCAACCCGAGCGCCATCCGGTGCGGCCCGGCGACCTCGTCCGGATCCCGCCGCATACGCTTCACCGGGTCGTGTGCACGGGCGGGCAGCCGGTGCGCTACCTGAGCATCGACGCGTTTGTCGAGGATCGCGCGTCGAGGTCTGAGCCCACGTGGGACTCGCACGTGAGCGCGATGTGCAGGGAGTACGGCTGGGACTTCGATCAGATACGGATCAAACCCTAGGATCCGCGGCAAGGAAGGAGGTGGGGGCAGACCAGGCATGGTCCACGCCCAGGCTCGTGTTCGTACGGCAGCGAGCAGTGAGGAGAGCGGAGGTGCACGGATGAGAGGAAGACTGGATCGTGGTGCGCTCGTAGGGATTGTCGTCCTGGTGCTGGCGCTCGGGACGTCCATCCCATCGCCGCAGGCCATGGCGCAGACCCGCACCTATAAGGAAGCGCCTATGCTCGCCGAGCAGGTGCGGGCCGGGAAGCTGCCGCCGGTGGCCCAGCGCCTGCCCGAAGACCCGATGGTCGTGCCGACGGTGGAGAGCGTCGGGCAGTACGGCGGGGTCTGGCGCCGGGGATTCCTGGGGCCGGGCGATTTCAACAACTACCACCGCGTCGTCTACGACGCGCTCGTCCGCTACTCGCCCGACGGCACGAAGGTCGACATGAAGCTCGCCTCCAGCGTGCAGCCGTCGAGGGACTTCACCACGTGGACCGTCAGGCTGCGCAAGGGCGCCAAGTGGTCGGACGGCAGCCCGTTTACCGCCGACGACATCATGTTCTGGTACAACGACATCCTGCTGAACAAGGATGTCACGCCGGCGCTGCCGGGTTGGATGAGGAACCGGGACGGCTCGGCGGTGGTCGTCCGAAAGGTGGACGACATCACCGTGCAGTGGGTGTACAAGGAAGCCAACACGACCTTCCTGATGGAGCTTGCCAACAAGGACAGCGGCGACCGTCAGTTCGCCGCCTTCCTGCCGTCCCGATACCTGAAACGGTTCCACGCCGCCTACGCGGACAAGGCGCAGCTCGATCGGATGGTGGCCGACGCCAAGTTCAAGACCTGGGTCGAACTGCTGGCGGCCAGGAACCACCCGCCGGAGAATCCCGAGCGTCCTACCATGGCCGCGTGGGTACCGGCGACGCGGATCAGTGACCAGCTCTTCGTGCTGCGCCGCAACCCCTACTACGTGGGCGTCGACAGCGCGGGGAACCAGCTCCCCTACATCGACACGATTCAGTTCAAGTTCTTCGCGGACGCCCAGGCGCTGAACCTGGCCGCGATCGCCGGCCAGCTCGACCAGCAGGACCGCCACATCAACATCGTCAACTACCCGGTGCTCAAGGAGCGCGAGGCGAAGGACAAGAAGTACCGCGTCATCCTGTGGCCGACCTTCGGCGGCACCGACGCCTCGGTCATCCTGAACCAGACCTACGCGAAGGATCCGGAGCTCGGCCGCCTGTTCCAGAACAAGGACTTCCGCATCGCGCTCTCTTACGCGATCAATCGGAACGAGATCAAGGAGTCGACATTCCTCGGCCTGGGCGAGCCGCGGCAGCCGGTGGCGGCGCCCTGGCACCCCTACTTCCCGGGCGATGCCGTCGCCAAGAAGTTCACCGAGTTCAGGGCCGACGAGGCCAACCGGATGCTGGACGCGATCGGCCTGACCCGCAAGGACGCCGAGGGCTTCCGGCTCTTCCCCGGCACCACGCGGCGCATCACCATTGAGATCTCCGTGGTCCCCGCGTTCGGCCCCTGGCCCGACATCGCCCAGCTGGTCGCCAAGAACTGGCAGGCGGTCGGCATCCGCACGATCGTCCAGGTCCGCGACCGCGCGCTGCACTTCCAGATGCGGCAGTCCAACGACCTCCAGTCGGAGATCTGGAACAACGACACCTCCGGCTTCCCCTTCACGGGCGTCCCCAAGTACGACCCGCGGTCCCTCCTCTACGGGACCCTCACCACAGGGCCGCTGTGGAAGGCGTGGTACGACTCGGGAGGCAAGGAAGGCGCTGAGCCGCCGGCCGAGGTCAAGCGGCTCGTGGAGCTGATCGACACCGGCAAGTCGGCCAACCCGCAGCAGCAGGTCCGGATCGCCAAGGAGCTCTTCCAGATCTGGGTGGACAACATGATGGAGATCGGCATCATCGGCCTCACCCCGATGGTGCAGGGCGTGGTCGTGCTCAACCCGCGGCTCCGCAACGTCCCGCCCACCTTGGGGAATGACTGGCCGCTGCGCACGCCCGGCAACGCGCGGCCGGAGCAGTGGTTCTACAGGTAGCGATGGGTCGATCGACGACGGGCGGCCGCGCGCTTGCGCCGCGGCCGCCCGTGGCTCGGCCACAGGCCGGAGGCGCCTCCTGATGCTGCGCGTCGTCGTCCAGCGCCTGCTGCTCCTACCGCTGCTGCTGGCGGTCTTTTCGATCCTGGTGTTCGCGCTGGTCCAGGCGCCTCCGGGCGACTTCCTGACCAGCTACATCGCCACGCTCGCGGCGTCGGGATCCTCGGTCGATCAGGCGCAGGTCGAAGCGCTGAAGGTGCAGTTCGGGCTCGACCAGCCGTTCGCGGTTCAGTACGTTCGCTGGATGCAGAACCTGCTGCGCGGGGACCTCGGCCTCTCGCTCGAATACCAGCGGCCGAACGCGGAGCTCATCGGCGAGTACCTGGTGCTCACCGTCGTGTTGGCGCTCTTCTCGTTCGTGTTCACCTGGCTGCTGGCGATCCCGGCGGGCATCTACTCCGCCACGCACCCGCGCTCGCCGCTCGACTACGTGCTCACGGTGCTCAACTACATCGGGGTCGCGACCCCCAACTTCATGCTGGCCCTGATCCTGATGTGGGGCGCGTTCTCGTGGTTTGGGATCAGCGTCACCGGCCTCTTCTCGCCCGAGTACATCCAGGCGCCCTGGAGCCTGGCGCGCGTGGTGGACCTCCTCAGGCACATCTGGGTCCCGATGATCGTCATCGGGATCGCCGGGACCGCGCGGCTGACCCGCATCATGCGCGCCAACCTGCTCGATGAGCTCAACAAGCCGTACGTCATCACCGCGCGGGCCAAAGGCCTCTCGGAGTGGCGCCTGGTGCTGAAGTACCCGGTGCGCGTCGCCATCAACCCGCTGGTCAGCACCATCGGCTGGTACCTGCCGCAGCTCTTCTCGGGCAGCCTGATCGTGGCTACGGTGATGAACCTGCCCAACATCGGCCCACTGCTCCTGCGCGCACTTGTGGGCCAGGACATGTACCTGGCGGGCAGCATCCTGATGATCTACGCGTTCCTCACCGTCGTCGGCACGCTGCTGTCGGACATCTTCCTGGCCTGGGTCGACCCGCGGATCCGCATGGAGCAGTAGGCGATGGCCGACCTGCGCCTTGAGCAATCCCCGGGCCGCGGCCTCGCCGCCACGGTCAGCGAGGCCGAAGAGCGCGTCTCCCTGGCGTCTAACTGGAAGCTGATCTGGTGGCGCTTCAGGAAGCACCGGCTGGCGATGATCAGCGGGGTCGTCCTGATCCTCTTCTACACTGTCGTGCTGTTCCCGGACTTCTTCAGCACGCAGCACCCCGAGGACACCGATGCGCGTCTGGCTTTCATCCCGACGCAGCGCGTGCGTCTCTTCGAGGGCTGGCGGCTTCGCCCATCGGTCCCGACCGTGACCGGACGGCGGAACCCGGTCACCCTGCGCATGGAGTGGCAGGTCGATGAGACCAAGCGGATTCCCGTCCGCCTGTTCGCACGCGGGTACCGTTACCGCGTCCTGGGGCTGTTCGAGACGGACATCCACTTCCTGGGGAGCGACGATGTCGACCAGAACCGGGCGTATCTGCTGGGAACCGACCGGCTGGGCCGCGACCAGTGGTCGCGTCTGATGCACGGCACGCGGACCTCGATGACCGTGGGCTTGATCGCCGTGACGCTCAGCGTGATTCTGGGCGCGGTGCTCGGCGGCATCTCCGGCTACTTCGGCGGGTGGCTCGACCTGGTCATCCAGCGGCTCATCGAGATCCTCCAGTCGGTGCCGACGATCCCGATCTGGCTCGCCATGACCGCCGCCCTGCCGCAGGACTGGCCACCGCAGAAGGTCTTCTTCGCCATCACGGTCATCCTGGCGCTCATCGGGTGGACGACGCTCGGTCGGGAGGTACGCGGCCGTTTCCTGTCGCTGCGCGAGGAGGACTTCGTGCTCGCCGCCGAGCTGGCGGGCTGCAGCCGGTCCCGCATCATCGCCCGCCACATGCTGCCGGCGGTGACGAGCCACCTCATCGCCACCAGCACGCTGGCCATCCCGGTGCTCATCATCAGCGAGACCTCGCTGAGCTACCTGGGTCTGGGCATCCGCCCGCCGGCGATCAGTTGGGGGGTGCTGCTGCAGGAAGCGCAAAACATCCAGACCGTGGCGAACGCGCCGTGGCTGCTCCTCCCTGGCGCGTTCGTGATCATTGCCGTGCTGGCGTTCAATCTCGTGGGCGACGGTCTGCGCGATGCCGCGGATCCCTATGGCCACTAGCCGCCTTCAGCAGCGCACAGGAGCGTGACGGTCCATGGTCGACCTCCATGATCTCGCGACCGCCATCATCGACGGGGACCGCGATCGCGCGTGCGCGCTTGTCCAGGCGGCGCTGAGCCAGGGCGTCGCCCCCGACGACCTCGTCAACCGGTGGATGATTCCCGCGATGGGCGAGGTCGGAGCCCGGTTCGAGCGCCAGGAGTACTTCGTCCCCGAGATGCTGCTCTCGGCGCGGGCCATGCAGGCCGGCCTGGCGCTGGTGCGGCCCCTGCTGGTAGAACTGGGCGTGCAGCCGCTGGCCACGGTCGTCATCGGGACGGTGCGGGGTGACCTGCACGACATCGGGAAGAACCTGGTGGCGATGATGCTGGAAGGGGCGGGCTTCCGGGTCGTGGACCTGGGGGTGGACGTGCGGGCCGAGCGGTTCGTCCAGGCCGTGGTCGAGCACGAGGCCGAGATCCTCGGGCTGTCCGCGCTGCTCACGACGACCATGGCGGAGATGGAGACGGTCGTCCGCGCGGTCAACAAAGCGGGGCTGCGGCAGCGCGTGAAGATCCTCATCGGAGGAGCGCCGGTCACCGCCCGCTATGCAACTCAGATCGGCGCGGACGGCTGCGGTGAGAACGCCCGCGCCGCAGTCGAGCTGGCCCGGAGCGCGCTGGACCGCCATGAGTGATCCCCGCCAGCCCCTCCTCTCGGTGCGGGACCTGCGAGTCCACTTCTTCATGGACGAGGGGGTCGTCAAAGCCGTCGACGGCATCTCGTTCGACGTCTGGCCCGGGCAGGTGTTCGGCGTCGTCGGGGAGAGCGGCTGCGGCAAGTCGGTGGCCATGAAGGCCATGTTGCGGATCGTCGAACCGCCGGGACGCCTCGTCTCAGGAGAGATCCTGCTCCGCCGGTCGCGCGCAAAGAGAGACGGCGACCAGCGAGACCTCGTGCAGGACCTGGCCCGCCTGGATCCCGGCGGTGCGGAGATGCGCGAGATCCGCGGCGGGGAGATCGCCCTCATCCCTCAGGAGCCGATGGCGGCGTTCAGCCCCGTCCATCAGGTGGGCGACCAGGTCATCGAAGCGATCATGCTGCACCGGACGGTCAGCGGCCGCGAGGCCCGCGCTATCGCCGCGCAGTTGTTCCGCGACGTGGGCATTCCCGACGCGGAGGAGCGCCTCGATGCCTACTCCTGGCAGTTGAGCGGCGGGCTGCGCCAGCGCGCCATGATCGCCATGGCGCTCTCGTGCGATCCACGGCTGCTCATCGCCGATGAGCCGACGACCGCGGTGGACGTGACCACCCAGGCGCAGGTGCTGCGCCTACTGCGGCGGCTGCGGGAGGGCCGGGATGCGGCGATCATCTTCATCACGCACGATCTGGGGGTCATCGCCCAGATGGCCGACTACGTCATGGTGATGTACCTCGGCCTGGTGATGGAGCAGGGCCCGGTGGACAACATCTTCCACGCGGCGAAGCACCCCTACACGCAGGCGCTGCTGCGGTCGATTCCGAGCGTCGAGTCGGCACCACGGGTTACCCTTCCCACGATCAGCGGCTCGATCCCGCATCCGTTCAACCGGCCGCGCGGCTGCCCGTTCCACCCGCGCTGCCCGCACTTCATACCCGGCACGTGCGATCGGGAACCGCCTCCTCTGCGGCCGGTTGGAGACGGGCATCTGGTGAGCTGCGTCCTGTACGATCAGGCGGAGGCGCGAACGTGACGGAGGCGCGAACGTGAGCACCCCATCTCCGAACGCGGCGCCGCTCCTCGAGGTCCGGAACCTCCGCAAGCACTTCCCAATCCAGAAGGGTTTCCGCCGCCGGATCGTCGGCTATGTGCGCGCAGTGGACGACGTCAGCTTCTCCATCAACCAGGGGGAGACGCTCGGCCTCGTCGGGGAGAGCGGCTGCGGCAAGACGACCACCGCCCGGTGCGTCCTGCGGGCGTACGAGCCCACCAGCGGCGAGATGCTGTTTCGGGCTGGAAACGGCCAGGTCGTGGATCTGGCCAGGCTCTCGCGCAAGGAGCTCCGCCCGGTCCGTCCCCAGATCCAGATGATCTTCCAGGATCCCTACGGCTCCCTCAACCCGCGCATGCCGATCTTCGACATCGTGGGCGAGCCGCTGCTGGTGAACGGGATGCGAGACCGGCGGATGCGCGTCGAGCGCGTGGCCGAGCTCCTGCGGCTCGTCGGGCTGCGCCCCGAGTTCATGCAGCGCTTCCCGCACGCGTTCAGCGGCGGCCAGCGCCAGCGCATCGGCATCGCCCGCGCGCTCGCGCTGCACCCGCGCCTGGTAGTCGCGGACGAGCCGGTCTCCGCGCTGGATGTCTCGGTCCAGGCGCAGATCCTGAACCTGATGCTGGACCTACAGCGCGAACTGCACCTGACGTATCTGTTCATCGGGCACAACCTCAGCGTCGTCAAGCACATCTGTGACAGGGTCGCCGTCATGTACGTGGGCAAGCTCGCCGAGATGGCCAGCGCGCAGGAGCTGTACAGCGCCCCGCGGCACCCGTACACGGCGGCGTTGATGGCCGCGGTGCCCGTGGCCGACCCGCGTCACCGGTCGGGCGACGTCGAGCTGAAAGGCGAGGTCCCCAGCCCCGCCAATCCGCCGTCAGGCTGTTACTTCCACCCGCGCTGCCCGCACGCCGTCGACCGCTGCCGCGCGGAGGTGCCCGCGCTCCGGGAGATCTCCCCTGGGCACGCCGTCAGCTGTCATCGCGCGGAGGAACTCGCGCTGCGGGGGGTCGCGTAGCGTGGGACGCGCCGTCGAATCCGGGCGTCAGACGCCCGGCCCCAGGAACAGGGTAATCAGGGCGTAGGCCACGGCGGCGATCGCCGCCGCGCCGGGGAAGGTGAAGATCCAGGCGGCGACGATGTGGCCGGCCACCCCCCAGCGCACCGCCGAGAGGCGGCGCGTGGCGCCCACACCCATGATCGCCGTGGAGATGACATGGGTGGTGCTGATCGGGATCCCCAGCAGCGTCGCCGCTGTGATCGACGTCGCCGCCGAGACCTCGGCGCTGAACCCCTGCACCGGCTGCAGCTTGACCATGCGCATCCCCAGCGTGCGAATGACGCGCCATCCCCCAACCGACGTGCCGAGCGCCATGAAGAAGCCCGACCCCACGATCACCCACAGCGGGACCGCGAACTCCGAAATGAAGCCCCCCGCCAGCAGGGCGGCGGTGATGATGCCCATCGCGTTCTGTGTGTCGTTGGCGCCATGCGCCAGGGAGACGTAGGCCGCGGAGAAGATCTGCCCGATCCGAAAGACTCTGGTCACCACGCCGGGCAGCAGGCGGCGAAGGGTCCAGTAGCTCGCGAGCATCAGGGCGAAGCCGCCGAGGAAACCGCCCAGCGGCGAGAAGACCATGCCGTACCCGATGCTGGACAGACGCTGCAGGTTGAGGACCGCGAGGCCCCCGGACGCCCAGCCCGCGCCCATCAGCCCGGCGACGAGGGAATGGGTGATGCTGATCGGGATCCCAAACCGGGTGCAGATCCCCGCCCACGCCGCGGCGCCGACGACCCCGCCCAGGACGACCGCCTGCGTCAGGGCGTCGGGATGAATGATGCCCTTGCCAATCGTGCGCGCGACCTCGGTCGTCAGGAACGCACCGGCGAAGTTCATCGTGCGGGCCAGCACGATCGCCTGGCGCGGGGTGAGGGCGCGCGTGGAGACCGTCGTCGCGATGGCGTTCGCGGCGTCGTTCATGCCGTTGAAGAAGTCGTACACCCAGGCGACGATGACGGCAACTGCCGCTGGACGCGGTCCGCCAGGTTCTCCAGCCGGTTGATCTCCCGTGACGCGCCGGAGTCCTGGCCCTGAGTCTTCAGACCCGCGACCGCCTCCACGATCGCCTCGCAGATGCTGACGATGATGTGGTCCAGCTCCTGCGCTTCAGGCCGGGCCTCGGTCACCCCGTAATCGACCAGCCGGGCGGCCGCGGCTTCGATCCAGTCGACGACGTTGTCCATCTGCGAGGCCAGCTCGAGGATGTCCTCGCGGTCGAACGGGGTGACGAACGTGCGGTTGAGACGGTCGACGATCGTGTGCGTGATGTCGTCGCCCCGATCCTCCAGCGCCTTGATGGCCTCGGTGCGCGGACCCACGTCGCGGAAGTCGTCGAGCAGATCCTTGAGGGCGCGGGCGGCGTCGAGGGCGTTCTGGGCCGCCCGGTTGAGCAGGTCGAAGAAGCTCTCCTCGCGCGGCAGCAGACGCAGTCGCACCACCGGAGTGTCCCTCCAGTTCCCTCGCCCGTCCTACGCCGGTCGAATGGTCAGACCGCACTCACGCCGGCTTCGTGGAGTCCCTTGCTCGAATGCCGTCAGGTTCTCACCGCACCAGGTAGCCGATCCCGGAATAGATGAAGTACCCGCTCATCGCCATCAAGAACGCGCCGCAGACACCCAGGACGATCCGGTAGGCCCGAACCGGGACGCGCCCGCGCCCGGCACCGACCACGAGCGCCAGGAAGGTCGTCCATCCCAGGTCGAGGGCCACGTGGCCAATCAAGAACACCACCACCAGGACCAGCAGCCCGAACTGACTGAATGCCACGAAGTACGCGGCGCCGACGGTGGCCCACCACAGCAACCAGTAGGGATTGCTGACGGTGACGAGAAAGCCGGTCCGCACCAGACTGCTGCCCGATGGCGTGGAGGCGCCCGTCTGCGGCGCCACCTCGAGCGCGCCAGCTCGCGCCGTCCGCACGATCCCCCAACCCATCCACAGCAGGACCACCCCGCCGAGGACCCCGATCGTGCCGACCACGACCGTCTGCTGGAGGAACTGGCTCAGGCCCACGGCCAGCGCGCCCACCATCAGCGCCTCCGCTGCCCCGTGGCCCGCCGTGAGCAGCGGTCCCGCTGCCGCGCCCCGATGCGTCCCCTCGCTGACGGCCATCGCCGACACCGGTCCAGGCATGAGCACCCCGGATAGGCTGATCACCCACCAGGTCAGTGCGACCACCAGGAGATCGCCGGTGTTCGGAAGCACCCCGCCCCTTCGGTCAGCGTGACGTCCGCCGGTGATGCCCGATCCGGAACCTACGGTCTGACCGCCCGCTTCAGTAGGGGCACGGCGATCAGGATCACGACGATGTCGACCGCGGTCTCGAACGCCAGCCCCACGAAGAAGACCGCGACGGTCACCGCGGCAATCGGCAGGAGTCCTATCAGGACGAAGACGAGGATGTTGAGCACGTGCCCGATGATGATGGTCAGGGAACCGGCGACGACCGAGCGAGCGCCGATCAGCCCGGCGGCGAGTCCCATGATCGCGTGGGGGATCACCGCGGCGCGTTCAAATGGGTTGCCCGCGGGCGTCATGAACCCGTTCACCGCGGTCCCAACCAACCCGACGAGGGCGCCCGCGGCCGGCCCAAGCAAGATGCCGGCGATGACCACGACGACCATGTTCAAGGCGATGATCGCGCCCGGCACCATCGGATTGGGGATGAGCCGGACAAACTGCCCGATGATGACGTACAGGGCCGCGAAGACTCCGACGTGCGCAATCTGGCGTGTCGACATGATGGCCTCCACACAGCATGAGTCCAGGTCCGGCATCCGCGTTCTATGCCGTCGAGGCGCGATCCTGCCCCCTTCGCGCCCGGCGACTCCCTACCCCAGCTCCCGTGACGCGCCCCGGAAGAACGGGTAGAGCACGAATGCCTCGGCGATCTGCGCCGCCACCGTTGCGATCGCGGCGACCGTGATGCCCGTCCAGTGCCCGGAGACGCCGGCGGCAAGCACTGCGACGAGAACCGCAACGTACGCCACCATGGCCAGTTGAATCGGACCGGTGAAGCGCCGTCGGATGAGCACGCCTCGAAACAGGTTGCGCACCGCCATCAGGAATGGCAGCGGGATCATGAGCATCATGCCGCTGGCGACAGAGGGCTGCAGCACCGGGGGCAGTCTGACCACCCCGGCGAGATACGCGTCCAACAGCGGCGTCAGCACGATGATGGCGGCCAGCAGGGTGATTACCAGGCCGACGGCCACAACGAACCGGCGCACTTTGAGGTACGAGGCGCGATCCTCGATGACGGCGACGGTGACCTCTTGAATCGCCATCGTGGCCGACCCGATCAGCATGATCAGGCTGGCGGCGACCGGCCACGCGGCCAGCGAGATCTGCGGAAGCGCGGCGCGCGAGATCCCCGCCACGGTCGCGGGGCGGACGATCGTCCGCATGACATCGGTGGCCGCCAGCGGAGCGCTGAAGCGCAGGATGCCCGGGATCGTGAGCGTCCCATCGGTGACGGCGGGCAATCTGCGGACGATCGGCATCGCCCAGAGCGTGTTCACCACGGACTCGACGACGACGCTCGCGGACAGCGCCAAGGCGCCGAGCGTCGCGCCCGGCAGCACCGGCCAGACAAGGCCGGCGCCCAGGACGATGGCCAGCGTCGCGAGCCGAATCACCGTCCCATAGGAGACGAGGCGGGTCAGCCCGCTCGTGATGATCGGTCCCTGATGGAACCGGCGCCAGGCGATCGCGCCGATCCAGGGCAGCAGCAGTTGGAGCGCGGGCCGGGTGCTGGCGGCTACTTCTTCAGGTACACCGACGATCCCGCGCACAATGGGATCGTAGGCGGGCGTGAAGGTCACGATGAAGAACAGCACCGTCAGGACGCCGCTGGTCCAGATCGTCACCTGCCGCAGCATCCGGTAGGAGGCCTGATCCCGCGTGATCGCCACCGACACGCTGAGGAGCATCAGGATCGGGCTCTCCAGGAGGAACGCCAGATCGAAGGTAACGCCGTAGGCGGCCAGGTGGATCTCAGGTTCGGGCAGCCGGCTGATGGCGATCGCCGTGATCGGCTGGGCGATGATCATCAGCATCCACGACAACGCGAGCGGCAGCCAGAACGCCGCAAGCGCGCGCGTCGTCCACTCGCGGGTGGGCGGCGGTTCTCCTACCATGTGCTGCGTCACGGTCTACGTGGCAGCCTGTGTAAGCGGGCTGCCTGCAGGAGTCAGGTGGTGGGTGAGCGCCGTGCCGACCAGGCCCACGAACGCACCGGCATGACCGAGCTGTCCGAGGGGGACGTCGGGTCAGACTGCGACGGGCTCCCGCTCGACAGCCGGCTCGACGATTCGCAGGACGTCCATGCGCGTGGGAATGGGTGCGCCAGTGGTGTCCGCCTTCCGGCAGAGACAGTAGACGGCCACGATCTCACCGTGCCCGGGGACGAGGAGACGTTCGTCTTCACACTTCGGGCAGTGTACGACAACTGCGAGTGACATCCCTAACCTCCAGAAGCCTTCTTCACCGCCGCGTCCCAGACAGTGTATGCCCGGCCCGCACCATAATGATACCACTCGCTCGACAGCCTGGCACACGAACCCGTAAGCCTACCCGCCAGCTTGATGGAGTCTATCCGCAGGAAACCCTGGGCATAACCTCCATGGAGCCTCCGATAAACGGCAAACCCGCCGCGAGGCGGGGGCGCAAAGCCACAGGGCCCCTTGGGCCGGCTGGGCCGCCGAAGAGGACTTCGTGTCTTCACGGAGTCCTTGCGCGTCTTCGACGCGGGGCGCGGAAACGCTCCAGGAGAAGGTCATGTCTACCGAGGGCACGGTCCTCGTCGTTGACGATGACGCCGCCACACGGGCACTCCTCAGCAGACTGCTCACGTCCCAGGGGTATGCCATAGAGACGGCGGCGAGCGTGGAAGACGCGCTGGCCGGCATCTCCGGCACGCTGCCCGATCTCGTGCTGTTGGACATCAAGATGCCAGACGGTGATGGGCGCAATTTGTGCCGCCGGCTCCGGGCGCACCCGGATACCGCGGAGCTGCCCATCGTGCTGATGACCGCCCACATGGAGAACGGCAAGCTCTGGCTCTCCACCGGAGCCGATGCCATTGTCTACAAACCGTTCAGGCAGGAAGAGGTGTTGTCGTGGGTGCGCGCCCTCGTTTACGCCAGGCGGGCGCAGGCCAAGCTCGACCGGATGGAGACCATGCTGGTCTCGCTGGCCGCGTCGGTGGAGGCGCGCAGCCAGCACCGCAGGGAGCACCTGTTCCGGGTGGCCTGGTACAGCCAGCAGATTGCGTACGCGTTGGGCCTGCCACAGGAAGAGGTCACGGCCATTCGACGCGCGGCGCTGCTGCACGACATCGGCATGATCGCCGTTCCCGATACGATCCTGCATCAACCTCGCTCGCTGACGTCGGCAGAATTCGCGCAGGTCAAGACGCACACGGTGGTCGGCGCCGAGTTGTGCCGCGCGCTTCCCGGTGGTGATATCATCGCGGCGATCGTCCGGAGCCACCACGAGCGCTGGCACGGCGGCGGGTACCCTGACGGCCTCGCGGGATCCGCGATCCCGCTCGGCGCCCGGATCGTCGCGGTGGCTGACGCCTTTGACACGCTGACGACCGACCGCCCCTACCGGTCGGCCCTGACCGTGGACGGCGCGCTCGACGTCCTGGTGCTGGGCTCGGGGGCACAGTGGGATCCGGATGTTGTGGAGAAACTGGGGGCTGTCGTGACGCCCCAGCGCGAGGGCGGAAGCAGAGCTGTGGCCCCGCCCGACGACCGCGGCGAAGCAGACGGCGGGCAGTCGGGGTATGATGCGCTCGAAGCGTTCATCAAGTACCTGTCGATCACGGGCGACCGGCCGCAGTGAGCGGGCCTCTGAGAAGGCCGGCCTGCTTCGTGTCGATGCGCTCCGCCAGCCAATCGCGCAGATCGCCGATCTCAAACCCCGGGATCTTGTCCCTCAGTTCTTTCAGCGGCGTGTTCGGCGCCGTATCCGCGGGCAGCTTGAGCTGGCCCAGGATCTCAGGAAACGGCACCTGATAGACCCTCGAGATGTCTTCGAGCGTCATCCAGCCCTTGATGGAGTCCACACTGAACCGGAACGCGCTGGCGTTGAGCAGCCGCTGCGGCCCGACGAGGTCGTAGAGCAGGCCGGCGCTGGACGGCCGCTCCACCGCCGACAACAGCCCTTTGAGGCCCATGAAGGCAAGCAGGTGCCATGGGCGCACCGCCCCGGCCAGCGTCAGGACGGCCACGGCCGCGACCGACGCGGCGCCGAGGAGCGTAGCGACGAGGAGGATCCGGCGCCGGTCCACGCGGTCGGCGACCGCGCCGGCCGGGACGCTGAACAGCGTCTGGCACGCGCCCCGCAGCCCCACCGCCAGTCCGACCCAGAACGGCGAGTCGGTGAGCTGCAGCATCAACCATCCCTGGCTGAGGGTCGAGATGATCCAGGCGCTCCAGGTGAGGAGGGCGGCAAGCCACAGCCAGCGGAAGCCTGGTGCCTCAAAGGCCTGGGCGAAGCGCCGGAGTCGAGGGGCGGCGGGGTGGACGGGCAGGTCTGGCTGGGATATGGACACGGGTGATGTGAAGTGAGCGTCGGTTCCGTTGCTGGGTATTCGTCGGGGCGAGCGCGCGGCCTGCCGCGCGGCAGGGGATGGCGTCCTCGGCTCCAACCGGTCACACGGTAGAGGAACCGCGCGACAGGTCCGCCGAACTCCTCCCGACGGTTGGATGCCATCGCTACAACGGTGCGACCGTGCTCCGGAGGATCGTCAGTGATTACCGGGATCGACCATGTCATCATTCTCGTTGACGAGCTTCCCCAGGCGATGCAGGCTTACGCGGCCCTTGGCTTCGACGTCACCCCCGGCGGCGAGCATCCCGGCTGGGGCACGGAGAACGCGCTAATTGCCCTGGCCGACGGCTCGTACCTCGAGCTCCTGGCCGCGCGCGATCGCGCCCTGGCGGGCGGCCATCCGTTGTGGCGCCGGGCCGATGGCTCGATGCGCGAGCCCGGCGAGTACGGCGGGTTCATGCTCGGCTCAAACGCGATCGCCGACGACGTCGCGGCGCTGAGGAACCGCGGGTTGGGCTTTGACGGCCCTCGGGCAGGGGCGCGCCTGCGGCCAGACGGTCAGGAAGTCAGGTGGAGTCTGGCGTTTCCAGAGCGGCGGGAACTCCCGGCCCTCATCGAGGATCTCACGCCGCGTTCGCTCCGCATCCTGCCGCCGACTGCCGGCATCGGACGATCGAGCCGCGTCGAGCAGATTGCGGTCGCGGTGCCTGATTTGGCCCGATCAGGCACGGCATACACGGCGCTGCTGGGCGGAGGGGATCCGTGCCCGGGTCCCGAGGAGAGCCGTGGATTGGCATTTCGCGCTCAAGACGCGCAGGTTCTGCTGTTTGAGCCGACGCCCGGCGGTCAGGCCGATCGGCAGATCATGCTGTCAGGACCCGGCGTGCATTCCATCGCGCTGAGAGTCGAACAGCCACCCGATGTGCCGGTGCCGCTCAGCACCGGCCTACAAGGGGAAGGGATGCTGCGCCCGATCGATCCCGCGCGCACGTGCGGAGCTCGAATCGTCGTGCATATGTCCTCACGCTGATCCTCAGGTAAGCACAGGAACTGCTAGCGGAGACTGGGAGAACCTCACACCCGCCTGGTCCGCCTGGGGGACGGTGACCCCAGGGGTTCCCGGGCAGACCGAAGGGTCGACGATCGGTCGCCGTCGCGACGCTCCTCGCCCTGGCCCTCGCGCCGCAGGTGCTCGAGCAGCGCGATCCCGGCCTGGCGCACATGGCGGCGCATCGCGGCCTCGGCGGCCTGGGGGTCGCCGGCTTTCACCGCGGCCACGATCGCGCCGTGCTCCGCGATCGACTCTCGCAATCGGCCGGGGAGCTGCGCCGAGGTGCTGATCAGGAGTCGGATCTGGCCGTTGAACGCCTCGGCCACCCGGGCCAGACGGGTGTTGCCCGAAGCCTCGCGGAGCAACCGGTGGAACGCCAGGTCGAGGTCGCCGTACCTCTCGACGTCCCCCGCACGGGCGCACGCCCGCTGTTGCTTGAGCAGCCGCGCGAGTTGAGCCGCCAGGCGCTCTCCGGCCTGCGAGGCCGCTAGGGCCGCTGCCAGCCCCTCGATGACCTCGCGCAATGCGTAGAGCTCTTCGATGTCGTGCAGGGTGACGTGCGGGACGTGGTATCCGCGATGGGGTACGGCCACGACGAGCCCTTCCCGCTCGAGGGCCGCCAGGGCCTCCTTGACCGGCGTCGGGGACAGCCCGAGGTCCTCGGAGAGCACGCGCACGACCAGCTTGCGCCCTGCCGGGAGTCCCCGGTCGAGGATCGCCGACCGCAGCGCCCGGTAGGCCTCGCGCGAGAGGGTCGGGCGACCGGCCAGCGAGCGGAGCCTGTGCACCCTTTCAGTATAGAAGTTCGCTCTTGACCAGTCAAGATTTTAGATTTAAAATCGAAATACACTTCGACCCCGCTGCAGGAGGTTTCCCGTGGTCTACCGGGCCATCGCGCACAAGCAGGGCGACGCCGTGGCCGTCGCGATCGGCGACCTGGCCCCCGGCGAGACGATCCAGGTGCGAGTCCTCGACGGCGCGTCGCCGCTCACCGTGGCGGTCCGCAACGCGGTCCCGCTGGGACACAAGGTGGCGCTGCGCGACCTGGCCGCCGGGCAGGACGTTGTCGAGTACGGCGAGCGCATCGGCCGCGCGACCCAGTCGATCGCAACCGGCGCGCACGTGCATGTGCACAACGTCAAGAGCGTGAGGTGGTCGCTGTGAGGCTCACCGGATACCGCCGGAAGAACGGCGCGGTCGGCGTCCGCAACCACGTTGCCATCATCCCTCTCGACGACCTCTCGAACGCCGCCGCCGAAGGCGTGGCGCGGCTGATCCCCGGCACCCTTCCGCTCCCCCACCACTACGGCCGGCTGCAGTTCGGCGAAGACCTCGACCTCTTCTTCCGGACGATGATCGGCAACGGCGCCAACGCCAACATCGCCGCCGCCGTGGTCATCGGGATCGAGCCCCGGTGGGCGCAGCGGCTGGCCGACGGCATCGCGCGGACCGGCAAGCCGGTCGAGGCGTTCTCGATCGAAGGCGCCGGCGACCTGCGCACGGTGGAGCGCGCGGCGCGCGCCGCCAAGGTCATGCTGCAGGACGCGAGCGAGATCGAGCGGGAGCCGGTCGAGGTCGGGGATCTGGTGCTGTCGATCAAGTGCGGCGAGTCCGACACGACGCTCGGCGTCGCCGGCAATCCGGCACTGGGCCGGGCGATCGACCGTCTGATCGACGCGGGCGCGACCGTCATCTTTGGCGAGACGTCCGAGCTGACTGGCGGCGAGCACCTCATCGCCGCCCGCTGCGCGACCGCGGAGGTCCGCGAGGCGTTCATGCGCACGTACACCGCCTACGTCGAGTTCATCGAGTCCACCGGCGCCGACCTGCTCGGCTCGCAGCCGACCGAGGGCAACATCAGGGGCGGGCTCTCCACGATCGAGGAGAAGGCGCTGGGCAACATCCAGAAGACCGGGACGCGGCCGGTGCAGTCGGTCCTGGCGCCGGCCGAGTCCCCAACGGGACCCGGCCTGCACTTCATGGACTCGTCCAGCGCGGCGGCCGAGTTCATCACGCTCATGGCCGCGGCAGGCTCGGTCCTGCACTTCTTCACTACCGGGCAGGGGAACGTCGTGGGCAACCCGGTCGTTCCTGTGATCAAGATCTCCCCCAACCCCAACACCGTCGGTACCATGGGCGAGCACATCGACGTGGACCTGACCCGGCTGCTCGCCGGCGAGATCGACCTCGACGACGCGGCGGCGCGCATCCTTGCGACGTTCGAGCGCACGGTGCGCGGCCGCCTGACCGCGGCCGAGGTGCTGGGCCACCGGGAGTTCGTCCTCACCAAGCTCTACCGGAGCGCCTAGGGTGCGCGGGCGCGCACGATCCGCGACGCGGCGTTTCCTCAGGGGGATCGGTTCGTGAAGATGTACATCGCCGGCCAGTGGGTCGAGGGGCTGCGCAGCCAGCCGGTCACGAACCCCTACGACGGCTCGGTCGTCGACACCGTGCCGCTGGCCGGGCCCGACGATGTCGAGCGCGCGCTCGCCAGCGCGGTCCGCGGCGCGCAGGCCATCCGGCGGCTCACCGGCTATGAACGCTCCCGCCTGCTCAGGGCGGCGGCGGGGTTCATCGAACAGCGCGCCGAGGAGTTCGCCCGGACCATCACCCTGGAAGAAGGCAAGACCATCCGCGAGTCGCGGGCGGAGGTCGCGCGGGCGACCGAGACCCTCATCCTCTCCGCCGAGGAGGCCAAGCGGCTGGCCGGGGAGATGATCCCTCTCGACGGCGCGCCCGGCGCGACGACGCAGCTCGGCTTCACGCTGCGCGTGCCGTGCGGCGTGGTCGTCGCGATCAGCCCCTTCAACTTCCCGCTCAACCTCGTCATGCACAAAGTCGGCCCGGCGCTGGCCGCGGGCAACAGCGTGATCCTCAAGCCCGCGACCGATACGCCGCTCTCGGCGCTCAAGCTGGTGGAGGTCCTGCTGGAATCCGGCCTCCCGGCCGAGGCGATCCAGGGCATCACCGGCAGCGGACGCGAGGTGGGCGAGGCGCTGTGCGCCGCCCCCCGCGTCCGCAAGATCACGTTCACCGGCAGCCGCGACGTGGGTGAGCGTATCTGCCGCATCGCCGGCCTCAAGAAGGTCACCATGGAGCTGGGCAGCAACTCGCCGCTCATCGTCATGCCGGACGCCGACCTCGACGCCGCGGCCGCGGCGATCGCCGCCACCGGCTACAGCAACGCGGGTCAGGTCTGCATCAGCGCCCAGCGGATCGTGGGGCTCCGGCCGATCTACGGTGAGCTGATCGACGCGCTCAAGCCCCAGGTTGGGGCGATTGTGACCGGGGATCCCCTCGACGAGCGGACGACCATGGGCCCGATGGTCAAAGAGTCCGAGGCGGAGCGGGTCGAGTCGTGGATCAGAGAGGCCGTGAGCTCCGGCGCCCGTCTGGTGCAGGGCGGCGCGCGCCGCGGCGCGGCCGTCGAACCCACCGTGGTGGCCGACGTGAGCCCGCGGATGCGCATCTCCTGCGAGGAGCTGTTCGGCCCGGCGGTGGCGCTCACGCCCGTGGACACCATCGAAGAAGCCATCGCGCTGACCAACGACTCGAACTACGGCTTGGCCGCCGGGATCTTCACCCAGAACCTCGACTGGGCCATGCGCTTTGCCCGGGAGGCTGAGAGCGGCAACATCCACATCAACTGGGGCCCGCAGTGGCGGGCGGACCTGATGCCCTACGGCGGTCTCAAGGAGAGCGGCTTCGGCAAGGAAGGCCCGAAGTACGCCGTGCAGGAGATGACTGAGCTGAAGATGGTCGTGATGCACCTCAAGTAGCTCGAGGAGGAGCTCGAAGCGTACACCGGCCGGCCCAGTCGCCGGCCGGAATCTGAGGGGGGAGGAGATCTCATGAAGGTACGGATCGTAGCAGCAGCGGTGGCGCTTGCGCTGGTCATCGCCGTCCTGCCCGCGATGACGCAGACATCGGTGACGATCACCTGGAGCACGCTGGGCACCGGCGGACCGATCGTCTCAGACGTCTACCGCGCGCTCGCCCAGCAGTTCGAGCGGCAGAATCCCGGCCACCGGGTTAACCTCCAGGTCCAGCCCGGCACGTCGGGAGAGCAGCTCAACCGGTATGTCACCCTGTTCGCGGCCAAGGACACCTCGGTCGACGTGATCTCGATCGACGTCATCTGGCCGGCGCAGATGGCCGCGGCGGGATGGCTGGCGCCGCTCGACCAGTGGTTCACCGCGGATCGACGGGCGGACTTCCTTCCCGGCGCCATCAAGGCCAACACCATCGGCGGAAGGATCTACGGCGTGCCGTGGTAGTGGTATACCGACGCCGGGCTGTTCTACTACCGTAAGGACCTGCTTCAGAAGCACAACGCCCGGGTGCCCACCACCTGGGACGAGATGATCCAGACCGCCCAGCGCATCGTCCAGGCCGAGAACGACCCGCGGCTCGGCGGGTTCTTGTTCCAGGGCGCGCGCATCGAGGCGCTGGCCAACTTCTTCTTCGAGGTGCTGTGGAGCAACGGCGGCGACATCATCGACAGCAGCGGCAAGGTCGTCGTGGACGACGGCAAGGGCCTGGCCGCGCTGAACTTCATGCTCGACCTAGTCCGCCGGCACCGCGTGACCCCGCCGGGCGTCACCACGATGCCGACCGACGACACCCGCGCGGCGTTTCAGGACGGCCGGTTCGTGTTCCTGCGCAACTGGACGTACGCCTACGGGCTGTTCCAGGGCGAGGGATCCCGTGTCCGGGACCAGGTCGGTATCGCGCCGCTCCCACGGGGCTCGGCCGGCAGCGCCTCGACGCTGGGAGGCTGGCAGCTCGCCGTCAGCAACTTCTCCCGCAACAAGGAAACCGCGTGGCGCTTCGTCGAGTTCATGACCGGGTCGGTGGCGCAGAAGAGCATGGCGGTGCAGCTCAGCACGGTGCCGACGCGCAAGGACACCTTCGAGGACAGACTCGTCAAGGAGAAGGCGCCCCACTACCCCGACATGCTCAAGGTGGTCCTGAACGCGCGGCCGCGGCCGCAGATTGCCGACTACCCGCGGCTGTCGAGCATCGTGCAGACCAACCTCCACGCCGCGCTCACGGCGCAGATCAGCGCGGAGGAAGCGATCACCCGCATGGCGCGCGAGATCCGGTCGATGGTCGGGCAGTAGCGAGTTTCCCATGAAATACGACGGCGGAGA
>JBBIOB010000044.1:0-24697 GCA_037443565.1 Armatimonadota bacterium | reverse complement strand
CGTCCAGGGCCGCGGGCGAGAGATGTCGAGCATCCTCGTGCTTCACACCAGGCAGCATAGCAGACCGGCGTCGATATGTCAATCATTTTATGCTCTGATTAATAACATGCGCTGCGTCCGGGGCGGCGGCGCCATCCTGACGCTGATCACACCACAGCGAGGGTGTAGTCGCGCCCTTCCCATCGTTGGGGCTTCACCCAGAAGAACGTGAATCGGATGGGCGCCTGCTGCGTGAAGGTGATCGGAATGTCCACGAACTCGATCCCCAGCGCCGTGGTCGTCGAGCCCGTGTCATTGACGCTCCGCCACTCGTCGCGTGTCCACCGAAGCCGGAACGCCTCCGGCGCCTGGATGCGAAGGGTAAAACCTCTCTGAACGATCCGCACATGGCGGTTCGGTTTCCAGATCTCCAGTTGCCTGCAGGACCTCCGATCGTGAATGTACCTTTCCGCGACCTCGGGGATGAGGTCAAACACCTGTCCATCACGCGCCGACCGCAGGAGTTTGACGTACTCGGCGTGGGCCCACGCCAGCGGCATAGCTGCTGTCGTCGGCCGCCCCAGATCCATGTGGATCTCCGGGCGACCTGGCTCATCCCAGACCTGCTCGGGCAGCAGCCCTGTCGATGATGCCAGACCTTCCATCGTGCGAATGAACGGACGCACGTCATGCCCGGCGGCTAGTTCGAAGTGTCCCCGTTCCCCTGTCAGTAGCGGCCAGGCTCGCCCCCTTCCCCATCCCGCATACGGCCCACCATCCTCCCGTTGCCCATACCCGTCGTGGTTGTACCGGCGCCAGCATGGGCCAAAAGGCGTGTCCACCTTGAGAACGGTATCCACGACCTTCAAGGACTCCACAATCAGTGAATCCCGGGCTGACCGAATCCCGTACCGCACCAGCGCCAGGAACCCCGCGTCCACAATGTCCCTGGCCGGGAATTCTCGCCGGGATCCCGGCGGGCGGTTCGCGATGTGCAGGATGCCGCGGTTCGGATCCTCTCCCGCTTCAGGGTCGTGAATGTCCATGGGGTGGATCCTGATGTGGTGCCGCGGAATCCCCGGCACCAGGGTCCCCTCGGTGGTCACGGTCCAGGCTTCGATGTGACACTCCAGAAAATCGGCATACTCCTCGACGAACCGCGCCGTGACATCGTCTCCCCGCTGACGGGCCAGCGCGGCCGCGCAGATGAGAGCGGCGATGGTCACCGCCAGCGTCGAGGGGGAGTAGCCGCTGGCCTCCTCCCACCGTTCCTGCTGCGTGGCCGGGCCGTGGCGGATCAGGTACCTGGCCGCCCGCACGACCATCGGGTAAGGATCAAAGTTCCGCAAGGCATTCTCGCGGCGAAGACACCATGCCAGGAGAATGGGAAAGGCGACTTCATCGAGCTGGATCCCTGTCCAGTACGGCGTGCCGTCGAGCCAGAAGTTTTGAGGAAAGCCGCCATCCGGCTGTTGGCTGGCCGTGAGGTAGGCGAGGGCCCGCAGCGCGGTCTCCGCGTGCCCGGCCGCCAGCAGGGCGGTGGCGCTGTTGACCATATCGCGCGTCCAGACCAGGTGATATCCACCCATGTCTTCATCGCCTTTCGCCTCACCCCAGGGGATCGACAAGGAGGCGATGAGCGCTCCCGGGTAGGTCTTGTCTTCGTGGGCGAGCAGGAGGCTCACGCTCCCGTGATAGAGGTTGCCCCTGTCCCCGGACACCGGCTCCAAAGCGAGGATCTTGCTGCACGATCGATGCCACTGTTCGATGTACCGGTCCTGGTGTTCCCCAAACGGGATGGCCAGCGACTGGAAGAGCGTCGTGAGGGCACTATTCTTGCTATCCCCCAGCGCCAGCCCCAGCGTGAACTCACTCCGGCCCTGCAGATCCAGTTCCCCGGTCAAGGCCACGTTCCCATCGAGAGCCCGCTCGAACTCCCAGTCCATCCGCACGTTGTCGGCCAGATCTGTCCAGCCATCGCTCCGCCCGACGTATCCGCATGAAAGATGGCTGAACGGAACGGTGGCGGCGACAGCGAGCCAGGTCCCCCGCTTCTCGGCCATGAGGAGGCGCCGACCGGCCACCTCGACGACATAGCCGTTGTTGCCCCACCCTCCGACATCCAGGTGCGGGGCGCACAGGGCGTAGAGCCGGAGTCGGGCAAGAAATTCGGGATCGCCCTGAAGCATGGTCCGCTGGAGCACAGAGGGCAGGTGCGGATCGGTGATGACGTCTTTCACGATGGCGTACCGGCCGTCTGGATCAGTGTTCGTTATCCGATAGCCCAAGGCATGGGCGGAGATCCGCTCAACCACCGATCGGAGATGGCGCTTCTCCTCATGGAAGAAGAGCTCACCATCCGTCACCAGGTACTGCAGGTCCCGCACCTGCGGCCGATCAACGGTCGGGTAGTAGACTTCGGTGAGGACGCCCTTCCAGACGGTGAACCAGATCCGGCTGGACGCCGCATAGGCCGTCCCGACGCCATCCTTGCTCCCGTGCGTCCATCGGGGCGCGATCCCTGGCCAACCGAAGGCTTCCCGCCCATGCACGCTCACCGTCGCCCTCCTCCTCAGCGCGGCTCCTTGCCGTCACCCGCACCTTCCGCGCGGACAAGCGCTGTCTCCGGCCGTTTGGTACTGCGGTACCGGTACCCTTTCCAGGATATTGGGTACTGCTGTCGGTAGCTCGGCCGTGCGCCTTCCATTATGGTCAAGGCGATATCCAAAAACAATAAAGAGGAGGGGTAGAAGTGGACCGCATGGAGTGTTGCAGCGTGCAGTTCGACACGGAGGAAGCCCTCGCCAGGCACCACGTGCAGGCCCATAGCCAGGAGCGAAAGGCCGTCGGCACGTGCTGTCAGGTGGACTTCTACACAGAAGAGGGGCTCCGCGAACACCAGCGGACCTCCCATGGGAGGTGAGCAGCCATGAATCTCCGCCGTGCCGTCGTCGCAGGACTCGTGGCCAGCATCGCCATGGGCATGATCGAGATGGTCTACGAAGGGTTGGTCGGGGCTGGCTTCTGGTCGCCGCTGGTCTTCGTCGGGGCGACGGTCCTGAGGAGTCTGCAGTCGGTCGGGGTCCCAGTGGGCTTCAACCCTGCCGCGGTCGTGCTGGGAGCGATGGGGCACATGATGAACTCTGCCCTCTTCGGCATCCTCTTTGCCTGGCTCGTCTCCCACGCGGAGGTACCGCGTGCCCGGCTCTTCCAGGCGGGCGCCCTCTACGGGCTTGTGATCTCCCTGGCAATGTGGTACGCCGTGATTCCAGCCATCGACCCCGTCATGCGCAACCTGAACGGCGTGATGTTCGCGATCGCCCACATCGTTTGGGGCGCGGTGCTCGGTCTGGCCCTCCCGCAGCCGGTCCGCTCGCCCGAAAGGTTGCAGGCCACCTGACCGTGAAGCGCACCGGACCTGCAGTGCCGAAGCTACGGGTGGTGCTTGGCACGATGCCCCGGATCCTGAGGCAGATCCTTTCGGATCTCGTGAACCGGCAGCCCGACATGAAGGTCGTGGGAGGGGTGAGGACGCTGGCCGGACTTCCCAAGGCCATCGAGTCCTGCCGAGCCGAAGCCGTGATTCTCACCCTCTCCCCGCTCGATGACGCGGAGTCCCTGTGCGCCCTCCGCCGACACCACCCCGGGCTCGTCCTCCTGACGGTCGCCAGGGATCGCGACCGGGCTGCGATCTGGCTCCCCAACAAGGGCCCGCAGCCGGTCGAGATGTCAGCGGCCAGCATCCTGAGCGCACTCCGACACGGAAGGCAAAACGTGCAACGTGTGCACTAAGCGCTGCGTGCGCTGAGTAGCACATCAGGGTCCGGGGGCCCGATAAGGTAGGGAGGCCAACTCACTCTGCACGGCAGCCCTCCCGAATCTTCACGCGTCAGCCTGGAAGGGCTCGGCTGTGGTGGAGCCGCGCCGCTGCCGCTTCATCCACCCACCAGATGACGGTACCGTCGGCAGGCCGCACGGCGGACGCCGGGTATCGCCACGGTTCCACAGGCCCCATGACCGCCTGGGCCAGCGCGGCCGCTTTCTCCGCACCTAACACGAGGAAGAACACCTGCTCCGCGCAATTGATGGCCGCAAGAGTCAACGTGAGGCGGTGCACCGGCGGTACTGGCACCTCCACAGGCATCACCCACTGTCTCTCCTCCACGAGGGCCGGCGAACCAGGGAACAGGGAAGCGACATGCCCGTCGACGCCAAGACCCAGCAGCACCAGGTCGAACCGCGGCCTAGGGCCCAGGTGGGACCTCAAGACCTCCTCGTACGCCCTGGCCGCGACGCCAGGGTCCGGGTCCTCGGTCGGCATGCGGTGCACGTTGGCCGCAGGGATCGGGACGCGGTCCAGCAGCGCCTCCCGGGCCAAGCGGTAGTTGCTCCATAGATCATCCGGCGGAAGGTAGCGCTCGTCACCCCAGAAAACGCGTACGCGGTCCCAGGCGACTCGCGTGCCATGCTCTTCAGCGAGCACCTGGTACAGGCGGCGCGGGGTGTTTCCCCCCGAAAGGGCCACGATGCACGACTCCTTGGCCTCGATGGCCGACCGTAGCGTCGTCGCGACACGGGCAGCCGCCGCCCGGCTGAGCGCCTCTCCGTCAGGGAAGACTCGAACCTCGGGCATCAGGACGGTAGCCACCTCTCCCCGCCGGCAAGCAGCCGCTCGGCCTCTGCCGGTCCCCAGCTTCCCGCAGGATAGAAGTGTACTGCCGGGGGATCCGCGAGCACGGGCATGTACAGTCCCCAGGCCGCCTCAGTCTCATCAGCCCCCACGAACAACGTCTGGTCGCCGGTCAGCACGTCAAGCAACAGCGTCTCATACGCATCGGGGAGCGGTGCGAATGCCTCGGCGTAGCGGAAGCGGAGGTGCTGGGTCTGGAGCGCGATCGGCTGCCCGGGGGCTTTGACCTCGAACCCGAGTTCGAACCCCTCGTCGGGCTGGATAGTGATCACCAGGACGTTGGGCTGGACCGTGGAGGGATCGCGCATGGAGGGGAAGAGCGAGACAGGCGGCCGGTGAAAGGTCACAATGATCTGGGTGAGCCGCCGCGGCAGACGCTTGCCTGCGCGCAGGTAGAAGGGCACACCGTGCCAGCGCCAGTTCTCGACCTGGAGGCGCAGAGCTGCAAAGGTGTCGACAGCGGAGTCCGGTGCCACCCCGGGCTCCTGCCGGTAGCCCGGGACCTCGCGGTCGTCGATCCAGCCGCCGGTGTATTGGCCGCAGACCACGTCGTCGGGTGTCACCGGCAAGACGACACGCAGCACCTTGACCTTCTCATTGCGGATCTGGTCCGCTTCGAACGCGCCGGGCACCTCCATGGCAACGAGGGTCAGCACCTGCGTGAGGTGGTTTTGAACGATGTCCCGAAGCGCCCCGGCGGTCTCGTAGTATCCGGCGCGCCCCTCGACCCCCGCATCTTCGGCCACCGTGATCTGAACACTGGAGATCCGGTCGCGGTTCCACAGGGTCTCGAAGATCGGATTCGCGAGCCGGAAGACCAGCAGGTTCTGCACCGTCTCCTTGCCCAGGTAGTGGTCGATCCGGTAGACCTGCGCCTCATCGAAGCACGAGTGGACCAATCGGTTGAGGACCTGGGCGGACGCCAGGTCGCGGCCAAACGGCTTCTCGATCACCACGCGCGTCCAGCCAAAGCTTCGGTTCAACCCGGCCTCGCCCAAGGCCGTGATCGTGGATGGGAAAGCCTGCGGGGGCAGGGCCAGGTAGAAGATCCGGTTAGCCGGCCGGTCCTGTGACCGTTCCAGGGCCTCGATGCGCGTTCCAAGTGCGCGGAAGTCCTCAACCGTCCCACCGCCAATGGACTGGTAGGCAAGGCACTCACGGCACCAGCGCGGAGTCCGGTCCTCGGTGAACAGGCCGGCGGCTGCCAGCGCGTCGGCCGCCCAGATCTGGAAGCCAGCATCATTCATCTCGCGGCTGCGTGCTGCCGCCAGGATCTGCGTGCCCGGCGCCAGGTGATCGCTCACGGCGAGGTGGTAGAGCGCCGGCAGCAACTTGCGCCGCATCAGGTCGCCGGTGCCGCCAAGAACCACAATCGTCGCCGGCTGCATCGTCACGTCGTGCGCCTGACCACGTGTCCGCCGCCTGCTGCCGGAGCGCCGCCAGCAGGCGGTCTGCGAACGGGTCGGCCTCACGCGACCGGAACCGCTGCTCCAGCGCCAGCGTGATGACCGGGATGGCGACCTCTGGGTCGAGGGACTCGAGCACCGTCCAGCGGCCCTCGCCACTATCGGGCACGTAGCCCGCAATGCCTTCGAGGTCTGGATTCTCGGCCAGCGCCCTCGCGGTGAGTTCCAGCAGCCAGGAGCGTACCACGCCGCCATGGCGCCAGACCTCGGCGATCTGCCGGAGGTCCAGGCGAAAGGCCTCCTTGCGTCGCATAAGGGCGAACCCCTCGGCGATGGCCTGCATCATCCCGTACTCGATGCCGTTGTGGACCATCTTCACGAAGTGGCCGGCGCCAACCGGTCCTACGTGTCCCCAGCCGCGGTCCGGCGCCGGTGCCAGCGTCCGGAAGATCGGTGTCAACCGCTCGACGACAGCAGGGTCGCCGCCGACCATCAGGCTGTAGCCCTGGGTGAGCCCCCAGATACCGCCGCTGGTGCCCACATCCACGAAGTGCAGGCCGCGATTCGCCAGGTGGACCTCGCGACGCATCGAGTCCCTGTAGTAGGAGTTGCCGCCGTCGGCGACCACATCGCCGTGTGCCAGATGCGGCAAGAGCGCGTCGAGAATCTCATCCACGGGACGTCCCGCCGGCACCATAAACCAGACCACACGCGGGGGAGCAAGCTGTTCGACCAGCGTGTCCATCGCATGGGCGCTCCCTGCGCCCTTGTTGGCCACGCGCCAGACGGCCTCCGGGTCCCTGTCGTAACCAACCACGCGGTGACCGCCCAGCAGCAAGCGCTCGACCATGTTGGCGCCCATGCGTCCCAGGCCAATCATCGCCAGTTCCACGGCAGCACCACCTCCGTCACAGTACGTGTGCGCCGGCCGACACGTCCACCTGGTGCTCACGCAGATCGATGTAGTTTCTACGCAAACCGCAGGGGTGCGCGGAATCGTTTCCCAAACGGCGATGTGTAGGGAATGCCGATCCGGCGAAAGACTGCGGCAGGGATCCCAAGATCGGCCAGCACCAGGGCGCCGGTGAACGCGGGCCGCAGGCCTGTCTTCGGGAGGGCAAGCGTCAGCGTCCAGGTGGCCGTCACGGCATCACCCGGCGTTTCACCAGACGTCGCATCCACGCCCGAAGGAACGTCAAGCGCCAGCACGGGTATGCCCGACGCGGCCGTCCATCGGATCAGCGCGGCAACCACCCCTCTGGGGGCGCCCCGGAGATTGTAGCCGAGCAGCGCGTCGATGATCAGCCCGGGCTGTGCGTCGCCCAGGTGACCCGGCGTGGCCTCCTGCCCGCCGGCCTGCCGAAAGGTCTTTCGCTGCCACGCGGCCACGTCGCTGAGGCGATGCGCCTCAGCCAGACACAGGCGGAGGTCCACGCCTCGGTTCACCAGGTGCCGGGCGGCGCAGATGCCGCCGCCGCCGTTGCCGCCCGGTCCGGCCAGCACAACAACGCGCGCGCTCCGCCAGGCGTCGCCCAGTCGGTCCAGCGCCTCGTGCGCCAGGCTGCGCCCCGCGTGTTCCATCATCTGCAGCAGTGAGGGGCCCGTCTCCTCGATGGCGATCCGATCGGTCTCGCGCATCTGCGCGGCTGTGACCGCGGGGACCTCCGCACCGTCCTCGGTGACAAAGCGCGGCGTCACGGGCGAGGATACCCAGTGGTGTAGAAAAGGACATTGCGCCGGGTGAGCGTCAGGGAGCGCCGGCCCAGCCGACGGAGGAAGATCGAGATGTCGCGGCGCGCGGTGATCCCTCCCTCTTCACGGAGGGTCTGATCCTGGCCCGAAGTACGCGGTCCCGGCATCGAGATGGGCAGCCCCCATTGTCTGACCATCCGGGGGCCGCCCATCGTGATTCGTTACCGCAGGCCCCCTTCACTGCCGAGGGCCGGCAACGTCGCGGACGGCACCTGTGCAGGTGCGATGAAGATCCTAGCCGGTAGCCTCGGGCTGACTGCCCTCACATTCTCGTTCTCGGTCACCCGAAGCTCCACCTCGCCTGCCAGCGCGGGAAGCGCAGTGACCAACAGGCCCACCACCAGCGGCACCGTGACGATTCCGATCAGCCGCATCTCATGTCACCTCCTTCCCAGGGTCCTTGCCCTGGTGAATGTGATAAGGCCAGAGCAGCCATCCGGACCACAGACGCGGGCACTCAAAGCGGCTGTGGAGAGTACCGGTATCGTCGTACCGACACTGCCGCCCGCCTTCACTCGGTGCGCAGGTGCGTGGTCTGGGGCAGGGGAGTGATCGGTACGGTACTCCGGAACAGCCGGAGGTTAGCGCTTGCTGGACCGCAGCGCCCTGATTGCCTCCAGCCGGCTGTGGAGGTTGAGCTTCTGCAGGACGAGGTGAACGTAGTTCTTCACGGTCTGCGGTCTCAAGTACAGCCGCTGGGCAATCTCCTTGTTGCTGAGGCCCTCAACGATCAACTGCAGGATCTGCTCCTCCCGTTGAGTGAGGGGAGTAGGCGGCGGGCTCTCGTCCCCCGCCTGCAACCGGGCGACGTAACTGAACAGGGTGGTCACCACCCGCGGTGATAGCGGCGGCGTTCCCAGGGCCAGGGATCTGACGGCCGCCACCAGATCATCCAGCGAGGCATTCTGGAGGATGCAGCCGGACGCCCCGGCGCGGACGCATTCGATGATGGCCTGATCGTCGTCGGCGACGCCGAAGATCAGCATCTTGCCATGAGGCACACGCCGGCGGAGTTCCGCCATAAGGCCTGCACCGTCTTGGTGATTCGTCTCGAGATCGTACAGCAACACGTGATCGCCCTGAGGCGGCTGCCCGAGCACCTCCCGGGCATTGGCGAACAAACCGACCAGCCGCAACCCCGGCTGCCGGGAAAGCAGGTTTCCCAACCCCTCGAGGATCAGGGGGCTGGAGTGGATGACGGCAACGGCGATCGGTCCCGCCACGTGTCTTCTCCACCACCCTACCAGAGATTGCAGACCCTAGTATGCGCCCACGGCGCAGAAGGGTTTGTAAGGTACCTTACATCCAGGCTGGGAGACTTGGTCTCCGACCGCACCGAGAAATGCCGACGCTGCTGGAGTTCGTCGAGAAGACTTGGCGGGACCAAGTCGCAACCAACCTGAAGTCATCCACCCGGCACGGCTACGAGACGTACCTCAAGCACCACCTCCTCCCCGAGTTCGGAGACTATCCGCTGTCGGCGGTCACCAGACCGGCGGTCAAGGCATGGATTACGAAGAAGGCGAGAGAGCAGCGGTACTCATACAGCCAACGCAATCCAAACCCCAATCGTCCCACCCTTTCGAAGAAGTCGGTCCTGAACATGGTGGCCCTCCTGGCCGCCATCCTGGAAGCCGCCACGGTGGACTACGAACTGCTTCCGGCTAACCCGCTGCGGGGCATTCTCCGGCGCAGAAACTTTGCCGACTTCCGCCCACAAGACCGCAGGGTCCGAATCCTGGAGCCCGAGGACTTCACACGGGCCGTAGCGGACCTGAAGCCGCCCGTGCTCCAGATGGTGCTGTTCGCCTCGCTGACAGGCTGCCGGTGGGGCGAGCAGGTCGCGCTGCGCATTGAGGAGGATGTGGACTTCCGGCGGAACCGGTTGCGGATCAGCCGGTCGCTCCACAAGCGATCTCCGCAAACCCCGAAGACTGAACAGTCTGTCCGAGACATTGTCATGAGTCCCATCGTCCGCCGCATCCTCCGGGCGGTCACCTGGCACGAGGGATACGTGTTCTCACCCGACGGCGGACGGACGCCCATCGGGGACGGCTCCTGGCTGAAGCGCCAGTGGCGGAACGCGCAGGTTCGTTCAGGCATCCGTAGACCCATTCGCTGGCACGACCTCCGGCACCAGTTCGTCAGTCTTCTGATCGCGGCAGGACAGGACGTGAAGTACATCGCTCAGCAGGCCGGGCACGCCTCAGCGGGCTTCACCCTGGACCGGTATGGCCACCTGTTCGAGACCAGCACGCCCACCCACGCGGAGTGGCCGGAAGACCTTCTCTGGACCCCTGGCGAGGACCCAATGTGCACAATTTGTGCACAAAAAGAGCAGGACGCGAGCGAAACCCCGCGTCCTGCAAGCGAATCCTTTGGTGGAGGCGGCGGGAATCGAACCCGCGTCCTGAGTGGATGAGGGCAGAGCGTCTACGAGCGTAGTCTGCGGTTTGGGTCTCGCTGCCCGGGCCTCCCGCAGACCGGATGCCCGAGCCGCCAGCCCGTTGGAGTTCCCGTCACGCGCCCCGGGCCAGGACGCGCGCCGGTATCCGGCTGGTGGCGCCTCTCCCGGGCCGCCGGCCCTCCCGGGGAGACGTCGTCGCTATTTAAGCGGCGAGAGCGTACTGTGTGTTGGCGTTTATGCGCCTGCCAGTTGATTAACGAGGACCTGACCACCTCGGCTCGCAGCTCTACTGCTTCCCACCCAGTCGAGACCCTTCGCCCCCACATGCGGTCGTCGACCAACTCTAAGTATACCACGGGCTGGGTGGCGAGATCCGTCTTCGCGGGTTCGCTACAGGATCATCGCCCGGGCGAAATCGGCCTCGGCGCGCCGGGCCTTCTGGGCGAGGCCGTTGGCGCGCGTCTTCAACGCCGTCTGCGCCAGCCTGTCCTCGAGGCCTCCAACCGTGGCGAGCACCGTCTGAACCGCGCCGTCGACCGCGGCCCGCGCCATCGGCACCGCGGTCCCCAGGCTGGCCATGATCTCCGGGCTCTTCGCAGGCGCCTGCTCGAGCACCCTGGCGCCCAGGTCGACCAGCAGCGCCGACTGTTCGGCCAGCGCCATCAGGCTCTCGTGCTCTTGCTGCGTTGGCGGCCCGCTGGCCTGCCAGACGCCGGACTCCAGCACCTCCATGATGCGTCCGCGCGCGGCTTCGAGGTCGGCGGCAAGGCTCTGGAGGGCCGACGTCCCTTCCAGGGCCTGGCGGGCGCCGGCGGCCATGAGCGCGGCCGCGGCGGCCGCGGTGAAGGCGGCCAGACGTTCCGAGCCGCGGGTGGCGGCATCGGACGCCAGGGCGGTGAGAAAAGCCTTGAGCGACTGGTCGGCATGCATCTGGATCGTCACCTCCCGTCGGTCGCTCCACGCTCGGCGCATTCAGAATACCAGGGATGCTTGCGGGCGGCCAGCGGACGAGCCGGCCCGACAGCCTCGCTGCCGGCCGGTGCTATCCTGCGGCGCGACGCAGCCGATCCATGACGGCTCGGCCGACGCCGCGTTCGGGGATGCCCTCGACGACGATGACGTCGAGCCCGGCGTCGTCGAGTTCGCGCAGGTGCGCGTAGAGGCGCGCGGCCACGGTCTCAGGATCATCTCGGGATCCCATCACGCAGACTACGGCACCGGGAGGCATGGCGGCCGCGGTCTCGGTCGTCACCATGGCCCCAACGCGCATCCCCTGGTCCCACAGCCGGCGTACGGTGCGCACGATGCTGTCGGGATCGGCGTCGTGCCCAGCCTCCACCAGCACGACGCGCGTGCGCGGCGCGTAGTGCCGATAGCGGACGCCTGGAGAGCGGGCGAACATCGCCGCCTCCAGCGCGCCGGCTTCTGCGGCGGCCAGGGTCACCGGCCCGACGAGCTCGCGCAGTGTCTCCAGCGATACCCCACCTGGGCGCAGCAGCACCGGGACAGGCCCGGTGAGATCGAGCACGGTGGACTCGACGCCCACCGGCGTCGGCCCCCCGTCGAGCACCAGGTCCACCGCGTCGCCAAGGTCGTCCAGGACATGCTGCGCGGCGGTAGGGCTGGGCCGGCCAGAACGGTTGGCGCTCGGCGCGGCTACCGGCCGGTCGGCGGCGCGGATCAGCGCGAGCGCGACCGGATGCGCGGGCATGCGCACGGCCACGGTCGGCAGCCCGCCGCGTGTGACGTGGGGTACGGCCGGGGTGGCCTCGAGCACGAGCGTCAGCGGCCCGGGCCAGCAGCGCGCGATGAGCACGCGCGCCGCGGCGGGAATGTTCAGGACCAGCGCCGGAAGCGCCGCCAGGTCGGCGATGTGCACGATGATCGGATTGTCGGCCGGCCTGCCCTTGACGTCGAAGATTCGTGCGACGGCGCGGGCGTTCAGCGCGTCGGCGCCGAGCCCGTAGACGGTCTCCGTGGGAAACGCCACCAGCCCGCCCGCGGCGAGCACCCGGGCGCCCTCACCGATGACGACGCCCTCCGGCGCCTGCGGGTCAACCTGGATGCGCCGTGCCGGCATGAGACGGCAGCGCCTCCCACCGCAGGGCCGCGGCCGCGCGCCGGGCCCGCGAGATCGCCTCGTCGGCTGTCGCGCCCAGCGCGGTCACGTGCCCCAGCTTACGCCGCGGCCACGACTCGGCCTTGCCGTAGAGGTGCAGCGAGACCAGGGGATCGGCCAGCGCCTCCTCGACCCCGACCAGGCCCACCGGGCCCGCGCGGTCACCGAGCAGGTTGACCATGGCCGCGGGCGATCGGAGTCCGGTATCCCCCAGCGGCAACCCGCAGATCGCGCGCACATGCTGCTCGAACTGCGAGGTCGCACAGGCATTGATCGTGTAATGCGCCGAGTTGTGCGGCCGTGGCGCGAGCTCGTTTACGAGCACCTCGCCGCGCTCGAGCACGAACATCTCGACCGCGAGCACGCCGACGAGACCGAGCGCCGACGCGATGGACGCGCCGATGGCCAGCGCGCGCTCCGCGACCGCCTCCGGGACTGGAGCAGGCGCGGTCACTTCAACCAGGATGCCGTCGTCATGGACGGTCCGGACCACGGGATACGCGCGGCGCTCGCCTCGAAGGCCGCGCGCGACGGTTACGGCCACCTCGCAGGCAAACGGCACCAGGCGTTCGACGACGAGCGGCCCGCGGTCGAATCCCAGCGCGGCGGCCGCCCGCAGATCATCCATGCTTGCCACCCGTGCCTGCCCGCGGCCGTCGTAGCCAAAGAACGGGATCTTCACCACGCACGGGAGCCCGAGCGCACTCACCGCAGCCTCCAGATCGCCGGGCGACGTGGCCGGCCGCCAGGGGGCTGTGGGGAACCCGTGCTCGCGCAGGAATGCCTTCTCGCGCACACGGTCCTGGCAAGCGGCCAGCACGTCGACCGACGGACGCGCTGGCCTCACCGCCGCGGCGGCGCGCGCCGCCTCGAGCGCGATGTGCTCAACCTCGAAGGTGACCACGTCGGCACCACCCGCGAGGTCGGTGACGGCCTTGAGGTCGTGGAACGGCGCGACGATGTGCCGGTCGGCCACCGAAGCAACCGGCGCGGACGGCGACGGGTCGAGCGCCGCGATCCGGTAACCCATACGCTGCGCGTCGAGCGCCAGCATGCGGCCCAACTGGCCCCCGCCGACCACGCCGATGGTCGCGCCGGGCGCCAGGGCGCGCGCGGCCGGGTCGTCCGTCTTCACCGACGGCGCGTCCATCTCGCGCCGCCGGCCGGCGCCGCGCTCATGACTGCTGGGCCGTCTGATCGGCTTCGCGCACGGCCGCGGCCTGCGCCTCCTGCCGCTTCGAGACGCGGTCGCGGATGCGCGGGTCGCTCAATCCCAGGATGCGCGCGGCGAGCAGCGCCGCGTTGACGGCACCGGCCCTCCCGATCGCCACCGTCGCCACCGGCACGCCGCCCGGCATCTGCACGATCGACAGCAGCGAGTCCAGGCCGTGCAGGTGCTCGGTCGGCACCGGCACGCCGATGACCGGCAGCGTGGTCTTCGACGCCGTCATGCCCGGCAGGTGCGCCGCGCCACCCGCGCCAGCGATGATGACCTTGAGCCCGCGGGATGCGGCCTCCGACGCGTACTGCGCCATCCAATCGGGCGTGCGGTGCGCGGAGACAATCCGGATCTCGTAGGGAATGTCGAGCTCGCCGAGCACCTCGGCGGCGGCGGCCATGATCGGCCGGTCGGAGACGCTGCCCATGATGATGCCGACGACGGGCGCAGAGGACCGTGTCATCGCTCGTCCCTCCTCCGTCCCACAGGACGCTTGAGCGCCCGCTGCGCCTCTCGACCCGCCTCCCGGGCGCCAATCGCCTCGCGCTTGTCGTAGAGCTTCTTGCCGCGGGCCAGCGCGATCTCGACCTTCGCCCTGCCGCGGCTGAAGTATAGCCGCAGCGGGACCATCGTGTAGCCCTTCTGCGCGGCCCTGGCCTCCAGGCGCGCGATCTGCCGCCGGTGCATGAGCAGCTTCCGCCGCCGCAGTGGCTCGTGATTGAAGATGTTGCCCGCGTCGTAGGGGGGGATGTGCAGGTGGTGCAGCCACACCTCCCCGCCCTCCACGCGGGCGTACGCCTCGGCGAGCGACGCCCGGCCTGTGCGCAGCGCCTTCACCTCGGTCCCGGTCAGCACGAGCCCGGCCTCGAACGCTTCTTCGATGTGATACTCGTGCCGCGCGCGGCGGTTGGTGGCGACGAGCTTCTCGGCGTCAGGCACGGTCCGGACTCCTCAGCAAGGTGCCGACGATGACGAGCAAGAAGCCGACGCCTCCGGTGGTGACCGTCAGAAGGAGCGAACCCGCTCCCAGCAGCGCGACGCCCGCGGCCAGCGTCAGGACGACCCACCCCGAGGTCTCCAGAAAGGCGAAGAACTCGAGCGCCCGCCGCCCCCGGGCGTAGAGAACGTGGTGGACCACGGTGAAGCCCAGGGCCCCGGCGAACAGCAGGGAGAGGAACAGTGTCCCGATCCAGGCCGGCATGGTCGTGTGCGCCCCTACAACGGTCGCTCGAGATACAGGTACGTCCGCTCCACGTGAAAGCCCAGGCCGCGCAAGAACGCGCCGGCCACGGGATCGAGGGCCCAGGCGGTCGAGTGCGGCGCGCCGGTGCGGCCGTGCAGGACGCCGAGCGCGGAGGCCGCGAGCGCCCGGCCGACGCCCCGGCGGCGATGGCTGTCGCGGACGCCCACGGTCCAGTCTCCGCGGCCGGACCGCGTTTCGACCACGCTGAATCCCACGAGGACCTGCTCCTTCAGGGCGACGTATCCCCGCCCGTCTTTCGTGCCGAGCACGCGTTCCACCTCCGCGGCCCGGCCGGCCTCCACCTCGCGCGCCAGCCGGCCGACGGCCCGCGCGTCGGCCGGGACGGTCCGACGGACCTGATACCCGTCAGGTGCGCGCGCAAACGGCCGCTTCGCCCCACGATATCGGTAGACGACCAGCGCGTTCGCAAAGACCGCCTGTAGGTGGTGGGCGACCGCCAGACCAAACACGTTGGTCTCAGCGGCGCGCAACAGGAGCACGGTCTGGCGGCCCCGCTCGAAGAGGGCGGTCAGGTGGGCCGTCACCCGTTGGACGAGCGCCTCGCGCGCCGCGGCCGCAAACTCCCCGTACCCTGGGAGCACCAAGTCCTCAACGAGCCACTGGCCGGCCCGACGGCCGACCACCAGCAGGCCTCCCGGCCGCCGGTTGACCTCGACGATGCTGACGGCCTTCTCGGACTGGACCCACCAGAGGTCGGTCGGCTGCAGTGGGCCGTCTCGGTCGAGGGTCGGGGAATAGCCACCGCCGTACGCATCGTCGAAGAGGCGCGCCAGCGCGGCCCCATCATCGGGCACAGCCGGCCGGACCACGAGATGCATCTGCCCTACCGCGGCACGACCTGCGCCTCGCCCCAGAGCCGCTCCAGCCGGTAAAACCGGCGCGCGTCAGGCGAGAACACGTGCACCACCACGTCGCCGTAGTCGAGCAGCACCCACCCCGCGTCCGCATCGCCCTCACGCACACCCCGGGGCAGAGCGTCGGCGATCGCCTCGGTGAGGGCACGGATCTGCACCCGGCTCGTGCCGGTGCAGATCACGAAGTAGTCGGTGACCAACGTCTGGCCGCGCAGGTCGAGCACGACGACATCTTCGGCCTGCCTGGACTCGGCGACCCCGGCCGCGCGCAACGCCTTCCCCAGCGAGACCGCGGGGTCGGACCCGCGGACCGCGCGCTTAGCCACGCGCCGCCCCGGGCGCGGGCACCCCGCGGTAGAGGCCGTGCTTGATGATATACGATTCGACGGCTTCAGGCACCAGATACCGGATGGACCGGCCGGTCTGCACCCGCTGGCGGATGTCGGTCGAGGAGATGGCCATGGCAGGGATCGTCATGACGTGCACGTTGCCCAGCGGGCGGCCGGTGGCGTTGCTGAGACGAAGGGTGTCGATGTCGAGGGTGAACCCCGGACGCGTGGCGGCGATGAACTCGCACATCTCCAGCAGTTCCGCAGACTGCTCCCACTCCCCGCGGAGGATTTGCAGGATGGCATCTGCGCCCGTGATGTAGTACAGGGTCGCCCCGGGGTGTTCCGCGGCGATGTCGCGAATAGTATCGATCGTGTACGAGGCGCCGGGTCGGTCGATCTCAATGCGGGAGACGCCGAAGCGCGGGTTGGCGACCGTGGCCAGGAACGTCATCAGGTAGCGGTGCTCCGGGTCGGTCACCTCGCCGGGATCTTTCAGCGGGGAGTGGCGGTTGGGAACGAAGAGCACGCGGTCGAGGCCAAACTGCAACAGGGCCTCTTCGGCGGTGACCAGATGTCCGTGGTGGATGGGGTCGAACGTCCCGCCCATGACGCCGAGCCTGGTCACGGTGGCCTCACTTCTTGACGGCCGCAGGGGTCTCCTCCCCCCGCGCCCTGCCCAGCGCGTCGGCTACGGCATAGAGCAGCGCGTCGACGCCTTCGCCGGTCGTCCCGGAGATACCCAGCACCGCGAGGCCGGCCCCGGCAGTGGCCTCCAGGGCGGCGGCGAGACGCACGCGGGCGTCGGGAAGATCGATCTTGTTCAACGCGATGATCATCGGCCGTTGCATCAAGCGTGCGTCGTACCGCTCGATCTCACGGCGGACGGTGTCCACCTGGGCGACAGGGTCGGCGCCGGCGGCCAGGTCCACCACGTGGACCAGCACGCGGGTGCGTGCCACGTGCCGCAGAAACGCATGGCCCAGGCCCGCGCCCGCATGCGCGCCTTCGATCAGACCGGGCAGGTCGGCGGCCACGAAGCTGCGGCCGTCGGGCAGCTCGACGGCCCCGAGCGATGGCTCGGTCGTCGTAAAGGGGTACGGGCCCACCTTGGGGCGCGCGGCGGAGATGCGACGCAGCAGGGTGGACTTGCCGGCGTTCGGCAGACCCACCAGACCCACGTCGGCGAGCAGCTGCAGTTCGAGCGTGACACGACGTTCCTCGCCGGGACTCCCTGGCTCGGCACGGCGCGGCGCCCGGCGCGTAGCCGTGGCGAACCGCGCGTTGCCGCGCCCTCCGCGCCCACCCTTCGCGATGACGGCGCGCTGGCCGGGCGCGGCGAGATCGGCCAACAGGTCGCCGGTGTGGGCATCGCGCACGATCGTCCCGACAGGGACGCGCACCACCAGGTCGGCCCCGCTGCGCCCGGTGCGTCGGGCGCCTTCGCCGTGCCCGCCGCGCTCGGCCCGCAGGTGCTGCCGATATCGGAAGTCGACGAGGGTCGAGAGCCCCGGATCGGTGACGAAGATCACACTTCCGCCGTCGCCCCCGTCGCCGCCGTCGGGTCCGCCCTTGGGCACGAACTTCTCCCGGCGGAAGCTCACGCAGCCGTTCCCGCCGTCCCCACCCTTCACGTACACCTTGGCCTGATCGATCATGGGTGCCCCGGCCTCTCGCCGGCAAGCAAACGGCCCGGGCCGCACGACCCGGGCCACATCACCGGCTGTGCGCCCCGCTACGCCTGCGGCGGGTGGACACTCACCTGTCGGCCGTCGCGGCCGCGGCGCTCGAAGGCCACGATGCCGTCGGCCAGCGCGAACAGCGTGTGGTCGCGGCCCCGGCCGACGTTGTGTCCCGGCAGCACCTTCGTGCCGCGCTGCCGGATCAGCACCGACCCGGCAGAGACGTACTGCCCCGCAAACCGCTTGACGCCCAGGCGCTTGCTGCGCGAATCGCGGCCGTTGCGGCTGCTGCCGACGCCCTTCTTGGATGCCATCGTCTGTCCCTCCCTAGCCGGCTGGCGCCGCGATCCGCTCGATGCGGAGCTCGGTGAACGCCTGCCGGTGGCCCGTCTTGCGGCGCGAGTGCGCCTTGGCCTTGTACTTCATGACCACGACCTTCCGGGCCCGTGCCTGGCGCACGACGCGGGCCTCGACCCGCGCGCCCTCAACGGTCGGCGCACCGACCGTCGTGGCCTCATCGCCGAGCAGCAGCACCCGGTCGAGCGTCACTGTCTCGCCCGGTGCGGCGTCGAGCTTCTCGACGCGAACCAGATCGCCCTCGCGCACCGTGAGCTGCTTGCCTCCGGTCTCAATCACCGCGTACACGTGACACCTCCGGGAAACCTTGTGGATTCTATCATGGGGCCCACGAAGCGTCAATTTGCGCACGGGCAAAGGAGTGCCAGCCCGCCGGCCAGAATTGGAGGGCACGCCATGACCGCACGGTCCCGCAGCGCCGGTATGACCATCATGGAGGTTCTGATCGCCACCATGCTGCTCGGCGTGCTGTCGGTGGTGGTCTTCAGCGCCTTTGGCATCGGCCTGCGCTCCGCGGCGCTCGCCAGCGGCATGAACACCGCAACCGGCCTCGCCGAGGAGACCCTGACACGGCTCGTCGCGTCGCCGTGCGGGTCGTCGTTCACCCTTCCGGTCCCGCCCGAGCCCGAAGACGAGCGCTACGCCCGCTATCGCCGCGAGGCGGCCGTGTCGCAGATTCCGGGGACGCACCTGTGGGAGTTTCGCGTCACGGTCTCCTGGACGCAGGAGCGGCAGGCGCGCAGTGTCACGCTCGCCACGCTGCGCTACGTCTCGGAGGCCTGCCGGTTTGTCGCGCCATGACCGGGGCTGGACGCCGCGGTTTCAGCCTCATTGAGATCGTCGTGGCGCTTGCCGTAGGCGCGATCCTCATGGCGCTGGTGGGCTCGGTGTTCGTGTCGAGCCTGCGGGCCTGGCGCCACGGGCAGAACCTCCGCGACGCGCAGTCCCACGCGGCCACCCTGGTCGACGTGATGGCGCGCGACGTCCGGGCGGCCAGCCAGGCACCCAGCGTGCGGGTCCGTCCTCCCATCGAGCTGCCGGAGGGCGAACCGTTACTCGCCCTCTCATCGCCGGCCACCGAGGGTGGACCGGCATGGATCGTCTATGTGTTCGTCTCCGAGCGCCAGGAGGTTCGGCGACAGGTGGTCACCTTCTCGCCCGCAGGAGCCGCCGCGGTACGCGAATCCCGGCCGGTCGGCTCCGGCGTGACCCGCATCTCAGTGGAGCAGGTCGCCGACGGAGTGACGATCGAGGCCGAGGTCACGCGAGACCGGACCGTGGGCCACAGCCGGACCACGGCGGCGCCGCGGAACCCGTAGCCGGGTGGGCAGCAGGACCTCGTGGCGTAGAACGTGTCGGCCCCAGCAGGAGTCACCCGAAGGCTGTACCGAATCTGCGTCCGGGGCCAAGGAGCACCACACACCCTAACGCATCGCCCGAAACCAACTCCGGCTCGCGAGGGAGGGTCACATGGTACCCGCGCGTGGTCGGGTCGTCGTCGTTCTGTTGGTCGCGTTCATCCTGGGGATCTCATTTCCAGGGGCTTCCCAGTCCCCGCAGGCGCAGCTCAACGAGACCCCGAGCGCCTGGTTCGTCGAGCTGGCCAGCGCCCCGCTGGCCGATGTCGATGCGACATTCACAGCTGCCCAGCGGCAGAACTACCGGGGCCGGCTGGCCGCTGAGAGGCAGGCATTTCGGAATGCCGCGCGCACAGCCGGAGTCACGTTCCGAGAGCGTCGGTCCTTCGACATCCTCTTCAACGGCCTGTCGATCGACGTCGCGCCCCGCCACCTGGCGGCGCTCTGGCGCACACCCGGCGGCAAGGCGCTGTGGCCGGTCCTTACCTTCTCCCTCCCTCCTACGACGACGATGCCCAAGCCCGAGCTGTCCACCGCGCTGGCCATGACCGGCGCGGACATCGCGCAGTCGGAACTGGGATACACCGGCGCCGGGATCCGCGTGGCGGTGATGGACACGGGGATCGACTACCACCATCCGGACCTCGGCGGCTGCTTCGGACCTGGGTGCCGCGTGGCGACCGGATGGGACTTCGTCGGCGACGCGTTCAACGCCGACTCGACCTCGCCGGGATACAATCCCACTCCTGCTCCCGATCCTGATCCTGATGACTGCCAGGGCCACGGTACCCACGTTGCCGGGATCGTCGGCGCTAACGGCAACTTCGCAACTGGAGGTGCCCGGGGAGTGGCTCCTGGTGTGACATTCGGCGCCTACAGGGTCTTCGGCTGCGATGGGTCCACATTCGCGGACATCATGATCGCGGCGATGGAGCGGGCGCTGGCCGACAACATGCACATCCTGAACATGAGCATCGGCTCGGCCTTCCAGTGGCCCCAGTATCCAACCGGGGCTGCGAGCGACCGGCTGGTGAACAAGGGCATGGTGGTGGTCGCGTCCATCGGCAACAGCGGGACCAACGGGGTGTACTCGTCCAGTTCGCCGGGTGTGGGCAGCAAGGTCATCGGCGTGGCGTCGTACGACAACAGCCATGTGGCGCTGACCGTGTTCACGATCTCACCGGATGACACACAGATCGGGTACGGCAATGCCGCCGCCGCGCCTCCAGCTCCGACTTCTGGGAGCCTACCCATGTCCCGGACGGGGACGGTGACCACACTCGACGACGCATGCTCTCCGCTGGCCCCGGGGAGCCATTCGGGGAAGGCAGTTCTGATCCGCCGCGGCGGATGCACCTTCCATACCAAGGCACTGAACGCGCAGAATGCCGGCGCAGCCGCCGTCGTGCTCTACAACCATGTCCCAGGGCGGTTCAGTCCTACGGTGGCCGGCACTCCGGCCATCACGATTCCTGTTGTAGCGATCTCTGACACCGAAGGGGCGCTCATAGACACCCGGCTTGCCGCGGGCCCGGTGACCATGACGTGGACAAGTCAGACGGGGACGTTCATCAACCCGACCGGCGGGCTGATCTCGTCGTTCAGCTCGTACGGCCTGAGCCCCGACCTGGCGCTCAAGCCCGATATCGGTGCGCCCGGCGGGCTGATCCGCTCCACCTACCCGCTGGCGAAGGGTGGGTACGCGACGATCAGCGGGACGTCGATGTCGTCACCGCACGTGGCCGGCGGCGCGGCGCTGCTCCTTCAGGCGCGGCCCAGGACGCCGTCGCAGATCATGAACACCATCCTCCAGAACAGCGCCGATCCCAAGAACTGGTGGGGGGGCAGTCCTCCCGGGTCCACTGCATTCCTCGACAACGTCCACCGGCAGGGCGCGGGCATGCTCGACATCCCCGGGGCCATCCTGTCCAAGACGAAGATCGAACCCGGGAAGCTGTCTCTGGGTGAGAGCGAAGCCGGACCGGCCACGCGGACGCTGTGGATCGAGAACAATGGTCCGGCGCCGGTCACGTACGATCTCTCGCATGCACCCGCCCTGTCCACCGGCGGCAGCACGTTCACCCCTTCATTCTTCACGGGATTCGCCTCTGTAGCGTTCAGCGCGCCGAGTGTCACCGTCCCGGCCGGTGGGACCGCGTCGGTCAATGTCACGATCACGGCCAATCCCGCGCTTCCCGACCGCAGCCAGTACGGCGGGTACATCGTGTTCACGCCCCAGGGAGGCGGGCAGGTGTACCGCGTGCCGTACGCCGGTTTCAAGGGCGACTATCAGTCGATCCTCGTCCTCAATCCCACGCCGTTCGGCTTCCCGTGGCTGGCGAAGCTGATTGGGCCGTCGTTCTTCAACCAGCCCACGGGTGCCACGTTTACGCTGACCGGCGACGACATCCCCTATATCCTGGTCCACCTCGACCACCAGGTGCGGCGGCTGCGCATGGAGGTCTTCGAGGCCAACACCGGCCGCGCGGAAGGCCGCGCGCTCGAGGTGAACTACGTAGGCCGGAACAGCGCAGCCACATCGTTCTTTGCGCTCCCATGGGATGGCATGACGATGCGGGGCATCAACCTGCGCACGGTGCCCAACGGACAGTACGGCATCAAGCTGTCCGTCCAGAAGGCGCTCGGTGACGACAACAACCCGGCGCACTGGGAGACCTGGACGTCGCCGGTGATCACCCTGGCCAGGCCGTGATCCGGCGCGACAAGACATCGGAGGGGATGGGGCGCTGCTCCATCCCCTCTTCTTTCAGCCGGCAGCAGCGCGGACAGGCCCTGCTCGCCGTGCTGGTCCTGCTGCTGGTCATCGGCGGGTCGTCGGCCACGTTCGTGTGGTTCATGAACCAGCAGCAGGCCAGGGCAGGCGCGCGCCATCGCGATCTGGCCGCGCTGCATCTCGCCGAGGCCGCCGTCCACCAGGCCCTGGAAACGCTCGAGGTGGCCTGGGCGTCCGAAGAGGCCGCCGCCGGTGTCTGGCCGCCGGTCCTTCCCGAGATCCCCACCGCAGTGGGGCCGCTGGCCGGCCGCATGCGCGCCGTGGTCGAAGCCCTTCCCGACGGCACGCTCGCGGTCATGGGCGAGGGGCATGTAGCCGGCGCGACCCGAAGGCTGCGGGCAAGGGTCATCCTGGCCTCGCCGGCCCTTCTGGCCGCTGTGTACGGCGCCTCGGTGGTCCAGTTCGACCGTCCGCCGGCAGCGCTGACCGTTACGCGCTACGGCCCGACGCCGGCAGACCGCGGGTGGGCCCATATCGCCGCGGGCGAGGCGCTGTCGTTCGTCCATCTGCCCGTGACCATCAACGACCCTGCCCTGTTCCGTCCGAGCCTTCCGGGACCCGCAGACGTTCCGGGGGTATCCGGCGGGGACCTGGACGCGAGCCCCCCCGGGCCTCTGCGTGTGCTACTCGGGCCCAATGCCGGGCTGACCGTTGGGGAAAGCGGCCAGCAGCTCGACCCGCACCAGCTCAGGTTGGCCGGCGTCGTGGTCGATGAACGGCTCGATCGCCTCGAGCGGCTGCCTGTCCTGCCCGAGGTGGACCGCGCGTACTATCGATCGCTCGCCCAAGCCAACACGGGCAACGCGGGGATCAACCAGGCGGCCGGGCATCTGACCGGAGACGCGGACCTGGAGCGCAAGGCGGATGCCCTCTACAGCGCACGGCAGTTCGAGCACATCCTGACTTATCTGGGTGTGGCCGAGGTCGCCGTCCCGCTGCGTGGGGTCATCTATGTTGCGGGGCCGGTCACGATCCCTGCGCGTCAGCGGCTTGCCGTCGTCGACGGCGCGCTGATCGCGGAGAGCACCGTGCAGGTCGGCAGAGGCGCTACGCTCACCGTCACGCACAGCGCAGCGACCCGCGCGCTGCCCGGCATCCTCACGATGGGACACGGCGCGCTGGTCGTGGGACCCGAGGCGCAGCTGTTCGCCCACGGCCTGATCTACGCGAGCCGAGTGATCGACACGGGTGTCGGCGCACGCATCGAGGTGGTCGGCGCGCTGGCCAGCGCCGATCCCCAGATCAGCGTCCGAACCAACGCGGCGACGATGGTGGTCCGCTACGATCCTGCGGTGCTGGGCACGCCCGGGCTTCGGACGCCCAGAGGCCATCCGGTCATCGCGTGGGTCGCGGCGTGGGAGGAGCTGCCGGGCCGATAGCTGAGCGGCATCGGCCTATTGATGTTTTCTAAATAGAGTGACAAACCTGGGAGACGGTGGTAGAATGAGCGCATGGCGACCACTCCTCTCCCTCAACGACGCGATTTTCGTGCCCTGGAAGTTCGACGCCTGCGTGCCGCGCGCTTGTTTGCGAAGGGCGCGCGGCAGGCCGACGTGGTCCACCGCTTGCGGGTCTCCCGCCAGACCGCCAGTCGCTGGTCTCAGGCATGGCAGCGAGACGGCGAGGTGGGCCTGCGGGGCGCGGGCCGGGCCGGCCGCAAGCCCCGGCTCAATGCCGCCGCCCTGAAGCGGCTCGAAGCCGCCCTCCTGGAAGGCCCCACGGCGTGGGGCTTCCCGACTCACCTGTGGACCCTGCAGCGGATCGCGACGGTGATCACGCAGCTCTTCCATGTGCGCTACTCGGTCCCGCAGACCTGGCGGCTGTTGCGCCGGTTGGGCTGGAGCCGTCAGCGCCCCGCGCGCCGTGCCCGTGAGCGCGACGAGGCGGCCATTGCCCGGTGGCGTCGCACGACCTGGCCGCGGATAAAAAAAGGGCACAGCGGCTAAAGGCCGCACTGGGCTTCCTCGATGAGAGCGGCTTCACGCAGCGTCCGCCCATCCGCGCTACCTGGGCGCCCCAAGGGCGGACGCCCGTCGTGCGGGAGCCGTTCAACTGGCAGCACCTCTCGGGGATCGGCGCCGTGCTGACGACGCCCACGGGGCGCCGCCCGCGCTGGTTGCTGGCGTTGCACCCCCAGGCCATTCGCGGCCCGCACGTGGTGCGCTTCCTCCATGCCCTGCGCCGCCATGTGCGCAGGCGCGTGATTCTGCTGTGGGATCGCTTGCCGGCCCATCGGAGCCGGCTGGTGGCCCGCGCGGTGGCGCGCCATCGCCCCTGGCTGGAGGTCGCGTGGTTGCCCGCGTATGCCCCGGAGTTGAATCCGCTGGAGTACTTCTGGAATCATCTGGACGCCACCGCCCTGGCCAACACGCCGGCCGAGGATGTGCGCCGTCTGCGCCGTCAGGTCCACACCGGCGCCCAGCGGGTCCGCCGCCGGCCACGGCTCGGCCGGGGCTTTCTCAGGCACACCGGCCTTTTTTGATGCCT
>JBBIOB010000043.1:0-24781 GCA_037443565.1 Armatimonadota bacterium | reverse complement strand
CGACTCAGCCATTGAGCCGGGCTCGCCACCTCTTCACCCAGGCGGCATCGATACGGGCCAGGCGCGCCTTCGTCAAGTTCTCCTTCATGATCCACCGGACGTCTGGGTCTGAGGTGCGCAGCCACTTCTCCACAAGCGGCTTGCCCTCGCCCGGCAGAGCGGCTGCCGCCACGCTCCAGCAGTAGCCCAAGCTCTTCCGGAGCGTGAGGAAGTCCTCGCGTCGATCTGCGGCCCGCTCAACGGACCTTGTGATCTGATCCAGCATTCGCAGGACTGCCTTGACATGTCCAGGCTGCTTCAAGAGCCTCGGCTCACAGAGCGCGGCCGCCGCGGCCCTCTGCTCCAGGGAGGTGCCGCGGGCCCATCCGCGCATCTCCGCGATCAGCCGCGTCACGTCCGCATCACCGAGCCGCTGAAGCGCCATCGCGACCGCTTCGCGAATGCGCCATCGGGGATCGGTGGCGTGGCGCCGGAGGGCCCGCAGAAGGTCTCCGTGGCCTTCGGCGACCAGGCGGCCCAGCCCGACGATCCCGCAGAACGCCAGGAACTCATAGGGCGAGTTCGTCGGCGCCTCGTCGGCGGCGTAGCCAGCGTATCGCCGGAAGAGCCGGAGATCGCCCTCGTCGGCGACGACCTGCGCCAGCTCGAGATTGCCGCGCGGCCCTGGCAGTCCCGATTCCTTGAGCAGATACGCATCCCAGTCATGGAGAGCGCGCAGCCTGGCCCGGTATTCGTCGGCGTTCGTCATGATTGGCCACCTTCCAGAACGGCCGCCGTCTCCACCAGGTCGGTGAAGCGCCTGACGAACCGCGCCGCCGGGGCACCGTCGACGATGTCATGGTCGAACGAGATCGTCAGGTGCAGATACTCACGGATCGCCACCTGGCCGTCATGAAGGCCTAGCTTCTGCGAGATGCCCCCGATGGCCAGGCCCAGCGTGTGAAGCGGAAGGAAGCCAAGCCCCCACCCTCCGCCCTTGCCAAACATCCCCACCGAGGTCACGACGACCGTTCCTGCCACACGTCTGAACCAGTGCGGGTTCTGCTTGAGCGCCCAGAAGAACGCGAGCCGGGCAAACCGGGGAGCCCTGGGAGCCAGGGCGGCCAGTCGGCGGCGCTGTTCGCTCGACTCTGGCCTGGCCTGCACGTACCGGATCTCGTCGCTGATCTCCCGAACCGTCTTGCGATTCGCGTCCCGGATGATGTGCGGGATGGCCACGGCGCCCGGCTCAGGCTCAATCATGGTGACCACGTCAACATCGTGGAAGATGACACGCCTGTGGAAGATGACACGCCTGCGGCACCAGTCCAGGTAGGCCTGGACCTTCGGGTCGGCCGCGATCGCTCTGGCAAGGGTCGCCACGACGAAGACCGTGAACGGCATCGCGGCTCCCGCGCCCTCCGCGTGGGCACGGAGAAGATCCCGACCCTTTGTCACATCGACCTCAACCAGCCCATGAATGATGTGCCGCCGCGATCCAAGGTGGCCGGCGTCAACAACTACTTCTCTCTCCGACGGAAACGAGGAGACATCGTAGCGGCTCATGCCGGGCATCTTCGACCGGAGGCGACGGCTGTACCTTCACGGACCGCCGCCGCACGCGACGGGACTTCGAGCGACAGCGCTGCCCACAGCACAGACCGTGCAAGGGACAGAACCAGCGGGGATTCCCGGCCTGTCCCCTGCGAGATGGTGAGCGCCGCAAAGTGAACTGCGCCATGCGATTTCGCCTGCCCGTCCTCCTCTGGATCGGTACCCTGGTCGCCTCGCCCGGCCGCGACCCCCCGCGCGCTGGGAGACGGCCTGATCATCCCCGGCCAGCGCATCGGTCCCATCACGCTGCGCATGTCCATCGAAGGCTTGTGGGTGCGGCAGACGATCGCGTCGCGGGTCATCCGTGTGATCAGCGTCTTCGGAACGTCCGACGCGTATCGAACCGACAAGAGGATCCCGCTCAGGGAGACCTGCGCCCGGATGGAGGCTGCCTGCGTCAAGGGCCACAGGCAGTACGAGTATCCTGCGGATTCTCCCGCCCGTTCGGTCGGTGTCGGATCACCCCAGGGCACTAGATGCCGACTCTTGCCTGAGCTGAGGGGCGTTCTGCAGCGTCTGGAGGTCATGCTCGGGCTCCGCGTGAGGCCGGCACACCATTACGACATCTGGGATCGGCGCTAGCCGCCGGGCCCAACGTGTAGGCCCGGCAACGATCCCCAGCAGGAAGCTGCCGCCCTTGGTGTCGAACCTGTGTTCGCATCTGAGACGCGGGACGACATATGACCCTCGAGCAGATCCTGACCCACCTCCGCAGCGATCCGGCGTCTGCCAGCCAGTTCACGGCCTGGCACGTGCTCCCACCACGCCCCGGGAAGTTCGCGCCGATGCCCGGCGGCGTCGACCCACGCCTGGCCGCGGCGCTGGGGCGCCAGGGGATCACCTCCCTCTACAGCCACCAAGCCGAGGCGTTCGAGGTCGCGCGGTCGGGACGCCACCTCGTGGTCGTCACGCCCACCGCGTCGGGCAAGACGCTGTGCTACAACCTGCCGGTCCTCAACACCCTGCTCGCGCAGCCCGCGAGCCGGGCCCTCTACCTGTTCCCCACCAAGGCGCTCTCGATGGACCAGGTGGACGAGCTGCTCGGGCTGGCACGCGTGCTGGATGCGGACATCAAGGCCTACACCTATGATGGCGATACGCCGGGCGACGCCCGGCGCGCAATCCGCACCGCGGGGCACGTCGTGGTCACCAATCCCGACATGCTCCACGCGGCGATCCTGCCCCACCACACCAAGTGGCTGCGGCTGTTCGAGAACCTGCGCTACATCGTCATCGACGAGCTGCACACCTACCGCGGGCTGTTCGGCAGCCACCTGGCCAATGTGCTGCGGCGGCTGCGGCGGATCTGCCGGTTCTACGGCAGCACGCCGCAGGTGATCTGCGCGTCGGCGACCATCGGCAACCCCAAGGAACTCGCCGAGCGGCTCCTCGAGGACGAGGTCGCGCTGATCGACGACAACGGCGCGCCGTCGGGCCCCAAGGTGCTCGCCTTCTACAACGCGCCGGTGATCAACCGCGAGCTGGGCATCCGGCGCGACGCGCTCGGCGAGGCCGAGCGGCTGGCCAGCGAGTTCATCCGCAACCGCGTCCCGCTGATCGCGTTCGCGCGCAGCCGCCGCGCGGCGGAACTCCTGACGACCGGCTTCAAGAACCTCGCTGTCACGCACCACCTGCCGCCGGACCGCATCGCCGGCTACCGCGCGGGGTACCTGCCGTCCGAGCGCCGGGCGATCGAGGACGGCCTGCGCAGCGGGGAGATTCTGGCGGTCGCGGCCACGAACGCCCTCGAGTTGGGCATCGACATCGGCCGGCTGCAGGCCGCGATCCTGGTGGGCTACCCGGGCACGATCGCGTCCACCTGGCAGCAGGCCGGCCGCGCGGGCCGCACCCAGGAGCTGGCCGCCGCGATCCTGGTGGCCACCAGCGATCCCCTCGATCAGTACATCGTCCGGCATCCCGAGTACTTCTTCGGGCAGGCGCCCGAAGCCGGTCTGATCAACCCCGACAACCTCTACGTGCTCACCAGCCACGTGCGCTGCGCGGCGTTCGAGCTGCCGATCGATGACGGCGAGCGGTTCGGACCCAACACGCTACCCGAGATCCTGGACTACCTGGCGGGGCAGCGGATCGTCCATCATGACGACGGCCGGTGGCACTACGTGGCCGACGCCTATCCGGCGCAGGACGTGTCGCTACGCAGCGCTTCGACCGAGAACGTCGTCATCATCGACACGACCGAACCCTCGCCGCGTGTGGTCGGCGAGATCGACCTGGCAAGCGCGCCGGGTCTGGTCCACGAGGACGCGATCTACATCCACCTGGGGCAGCAGTACCACGTCGACCGGCTCGAGTGGGAGGAGCGCAAGGCGTACGTGCACCGGGTCGACGTCGACTACTACACCACCGCGCAGATCGCCGTGGACATCCGCGTGCTGGCTGAGTTCGCGCAGGGCCGCGCCTCACCGCCGCCGGCCCACGGCGAGGTCGTGGTCACCTACCGCCCGACGATCTTCAAGAAGCTCACCCTGGCTCGGCACGAGAACGTCGGCTGGGGACCGATCCACCTGCCGGAATCCACACTGCACACGACGGCCTACTGGCTGGCGCTGCCCGACCTGTCGGTCCCGCGCGAGGAGGTCCAAGGGCTGCTCGTCGGCCTCTCGCACGCGCTGGCGCACGTCGCGGCGCTGTTCCTGATGTGCGACCCGCGCGACCTGGGCCGCGCCTACGAGGTGCACTCACCGCACACGGGCCGGCCAACGGTCTACCTGTACGACACCTTTCCGGGCGGCGTAGGGTTCGCCGAGCGGCTCCACCGGATGCACGGGCAGGTCCTGGCCGCCGCCCGCGACCTGATCGCCGCCTGCCCGTGCGAGGCCGGGTGCCCCTCCTGCGTCGGGCCGGTGCTCGAGGTCGGCAGCACCGGAAAGCGCCACGCCCTCGAGGTCCTCGAGGCCCGGCTCGTGCCGGGCGCCGTGGGATAGGGACGCCCCTGGCGGTGACCGGCCCGGCGCCCACCCTGCAAGATCGGCTGGCGATGCTCGGCGTCGTCGCGAGCGGACGGTCCCGCTTGCGCGCCGAGGCCGACCGCGGTCCGACGTATGAGCTGCGCAGGAGCGTATGGTCGGTCCGCGAGGTATTCGGCCGCGACGTCCCCCATCCCGCTGACGCGAGCGCGGTCTACCTCGACACCGAGACGACCGGGCTGGCCGGGGGGACCGGGACCACCCCGTTCCTGATCGGGCTGGCCACGGCGGACGGTGATGCCGTGACCGTGGAGCAGTACTTCCTGCGCCGGCTCTCCGGCGAAGCCGAGATGCTCGGAGCGGTGCGCGACCGGCTCGTCGAGGCCGACGCGCTGGTGACGTTCAACGGGCGGCGCTTCGACTGGCCGATCCTGGAGGCCCGATTCATCATGAGCCGGATGCCGCTGGCTCCGCCGGCGGACCACACCGACCTGATCACGACTGCGAGGCGGCTGTGGTATCGGCCGCTTGGCACCTACCGGCTGACGGCGATCGAGCGCCACGCGCTGGGGATCGAGCGCGCCGACGACGTGGACTCGGCCCTGATCCCCGGCATGTACCTTGAGTACCTGCGCACCGGCGACGTGGGGCCGCTGGAGCCGGTGTTCGCGCACAATCAGCACGACGTGCTGTGCCTGCTACACCTTCGCCGATGCGCGAGGCGCTGGATCGAGGGCGGTGAGGATCCGCCGCCGCCGGTGGACTGGGAAGGACTCGGGGTCCTACGCCTGCAGGCCGAGGACACAGCCGGCGCGCTGGCGTCGCTGCGCCGCGCGCTGGCCGTCGAAGACGACCCGGCGGTGCGATGGCGGATCGCCACGCGCATCGCCCGCATCCTCCGCCGCGCCGGACGCTGGGGAGAACTCCTCGCGATGTGGGAGGATGAGGTGGGCGGCAGGGGCTCCTGGCGGGTCAGGGCGTTGATCGAATCATCGAAGGTGAGCGAGCACCGGCTGCGCAGGCCGGATCGCGCCGCGGCCACGCTGCGCGGTGCGCTCGACCTCGTCGAATGGCTGCACGTGCGCGGGGATCCGACGGCGGGCGTCCTGGAAGACCAGATCCGCGCTCGCCTGGCGCGCCTGGTCCGGCGCACAGCGCCGGCTGAGCGGGCTATCCTGCAGCGTCGACGCGGCGGGCCAGCCGCGCTTCGATGAGGTCGAACCCCGATGCGCGCAGCATCCTGTCGTCGGCCAGCACCTGATCGAGGGCGCCCCGAGCAAGCAGGTCCTCGATGACCATGCCTGTCGCGAGCTTCCCATAGGGCCAGGGGCGAATCAGAGGCTCATAGCGTTCGAGCAGATAGCGCGTCACGGCCGCGGACGCGGCGTGGCCGTCCGGACACCTGACCTCGACCTCGACGGCGCAGAGCCGCACGTCGCGGCGGTGGAACCAGTACGTCACCACGTCGACGTCCATCTCGGCCGGCGCCGCGCCCCGGGGGTCGCCGAGGGGCACGACCCGGCGGGGACGGCGGTACGTCTCCCGGCGCTGAATAGGCACCAGGCCGAGCGTGCCGAGCACCGATTCGGGCGTCGTGGGGCCGGGGCGGGTCGGAGGCTCCGCGCGCAGGCGAACGTCGGCCTGCCGGAGCAGGCCGACGACGTCGAGGAGCGCATCCGGGGACCACGGTTCCTCGAACTCCACCCGCTCCTGGGCGCCCCACGCCGTCGGCCGCGGCGGGCCCTTGAGCGTGAGCCAGTCCACCCCGTCGATCGTCCGGACGCGCACCGCCACCAGGCGGGCGGCCAGGGCGCGGTCGGCGGTATCCACGTGGATATCGCGGATCCCCTGGGCCGGACCGGCGATGAGCGCGTATCCAGGGACCGCGGTCAGCGCCGCGACATCTCCGGCGAGCATCAGGGCGTCGGGCGCCGTGATGACGAACGCGGCCTCGACCTCGCGTCCTGTCACGCTATCCCTTCAGACCGGCGTTCCCCTCCACGAACTTGGCGATCGCCGAGTGATCCAGGTCGCCGTGGCCTTGCGCGATGAGGGCGTTCAGCACCTCGTGCATCAGTGCCGTCGCAAACAGCGGGACGCCGTACGCCTTGCCCGTGGCCAGCGCGATGCCGAGGTCCTTCACATGCAGGCGGATCCGAAACCCTGGCTCGAAGGTATGATCGAGGATGCGCTGGCCGTGCAGCTCGAGAATCCGGCTGTGTGCGAACCCGCCCATCAGCGCCTGACGGACTTTGGCGGGATCCACCCCGGCGCGCTTCGCCATCGTGAGCGCCTCGGCGACGGCCATGATGTTCACGGCCACGATGATCTGGTTGGCCGCCTTGGCCACCTGCCCGGACCCCGGATCCTCGCCGATATGGGTGATGTTCCTGCCCATCACCTGGAAGACCGGCAGCACGCGGTCGAAGGCGTCCTTCGGCCCGCCGACCATGATGGTGAGCGTTGCCTCGATGGCGCCCTTCTGCCCGCCGCTGACGGGCCCGTCGAGGGCCGGCACGCCCTTGGCCCGCAGCGCCTCGAACACCTTGCGGCTGGTCAGGGGCGAGATGGTACTCATGTCGACGAAGACCTGGCCGGATCGCACGCCCTCGAGCACGCCGCCCGCGCCGAAGACCACCTCGTCCACCTGCGGCGAGTCGGGCAGCATGGTGATGATGATGTCGCTCACCTCGGCGACGCTCTTCGGCGAGGCGCCCCTGACCGCCCCGGCGCCGACCACCTCCGCGAGCGCGCTCTCGATGATGTCATACGCGACAACGGGATACCCCGCCTTGAGCAGATTCTGGGACATGGGCGTGCCCATGATCCCGAGCCCGATGAACCCGATCCGTTCAGCCATGGCGTCACCTCTTCGTGTCGTGTTCTCGCTCCGTGATGGCCGTCGCCGCGCTCAGCCGCGGGTATACCCCATGGCCTCGATCCAATCGAACGAGTCGTCGGTGGCCCCCGTGGGTTGGTACTCGAGGCCCACCTCGCCCTCGTAGTCGGTCCGGTCCAGCACCCGAAACAGGTAGGGGAAGTTGATCTCCCCGGTGCCGGGCTGGTTGCGGTCCGGCGAGTCGGCCACCTGGATGTGCCCGATCCGGCCGATGTTAGTGCGCAGCGTGTGCGTCAGGTTGCCCTCCATGCGCTGCGCGTGGAAGACGTCGTACTGCACCTTGAAGTTGGCCGCGCCTACGGCGTCTTGAAGGTGAAACGCCTCGGCCGAGGTCCGGATGAAGAAGCCGGGGATCGTAAACGTGTTGATCGGCTCGACCAACAGGACGAGCCCGACCTGCTCGAAGGCCGCCGCGGCGTGCTTCAGGTTGTCGACCAGGCACGCCCACTGCTCGGCCACCGGCACACGCTCGAGCTGCTTGCCGACCAGGCAGTTGACCCGCGGGCACTGCAGCCGGCGGGCCACATCGATCGCGAGCCCCACCCCATCCTGGAATTCAGCCCGCCGCGAAGGATCCACCGCAATCCCGCGGTCGCCCGCCGCCCAGTCGCCGGCCGGGAGGTTGAAGAGGACCTGGCGCAGTCCCAGCCGCTGCAGCTCACCCGCGATCGCGTCGATGTCCTCAGCGTAGGGGAACATATACTCTACCGCTCGGAACCCGGCACGGGCCGCCGCATCGAAGCGGGCCATGAAGGGGCGGTCGGTCCACAGGAAGGTCAGGTTGGCAGCGAAGCGTGGCATCGGCACCTCCTCAATGAGAGTCCACCCGCAGTAATTCGACGCGGGCCGGAGAGGCCCTGGACCATTGGATGCCAGGCAGTGAGGGCAACGATGGGCGCCGTCCGTGGCACGACGGACTGCGCTCGACGCTGGCCTCTACTGGAGGCCGAGCGTGCGCCGGAGAGCCGCGTCGATCCGCTGCTGGTCGAGGCTTCACCTCTGAGTGGTCCGAGAAAGGCACATCGACCACGACCACCGAAGTTGCCGCCACCCCAGAGCCTCAAGGTCTCGCTCCGAGATCGGCTGGATGAGCGCGTAGGGCTCGCCCTAATGGGTGACGATGATAGGTTCCTTCATCCGCCTGGCCCTGGCAAGGTACGCGGAGAATCGGTTCTTGACCTCGGCGACACTTGCGAGCCGCATGGCTACTCTGGGGGCAGCAGGTAGAGTCCCGACGGGTCGAACCGCAGCCGGACACTCTGCCCAACCGGGTGCATCGCGTCGACGCTCCGGGCGTCGGACACGCTGACCTCGCCGACCTCGGTCTCGATCAGGTAGTCCGCGTACGTCCCCATGAAGAAGGCGGTCCGCACGCGCCCCGGCAGGCCTTCGCCGTCCCGCTCGAGGCGAATCCCTTCGGGTCTGGCCATCAGCGTCGCCGCGCCTGAGGCCATGCCGGGCTGCTGGTAGGCAAACCGGTAGCCCGCCACCCGCACCGCGCCGTTCTCGACCGTGGCCGGCAGCAGGTTGGCCTCGCCGATGAAGTCGGCCACGAAGCGCGAGGCCGGCCGGCGGTACAGGTCGGTGGGGGTACCGATCTGCTCGATGCGCCCGTGGTTCATGACCACGACCGTGTCCGAGATCGCGAGCGCCTCGGCCTGGTCGTGGGTGACGTAGACGCTTGTGATCCCAAGCTCCTGCTGGAGCTGGCGAATGTCGGCCCGGACCCGCTTGCGGAGCTTGGCGTCGAGGTTGGAAAGGGGCTCGTCGAACAGCAGCACCTTCGGCTGCATCACGAGCGCGCGGGCCAGGGCCACGCGCTGCTGCTGGCCGCCGGAGAGCTGGGCGGGTGCGCGCGCCTCGAGGCCGGGCAGGCCGACCAGGTCCAGGACCTCGCCGACGCGGCGCCTGACCTCGTCCTCCGGGCGGCGCTGGACGCGCAGGCCATAGGCGATGTTCTCGAACACGGTGAGATGAGGGAACAGGGCGTAGGCCTGGAACACCATCGTCACGCTGCGGTTGGCCGCGGGCAGCGGCGTGACGTTCTCGTCCCCGATGAAGACGCGGCCGCCGGTCGGCACCTCCAGGCCGGCGATGATCCGCAGGGTCGTCGTCTTCCCGCACCCGGACGGGCCGAGCAGGGTGACGAGCCTGCCTGCCGGGATCTCGAGCGTCACGTCGTCAACCGCCACCACGGAGCCGAAGCGCTTGGTGATCTGCTCGAGATGCACCGGCGCCGCCTCGGTCAACAGTTTCGTCGTCTTCGCCACGTTGTTGGCCACGTCAGATCGCTCCCAGGCTCACATCGTCGGCATGTCGCTAGCGGCCCGCCCGCCCAATCGCTGGTTGATCTGATAGAGGGCCACGATGACCACGGCCATGAAGACCACGAGCACCCAGGAGAGGGCCGCTCCAATGCCGACGGTCCCGTAGTTGATGTACGACAGGATCTGCGTCGTGGCCAGGTTCGTCCTCGGCGTGATCAGGAAGATGACCTGGCTGATCGCGGTCATGGCCCGCACGAAGCCGAAGACCAGTCCGGCCAGGATCGCCGCCCGGACCAGCGGCATCACGATCCGGCGCAGGGTGGTCGGCGAGCTGGCCCGCAGCATCGTCGAGGCTTCCTCCAGCGAACGGTCGATCTGCAACACCGAGGCCACGCCCGCGCGCAGGGCCACCGGCATGTTACGGAACACAAACGCCAGGACAATGATCAGCTCCGTTCCGGTGAACAGAAGGACGCCCGAGTTGAAGGCCAGGATGTACCCGATCCCCATGACGGTGCCAGGGGTGGCGAAGGACAGCATCGAGGTGAACTCGAGTGTGTTCTTGCCCCAGAACGAATACCGCGTGATCAGATACCCTATCAGGAACCCGACGACCGTGGACGGAATCGCGGCGATGGCGGCCAGGATGGCTGTGGTGCGGAATACTGCCCATCCCGTCGGTGAGAGCGCCTTGAAGTGGTCGAGCGTGAAGGTGTAGTCGAACCCCCACAGCTTCGTCACACTGCCGACCGCCACCGAGCCGTAGAGCAGCACGATGATGAGCACCCACAGGACGAAGATCCCGGTCACGGCGTAGTCCAGCGCCGGCGGGAGCGGCCGGACCGCGCCCCCACCCCCCCGGCCGGTCACCGTCACGTACGAGGTCTTGCCGACCCAGCGGTACTGAATCAGGAAGATCGTCAGGGTCAGGATGAGGAGCGCCGCGCCGAAGACCGCCGCCTCGGAGATGCCGCGGCCGGTCGCAGCGAAGAAGATCTCCGTCGCCAGATACGGCAGTCCTCCGCCGACGACCACCGGGTTGCCGAAGTCCGCCAGGCTCTCGATGGCCACGAGCAGGAAGGCGTTGGCGACGCCCGGCCGAGCCAGCGGCCAGATGACGGTGCGCAAGATGTGCCAGCGGTTGGCCCCCAGGGTCTCTGCGGCCTCCTCCAGCGCCACGTTGAGCTGGCGCACAACCCCCTGGAGGATGAGGAACGCGATCGGCGTGTAGGCCAGGACCTGCGCGATCCCCACGCCGAGCATGCCGAAGAAGATGGTCGTGTTGAGCCCGAGCAAGTTGTACGTGATGTACCCGCGCCGGCCGAACAGGTAGATGATGGCGAGGCCGAGCACAAACGGTGGCGTGATGATTGGCAGGATCGAGACCGGGCCGAAGAGCCTCCGCGTCGGCAGGCGCGACCGCTCGGCCAGCAGGGCGAAGAGGAACCCCAGCCCGGTCGAGATCACACTGACGACGATCGCCAGGAGAATGCTGTTCCGCACCGCGCCGAAGCCCAGGTACAGGGCGGCGAGGATCGTCCCGACCAGCGCGGTGCCGAGCCCCCACAGCGCAGTGCTCCGCGCCTTCCGTGTGATCACGCCCGCGGCCAGCGCGGCGAGGAGCCCCAGGACGGCTCCGGCGACCAGCGCCACCTGCAATTCGTTACGGTCGGTGTATGGATTGTTGAGCATGAAGAACGCGGGCGACCGGATCGTCTCGTGCACGACGTCCAGGGTGAACCGGCCGTTGATGTACACGCTGCCCTGGACGACCGCCCACAGCGGGTACAGGATGAAGACCGCCACGAAGACCGCGGCCCAGACGATGCACACACCGATGAACGCGTCTGCCTGGAGGTACCCGCCCAGCGCCAGCCCGATGCCGACCAGGGCCAGGAACCCGAGGATTGCCACCAGTGGACCGGGGCCGATCGCGGCCCCGCGCGCGGCGAGCGCCGCAGCCACGGTGATTGTGCCCACGGCGCCCACGACAAGCGCCAGCCGGCCGCGGCGGAAGAGCGGCAGCGGGGCGGCGCCGAGCGTTCCGGCGACCGCCCCGCACAGCACCACCAGGGCAACCATCCATTCTCGGGTCAGCAGGTCGATCCCGAGGGTCCCGGGCACGAACTCGAGGAGTTCGCGCCCGGTGCGGGCCCACGGCAACAGGAGCGCGCCGAACAGGATGATGGCGCTCCAGACCGTCAGGGTGGCGTTGGTCCGGACGGCCGGACCCGCGAGCGTCAGCTCGGCTCTACCCATGCCGGTCCCCTACTTGGGAAGCGGGAACACCTCCCGGGTCCAGCGTCCCACGAGCGCGTCGCGGACGGACGCCGTGCCGTACCTCACGAAGTTGTACTGAATGACATTGAAATCCTGGAACCGCGGCGCCACCTTGGGCACCGGGGTCTTGGCGTTAGACGGGAGCTGATAGGACTTGGCCTGATCGGCCAGTGCCTGCACGTCGGGCTGGAGCGCCCAGTCGATGAAGGCGATCGCGTTCGCGCGGTTGGGCGCGCCCTTGACCAGGCTCAACCCGCCGATCTCATAGCCGGTGCCGTCCCGGGCCGACCCGTAGGTCACCGGGAAGCCGCTCAGAATCTGCAGCACCGCGTCGTGCACGAACGTGACGCCGATCGCAACCTCACCGCGGCCGGCCAGCACGCCCGGCGCGGCGCCTGCACGGGTGTACTCGGCGACGTTCCGGTGGATGCGCTTGAGGAGGTCGAACGCCCTGGCTTCACCAAAGATCTGCACCATCGTGGCAACCATCGTGTAGCCCGTGCCCGAGGTGTTGGGGTTGGGGTACGCGACGAGCCCGCGCAGCCTCGGATCGGCGAGCGCCTCCCACGTGCGCGGCTCGGGGATGTTCTTCTCGCGCAGCAGGGCGCCGTTGACGGCCCAGCCGAGCACGCCGGCGTAGAGCGGGATGTACTTCTCGCCGACGGCCTCGCGCAGCGCGGGGCGGATGTCGTTCCACGCCTTCGGGCGGTAGAACTCGGTCAAGCCCTCCTCGTTGGCGACGAAGTGCGGGTCGCCGGTGCCGCCGAACCAGACATCGAAGACCGGGTTGGCCTTCTCTGCCCGCAGTCGAGCGAGCGCCTCTCCGGAACTCAGCCGAACGAAGTCAAGAGTGATGCCTGTAGCCCGCGGGAACTGCGCCTTGATGAGATCGCACCACTCCACGTTGGGACTGCAGAGGACCACAACGCGCCCCGCAGGCGCGGCATGGGCCATCCCGGCGCTGGCCAGTCCCACCACCAGGAGCAACAGAAGCAGTCGCTTCATCGATCCACCTCCTTGGATGTCAAGCATGCTCTCCCTGTCTTCCACAACCTCCTTACGGATCCGGGCAGACCGTGTTCCAGGCCACAGCCGGCCTCTCCACTAACTAACTAACAATACGTGACGACGGCAGTCCCCCCTGCCTGACCAGCGGTCGAAGCGTCTCGAGCGCCTGCCGGGCGGCGGCCTCGGGATCCGGCTTGGGGAGGATCTCCGCGGAGAGGAACCCGTCGTAGCCGAGACCGGCGAGCGCACCGACGATCGCGCCGAAGTCCAGGTGCCCGGCGCCCGGCGCCCGGCGGTTGCTGTCGGCCGTGTGAACATGCCACAGCCGGCCGCCGGCTTCCTGGAGGGCCCCCTCGATCGAAGCTTCTTCGATGTTCATGTGAAACGTGTCGGCCAGCACGCCCAGGTGGGGCGCGCCTGACGCTTCGATGAATGCCAGCGCTTCACCCACGGTGACCAGGAAGTCGGTCTCATAGCGGTTGATCGGCTCGATGACCAGCCGCACCCCGGCCGACGCCGCGGCGTCGAGCACAGGCCGCAGGCCCTCGAGGCAGCGCGCGGCTGTGGCATCGAGGCTGCCGGCCACCCGGCCTCGGATGAGCCCAATGATCACCCGGCTGCCCAGCCGGGCAGCCAGGTGAACGTAGCCGATGGCGCGGTCCGCGGCGGCCCGGCGCACCGCCCCATCCGGGCTCGAGAGGCTCAGGCCGTCGCGCAGGTAGGCCTGGCCGGTTCCCAGGGCAGGCACCTCCAGGCCTGCCTCGCGGGCCACGGCCTCGAGGCGACCGGCGTCGACGGCCGCGGCGTCACGAATCGCGAACTCGACTCCGTCGTATCCCATCGCAGCCAGCCGCCCGACGGCGGCCTCCCAGCCGCCGCGCACGGCGACCGCGTCGAACGCGGTCTCCTCGACGGAGACGACGAGGCTGAGTTTCATCGGCCTACCCACATCTTGGCATCCGTCATCCCGACCCGCTCAGGGCAGAGGATAGACGGCGGTCCGCGGAGCGGACCGCCGCCGACGTTACGGCGGATACCCCAGCGAGTAGATGCTCTTGCCGCCCTTCGCCGGCCCCTTGAGCACGGCCTCGAGTTCCTCCCTGTCGCGTTCGGTGACGTACTCGATCGGCGGGAGTATGCCCGGCGGGAAGGTCTTGATGATGTCGGTGACCAGCTTCTCGAGGTAGTCGAGCAGGGCCTCGACCCCGGGCAGCGCCTTGTCGACCGCGGCCAGGCTCGGCTTGCCCACAACGCCCTCGATGTACGCCTTCACCTCGATCGGCCCGGCGCCGACGTGCCCGTACCAGTTGATCGGCCGGCGCAGCAGGTTGCCCGCCTTGTCGACGTGCCCGTCGGGCAGGAACCCAAACGGGTTGTTGTCCACCGCCCACTCCTGCTTCATCAGCTCGGGGAAGAGCGCCAGGCACCACGAGGTCTCGACTTCGTCGGCGTGGATGAACGGCGTCTCGTACGGGCCGCCCTGGTCCTTCGTCTTGAAGTAGTCGGGGACGGCGTGGTACCAGTTCACGTTGACGACGAGCGCGGGCACGCGGTAGCGCTTGCCGAACTGGTGGACGGCGACCGGAATCACGTACTCCTGCCCATGGCCGTTGAGCAGGATCTGCTTGCGAAAGCCCATGTTCCAGAACCCGGCGATCATCGCGCGTAGGACCCCACAGAAGATGTCCTCCGGGATCACCACCGTACCGGGCATCCCCAGGTGGTGATAGGGATGCGACCCAAACCAGAACGGCTCGGAGACCGTGCAGCCGGTCCGCTCCGCCACCGCCTCCGCCATCCGGCAGGTGAGGAACACGTCCTCTCCGATCGGCGCGTTGGGCCCGTGTGCCTCGGTGGCGCCGAGCGGGATGATCAGGACGTCGTTGGTCTGCAGCCGCTCCTCGATGTCGCGCATCGTCATCGTCTGCAGGTAGACGCCGGTGCGCTTGTCCATGTGCCCGCCCTTCGGCGGAAGCTGCCACTTGCTCATGCTCCACCTTCCCCGTCCGTCTGTCCGTACAGCACGTGCATGCGCTCGGGCGCCAGCACCAGCGTGACCTCGCCGGCGAACATGCGCTCGCCCGGCGCCGCCTCGTCCACGATCCACTCCATGCCCAGCGCCTCCACCCAGTAGCGCGCCAGCCCGCCGAGGAAGGCGCTGTTCTTGACCCGGCCGCGGAGCGCGGGCGCGCCCCGATTTGGCGGCATCGCATCGACGAGCCGGATGGTCTCGGGACGCACGACCAGCGTCGCGTCGCCCGTCTCGGCGGCCCGGTGGACCTCGAGCTCCAGGTCGGCGAGGCGCACGCGGCCGGGCGCGGTGACCCGCACCGGGACGAAATTGGCCAGCCCCACGAAGTCGGCCACGAATCGGTCGGTGGGATGGTAGTAGATCTCGAGCGGGGTGCCGACCTGCACGATCCGCCCGTGGTTCATCACCGCGATCTGGTCCGAGATCGACAACGCCTCTTCCTGGTCGTGCGTGACGTAGATCGTCGTCTTCCCCAGCCGCTGCTGCAGGGCGCGGAGCTCGGTCCGCACCCGCACGCGGAGCTTCGCGTCCAGGTTGGACAGCGGCTCGTCGAGCAGCAGCACCTCGGGCTCGACCACAAGCGCACGGGCCACGGCGACGCGCTGCTGCTGCCCGCCTGAGAGCTGGTTAGGGAACTTGGCCTCCTGCCCGGCCAGGCCGACCATCTCGGCCACGGCGGCGACCCGCTGCCTGGCCTCAGCGGCGTCTACCCCCCGCATGCGCAGCCCGTAGCCGATGTTCTCGGCCACGGTCATGTGCGGGAACAGGGCGTATTCCTGGAAGACCATGGCGGTATTGCGCTTGTGGGCCGGAACGTCGGTCACCCGCGCGTCGCGCACGAAGATGTCGCCCGCGTCGGGCTGGTAGAACCCGGCGATCATGCGCAGCGTCGTCGTCTTGCCGCATCCCGAGGGTCCGAGCAGCGTCGTGAACTCGCCCTCGGCGACGTCGAGGGAGACCCGGTCGACCGCCAGCGTCGTCCCGAGACGCTTGGTGACGCCGGAGAGCCGCACGTGTGCCGCCATCTCAGCCCATCCGCATGGGTCGCAGCGCCCGCCCGGCGATCGCCTGCGCGAGCCCGACGGAGATCAGCGTCAGGATCAGCAGCATCGTTGTCAGGGCCGCGGCGCCGCCCCAGATGCCGTTCCCGATCATGTTGAGGATCGCAAACGTAGCGACCAGGTTGCCGGGCGCCACGAGGAAGACCACGATGCTCACGTTGGTGACCGCGCGGATGAACGACACCACGAACGCGCCGACGAACGCCCGTTGCAGCAGCGGCAGGTAGATGTCCCACAGGACCCGCAGGCCGCTGGCACCGAGGTTGGTGGCCGCCTCCTCGATCGCCCGCTCGATCTGCTTGAGCGTGGCCACCGCGGCCTGGTAGCCCATCGGCAGGTGCCAGAACGCCAGCGCGAGCGCGATGACCCACACCGTGCCGACTAGCTCCAGCGGCGGCCGGTTGAACGCCAGCACGAACCCCACGCCCACGAAGACGCCGGGCAGCGCCCCGGGTAAGACGGCCAGGAAGTCCAGGACCTGCCGCAGCGGCAGCGCGCGCGAGGTCACGAACGCGATGACGACCGCGACGACGCCGGTGATCGCGCCGGCCAGGGCGCCGATCCGCACGCTCGCCCACAGCGTATCCACCCGGTCGGCGGCGAGCTGCCAGTGCATGAGCGTGGGCGTCCAGTCGCGGCCCCAGCTCGTGGTGATCCCGCCGGCGATCACCCCGAAGTACACCAGCAGCACCATGACGGTCATCGCGGAGCAGAAGGCCACCGTCCCCCACTTGAGGACCGGATGCGTGGGAGGATGGTCGATCCGCGACCCCCGACCCGTCACCGTCGTGTAGACCCGCTGGCTGACCCAGAAGCGCTCCAGCAGGAACAGCACCGTGGTCGGCACGATCAACATGACGACGACCAGCGCCGCGCCGCGCAGGTCGCCCATGCCCTCCAGCCGGAACCACGCCTCGGTCGCCAGCAGTGGATACCCACCCGCGATGACGACCGCGTTGCCGAAGTCGGCCAGTACCGAGATGGCCACGACGAGCGCCGCGCCGGCGATGCCCGGCCGGGCGAGCGCGAAGGTGATCGAGCGCGCTACCGTCCACTCATCGGCCCCGAGGTTGCGCGCCGCGTGCTCCAGGCTGGGGTTGATCGCCTCCAGCACGCCCATGATGATCAGCATCGCGAGCGGGAAGAACGCGACGGTCTGCACCAGCCACAGGCCGTGCCAGCCGAAGATGTTCACATCCAGCCCGAGCAGCGTTCGGGTGATCAGCCCCTGCCGGCCAAACATCAGGATGTACGCGAACGCCACCATAAACGGCGGCGCGAACAGCGGGAGCATGGCGATGCTGCGGAACAGCGCCCGGCCAGGGATGTCCCGGCGGGTCAGGGCGAAGGCAAAGACCAGGCCGGCGAGCGTGGCCGTTGCCGTCGAGATCACCATCATGACCAGGCTGTTGCGCGCCGCCTGCATCCACCGCGCGCTCCTGGGGATGTCCAGGTAGTCCTGGAGGGAAGGGAAAATCAGCACCCGGATCGTCGGGTAGAGCACGAAGAGGCCCAGGACGGCGGCCGCGCCCGCAAAGGCGAGCACGACGCCGGGATCGCCGACCTGCCGACGAACCTGCCGCCAGGAGATCACGGCCACGGCGTTGCGGTCACCCTCCCGGAGGGAGAGGCCCGTGGAACCGGGCCTCTCCCCCACAGCAGCCTCACCGGGGCGCTAGCGGCCGATCTCGCGCTGCCAGCGCTCGCGGACCCGGCTCATGTTGTCGATGGCCCACTGCCGGTCGTACCGAACGAACTTGAGCTGCTCGAACGCGGTGGCGCCGGTCGGAACCGGCACGTCGCCGCGGACCGGATAGCGGAACCCGTAGCTGGCGTTGATCACCTGGGGCACGCGGCTCATCAGGAAGTCGACGTAGGCCCTCGCGCCCTCGGGGTTGGGACCGCCCTTGATGATCGACACCGCCCCGATCTCAAACGCCGTGTCGGGTGGGACCAGGGTCTCCAGCGGCTGCATGCCGGCCAGGCGGGCACCGATGCCCTCGTGCGCCCACATCATGCCGACGATGCCTTCGCCGCGCGCCAGCAAGGTGATCGTGCCGGGGGCGGTCGGCGTGTACTGCGACGCGTTGGCGTTCAACTGCCGCAGGAAGGCCCACGCGCGGTCCTCGCCCAGCCGGAAGATCTGCGATGCCACGAAGATGTAGCCGCCGCCCGTGGTGATCGGGCTCGGCATGATGAAGTGCCCGCGAAACTCGGGCTTGATCAGGTCGTCCCAGGTCGCGGGCTTCGCCACCCGGCGGGGCGCCATCTCGCGATCCCACCGGTCGGTGTTGACGATGATGGCCAGGGCGCCGAGGTACCACCCGTGCCAGAACCCATCGGGGTCGCGGTAGGCGGGGCTGATCCGCGCCTCGGCCGCCGCAGGAGACCGGTACGCGAGCAGCAGGCCCTGGCGGGCCAGCGGGACGTGGAAGTCGGCCGATCCACCGACGAAGATGTCGGCCCGCGGCCGGTCCTTCTCGGCCGTGATGCGCGCGGCGAGCGTGCCCGCCGCGGCAACGCTGAGCGCTTCCACCGGGATCCCGGTCCTCTTGGTGAACTCCCGGTGGACGAGCGTGGTCTCGAGGTCCGGCAGAGCCGAGTAGACGACAATCCTCGCCGGCTGAGCCTGGGTGGTGCCGAGGCCAGCGAACCCCATCAGCACGAGCGTCGTGACCAGGGCTCCAACGATGAACCGTGTCATCTATAACCCCCTCTCATCGATTGGTTCCAACCACACATGTACACCGACCCGGACCGCGACGGCGGCCCGGTTCATGCTGACGTCAGGATGAACCGCTCGATCACCTCCTGCAGGCCATGATCGTCGTTGCTCGGCGCGACCACGTCCGCGGCCGCGCGGAGGGTCTCGGGCGCGTTGCCCATCGCGACGCCCAATCCGGCATACTCGATCATGGCGAGATCGTTGAGGTTATCGCCGACGGCGACGATTGCCTCTCGTGGCACGCCCAGCCGCTCGGCCAGGGCGCGCACCGCGGTACCCTTGTCCACGCCGGGCGGCAGGATCTCCAGATAGATGTACTCGGAGAACACGTGGTTGATTGGATACGGAAGCTCGTCGATCTCACGGGCCACAGCCTCCAACGCGGGCCGCTCGCCGATGTTGAGGATCTTCATCGGGGCCGCCGCCGGGACTGCCGATAGCCAGTCGGCCAGGTCGCCGACGACCTCGGCGCGCAGGCTGTCCTTGCGCTGATACGTCTCGGTGAGCGCGTTCATCGCCGGCACGTAGACCCTGTTGTCCACGTAGAGATGGGGCTGGACCGCCGGATGCCGGCGCAGAATCCTCAGGACATCGAGCGCCTGCGCGCGCGGCAGCGCCACGCGGAGCCAGACCTCGTCGCGGGCGAAGTCATAGACCATGCCGCCGTTCGCCAGCACCACCGGCGGGTCCGCGCCCAGCGTCTCGACGTAGCGCCGCGCCGACGGCCAGATGCGGCCGGTGGCCAGGCACACCCGCACCCCGTGGGCCTGCACCTCGGCCACGGCCCCGTGCACAGCCGGGGTGATCTCGCGGGCCGAGTTCACGAGCGTCCCGTCGATGTCGGCCACGAGCAGACGATACCGCATACTCAGGCGTGCCCCTCGTCCGTCCTCACTCCGGCAGCGGCAGGCGCACCGGCGCCCCGCTGCGCGCGGCGCGATAGGTGGCCTCGACCAGTTCGGTCGCGCGGTAGCCATCGTCCGCGGTGACCGCGGGCGCCCGCTCGCCCAATACGGCGTCAACGAACAGCCGATCTTCTTCCACATATCCCCACTTCTGCTCAAACGCCATGTGGAAGCAGTCGATCGCCTCCACCTGCTCGCGCATCCCCGGGCTGAACCAGGCGCGCTCGAGCTCCTCGGTCACGACGGTGCAGTGGTCACCATAGACCTCCACTCTTTCATACGGAAAGAGCCAGGAGGTGTGTGCCACGCTCGTCACCGAGGCGACCACGCCGCTGCGAAAGGTGAACAGCATGACGAACCCGTCAGGCTCATCATAGACGCTCTGGCGCGCGGCGCCGTTGATCTCAGCGACGTCGCCGAACAGGAACCGGCCCATGTCGAAGAGGTGCACCGGCGTCTCGTACAGGTAGCCGCCGGTCACCGACGGGTCGCCGGTCCAGGGCGGCTGCTTGAGCTCGCCCCGATTGTGCTTCATCTGGGCCAGGCGGGGGGCCAGGCGGCCGTCCTCGATGCGCTGCTTCGCAAACCGGTAGACGTTCGCGAACCGCCGGTTGAAGCCGATCTGGTAGACGCCGCGGGCGCGCGCGGCCGCCTCGCGGATCGCGCGCGCGCCGCCGAGCGACGTGGCCATGGGCTTCTCCGAGAAGACGTGCAACCCCGCGGCCAGCGCCTGCGTCACCGGCTCGACGTGCATCGAGTTGGGCGTGCAGATCCACACCGCCTGCGCGCCCGCGTCGATCAGCGCGGGCAGGCCGTCCAGGGCCCGCGTGCCCATCTCGGTCGCCAGCCGCGCCGCCGCCGCCGAAACGACGTCGGCGACGCCGACGAGCTCGACGCGCGGGTCCCGCTTCAGTACCACCGCGTGGATGCGGCCGATGAACCCTGCGCCCAGAATCCCGACTTTGACGCTCATGGCATCACTCCTCAAACAGGCGCTTCATGCGCTCCAGCCCCCGCCGTGCGACGTCGGCGGGATCCATGGCCCAGTACTCGGGCCGGAACAGCTCCAGAGAGTACGCCCCGCGGTAGCCGATCCGCTCGAGGCGCTCGAGCAGCGGCCGCAGCGGAATGACCCCCTCGCCGGGCCAGAGCCGCTGCGCGTCGGTGAGCGCGGCAGGATCGCCGGGCTCGGCGTCATCCAGGTGGACGATGAACAGATGGTCGCCGGGCAGTCCGTCGAGATCCTCCAGCCGCGAGCCGCCAGCGTGAAAGTGAAAGGCGTCGATGACCAGCCCCACGCGCGGATCGTCAACTTCCTCGACGATGGCCCGTGCGGCGGCCAGCGTATTGACCGAACACGTCGGGAAGCCGAGGAACTCGAAGCCGACCATGACGCCGTCGGCCGCCGCGACCGAGGCCATGGCCCGCAGCGCCGCGTTGGTGCGCACCCGCACCTGGGTGGCATCCATCCCGCCGGGAGGTAGGAAGCTCGGCACGGCGATCAGACACGGGCAGTCCAGGGCCTTCGCCCAGGCGCAGAAGGTGCGCGTCCGAGCGAGGACCGCCTCGAGCGCCGCGCCGGTGTGGAGCGTGGAATCGTCGAGGGCGTTGAGGCTGAGCACGCGCAGGCCCGCGTCCCGCAGCAGCCCCCGCAGTGAGTCCATCGTGCCCCCGGCGGCCAGGTAGCGCTCGATCTTGGCATCGCGCAGCTCCACCCCCTGATACCCGGCGGCGCCGGCGACCCGGATGTCGGTCGCGAGGTCGACGCCTTCCCCGGTGGTGGCGCCGTTCAATCCAAACACGCGCATGACCATCCCTATCCTTTCTCGCGCACCACGCCGAACGTCAGGGCCGTGATGACATGCCTGCGGCCGAGCAGTAGGAGCACGACCGGCACAAGGGCCGAGATCGTCCCGGCAGCGGCCATCTCATTCCAGATGATCTCGAACTGCGTCACCAAGCTGGCCACCCCAATCGAGAACGTCTGAGAGCTCGGCGACGCGGTCATGATGAAGGCGAACATGAACTCACTCCAGGTGAGCGAGAACGTGATGACCCCCGCAGCGAGCAGTGCCGGGGTCATCTGGGGCAACAGAATCCGGAAGAACGCGCGCAGCCGTGTCGCGCCGTCGAGGAGCGCCGCCTCCTCGATCTCCACCGGGATCTCGCTGAGGAAGCCCTTCAGCATCCACACGGCGAACGGGAGGCTGAAGACCGTGTACAGGAGCACCAGCGCCGCCCGAGTGTCGTAGAGCTGGAAGCCCCGCACGATGTCGAAGAACGGGATGACGACCACGATCGGTGGGAGGAACCTGAGGCTGAGAATCCAGCCGAAGAGTCCACGGCGGAATCCCGGCCGCACCGGCAGCCGTGTCAGCGGATACGCGATCAGGAGGCTGACCGTGATCCCGCCGGCCACCGCCGCCAGCGCGACGATCAGGCTGTTGACTAGCAGCCGGATGTAGCCTCGCTGCCCGAGCACAGAGCCGAATGCGTCGAGCGTCGGCGTTTCGGGCAATACCGTCGGCGGGTACCGGTACAGCTCAGCTAACGGCTTCAGTCCCGTGGAGACCATCCAGAAGAAGGGAAACAGGTAAAGCACGACCACAGCAGCGAGCACCACGTAGGCCGCAATCACGGAGAGGCGCCGCGCGCTCACATCACACCCTCCGCCGCCAGCCACCGGTTGAGCATGGCAAACAGTACCGAGGCCACGATGACCACGTAGAACCCAATGGCCGCGGCGTACCCCAGGTCAAAGAACTTGAAGGCGACCCGGTAGAGGTAGACGCTGATGAACTCGGTCGAGGCGCCCGGCCCGCCCGCGGTGAGCACCAGGACATGATCGAACACTCGAAACGTATCGGTGAATCGGAAGATCAGCAGGAGAACCAGCAGCGACTTCAGGTAGGGCAGCTCGATGAGCCGGAACAGGTTCCATCCGCCGGCGCCGTCGACCTTTGCCGCCTCGGCGACATCCTGCGGCACGGCCTGCAACCCCGCGAAGCACACCAGGAAGACGAACGGCGTCCACTGCCAAATGTCCACGCTCAGGACCGAGAACATCGCGCCGTGGCCGGTAGACAGCCAGAGGATGTCCTGGTCGATCACTCCTAGGCTGCGCAATGCACGGTTGAGAATGCCGTAGTTCGGCGTGTAGATCAGGCGAGCGATCACTCCGGCGACGACCGGCGGCGTGACCATGGGGATGATGAGCAGCAGATAGACCAACCCACGGACTATCGCGCTGGCGATTGTGCGGTGGATGTAGAGGGCCAGGGCCAGGCCCAGCAGGACCTCCACGCCGACGGCCAGGACCACGTAGGTGGCCGTGGCCTTCAGTGAGGCGAGGAATAGGGCATCGTCGAACACCCGCGCGAAGTTCTGCAGCGCCACGAACTCGCCGGTGCGGTAGTTTCGCAGGCTCAGGTTCACGTTGTAAAGCATCGGGTAGGCCACGAGCAACATCAGGGCAAGAATGGGCCCGCCCGCCAGCAGGTACGGGGTCGCGTGTCGGAGTCGGGCAGCCGTCGTCATCGGCGCGTGGCGGGGGCCGGCAGGCGCCGGCCCCCGCAGGTGCCTATCGATAGTACCCTGCCTGTCGCATATGCCGCTCAATCTCGGCCGCGGCCTTCGCGATCGCGTCCTGCGGGGTTGACAGGCCCGCGAGCGCCGCGTTCACATGGGTGCCCAGGATCGCCTCAACGGCGAACCACTCCTGGGTCCGTGGCCGCCAGTGCGCGGGTGCCTCCAGCGACGCCGCCATTGCCTTGAAGAATGGAAACGTCTTGTTCATCTCGGCATCCAGCAGCACGGACTTGCGGAACGGGATCCCGCCGCCCGTTGCGTACGGCTTCTGGACCTGCGCGCCGGTGGCCCAGAGGATGAACTCGTAGGCCCACTGCTTGTTCCTCGATCCTTGAGGGATGCCGAGGAGCCAGTTGCCGATGAGCGGGCCGTGGATGTTGCCCGGCCCGCGCGGGGCCAGGGTGTAGCCCATTTTCCCCCTGACCTTCGAGACGGACGGGTTCTCGACGATGTCGGTGATCTCGGCGGGCCAGATGAAGCCTTGAGCCGCCCGGCCCACGGCCACCTCCCGCGCGCGCTCCGCCGCGTCGTAGTTCTCGACGCCGGGTGGGGCATATTGCTTGAGGTCCTTGGTGAAGAACGTCAGTGCCCGGCGGGCGGCGTCGCTGTTCAGCACGACCTTCCAGGTGTCGTCAAAGATCGCGCCGCCAAACGAGAGCAGGACCGGGGTGAACTCCGAGATGACCGGATTGCCCTTGGCACCCCGAATCACGAACCCGTACATGGGGGTGCTGGGGTTGTGCACCTTCTTGGCGTTGGCCAGCACGTCGTCCCAGGTCTTGGGCTCGGAGACCAGATCCTTCCGGTACATGAAGAACTCGACGTTCCCCACGAGTGTGATGGCGTAGAGCTGCCGGGTCTTGCCGCGCTCCGTGGGCGGCACGGGACCGCGCGGCGGTGGCCACGATCCCAGGTCGTAGACCACCGGGAAGATGTCGGGGTCGCGCCTGTAGCCAAACTCCTTGTCGAGGGGAACCAGCCACCCCTCGGAGCCGAACTTGGGCATCCAGGGATCGTCCGCGATCAGCAGGTCGTAGGTCGCGGCTTTTGCCTGGAACGTGGTGACCAGTTTCTCGTAGAGGGTCGGATAGGGGAACTCAACCAGCTCGATCTTGACCCCTTTCTCTCGTTCCCAGAGGGGCAGGATCGCCTTGAGACCCTTCGTCTCTCCCCCTGCGACGACCGCCATCGTAAGCTTGGCGGGCTTGGGAGGCAACGCCTGGCCGCCGAGCGACGCAGTCTGCGCCGCGAGCGCCAGGGCAACCAGCATGGCGGTGGCGATGACGATTCGCACCTCAACGAACCTCCCTTCCGACTGGTCTCCCAACACTCACACGCGCGCTCCTGCTCTCACCTCCTTCACAAGGACGACGGGACTGGGACGCCCCGGCTCTAGGCGCGCACCATGACCTTGCCGTCCTGCCGTTTCGACGCCTGCTCGACCGCCTGGACGCCCTGGTCGAGCGAGAACCGGCTCGTGATGATCTGCGTCATGT
>JBBIOB010000042.1:0-24979 GCA_037443565.1 Armatimonadota bacterium | reverse complement strand
CCTTCGCCAGCACGCTGTTGAACGCGATCACCGTCGAGGACGTCCGTGCGCTACTGGCAAGGGTAACCGAGGAGCAGAGTCCATCGACATCTCGTCGGTTGCTTGCCGTGCTGGGCAAGATGTTTGCCGACGCCGTGAGAAGCGACTACATCCGACAAAATCCCATCGAGAAGCTCGACCGCAGAGACAAACCACAGGCCGGGAAGATCGCGCGAACCGTCGACATGGATGAACTACTGAGTCTCCTCAAGTCCCTGCCGGAAAGATGGGCTACCTTCTCACTTGTAGCGGTGCTTACGGGTCTTCGCTGGGGAGAGATTGCCAGCCTGGAGTGGTCGGACATCGATTTCGAGACCGGCAAGATTCACGTACAGCGAGCAACACCCGCCGGCACAAAAGGGGCCCAAGACCCCAAGAGCCTGACTTCGCGGCGCAGCATCGATATGCTCTCGCCCGTCCGGCAGGCGCTTCTCGACATGCCTCAACGGGGCCGGCTGGTCTCCCCCGGAGCCCGCGGAGGGCTACTGAACCACGGGTGGTTTCAGCGCCACATCTGGCTTCCGGCGGCGCGGGCCGTTCAAGCCACGCGAGCGCGGGGCAGCCACCTCCGCTTCCATGACCTGAGGCACGGCTACGCCAGTCTCTTGCTCGCCTGGGGCGAACCGATCCTATACGTCAGCCAGCAACTGGGGCACAGCAACGCCGCCTTCACGCTGTCGACATACGCACATCTAATCCAACAGGGGCACAAGCTCGACAAGGAGGATACTCTTCGGAAGTTATTCGGGGCAGCGAGGTGCGACCGTGCCCCAAGGGTGCCCCAAGAGGAAGTTATTCGAGAAATCGGAGGCTCGGAAACCCTTGCAAATCCTGGAGCCGGCGACGAGATTCGAACTCGTGACCTGCGCATTACGAGTGCGCTGCTCTACCGCTGAGCTACGCCGGCCCTAGACGTCCACCATTATAGCAGACGCGTCCGGCCGTCGAGGACAGGTCGAGGGTGCAGGAGGATTCTCCTCCACCCACGCGAAGATCGCCACCAAGACCCGGCGGCGGGGAGTGACTGGCATGACCGAGCGGCTGTGGAAGATTTACGAGCAGCTCTGTCAGATCGAAATGCGCAGCCTCGACGAGTTCGTCCGCCGGATCAAGTCGGGCGAGTTCGGCGACTTCTCCCGCGACGATGTGGTGGCCTTTCTCCGCGAGATCGAAGCGACCATGCTCACCAACATCCACACCAAGGCGCTGGAGCACCACCGCTACGCCGAGATGGCCGACGAGGTTAGCGAGGACACCCACGCGATGTTCGACGACCTCATCGAGCAGTACGAACGCCCCTGACTCAAGTCAGGAACTTCCCGTTCCGGTAGATCACCTCGCCGTCGGCGTGCACCTCGCTGTCGGTGCGCAGGTCGCAGATCATGTCCCAGTGCAGCCCCGACTGGTTCGTACCGCCGGTCTCGGGGTAGGCGGCGCCGAGCGCCATGTGCGCCGTGCCGCCGATCTTCTCGTCGAACAGGATGTTGCGGGTGAACTTCGTGATCCCGTAGTTCGTCCCGAACGCGAACTCGCCGAGCACCCGCGCACCCGCGTCGAGGTCGAGCATGGCGCGCAGCAGCTCCTCGCCCTTCTTCGCCGACGCCTCGACGACCCGTCCGTCCTTGAAGGTCAGGGTGATCCCGTCCACCTCGCGGCCGCCGTAGATCGCCGGGAACGAGAACGTCACGCGGCCCGACGTCGCATCTTCGACCGGCCCGGTGAAGACCTCACCGTCGGGGAAGTTGTGCTCACCCGCGGCGTTGATCCACCGGCGGCCGCCGGCCCGGACCGTCAGGTCAATCTCCGGACCCAGCAGGCGCAACTCCTCTTTCGCGCTCAGCAGGCGCACGACGCGGTCCTGCTCCTCCCGCACCTTCTTCCACGACGCCACGGGATCGGGATGGTCAAGCAGGCCGGCGGCGAACACGAAGTCCTCGTACTCGGCGAGCGACATCTCGGCGTCCTGCGCGTCGGCCTGGGTAGGATACTGCGTACCCACCCAGCGCAACTCGCCGGCGCCGGCCCGCTCGAGGAACCGCTGGCTGATCGGCCGCAGGGCCTCGCGGCGCGCCGCCTGGCGCTTCGGGTCGACCCCGGTGAGCGCGCGGGTGTTGTAGTGCGCCCAGATGCCCAACTGCGCGTCGAGCCTCTCGACCTCGAACGACGCGACCGGCGAGAGAAACCGCAGTTGTTCATCGCTCGCGTGCTTCAGGAAGATCTCCTGCAATCCATCCACGCTGACATTCGTGTACGCGTTGGCGCCGGCCGCCAGCGCTGCGCGGTACGCCTCGGTGATCAGCGGCGCGGCGAGCGCTGGGCCGTCGATGCGGACGAGCTGGCCGGGCCGAACGTCGAGCGAATAGTGCACGAGGACCTGCGCAAGTTTCGCAAGCCGGGGGTCAGTCACGGAATCCTCCAGAGGGATGCACCACGGGCGTCAAGTCTGGTGGTGCTTCGCCGCGCATCCGGCCGAGTCCTGGGACACTGCGAGGTGGTGGGCGCTGCAGGGCTCGAACCTGCGGCCTCATCCGTGTGAAGGATGCGCTCTTCCGCTGAGCTAAGCGCCCACGTTGACGGCAAGGGTATTATAGAAGCCGGGGAAAACCAGCGTCAAGGAATCGGTGCCATCGCCACCCCATTGCCGACCGCAGTCATCCCGTCCGCGCTCTCGGCGCTCGCCGCCCAGGTCGTCGCCTGCCGGCGGTGCCCGCGCCTCGTCGCGCACCGCGAGGCCGTGGCCCGGCGCGGCAAGCCGCAGTTCGCCGGCTGGACCTACTGGGGTCGACCGGTCCCAGGGATCGGCGATCCGCGGGCCAGCGTGCTGCTGGTCGGCCTGGCCCCGGCCGCCCATGGCGCGAACCGCACCGGCCGCATGTTCACCGGCGACGGCTCGGGCGATTTCCTCACCCCGGCGCTCTATCGGGCAGGCCTGACGTCGAAGCCGACGTCGCACCACAGGGACGACGGGCTGCGCTACCGCGGTCTCTATATGACTGCGGCGGCGCGCTGCGCGCCGCCCGACAACCGGCCGCTGCCCGAGGAGCTGGAGCACTGCCGTCCCTATATGATAGAAGAGATGGCGCTGCTCTCGCGGGTCCGCGTGATCGTGGCGCTCGGCGGCATCGCGCATGCGGCGACGCTGAAGGCGGCCGCAACCCTGGGATGGACCATCCCGAACCCAAGGCCCGCGTTCGCCCATGGCGCCCGCGCAACGCTCGTCCGGCCCGACGGCCGGCCCGTTGTGCTGCTGGCGTCATACCACCCCAGCCGGCAGAATACGCAGACGGGCCGTCTCACGGTGGCGATGCTGAACCGAGTCATGCGGGCTGCGGCCGTGGTCGCCGGCCGTCGCCAGTGAGCCCACCGTTGCCATCATTGGGCTGGTCCGCAGGGTCCCCCCCGCCGGCGCCGCCGTATGGGACTCCATGGCGGCCGCTGCTGGCCATCATCGCCGTCTCGACGCTCGTGCGGCTGGCGGCCGCGCTGACCGTGCCGCTGCTCGACGACGAGGCGCACTACTGGGTCTGGGCGCAGCACCTCATGTGGGGGTACCCAGACCACCCGCCGATGATCGCGGCCCTCGTGGCACTGGGCACCCGCCTGGGGGGCGACTCCGTCCTCGGGATCCGTCTTCTGCCGTTGGTCTTCGGCGCGCTCTCGACGCTCGCGGTCTACGCGGTGACGCGCCGCCTGTTCTCACCGCGCGCCGGCGTGCGCGCCGCGCTGCTCTTCCAGGTGATCCCCGCATTCGCCGCCAGCGGCATCATGGCCGCGCCCGATGCGCCGCTGGCGCTCTACTGGCTGCTGGCGATGCTGTTCGGCTGGATGGCGATCGTCGAGGGCAGAGGCTGGGCCTGGCCGGCGGCCGGCGCCATGATCGGGCTGGTGGTCCAGTGCAAGCTGGCCGGCGGCGCGCTGGCGCTCTCGCTCGCCGGCTTCGTCCTAGCCTCCCGCGACCATCGCGGGTGGCTGCGTACGCCGGGGCCGTACCTGGCGGGGCTCGCCGCCGCCATCGTCCTGGCGCCGCTCGCCTTGTGGAATGTGCAGCACGACTGGGCCACGGTGCGCCGCGCGATGGTGATCGATCCCTGGGTCACGCCGATGCACCCCTTGGTCAACGTGGGAGCACTGCTGGGTGCCCAGTTCGGCTACTATGCGCCGCTGGGCTTTCCTCTGCTGCTCGCAGGGCTGGTCGCCGCCGCACGACGCCGCGGCGACCAGCGGTTTCGCTTCCTCTGGTGGTGCGCGGCGCCCACGCTGCTGGTCGTCCTGGCCGGCAGTGCCCAGGCGATCGCCAAGCCGCACTACGCCGGCCCGGCCCTGCTCTCCGGGATGATCGCCGCAAGCGCATTGTGGGCCCGATGGCGGCCGCAGCGCCTGTTGAGGGCGACTGTGGCAAGCAGCGCGGCCCTGACGCTCCTTGCGCTGGCGCTCGCCGCGGTGCCCAACCCCATCCTGCGCGCGTTCCACGACGAGTCGCGCGCCTGGCCGGATGTCGCGCAGGCGGTGGAAGAGATCCTTCCTACGCTCGGCCCGCCGGGCGAGGTCTTCGTTGTGGCCGAAACCTACCAGGCGGGCAGCCAGATCGCCTACGCCCTGCGCAACCGCGTGCCCGTTGTGGTGCCGTTCCGTGGATTCGACATCTGGGAACCGCCAGCCAGATGGATTGGACGCAACGCCGTGCTGGTGGACCACCTGGCGGATCATCACTTTGTCAGAGTCGCTCGGGCCTTCGAGCGGCTCGGCGTCCCGCACGCCGTCCCGGTCGGTGTCGACCGGACCTTCCGGCTCTTTCCGGCGTTCAGGTTCGGAGGATTCGCGCCGGACCCGTAGCGACGGCCTGCCGGACGGACCAGGGTGTCAGACTGCCGACCGCCGCGCGCGGTTTGCCGTCGCAACGGCCTCAGCCTCAAGGCTGTGCGCCAGGTCTTCCGCCCGCTCCGCGACGATCGTGCACAGTGCGCCGGGGTGATGCCGCCGCGGCGCACCGTGACCGTAGGGGGCATCCAGCGACGCGCCGTTGGACGCCGCAAGGGCCCCCCGCAGCACGTCGAGCGCTGCCAGGACTACCTGCGCGCGCTCAACAAGCCCGTGGCTGCCGGCGCCCTGCCGGATGTCGTTCGCAGCCTGCTCGACATCGGTCAGCGCATCCAAGAGATCAGGGGATGGATCGGGATGCCGCCCGGTCAGAGGATGATAGGTCAGACGGCCCGCCGCATGGCGGATCGCCGTGGCGATCCCGCGCAGCCTGGCGGCCCGGGCGGCCAGCCACACCGCCTGCTCATCAGGGGATCTGTGGCTCATTGTCGAAACCTGGGGTATCGTATCACTTGGGCTCGCCGGACGGCAACGACGGTCCGCAGGAGCGCAGGAGGAGCTGGGACGACGATGGCGTGGACGCAGACCCTGGAAGCATGGGATCTCCTCGACTCCGCGCACGCCACCGGCGACCGGGTCGCCGGGGGGCTGCGTGCCAGGGGGGCCGAGTGCCGGGTGACCACCATCACCGGCGAGGGAGGCTCGACCGACTTCGTCAAGTTCTCCTTTGCCGGGGCCCGGGGCAGGGCCGCCGGCGGCACCGCGCGAACCATGGGCATCATCGGCCGACTCGGCGGCATCGGCGCCAGGCCCGATCGCATCGGGCTGGTCTCCGACGCCGACGGCGCGATCACCGCCGTCGCCTGCGCCTTGAAGGTGGCGGACATGATCCGGGAGGGTGATCCCCTCCCAGGCGATCTCGTGATCGGGACGCACATCTGCCCCAGGGCGTTCATCCGGCAGACCCCCACCGTGCCGATGATGATGTCGCCGGTGGACATCGCCACGATGAACGCGCACGAGATCGACCCCGCGATGGAGGCCATCCTGTCGGTCGACACCACCCGCGGCAACCGGGTGGTCAACCACAAGGGGATGGCAATCACGCTCCCGGTCAAGGAAGGCTACATCCTCCGGGCACCGGACTCGCTGTTGGACATCCTGCAGTGGGTGACCGGGATCCCGCCGGTCATCGTACCGCTGGCCACCCAGGACACTACACCCTACGGGACCGGCCTGCGTCATATCAACAGTATCCTGCAGCCGTCGGTGGCCACGTCCGCACCGGTGGTCGGGGTCGCGCTCACCGCGGCCGTCGCGGTGCCGGGGTCGGCGACGGGTGCCAGCCACGCCCACGACGTCGAGATGGCCGTCCGCTTCTGCCTCGAGGTGGCCAAGGCATACGGGGATGGGACATGTGAGTTCTACGATCCGTCGGAGTTTGACGAGCTGGTCGCCCGGTACGGCTCGATGCGCCATCTCCAGACGCTCGGACGCGCGCCGGTCGGATGACATGGGGCGATCCGGAGGAGCCCACATGGTGACCCGTACGTGAGACGTCTCACCCGTGTGATGCTCATCGTGATCGCCCTCGCGGCCGTTGCGTTCGGTGGGATGCAGTGGGTCTCGCGCCGCCCGGCGGCCCAGGGGACGGCCGCTCAAGCCCCCGCGGGGCCGCGGCCCCAGCCGGTTCCCGCGGTCAGGACCCTGGTGGTCGCTCCTGAATCGGTCGTTGAGCAGGGCACTTTCCCGGCCGACGTCCGTGCCTCTGCCACCGCCGACGTGATGTCGCGCATCTCGGGCCGTCTGGGCGCCGTGCTGGTGAGAGAAGGGTCGCTCGTCTCCGCCGGCGGACTGGTCGCGCGCATCGACGATCCTGAGCTCGAGCTGGCCGTGCAGCAGGCGGAGGCCGCCGTCGAGGTGCAGCGCGCAAGACTCGCGCAGCTGCAGGCTGGCCCGCGCGACCCCGAGGTCGCCCAGGTCGAGGCGCAGATCGCGCAGCAGCAGACCGCGCTCGCCCAGGCGGAGCGCGAGCTGGCCCGCACGCAGCAGCTCTTTGCCGACGGGCTCGTCGCGCGCGCCGCGGTGGACCGCGCGCAGACCGAGGTCGACCTGGCGCGCGCCCGCGTGCAGGCGTCGAAGGAGCAACTGGCCATCGTTCGGCAGGGACCGCGGCCCGAGGACATCGCCGCGCAACAGGCCCAGGTACGGCAGGCCGAGGTGCAGCTCGCCCAAGCGCGGGCGCGGCTGCGGGAGATGCGCATCACCTCGCCGATCGCCGGCGTCGTGACGCGTGTCAACGTCGAGTCCGGCGCCGTAATCTCCAGCCAGACCGTGGTCGCGACGGTGGCGACCATCCGGCCGATCGAGGTACACGTGCCGCTGCCGGAAGTCGACCTTCCGCGGCTCCGGTCGGCAAGCCTGGTGCGGCTGACGGTGGACGCCCTGCCCGGGCGGACCTTCGAAGGCCGGATCGCGCGCGTGGCCCCGGCGCTCGACCCCGCCTCGCGAAGCGCCCGCCTGGTGGTCCGGGTGCCCAATGCCGATCAGGCGCTGCGGCCCGGAATGTTCGCGCGCGCCACGGTCGTCTTCGACGAGCGCCAGGCGATCGTGATCCCCTCCGACGCCATCGTGCGCCGCGGGGAGGCGGTCGTGGCGTTCGTCGTCAAGGACGACACCGTCGAAGAGCGGGCAGTCAGGATCGGCTACGTTGAGGGGAGCCGGTCGGAGATCATCCAGGGGCTCCAGGCCGGTGACGCGGTCGTCGTCGCCGGGCAGCAGGGCCTGCGCGACGGGATGAAGGTGCGGACCACCGGGAGGTAGCCAGCGTGCACCTGTCACGGTTTGCCATCGACCGGCCGGTGACCGCGGCCATGTTCTTCCTGGCGGTGGTGTTCCTTGGGCTGATCTCCTTCGCGCGCCTGCCGGTGGACCTGCTCCCCGACATCTCGTTCCCCACGCTCTCGATCACGACGACCTACTCCGGCGCCGGCCCACAGGAGGTCGAGCGCGAGGTCACGATCCCCATCGAGAACGCGCTCGCGACCGTCCCCGGGGTGACGCAGATCTTCTCGAGCTCGACCGAGGGCCGCAGCAGCGTGCAACTGCGCTTCCCCTGGGGCGCCGACCTCGACGCCGCCGCCAATGAGGTGCGGCCCGCGCTCGACCGGGTGCGCAACCGGCTGCCTACGGCCGCGGACACCCCGCGGCTCTTCAAGTTTGACCCGAACGTCTTCCCCATTGTCTTGCTGGCGATCGAGGTGCGCGGCGACCCAGCCGCAATCCGCGACCTGGCCGAGAACGAGATCAGCCCCCGCCTTGGACAGGTGGAGGGCGTGGCCCTGGTCGAGGTGCGCGGGGCGCGCGGGCGCGAGATCCGGGTCGAGCTCGACCGCGCCCGCCTGGAAGCCCTGGGCATCTCGGAGCGCGAGATCACCCAGGCCTTGCGGGCGGAGAGCACGAGCGAACCCGGCGGGGATGTGCGCGTGGGCGACCAGCGCCGCGTCGTGCGGACGGTGGGGCAGTTCTCATCTGTCGAGCAGGTCGCCCAGGTCGTCGTGGCCACGCGCCAGGGCGTCCCTGTGCGGGTTGCCGACGTCGCCCGGGTGAGGGACACGCTGGCCGATGCCACCTCGATCGTCCGCCTCAACGGGCGGCCCGCCATCGTGGTTGCGGTGAGCAAGCAGTCGGGCACCAACACGGTGGCGGTGGCTCAGCGCGTCTTCCGGGCCGTGGATGAGCTCAACGCGCAGTTCGCGCAGGCGCCGATGGTGACCATCAACGACGGCAGCCGGTTCATCCGCCGGTCGATCTCCAACGTGCAGTTCGCGGCGGTCGTAGGCGGCGGACTGACCATCGCCGTGCTCCTGGGGTTCCTGCGCAACGTCAGCAGCACCCTCATCATCTCGACGGCCATTCCCATCTCGGTGCTGGCGACCATCTTCCTCATGTTCGTCGGCGGATCAACCCTCAACCTGATCACGTTCGGCGGCCTGGCGCTGGCCGTCGGTATGCTGGTCGATAGCGCCATCGTCGTGCTCGAGAACATCTTTCGTCATCGCGAGGAGGGCCGGCCTGCGCGGCTGGCCGCGGAGGAGTCCACCGCCGAGGTGGGCACCGCCATCGTCGCGAGCACGCTCACGACGCTCGTGGTCTTCCTGCCCATGTTCTTCACGCGGGGAATTGCCAGCGTGATGTTCCGCCCCCTGGCCGTCGTCGTAACCACGGCACTGCTGTGCTCGTTGATCGTGGCGCTGACCCTGATCCCGTCGCTGGCCGCGCGGGTGCTCGTCGTGGGCCACGGCCGCGGCGCGGGCGGCCGGGTCGCGGTGGCGCTCGAGCGGGGGTTCACGGTTCTTGAAGACGCCTACCGGCGCGTGCTGGTCACCCTGATGCGCCGGCCGCTGTTGGTCGTGGTCCCGGCCGCCGCCCTGATCGTCGCCGCCTTCCTCGCCCTGCCCGGGTTGGGCCGCGAGACGTTTCCGACCACCGATGAGCGCGAGTTCTTCATGACGGTCCAGCACGCCCGCGGCACGTCGCTCGAGGTGAGCGATGAGGTCGCGCTGCGGGTCGAGCGGACGCTCAGGGAGACGCCCGGGATCCGCCAGGTGGTGACGTTCGTCGGCGGGGGCTTCGGCCCCGGGGGATCGCACGTCGTCAACTTCCGGGTGACCCTGGCCCCGGATGCCCCGTCCACCCAGCAGGTCATCGGCGACCTGCGCGGTCGCGTGCGCGTCACCGGCGCCACGGTGTTCTACAGGCCCCTGACCTCGCTGTTCTTCTTCCGGGCCGCCGATCCCATCAGCATCGACCTGCGCGGATTCGATCTCGAGACGGGCAACGCGCTCGCCCGGCGGCTGCGGGGCGTGCTCGAGGGAATCGACGGCGTGACCGATCTGCAGATCAGCCGTGAAGAGAGCGCCGAAGAGTTCTCGGTGCTGGTCGATCCGGCCAAAGCCGCGGCCTTCGGCACCAACGCCGCCCAGGTGGCGTCGTCGGTCAAGGCCTACGTCGGCGGCACGACCGCGGCGCTGTTCCGCGTCGGCGGCGACGACATCGACGTGGTCGTCCGGCTGCGCGAGGCCGACCGCGCGACGCCCGACCGGCTCGCCGAGCTGCCGATTGCCACGCCGCGCGGCGTGGTGCCGCTCAAGCAGCTCGCGACGATCACCGGCACGCCGGGCCCCACGCAGATCCAGCGCCGCAACCGCGAGCGCATCATCACGCTCGGCGGCAACATCAGCGGCCGCGACGTCGGCGCCACGATCGCCGAGGTCCGCTCGACCGTCCTGGCGCAGCAACTCCCCAGGGGCTTCTCGGTGGCGTTCGGCGGCGAGTTCGAAGACCAGCAGGAGTCATTCGCGCAGTTGCTCTCCGGGTTCCTGATGTCGCTGGTGCTGGTCTACATGGTGATGGCCTCGCAGTTCGAACGCCTGCTCGAACCGTTCCTGATCATGGCGGCGGTGCCGTTCGCGCTCGTGGGCGTCGTGGCCATACTGCTGTTCACCGGCACATCTCTCAACGTGCAGTCTGGCCTGGGCGCGATCGTCCTGGTCGGCGTGGCGGTCAACAACGCCATCGTGCTCATCACCTACAGCCTCCAGCTCCAGAACGAAGGCGTCCCCCTGCGCGAGGCCCTGGCCCGCGCCGGCCAGCGCCGCTTGCGGCCGATCCTCATGACCACGATGACGACCATCTGCGGGCTGCTGCCGCTGGCGATTGGGTTCGGGGAAGGGTCCGAGCTTCAGGCACCGCTGGCACGCGCGATCGTCGGCGGGCTGGTTACCTCCTCGATGAGCAGCCTGCTCCTGATCCCGGCGCTCTACATCATGATGGACCAGGCGCTCCGGTGGATCCGCACCCGCCGGGAGACGCCGATCAGATTCCCCGAGACCGAAGGTTTGCCCGAAGCGACCGACGGCAAGTAGGGCGGCGATCAGCGCACCGCGACGACGGCTGAACCCGCCGGCTCGGGTTCCGGCAGCGGTTGCTGATCTGGAGGGAGGAGGTCTGCGACGGCCCGGTGGAACCGCCCGGTCCACTCGCGCAGCAGGCTCTTGCGGATCTCCCCCTCGCACCGGGGTACGTGCAACGGCTCGCCGAGCCGCACCACGACCTTCCCGAACCTCGGAAGGCGGCTGCCCTTCGGAAAGACCCTATGCGAGCCGACGACGGCGACCGGGAGCACAGGCACGCCGGCCCGCAGCGCGATGTACGCTGCTCCGGCCTTGAAGGGCCGCAGCCGGCCGTTCGGGCTGCGGCCGCCCTCAGGGAAGATCCCGATCACCCGGCCACGCGCCAGCAGCGCAAACGTCTCGCGCAGCGCGGCGTGATCCGGCTCCCCGCGGCGCACGAAGAACGTGCCCATCCACCTGAGCCACGCCCCGATGATCGGGACCCTTGCCAGGTCGTCTTTAGCCATGAACGAGACCGGAGGACGCACCGCCAGGCCGACCAGCGGGATGTCCGCCGCGCTGACGTGGTTGGCAATGATCACGTACGGCGGACGGGGCTCGCGATCGCGGCCCTCGACCCTGTAGCGGAACTGCACGCGGAACCAGATCGCGAACAGGAGCCGGTGGATCTCCCACCACATGGCTCCATCTCCTCCAGGCGGTTGGGATGCTCCTGCCTTCCCTTGCGGATTCCAGCGGCGCCAATGCCCTTCCTGCCAGGGTTACGGCTGGATCGCCGCCAGCTCCCGCATCGCGGCTCTGATCGCCTCCTCCGGGTAGGCGTAATCCTCTAGCCGGCCGGCCAGGTGGGCGTCGTACGCCCCCAGGTCGAAGTGGCCGTGGCCGGAGAGGCCGAAGAGGATCGTGCGGGGCCTTCCCTCGGCCTTCGCCTCCAGCGCCTCGTCGATCGCCTGGCGGATGGCATGGGCCGACTCGGGCGCGGGGATGATCCCTTCGGTGCGCGCGAACTGCATCGCCGCGTCGAACACCGTGCGCTGCTGGTACGCCACTGCCTCCACATACCCGTGGTGGTAGAGCAGACACAGCAGCGGCGCATCACCGTGATAGCGCAGGCCGCCCGCGTGAATCGGGGCCGGAATGAAGTTGTGGCCCAGGGTGTACATCTTGATGAGCGGGGTCGTGGCCGCGGTGTCGCCGAAGTCGTAGAGGTAGTCGCCGCGGGTCAGCGTCGGACACGCCTCGGGCTCTACCGCCACGAATCGTACCGGGCGGCCCTTGAACTTCTCGGGCATGAACGGGAAGGCCAGCCCGCAGAAGTTGCTGCCGCCGCCCACGCACCCGATGACCACATCCGGCGGATCGCCGGCCAGCTCCATCTGCTTCTTCGCCTCCAGTCCCACGACGGTCTGGTGCATCAGCACGTGGTTGAGCACGCTCCCGAGCGAGTACCGGGTGTCGTCGTGGGTCGCCGCATCCTCCACCGCCTCGCTGATGGCGATGCCCAGGCTGCCCGGCGAGTCCGGGGCCTTCGCGCGGACGGCGCGCCCCGCGTTGGTGTGCTCCGACGGGCTGGGCAGCACGTCCGCGCCCCAGGTCTGCATCATCACCCTGCGGTAGGGCTTCTGCTCATAGGAGACCCGCACCATGTACACGGTGCACTCCAGGTCGAACAGCCGGCAGGCCAGCGCCAGCGCGCTGCCCCACTGCCCGGCGCCGGTCTCGGTGGTCAAGCGCCGCACGCCTTCCTGTTTGTTGTAAAACGCCTGCGCGACCGCCGTGTTGGGCTTGTGGCTGCCGGCCGGGCTGGTGCCCTCGTGCTTGTAGTAGATGCGCGCGGGCGTGTCGAGCGCCTGCTCCAGGCGGCGCGCGCGGTGCAGCGGCGTGGGCCGCCACAGGCGGTAGACGTCGCGCACCGGCTCGGGGATCTCGATCTCGCGCTCGGCGCTGACCTCCTGCATGATGAGGGCCATGGGAAACAGCGGCGCCAGATCGGCGGGGCCGATCGGCTGCCGGGTGCCGGGGTGGATCACCGGCGGCTGCGGCACGGGCAGGTCCGCGGCGATGTTGTACCACGCCTTCGGGATGTCGCCCTCGCCCAGCAGGATCTTGGTGGCGTCCATTCCATGCACCCCCTCAATGTGCGGGCACGGCTGCGCCCGCCCTGGCGTCTGCCCCCGGCGCCATGCCCCCGGGAATACCACCCGGCTTCCGTCCTGGGACGGAGACCGGCTCCGTGGTACCACCCACCTTTCGCGCCGTGCAGCCACGCAGCCAATCATCAGCCTGCTCCCGAGCAGTCAGGATCGGGGCGCGGCGAGCATTCGCGGTGAAGATGGCGAGTTCTCCCCATTGTTGGTGGTCTCCACCCCATCGCTGCATTCCCTTCCGCCACAGCGAGGCGCTCCGGCACACCACGGCCTCGACTCCAAGGCCATGCCACTGAGATGCGGCCCGCTGCGTTTGCGCGATCGTTGCGCCCTCGGGATAGCCAGCGCCAAATCCGGCGGCCACGATGCCTGCCAGGCTGGCCACATCTGCTGCTCTGCCTGCCCATCGAATCTCCGCGAGCGCGGGACGGAAGTCGGGCTGGAGATCCTCCACGATGACCGCGCCCAGCTCGAACACATCGTCCGCAACCGCCGCGGCCACGCCCACGCTACAGCAGCAATACAGCGCCGGAAACTCCGGTGTGTTCCATCGATTGTCCCTCCGCTGTTGGCTGAACGATGTATCCAAGGGATCTGCCCAGCCCCGGCGGATCACACGGTACACTGGTACATGACGGTGTGCAACGACCCGCACGGGACTCACGCTTGATACCGCAGCAGGACCTCGTAGCGATCCGCGACGTCCTTGATGCGTCCGCGGAGGATCCAGTCGAGAGCTCGTTCTCCACCAAAGACCTCGGCCCGCCGTCTGACGACGTGCGCCAGGCGGTCTGGAAGGAACATGGCCTCAAGTCTGCCGAGAGCCTGACCGATGAGGTCGAGCGCGGCCAGTTGATCGTCAGGCATGGCGACGGTTCCCCGCGCCCATCGCCGGACGGTTTCTCCTGACACGTTCAACATGCGTCCGATATCGTCAAGGCTCAGCTTGAGTGTGCCCGCCAACCGCGTCAGAATTCCCCGCCCCCGCTCGCCCTGCAACGCTTCGGTTGCACCTGCAGCACCTGCCACCAGGAACGCGCGAAACAGCTTCTCACGATCGGCCAGGGGGATCCTCTCCGCGGCCTTGAAGATGAGGTCGTAGTCGGCGAAGATTCGCGCGGCCTCGTCAGTGCGGCCTTGCATGTACGGCACCAGAACGTCCAATATGAGCCGCACGGCCGTTGCCGCGACCAGGATCGGGCTCAGCGATATTCCCTTCCGCCGGTTTAGCTCTTCAATCGATTGCTCGAAGCGGTCGAGCACCTGATGGAACCCTTCGTACGAGGGGGGATCCAGCTGGCGCTTGAGCTCCTCAGGCGAGCCCAGATATCGGCGAATCACTTCCTTGACCTCACGCACGCCGACCGCCGTTCCCATGGCGCTACCATTGTGCCACGCTTGTGCCACACCCTCAAGCACGCCAGTGGAGGGTGGGGTGCCCCGGGGGCGAAGGCATATGTATGAGGCGGATGGTGCGTCGTGTTGTGCTCCCTCTGGCGGCGGTCGCGGCGATTGCTGTCGTCGCCGTCGGCGCGCTGGGCATCTACACCGTCCGTCGCGCCTTCCCGCAGGTCTCAGGGACCCTGATGGTCCCAGGGCTGGGGGGCTCGGTCGAGGTCATCCGCGACCGCTGGGGCATTCCCCACATCTACGCGCGGTCCGACCGCGACCTGTTCTTCGCCCAGGGGTTCGTGCACGCGCAGGACCGCCTCTGGCAGATGGAGCTCAACCGGCGGACGGCCAGCGGCCGCCTCTCTGAGATCTTCGGCGAGGCCACGCTGGGGACCGACCGGTTCCTCCGCACCATCGGCCTGCGGCGGGTCGCGGAGGCGCATCTGGCGGGCCTGAGCCCGCGCACGCGCGCCAACATGGAGGCGTATGCCGCGGGCGTCAACGCGTATGTCGCCTCGGCGCGGGGCCGGCTGCCGATCGAGTTCGCGATCCTGCGCTTTAGCCCCGATCCCTGGACCCCGGCCGACACGTTGGTCTACGGGAAGCTGATGGCGTGGGTGCTGGGCGGGGACTGGCGGGCGGAGCTCCTGCGGCAGCAGGTGATTGCGCGGTTCGGTGAAGATGGGCTAGAACGGCTCACGCCGGGGTATCCGGCGGACGCGCCGGTGATCGTGCCGTCCACCGCCGCCGGAGGGGCAGGTGCGATCGAGATCCCCGCGGCGCCGCCCGGCCTCGGGCTGGCGCGCGTGGCGCGCGCGGGCAGCAACAACTGGGTGGTCGGCGGCGATCGGAGTGTCACGGGAGGGCCGCTGCTGGCCAACGACCCCCACCTCGAAGGGCAGATGCCCTCGATCTGGTACATCATGCACTTGAGCGGCGGCCGGTACGATGTGGCCGGGGCGACGTTCCCGGGCGTGCCGGGTGTCATCATCGGCCACAACCGCGACATCGCCTGGGGCGTAACCAACGCCGATCCCGACGTACAGGATCTGTTCATCGAACGCTTCAATCCCGAGGATCCGACGCGGTATCTCGATCGCGGACGGTGGGTGCCCGCGACGATCGTCCGCGAGGAGATCACAGTCAAAGGTCGGAGGGATCCCGTCGTCGAGCACGTCCGCCTCACCCGCCGCGGCCCCGTCATCAACGCCGTCGTGCGCGGGCTCGACGCCACGCTGGCGCTGCGCTGGACCGCGTTGGAGTCGAGCACGATCATCGACGCGGTCGACGGCATCAACCGGGCCTCCTCGTGGGAAGAGTTCCGCCAGGCGCTGCGCGCCTGGGATGCGCCGTCGCAGAACTTCGTCTTCGCGCACCGCAACGGCGAGATCGGCTACCAGATGCCGGGGGTGGTCCCGATCCGGGCGAAGGGGACCGGCGCGGTGCCCTCTCCGGGATGGACCGGAGAGTTCGCCTGGACGGGGACCGTCCCGTTCGATGCGCTCCCGAGCACGCACCGGCGCGACGGTGTCATCGTCACGGCCAACAACCGCGTCGCTCCCGAGGACTATCCGTACTTCCTGGGACGGGATTGGGATCCCGGATTCCGGGCGCAGCGCATCACGGAGTTGCTGCACGAGGCACAGCAGTCGGTCGAGACGTCCAAGCGCATCCACACCGATGTGACCTCGCTCCATGCGCAGGCGGTCGTCGAGGCGCTGCGCACCGCGCGCATCCTTGACCCGGCGCTCCAGCCGGTGTTTCAGGAGCTCGTGGAGTGGGACGGGGTCGTGGCCGCCTCCAGCAGGCCCGCGGCGATCTACCACGCGTTGGTGGCGGCGCTCATGGAGGAGCTCTTCCGCGCGCCCCTCGACGACGCCGTCTTCAGCCGCTACCTGCGGCATCATGATGGACCGGCGCTGGCCACGCTCGCGCTGCTCCGGGACCCCACCTCGGCCTGGTGGCGGGGCAGCCGCGACCGCATGGTCGAGACCGCGCTGCGGGCGGCGGTGCGCGACCTCGAGCGCCGGCTCGGTCCCAACAGGCAGCGGTGGCGATGGGGCCGGCTGCACCAGCCGGTCTTCGTCCATCCGATCGGCCGCATCAAGGCTCTGGCCTGGATCTTCAACGCCACACCGCCCGAGACCGGCGGCGACGGGTTCACGGTCAACAACGGCGCATTCAACCTCGAGGAGCCCTTCCGGCAGGTGTATGTGGCGTCCTACCGGCAGATCCTCGACACCACCGACTGGGACCGCTCGCTGGTGATCCACACCACCGGGCAGAGCGGGCTGCCGTTCCACCGGCACTATCGGGACTTCGCCGCGTTGTGGGCGCGGGGCGAGTACGTGCCGCTGCTGTTCTCGCGGGCCCGGGTGGACGAGGCGGCGGCCGCCCGGCTGATCCTCTCGCCGCGCTGATCGCCGCCTACATCATTGCCGTCTTCCTCCCCAGTCTCCCCAAGGAAGAAGAGCCTGTCCGCATCGCGGGCCCGATGGGTCAGACTCAAAGTCCTCTCTGCGGCCCGCGGCGCATTACAACGGGCATGGACATGATCCGGTGGGGTATCATCGGCTGCGGCGACGTGGCCGAACGCAAGAGCGGGCCGCCGCTGTACCAGACGCCCGGTTCGGAACTCGTCGCCGTCATGCGCCGTGACGCGACGAAGGCCGCCGGCTTTGCGCAGCGGCACGGAGCGCGCCGCTGGTACACCGATGCCGCGGCGTTGGTCGCCGACAACGATGTGAACGCGGTCTATATCGCGTCGCCCCACGCGCTCCACCCGGCGCACGTCAAGCTCGCCGCCGAAGCGGGCAAGGCCGTGCTGTGCGAGAAGCCCATGGGAGTCAGCGCCGCGGATGCAGTTGGCCGACTACTTCGGGAGCGATCCCGAGCGCCCATGGTTGACCTCGCGCGCACTCTCCGGCGGCGGCGCCCTGGCCAACGCCGGCAGCCACTGGGTGGATCTCACCCGTCACCTGCTCGGCAACATCGCGAGCGTGGGCGCGCAGTGTTCATCGCACGCAAGCGGCTTCGAGACCGAGGATACCATCGCGGTCCAGATGGAGACGGTCGAGCACGCGCTGGTGTCGCTCTCTATCACGCTGCAGTCCCTGATCAACATGAACGAGTTCGACATTACCGAAACTGAGGGGCGATTGCTGGCCGGCCCCCTGTCAGAGGGGCGACTGACCCTGGAGCGCGCCGGCGCAGAGCCGCAGACGATGGTGCTGCCCCGCGCGCGCTCCACCCACGCGGAATTCATCGCCGAGCTGGTCGACCGGCTCCGCTCCGATCACCCCGTACCAGTGCCGGGCGAGGAGGCCGCGGCGGTGTGGCACATCATGGAGGCGGCCTATCGTTCGCGCGCCACCGGCATCCGCCAAGAGCCGACGACGTGAACCTCACGCCCGACACGTACCTGCCCGTCGAACTCGTCTTCAATCCCAACTGGTGGCACAAGACCGCAGGGATATCGTTCGAAGAGGCCTTCTATCTCGATACGGAGACACGAATTGGCAATGACGTGATCATGCGGCGTGTGCTCCACGAACGCTATGGGGAGATGGGCCTGGGTGAAGCCGATCCGCAACCTCGCCCCATCATCGGATCGATGCACGTGGCCGGCGGGTTCGTGATTCCGGCCCTGCTGGGTGCGTCCATCCGTTTTGCCGCCGGAGCGGCACCACAACCGGAGCCGGTGCACACGGCGGCGGATGAGATCGACGCCCTGCGGTTGCCCGACTGGAAAGATCTGTGGCCCATGAAGCAACTGATCGCCGACATGGATTCCCTGAAAGCCCAGTATGGGTACGTGGTTGGCGACCTCAACACCGACGGCCTCCTCAACGTCGCCTACCACTTCTACGGGCAGGATCTCTTCGTCGACTTCTACGCCGCGCCCGACCGCGTACGGCGCTTCTTGCGCCTGATCGGCGGCCTGATTGCCGACGTCGCCCGCTACATCCACGACCGCACGGGCAGCTACTCCATCGCCGTGAACCGCATGGCGGCGCGCCTGTCGCCATCGCCATTCCTGCACGCGAACTGCTCCGTGCAGATGATCTCGCCAGAGAGCTACCGGGACATACAGTTCCCGATCGAGCAAGAGCTGTCCGAGCGCCTCCGGCCGTTTGGCATCCATCATTGCGGCGACAACCTGCAGCGCGTGGCGCCAGAGTATGCGCGACTGCCGCTGGCCTACTGCGAAGTGGGGTGGGGCTCGGACGTGGCGCGCGTGCGCGAGGCCCTGCCGGACGTCTTCCTGAATCTCCGGCTCAGTCCCATCCGTATGCTACAGTGCACGCCGCGGGAGATCGCGGAAGACACCGAGGCCCTGTTGCGCGCCGCCGGGCCATTGGAGAAGACGGGCGTGTGCTGCATCAATCTCGATTACGGCACGCCCGATGACAATCTGTTTGCCATGTTTGACGTGGTGCGATGTTATCGATGATATGCGGCCTAGTAGTGAGGAGAAAGGTTCGCGGCGTCCGCTCAGAGCCCCAGGAGTGCCCGTACACGCTCTTCCACGACCGCCATCGTCTCTGGCGAAACGGCCCCCCATCGCTCGCCGAGTCGCTCCTTGCTGATCGACCGGATCGCGTCGGTGAGGATACGGCTTTGAACCTTCAGGCCGCCCTCAGGCGGCTGGACGATCACATGGAGCGGGATTGGGCGGATGGTCGCGGTGATTGGTAGTACCACCACGAGCTCTGCCGGTCCCAGGTTGAACGCATCAACGGAGAGGACCAAGACAGGCCGCTGGCCGGCCTGCTCCCGACCGAGGGTTGGGCTGAGATCCGCCAGCCAGATATCCCCACGTTGCGGTTCGAGCATTCGGAAGCGCTGGGCTGGTTACGAATCCCTTGTCTCGGGCTCCAGACCATCGGCCAGTGTGCTGTCCCAAAGCGCTCGCTCGCCGCGCTCTTGCTTCCATGCCTTTGGGTCGGCCTTCAGGGCGGCGTAAGCGCGGTTGGTCTCGCCAAGCAGGTTCGCCGTGGCGCCCTCGTCTGGCAACATCAGTTCGCCCTCAAAGTCCTCTGGCAGATCCGGAGGGCTGACCACCCGCCCCCTTTCCACGCGCACCTTGACTCGTCGCATGACTGCCTCCTGTTCGGGCACAGCCTAGCAGAGGCCCAGGCTAGGCGCAACAGGAGATGGCACGGCGCCCCTCCGCCACCTGGGAAGGAGTGCCGAGGGATGCCTTCGTATGTGGCGTGGTAGGGACGCCGAATCGCGATGGGCAAAGAGATGCCAAGATGAAGGGCCGCGCTCTTCGGGTCACTGTCATCATCGCCGTCTGGCCGCCGGCGCTGACCTGGGTCAGGCGGGTGGCTTGGTTGTAGCGGCGATGGTGACGCCGTCCCGATTCGTTTGCGTCACCCCGGCGCCGGGCCTACTGCACGTGACCCCGATGATCCTGCCGCCACAGAAGCTGTGCTCCCTCGGCGGTAAGTGTGGTGCTGCCGATGAGTTCGAAGCGCCGCTGTCCACGCCTCGGCCGGTACCGCTGCACCAGTTTCACCGGGTATGGCCTGTTTCGCTCAGCGGCCTCAACCACTATGGCCTTCGAGCGCCTGTCCTCTGCGACAGTCGAGGTCACGTAAGCGATGGCGTACGCCGTAAGCCTGCCGGCCTCCGCCCGAACGGTGTCATACGCTCGTGGCAGGCCTTCCTCGGTGGTCGTGGCGGCGACCCGGACCAGGGCACGCTGTCCTCCAGCATCCAGGATGGCAAACGGCGAGAAGGGGCCCTCTTTCGCGCTGTCCACGGCGTGCGTCAGCGCCATCGAGAGCAGGTCCACGAACTCGGGGGTCGCCCCGATCTGCGTCACGATCGCAGGATCGAGTGTCATGCTTGGCCTGAGGTCGCTGTAGGTGCTGTCGAGCTTGAAGCGGAACTTCGGGACCCGCACAGCGCGTTTTGGCATCGGCGCGAACGGGTCGGGACGCTCGGCCTGGAACACGAGCGGGTCGATGTGGCTGAGGAGACTGTCCAGCGCTCGCTGGACGGCCTCGTCGGGCTCCTCGACGCGCCGCGGACGCGGGAGGACGATCAGCCTGCCCCCGTCCGCCATGGGCTGGACGGACACGCCTTCCAGGGGCGGGAACTGAACGAGGTCGTCGTACTCAGGCCCAAGCCAGGTCGCCCAGCCCAAGCCCGGAATGCCCTGATCTGGAAAGATGACGGAGGCGAGCTTTCGCATCCATGGAAGTACAATGAACCCGTAGTAGGGCGAGAAGAAATCGTACAGTGCAGATCCCAGGCCAAGCAACTCGTCTAGTTGAGCAGGCGTGCTGAAATATGCGGCGTCGACGTACGTGCTGAAGTCTGTTGTGGCCCATGATCGTGGTGGAACTCCCTCCTCTCGGTCACGCAGGTCTATTGTCACGTATGTGTCAACCTCAAACGGACGCCTACGCCTGAACACGATGGAAGTCTCCCGAGACCACGCGCGCACCAGGGTGTCGGGGTCTATGGGTCGGTACTTCGTACGGGGCCCCTCCCCGATCTCAGGGACGTAGACTTGGCCAGCGCGCTGAAGGATCTCGAGGAACGCCCGCCCGTGCTCAGGTTCCCACAGCGGCTTGTAGCCGGCCATGCTCAAAGTGACATAGACATCAGTCATAGATCACAACGTCAATCCCCCTGCGGGTGAGCTCATCGATAACGCTCTGTGCCGTCCCTCGCGCGACCGCCCAGATAGCTCGGACTCTGTCCCTTCCATACTGCGAGATGATTGCGCTGTCCTTCTTCGCCTGTGCGAGAAGGGCGCCGGTTAGCGAGTGAATTTGACCAGCCTTCACCTCGATGATCGTGACTGTACGGTCGATCGTAACTTTGACGTCCACGAATCTGCCCCGAACGAACCCAGCTATTGGGCCCGAGTACTGATTGGTGGCGATCGCGTACCCCGCCTGTCGCAGTGCTTGCGCAACAGCGTTCTGGAATGCCATCCCGACACCTCTGAAGCTGTCGCCTGCGGCCCGTGCGGCGTCGGCCGCAGCCTTGCCCGCTGAGAGGGCTGAACCAAGGGCAGGACCAAAGCCGCCAGCGCCACCACTGAAGCCTCCACCGCCGATCCCCTCATCGAACTCCAGCGGTCCACGCAAACCAGGGACCATGGGTCTGTTCCCGTCATGGTCCACAAGGATGAGCGGATTCAGGTTGCAGTACGCGTAGAAGTTCAGCGTCGCCGGTTCGAAGTATTGATCTTGCACCGGATCCTCACTCAGCCACCGCCCGATCGTCGGATCGTAGAACCGCGCCCCCATGTGGTAGAGCCCCGTCGCCGCATCCAGCTCCGCCCCGGTGAACCGGTACCGTCCCTGATCCGAGCCCGTGGCCGCACGCTGGTTCCCCCAGGCGTCGTAGAGCAGGGTGGAGGTCGCCGCCCCGCTCTCGTTGGTCAGGGCCGTGGTCGAGCCCAGCCCGTCGTAGTGGTAGTAGCGCCGGGCGCCACTGGCCTCGCGGCGCGAGAGCAGGTTCCCGAAGAGGTCGCGGTCGAGTTGCGCGGTCATCACCCCGGCCCCATCGGCCTCCCAGATCGGCCGGATGCCGTCGTAGTAATAGCGGCGGGTGCCGTCCGGACCCACGCGCCGGACCTTGAGGCCGTCCCCGTTGAAGGTGTGCGTGACCGTCCCGCCTGAGCCCGTGGCCTGGGTCAGCCGGTTGAAGACGTCCCAGGTGAAGGTCTGGCCGGTGGAGAGGTCGGTGCTGGTGCCGTTGGGGTGGGTCAGGCGCGTGCGGTTGCCGGCCCCATCGCGTCGCGGCGCCGCCACCGTCGGCCTGGGAGATCCGGTTGCCGTTGCGGTCACGGAGTGTGACCGATGGTCTGGCTGCCGGCACTCGTCTGGGTGAGGCGGTTGGCCATGTCGTGTTCGGTGGCTGGATAGCGACTTGGGCATGCCTTCGCGTGCGCGGCCCATCACACGTAGATCCCGAAGCGGGCGAGCACGCCACGTCCTTGCCGCGTGGTAAGATGCGAATGGGCAGGTCGTGCCCTACAGGTGGTCTGTGCGTGTGCAGGAGCGGCCGACGTGATTGACTACGAGCTCTCAGAGCACGCCGCACACGTGCTGCGGGAGCGTGACATTGCCGAGGCGTGGGTGACAATGACCATCGAGAACCCGGATCGGATTGAGAAACGGACCGACGGCACGGTGCACCATCTCAGGCGAATTCATGAGTACGAGAACCGGGTGCTCCGCGTGATTGTGAATCCGAACGCCGTGCCAAGAAGAGTCGTCACCGCGTTCTTTGATCGGCGGCTGAGGGATCTGTGATGCGGCTACGAGTGGACCGTCAGAGCGATGCGCTCTACTTCCGTTTGGATGAGTCGGCGGTGGTAGAGTCCGAAGAGATCAGGCCTGGCGTCATTCTTGACTATGATGCCAGCGACAATGTGGTAGGTGTGGAGATCCTGGGCCTGAGCAAGCGCGTCCCCGCCGAGGTCTTGCAGACCCTGCAGTTCGAAACGAAGTAGCGGGAGATCGGCAGGCTCAGTCCGGGGAACGCTTCCGTGTGTCGTCCACCTCGGCACCATCACGGCTGCCGCGTCGTGGGTTGGCCGATGGGAACTACCCTCCGGACCGCGCTGGTCATCGACGCGCTCAACATGGCGGTCTGAAACCGACGGCCGGCGGCCGAGGTGGTCCTCCGTTGGGGTGGGTCAGGCGCGTGCGGTTGCCGGCGGTGTCGTAGGCGAAGGTCCAGGTGAGGGCACACGCCTACTTCTCGGCGACCCTCCGCTCGATCCGCTCAACCAGGTCCCAGTCAATGTGGCGACTCCAAGTGCGCTTCCCTGCAAGGGCTTCGTCAACGTCTACCGTCTCCAGGCGGACTCGCCGGTCTCGCTCGTGTTCCGGCAGCCACAGGTCCAGAAGAGCCATGTGCGCTGCTTCTCGAACTAGGCCTTCCTCCGTCTCATCGCGTAGTTTTCTGACCAGCACGCGTGTAGCTTGAGTGTCCTGAGTCCCCCGCAGCACGTAACCGAGTCCAGTGGTTGCCATTCGTCTTACGTTGGCATCAGCATCGAACAACATCATCCGCTCGAACTCACCCCGGTGCACCGCCATCTTCCAGTGAAGGGCGAGTACACTCACTGCGACGTACCGAATCTCCGCATCTGGATGCTGGAGCAGACTTGTCACATCCGGCTCCGCTTCTCTGTAGTCGGCCTCTCCCAGATCATGGATGAAGCCGTACAGGTCCTCTCCGCGAAGCCGGCCTTCTCTGAAGGCCGCCAGCCTCTCGGTGAGAGAAGCACTACTCATCACAGCGATTCCTCCGCACGTCTCTACGGGGCTTCGTTTTGGGCTCTGGTCGCCTTATCGTACAGTCCTCTGGCGCGCTCCAGCAGCGCGTTGAGCGCGTCTCTCTGCGCGCCCGACGTGACCAGTGCGCTGGCTGTCCTCCTGGGAGGTGTGCGTTCGGGAGAACCCGGAGCTACCCAGTTGCCTGGAGTGGCGCTGGCACTACCGGGTGAGGACCGTCACCGACCCCTGGGGCCGGGTGGCGATGTATGCCTACGATACGACGGGGCGGCTTGCAGCCTCCACCAATGGCGCAGGCCGCACGACCAGCTACACCTATGATGCGGTCGGGCGCCTGGCGGGGGTGACCACCGCCCGGGGCCACACCACCACCATCCAGTGGCAGACGCTGGACGGGACTGCTCGCGTGGCGCGGGTCATCGCCCCGGACGGCACGTCCACGGCGTATGCCTACACCCAGCCGCTGACCGGCCGGGTGACCCGCACCGTGGTGACCAACGCCCGGGGGCACGCCACGACCCACGACTTTTACAGCGGCACCGACGAAAACTACGTTGGGAACCTGGAACGCGTCACTGACCCCCTGGGCAATCTCACCCAGTACGCCTACGACGCCCGCCACAACGTCACCCAGGTCACCGACCCTCGGGGAATCCGCACCACCTACGAGTACAACAGCCGCAACAAGGTCACCCGCGTCGTCCGGGCCGTGGGCAACACCCTGAACCTGACGACCACGGCCACGTGGGATGCGCACGACAACCTGCTGAGCGTCACCAACCCGCGGCAAGTCCGGACCGACTACACCTACGATACCCGCCACAACCTGACCCACGTCCGCAAGGCCGTGGGCACGGCCGATGAGAGCACAACCCAGTACGTCTACAACGCCTGGGGCGGGGTCACCCAGGTCATCGATCCGCGCGGCAATGCCACGAATTACACCTACACCGCCCGGCGCCAGGTCCACACCATCATCCCCCCGGTGGGCGGGACGATCAGTTTCACCTACAATGCCGTCGACGACCAGGTCACCAAGACCGACGGCGGCGGCCGCACCTGGACCACCGAGTACGACGCCAGCCGCCTCGTCACGCGCGCCACCGATCCGCTCGGCTACGCCGTCCGCCACGACTACGACGCCAACGGCAACCGCACCCGCACCTGGGACGCGAAGAATCAGGCCACGGTCTTCACCTACGATAATCGTGACCGTCTGACCCGGATCACCGACCCGCTGGGCGGGCAGACCGCCTACCAGTACGACGCCGTCTCCAACCTCACGCAGATCACCAACGCCCGGAACTTCGCCACGACCTTCACCTACGACGCGGCGAACCGCCTGACCCAGGTGCGCGATGCCCTCCAGCAACTGACGACCTACCAGTACGAC
>JBBIOB010000041.1:0-25098 GCA_037443565.1 Armatimonadota bacterium | reverse complement strand
GAGGAAGTCCGCGGGAATCCCACGCGTCGCCCGATCGAACATCGTGGACAGATGCGCGAACGAGATCGCCTCGCGCAGGAACCTGCGGCTCGAACCGCGTCGGACGATCACCCGGCTGAGCCTGTCCCGCGGGAGGCCGGCGTCGGTCAGGGGCCGCAGTGGGACGATCCGGCCGCGAGGGGGACCGATCTCGCGCGCGGCCGGCACCGTCGCCGGGGCGCGCCACGTGACGACGGCGTCTCCCGAATCCAACGACGACACCTCGTGCATCGCCCTGATCGCCGGATAGTCCACCGCCGATGCCGATAGCGGAACCGTGGGCAGACCCAGCGGGGCGATCTCAGGGACCGCCGCGGACGACGAGGCCCCATCGGGGCCGACGGCCACCAGCGCCACGGCGACCTCGCGCGCCGTCTCGAGGTCCAGCAGCCGGTTCACCTCCGCGTCGGCGAACCCGCAGACGATCCCCGCCGGAAGACCATACGCTGCCGCGGCCGCCAGGAAGTTGGCGAGGATCGTCCCCGAGTCCCAGAACGCGTGCCGGTACGCGCGGGCCCGGTACTTCCAGGCGTTGCGCCAGAAGGTCGTGGTCAGGATCACGATGAGAGGCGCGGATGCGATAGAGGGCTCAGCACCGCTGGCCCGCACGAGCGCGGGCCGGTAGTCTCCTGCACGCAACTGCCGCAGCGCGAAGTCGTGCACCCCAAAGTGGTAGACCCCAGCGGCCAGGTCTGGGAGGTCGCCGCAGATCGGGTACATCTCGATGTGGTACAGGGCGCCCGTGCACGCCGCAGCACGAAAGTCCATCGCCCCGCCAGAGATCCGAAGGCGCTTGGTGATCCCGCCGGAGAGGTAGAGCAGGCCGGCAAGCGCCGGCAGGTCGGGGACGCTGGACGCGGCCTCCGTCCCGACGGCTGCGATAGCATCCAGCGCGGCCATCCTGGGGAACGAGAGATCCCCTGGCAGTGCCAGGGGATCGAGCGAGGAGTAGATCTTGTACGGCAGCGGCTGGTTCGCCCAGTCCAGCGTGTGGCCGCCCGCCCGCACGTTCTCGTACGAGTGCTTCGTGCTGTTGTGGTAGGTCCACGCGGCATCAAGATGGCGGTTGTTCACGCCTTCCGGTTTCCGCACCGATGTACGCTCTTCCCGCCGACAGCCTGGGATGCAGCTACAGGGGAGTCAACGACGCGGGCGAGCTACTACCGTCAGGCCTGAGCTCTCCGGGGAAATGGCACAGCGCCCGCTGCCCTTCGCCTTGCTCCACCAGCGGCGGGAACTCGCGCCGGCAGACCTCCTGCGCGATGGGACAGCGCGGGTGAAACGGGCAGCCCGGCGGCGGTGACACCGGTGAGGGTACGTCGCCGGGCAGGATGATCCGGCTGCGCATCCGCGCCGCGCGGGGATCGGGCACCGGGGTCGCCGACAGCAACGCCACCGTGTAAGGATGCGCCGGACGGCGAAAGACCGCCTCGGTCGGGCCTTCTTCCACGACGCGCCCCAGGTACATCACCGCCACCCGGCGGGCTACCGACCGCACGACGGCCAGATCGTGGCTGATGAGCAGATACGCGACCCGTCGCCGCTGCTGCAGGTGCTGCAGCAGTACGAGAATCTGCGCGCGCACCGACAGATCCAGGGCCGAGACGGGTTCATCGGCGATGATGACCGCGGGCTCGGTCGCCAGCGCCCGCGCCACGTTCACCCGCTGGCGCTGCCCGCCCGAGAGCTGGTGGGGAAACCGGTCGAGGAATACGTCCGGCGGTGCCATCCCGACCTCGGCGAGCAACCGCGCGGCGGCGGCGCGCCGCTGCCCCGCCGGCACCCCGCGCACCGCGAGGGCCACGTCCAGGATCTGCCCCACCGTCTTGCGGGGATTGAGCGACGCCTGCGAGTCCTGGAAGACCATCTGGACGCCGAGGCGGTAGGCCCGGCGGGCATCGCCGGTCAGACTCGACGTGGACTGCCCGCGAAACCGGACCTCACCCGCGGTCGGGTCTTCCAGTCCGACCAGCATCCGCCCGGTCGTCGTCTTGCCGGATCCCGATTCCCCGACCACGGCCAGCGTCTCGCCTTGCCCGACCTGGAGCGAGACATCCTCAACGGCCCGCACCCAGGCACGGGCGCCCGCAAAGGTGCGGCCCCAGGGGAAGCGCTTCACCAGACGGTGCGCCTCGAGAATCATGCGTGCGCTTCCGGGCTGTCGGTCTCCAGGCCTGGCGTCGTGGCGCTGGGCGCCATGACGCTTCCGTGGAGCCAGCATGCCGCCCATTGGTCCGGGCCGACGACGAACTCCGGGGGATCCTCCGCGCGGCACCGATCCATTGCCCTCGGACACCGCGGGTGGAACCGGCAGCCCGAGGGCAACTGCGCCAGGTCGGGCACCGTCCCCTCCATGACCCGGACGATCGGCCGCGCCTCCTCAATGCTGAGCGCGCCGGCCAGGAGTCCCTGCGTGTACGGATGCGCTGGTGAGCCAAAGATCTGCTCCGTGGGCCCGCGCTCGACGATGCGGCCGGCGTACATCACGTAGACGGTCTCGCAGGTCTCGGCCACGATCCCCAAATCGTGGGTGATGAGCAGCAGCGCCATTCCCAGCTCGCGCCGCAGACGCTGCAACAGATCGAGGATCTGCGCCTGGATCGTCACGTCGAGCGCGGTGGTCGGCTCATCGGCGATCAGCAGTGACGGGCGGCACACCGTCGCCATCGCGATGACGGCGCGCTGCCGCATGCCTCCCGAGAGCTCGTGGGGAAACCGGTGGTACGTCTCCACGGGATCCGGCAGCCCGACGAGCGCCAGCGCCTCGACGGCGCTTGTGCGCGCCTGGGGCCATCCATGCCGCATGGCGTACGCCTCGGCCACCTGGCGGCCGACAGGCAGGACGGGATTGAGGTATGTCGTCGGATCCTGAAAGACCATGGCCACCTCGCCGCCGCGGACGCCGCGCATCTCGTCGTCGGAGAGGGCAAGCAGGTCCCGGCCGGCCAACCGGATGCGTCCGTCCACGATGCGCGCGCGGGCAGTCGGGAAGAGCCGCAGAATCGAAAACCCCGTCATCGACTTGCCCGATCCGGACTCGCCGACCAGGCCCACAGAGGCACCGGGCGCGATCTCGAGCGAGACGCCGTCCACCGCGCGTACGACGCCTCGCGGCGTGGCGATGTGCATGTGCAGGTTCTCGACCTGCAGCAGCCGTGCACTCGAGAGTTGCCGGCGCGCCATCGGTCCGTCAGGCATCCAGGCGGGGATTCGCCGCGTCGTTGAGCCCATCGCCGGTCAAGTTGAAGCCGAGGACGGCCAGAGAGATGCCCAGGCCCGGGAAGACGCTCATCCACCAGGCCTCGCGCAGGTGCGCCTGCGCGTTGTTCAGCATCATGCCCCATGAGACAAGATTGGGATCGCCCAGCCCAAAGAATCCCAGACTCGCTTCCAGGAGGATCGCACCGGCCACGTCGAGCGAGGCAATGACGACCACCGGCGCCAGCACGTTCGGCAGGATCTCCGAGAAGATGATGCGCGGGCTGCGCAGACCGAGCACCCGCGCCGCGTCCACGTAGGCGGCACCCCGCAGGGTCAGGAACTGGCCGCGCACGACCCGCGCCGCCTGCGGCCACGAGAGGATGCCGATGACGAGAATCAGCTTCCAGAGGCCGCTGCCGAACAGGGCAACGACCAGGAGCGCCAGGACGAACCGCGGGATCACCTGGAACAGCTCGGTCGTGCGGCTCAGCACGGCGTCGATCCACCCCCCGTAAAATCCGGCGACCGCGCCGATGAGAATGCCGAGCAGCACCGCGGTGGCCGCGGCGCAGACGCCGACCGTGAGCGAGACCCGGCTGCCCCATAGGACCCCGCTGAGGATGTCGCGGCCGAGGTTGTCCGTGCCGAGGGGAAAGCCCGGTGTCCCCGGCGGCGCCAGGGCAGTCATGGAGGTGGTGTGAGGATCGCGGGGAGCGACGAGCGGAGCGGCCAGGGCCGCGATAACCAGGATGATGACCAGGCTCAGGCCGGCGACCCCGGTCCGGTTGCCCAGGAATCGGCGCCACATCAGTAGCGCACCCGGGGGTCCAGGAGGGCGTAGAGCAGGTCGACGAGCAGGTTGACGACGACCACCGTCGCCGAGACCATCAGCAGGATCCCCAGCAGCACCGGCGTGTCGCGCTGCAGGATGGCGTCGTAGAGCAGCCGGCCGACGCCCGGCCAGCCGAAGACGGTCTCGACGAGCGCCGAGCCGGCGAGCACGAAGGCGAAGTTGTAGCCGATCACGGTGACCACGGGCAGCGCGGCGTTCCGCAGGCCGTGCTGCCAGAGCACCAGGTGTTCCGGCAGACCGCGCGCCCGGGCCGCCAGGATGAAGTCCTGACTCATCGCCTCGATCATCGAGGCGCGGGTGAGCCGTGCGATGAGCGCCATATACCGGAACGACAGCGCCACCGCCGGCAGGATCAGATGGCGGGCCAGATCCAGCGCCGCCGCCATGCCGGTGTACTCCTCGCGCACCGAGCGGATCCCCTGAGCCGGCAGCCAGCCGAGTGCGACCGCGAACAGCAGCACGAGGAGCTGCGCCAGCCAGAAGTCCGGGATCGAGAACCCGGCCAGCGAGACGCCCGTCGAGGCCGCGTCCAGCCCTGAGCCCGGCCGCCGGGCCGCGGCCACGCCCAGGGCCACGCCCAGCACTGCGGCCAGGGTCAGCGCCGTGGCCATCAAGAGGAAGGTGTTCCCAAGCCGCTCGACGACGAGCGACGCCACGGGCAGCCGGTACGCGAACGAGAACCCGAGGTTGCCGCGCACCACGTTCCAGACATAGAGCCCCAGGCGCACCGGCGCCGGCTGGTCCAGTCCAAATTCCTGCCGGAGCTGCGCGACGTACTCGGGTGGAGCCGGGTACTCGCCGAGCAGCGTGTTGACCGGGTCGCCGGGCGCGAGCGAGATCAGCAGGAAGTTGACGGCGATGACGCCCAGCAGCAGCGGGACGGCCTGGAGCAGCCGTCCCGCCGCATACCGCCTGAGGGTCAGGCCCCCCGCCGCCACGAACGTCTCCCGGCGCGGGCCCTCACATCTCCGTCAGGGCCTCTGCACCCAGACGGCGTCCCACCGGTCGCGCGCCTCGGCGCCGGTCCAGACGCCCTGCAGAGTTCTGCGCGCCGCGTCCACACCGATCTCGTCGAAGAGCATGAGCGTCGGCACGTCGCGGGCGAGGAGCGCCGAGACCTGCGCGTACACACGCCCGCGCGCAGCCTGATCGGCGGTCTCGGCCGCCGCCAGGAGCAACTGGTCGACCTCGCTGTTGGCGTACCCCGTCGCGTTCACAAACGGCGTGCCGGGCGGGGCCGACGCGTAGATCCGGTGATACCCGATCGCCGGGTCGCCGCCGCTGGTGAACGTCTGCACCGTGAGCTCGTACTCCGGACGCGTGTAGACCCGGTCGATCATGACCGTGCGGTCCATCGGCTGCAAGTCCACGGTGATGCCCACCGCGCGCAGGTTGTCCCGGATGATCGCCGCGGTCGCCACCAGCGGCGCGCGCGCCGCGTCGTAGACCAGGCGCAGCCGCACCGGCCGCTCGCCGCCGGCCCCGCGCGCGATGCCCGCCTCGTCGAGCAGCGCGTTCGCCCGCTCGGGGCTGAAGGGATAGAGGCGGTTGTAGTCGGCTTCGGGCGAGAACGCCCATTTGAAGCCGTCCCCGAACGGGCCGCGCGCAGGCCGCGCCAGGTTGCCCATCGCCTGGGTGACGATCTGCACCCGGTTGATCGCGAGCGCCAGCGCCTGCCGCACCTTCGCGTTGTCGAGCGGCGGCCGGCGGGTGTTCATGAATAGGAAGCCCATCGATGGGATCGGCTGGCCCAGTCGGATCCTGATGTTCGGATTCCGCCGCAGCCGTTCGACGTCGGTCTTGGGCAGATAGAAGTCGGCAATCTGGTCCACCTCGCCGACTTCCAGCGCCGTGACCCGGAGCGCCGCGCCGGGAATGACGCGGAAGATGAGCCGGTCGAGGTACACCGGGCGCCAGTAGTCCGGGTTGCGCTCGAGGACCAGGCGGTCGCCCCGCGCCCATTCACGGAACTTGAACGGTCCGGTGCCGACCGGGTCGTTGTTGCGGGGATGGCGCGTCACGTCCTGTCCCTCGTACACGTGGCGGGGGAGGATCGGGTTGTCGAACACGGTGAGCAGCCGCAGGAAGGGCGCGTACGGCCGCTTGAGCCTGACGGCGACGGTCGACGGCCCGCGCACCGTGACGCTCTCGAAGTTCGCGTACGCGGTCCGGAACCGGCCGTGGTACTTGCCGGTCACCTCGTCCATGGTGAACTTCACATCCTGCGCGCCAAACGGCCGGCCGTCGTGCCACTTCACGCCCTGGCGCAGCTCGAACGTGTACGTCAACCCATCAGGCGAGATGGTCCACGACGTCGCCAGGTCGGGCTGCAGCTCGCCGCGGGCGTCGAGCCAGACCAGCCCGCTGAAGATGCTCCCGGCCACGGCCCCGACGGCGTAGCCGGTGGTGATGCCGAGGTTGAGCGTCTCGGGATCGCCGCCGATGGCCACCACCGCGGCGCCGCCCCGCTGCGGGGCGACGGGTGCCGCCGCGGCCAGACCCGCGGACAGCAAGAAGACCACACACAGCACAACTGCCCGAATCACCATGGAACGAACCTCCCCTGCAAGACCTGCACACGTGACGGTGAGTCGGGTCTTTGACGGCGGCCCGTACCGTCCCTGCCCCCGACCCTGCTCTGACCGCAGGAGTAGCACAGGCCTTCCATCGAAACCCGAGGCAACCGCGGGACCTTAGCCCGCGTGGATGAGACTGACAGGGGGCAGGACGATGCGGGTCGGACTGGCGCAGTTCGGAGCGGTACCGGACAAGGCGCGAAACCTCGCGCGGATCTCTGAGGCCGCAGCCGAGGCCAACCGCCGCGGGGCAGACCTGCTGGTGTTCCCCGAGCTCTTCATGTACCGGTGGGACGGCTCGCAGTCGCTCGCGGAGATCGCCGAGCCGCTGGACGGGCCGTTCGCCTCGACGGTGGCGCGGATCGCCGCAGACCACCGCATGACCATCGTTATGGGGATGGCGGAGCAGGCCCCGGGCGAACGCCACCGGGCATACAACACGGCCGCGATGCTTTCTCCCAATGGCGAGTTGCTCGCGGCCTACCGGAAGGTGCACCTCTACGATGCGTTCGGATACCGGGAGTCGGATCGCATCGTGCCGGGCGATGCGCCTCCGCCGATCATCTCGACCCCACTGGGGCGGCTGGGGCTCCAGATCTGCTACGACGTCCGCTTCCCCGAATGGACGCGGCACCTGGCGCTGCAAGGGGCGGAAGTGATTGTCATGCCGACGAGCTGGGTGGCGGGCCACATGAAGGAGGATCACTGGGTGACGCTGGTGCGCGCCCGGGCGGTGGAGAACACGTGCTGGTTCGCTGCGGCGGATCAGGTGGCCCCCGACCGCCCCGGACGGTCGTTGGTGGTTGACCCGATGGGCGTGGTTGTGGCCGACGGCGGAGAAGAACCCGGTCTCGTGACGGCGGAGATCGACCTCGATCGGATTCGCAGGGTGCGGGAGAAGCTGCCTGCGCTGGCCCACCGGCGTCCCGACCTGTACAGCGCGCTCGTGCGGGAGGCAGGTCTGGCTGTACCAGAGCGACTGGGGACTCGCTGACGCCTTGTGATCGCGTCGGCGGGGGCATGCCAACCTGGTTATCAGTTGTTTCACTATCACATAGTGTGATAATCTGATTGCGAGGTTTGATCATGGCCACCAGACTGACTGTCACAGAGACCGCCAGAAACTTCTCGGAGATTCTCAGCCGCGTGCGCTTCAAGGGCGAGCGCTTCGTCCTGTTGAGAGGCGGCAAGCCTGTCGCCGAGCTGGGACCGACGGATGCGGCGCTTCCGGTTCGCCTCGGCGAGCTCTCAGAGATCCTCAATGCCCTCCCGCATCTTGAGCCCGGGGATGCGGAGCAATTCGCGCGCGATCTGGAATCGGGCATTGAGGCGATCGGAACGACACCGCCGGCGCCGTGGGGATCCTGATCGACTCGAGCGTCTTCATCGCCGCGGAGCGCGGTCGCCTGGCTCTCGGTGAGCAGATCCGCGGCCAGGAGCACGAACCGCTGGCACTGAGCGCGCTCACTGCGAGCGAGCTGCTCCACGGGATCCATCGGGCCGGCGACGCTCAGCGGCGGTTCCGGCGCGAACGGTTCGTGGAGGCGATCCTGACACGGTTTCCGATTGCTGAATTCGACCTGGATGTCGCCCGGGTGCATGCGCGGCTGTGGGCAGAGCTTGCGGAGCAGGGCCGCGTCGTGGGAGCGCTCGACCTTATCATCGGCGCCACAGCCATTACGATGGGTTTTCAGGTGGCGACTGTGAATACCCGTGACTTCGACCGGATCCCCGGACTCCAGGTCCAGGTCTGGGGGACGTAGCTCAGCTCGCGGCTCCGAGCACGCGTGCCGCGGGGAGGACAACCGCGCTTATCGCTTCGTCTCCCGTGGATTGACGATCGGAATCCCAAGCCCCTCGAAGTAACGAGTGTTGCGCGTCGCAAGTGTCGCCTTGCGCGCGGCTGCATCGAAAGGCAGGACCCGGCCATCAAAGTCTTCCTGCAGGGTCTGGGCAAAGGCGGCTTGCAGACGTCGTCGCCGTCGGCCATCGCGGAGAATTGCCAGGCCGAACCAGACCTCGAAGACGGTGACTGCCGTCGTCCAGATCGACTCGGGCGGTTGGGCGTCGAGCCATGCAACGACCGCGGGGTCTGTCCTGCGCTGCATCAGCGCCGAGAGGACGTTGGTGTCGAGCAGGATCACGAGGAGAGACCGGCCGGGCGGGCGGGCTGACCGCGCAGTTCGACGATGTCGGCATCGAGCCCGATGCGCGCGAAGCGCGCCCTGAGGCGCTTGCCGAAGGGCGTGGCGGGAGCGCCTTCCCTCCTCGCCGCGTTGCGCAGCATCTCGCGGACCTCTTCCTCCGTACTTCGGCCGTGGCGCCGGGCGCGTCGAGGGGGGAGACGTCCACACGCCCCTGGGATAGACACACGCAGACTGAAGCCCTGGAGCCGGCACCCGGTGAAGCGGGGCCGACCCCGGAAAACCGCGTAGCAGGACCCTCTCGCGCGGCCTACGCGTCGTAGTACAGGTAGAACTCCGACGGGTGCGGGCGTAGCCTGATGTAATCCACATCCTTCTTGCGTTTCGTCTCGATGTACGTCTCGATGAGGTCCGTCGTGAAGACCCCGCCCTCCAGCAGGAAGCCGTGGTCCTTCTCCAGCGCCGCCAGCGCCAGGTCGAGCGAGCCCGGCACCTGCTTCACCTTCGCCGCCTTCGACGGCGGCAGCTCGTACAGGTCGACGTCCATCGGCTCGCCGGGATCGATCTTGTTCTTGATCCCATCGAGGCCGGCCATCAGCATCGCCGCGTGGGCCAGGTAGGGGTTCGCGGTCGGGTCGGGCGGCCGGTACTCGATGCGCACCGCCTTGGGATTGGACGAGTAGATCGGGATGCGCACCGCGGCGCTGCGGTTGCGCTTCGAGTACACCAGGTTCACCGGTGCCTCGTAGCCGGGCACCAGCCGCCGGTACGAGTTGGTCGTCGGTGCGCAGATCGCGAGCAGCGCCGGGGAGTGCTTCAGCAGTCCCCCGATGTACCACCGCGCGATCTCACTGATGTTCGCGTACCCCTCCGGGTCGTAGAACAGGTTCTTGCCGTCCTTCCACAGGCTCTGATGCGTGTGCATCCCGGAGCCGTTGTCGCCAAACAGGGGCTTGGGCATGAACGTCGCGGTCTTGAAGTGGGCCCGGGCCAGCATCTTGACCAGGTACTTGTAGAGCTGCATCTGGTCGGCCATCTTCACCAGGCCGGCATACCGCATGTCGATCTCGCACTGCCCGGCCGTGGCCACCTCGTGGTGGTGCACCTCGACCTCGATCCCCACTTCCTGCATCTTCAGCACGAGCTCGCTGCGGAAGTCCTGCAGGCTGTCCGAAGGCGGGACGGGGAAGTAGCCCTCCTTGTACCTGGGCTTGAAGCCGAGGTTGGGCTTCTCCTCCCGGCCGGTGTTCCACGCGCCCTCGCCGCTGTCGACGTAGTAGTACGACGTGTTCGCGGTCTGGTCGTAGCGGACGTCGTCGAAGACGAAGAACTCGGCTTCGGGGCCGAAGTATGAGATCGTGGCGATCCCGGTCGCTTTCAGGTGCGCCTCGGCCTTCTGCGCGACGTACCGGGGATCACGGGTATAGCGGGCGCGTGTTTGGGGATCGTAGACGTCACAGGCTAGCAACAGCGTCGGGACACGGCTGAGGGGATCCACGGCCGGGGTGGCGGGATCGGCCTTCAGGATCATGTCGCTCTCGTGGATGTGCTGGAACCCTCGGATGCTGCTGCCGTCGAAGCCGATGCCCTCTTCGAACAGCGCGGGCTTGAGCTCTCCGACAGGGATCGAGAAGTGCTGCCACATCCCGAACAGGTCGGTGAACCGGAGGTCCACGATCTGCACCCCACGGGCCCTGGCCATCTCGATCACCCTGGCGGGGCTGGGCGCGACGTCTACCGCCGGCCGGTCGTCTACCAGTGCCATCTCTGCTCCCTCCCACATCCCGGGAAGACCCGGGGAAGAATGCCGACCTGAAAGGCAAAAGGCGCCCACACCAGGGGCGCCTGAGCCCGAAGTACATCTTGGTACTTCAGCACCTACTATTACCAGGAAGGGGAGGCGCGGTCAACAGGGAATACTTGTGGGCCGCGGGGCCAGGGGGGTCTTCGTGGACCGGATCAGCTACCTGGACTTCGAGATCAAGATCGAGCGGGAAGGCGAGGAATACGCCGCCCGGGTGCTGCGCTCGCCGGTCGGCGAGGCCTCCACCCGGTTCACAATACCATCTCAGAGGACCGTCTGGCCCTCCTGACGCTGAAGCTCAGCCGCCCGCGCGCGACCACGCGGTCCGCGACCCACAGCGACGAGATGGCCGTGGCCCGTGAGCTCGGGGGCAAGCTGTTCGAGGCGGTCTTCGGCGGCGAGGTACGCGCCCGACTGAGGAGCAGCCTCGACGAAGCCTCGCGCCAGGAGCAGACGGGGCTGCGCCTGAAGCTCCGCCTGCAGGATGCGCCGGAACTCGCCGACCTCCCGTGGGAGTTCCTGTTCGACCCGTCGCTGGACCGGTTCCTGGCCCAATCTAACCGCACGCCCATCGTGCGGTACGTCGAGCTGCCCGAGCGCATTCGACCGCTGGCGGTCGACCTTCCACTCCGGATTCTGGTCATGATCTCGAATCCGCTGGACCCGGACTATGCCCGTCTCGACATCGAGCGCGAGGAAGGGATGCTGCGGCGCGCGCTCCAGCCCCTGAGCCAGGCGGGCAAAGTGCAGATCGACTGGCTCGAGGATGCGACGTTGGCCAACCTGCAGCGGCGGCTGCGCACCGCCAGATACCACATCTTCCATTTCATTGGGCACGGTGGGTTCGAGGAGGGCACCGGCGAGGGCGTGCTCGTGCTCCAGGACGACCAGGGCCGAGGTTGGAAGGCAGGCGCCCACCGGTTTGCCACGCTCCTGCACGACCACCCGTCGCTCCGCCTGGCCGTGCTCAACGCCTGCGAGGGCGCCCGCAACTCCCGCCACGACCCGTTCGCCGGGGTGGCCACGACGTTCATCCGCCACGGCATTCCGGCGGTGGTCGCGATGCAGTTCGAGATCACCGACCAGGCCGCGATCACGTTCGCCGGGGAGTTCTACACGGCGCTTGCCGAGAACTACCCGGTCGACGCCGCGGTCGCCGAGGCGCGTAAGGCCGTCTACGCGCAGCCCAACGACGTCGAGTGGGCGACGCCGGTGCTCTACACCCGCGCGCCCGACGGCGTGCTGTTCGACATGCGGAGCGCGCCGCGGTCGCAGGCGCCGGCGGCCGGCCTGTCGGAGCCTGCCCCGGCTCCAGTCACGGCGGCGCCGATGGTGCCGGCATCCCCATCGCCCGCGCCGCCGCAATCCGCGCCGCTGCGACCCACGCCGCCGGGTCCTCCGGGTCAGCCAGAGACCCGCGCGCGCTCATGGGAAGAGACCGCAGCGCAGGTCACGGCCCAGGTCTCCGCGTGGTTCAAGGACAGAGGCTTCACCATGAACAGCACGCAGGTGGAAGGCGCGATGGACGTCGATGCGCCGATGGCCGCCATCCGCGAGCGTGCGATGCGCTGGGCGGCGGCCGAGTTCACGTGCACGAGCGATGAACCGGGACAGTGGGTGTTCGAGCGCGGCAGCAAGGCCGCGATGCTCTACGGCATCGACATCAAGAAGCACCACATCGTGGCCCTGGTGCAGGCCACCGGGGAGCAGCCGGTGAGAGTGCAGGCCCACCTCAGAACAGCCCAGCGCGGTGTGCTCTTCACGCCCGGCGATCGGAAGTACCTGAGCGAGCAACTCGAAGGCCTGATCCAATACCTGACCGGCGCGCGTTCCTGACCGCCGGTCCGACGTGTCGAGCTGGGCCGCCGCGCCGTACCGGCGGATCTAACTCGGGCGATGCCCTCGTGAGTGGAGGATGCGCAACATCCGCTGCGGCGTGTACGGCGGGTCCATGTGCCGCACGCCCAACGGCGCCAGAGCCCGCACCACCGCGTTGGCGATCGCGGCCAGCGCGCCGATGGTCCCCGCCTCGCCCGCGCCCTTTGCCCCCAGCGGGGTGGTGGGCGACGGCGTCTCCTGCGTGAAGAGCCGGATCTCGGGCAGGTGGCGGATGCGGGGGATCCCGTAGTCGAGCAGGCCCGCGGTCAGCATCTGCCCGTCGCCGTCATAGGCCACTTCCTCGAGCAGGGCGGTGCCGATCCCCTGCATGATGCCGCCGTATAACTGACCTTCGAGCAGAGCGGGATTGACGACGACGCCCGGATCATCCACCGCGGTATAGTGGGTGACGCGGACTTCGCCGGTCTCGCGCGAGATCTCTACGGCCGCGACGTGGGCGCCAAATGACACTGCGGCACCGGGCGGATTGAACCGAGCCTCTTCGATGACCGGCCCGCCTTCGATCAAGGCCTCAATGGCGATGCCACGCTCTGGCGAGCCCGCGACAGCGACCCGGCCGCTCTCGAACTCGATGTCGCCCGGCGCGGCCTCCAGGCGCCGCGCGGCTTCCCTGGCCAGACGCTCGCGCATGGTACGCGCGGCCTGATCCACCGCCGTCCCGCCGAGCGTCAGCGAGCGGCTGCCGAAGGTCCCGATCCCTTCCGGCACCAGATCGGTGTCGCCGGTGATGACCGTGATGCGCTCGATGGGCACCCCCAGGCGGTCCGCGGCGATCTGCGCGAGCGCCGTCTCGGTCCCCTGTCCGTGCGGGGAGATCCCGCAGGCGACGTTCACACGACCGTCGCGGTGCACTTCGACCCGGCCGTACTCAGCGAACGATCCACCGGTGACCTCGGCGAATGTCGCGAGCCCGACACTCCGGAGGACGTCGTCAGCGGCATCCCCGCCGTCGCGCTCGCGCGCCTCCGGGGCCGCTCCGTCACCGCCGAGCACGCCGCGCGCTGCGAGACCGGCTTCAGCGAGCGCCTGATCCATCAGGGCCGCGTAGTCGCCAGAATCGAGCGCGAGGTCCGTGCCGGTATCGTAGGGCATCTCGTCCGGACGGACGAAGTTGCGCCGGCGCACCTCGACCGGGTCGAGCTCAAGGTCGGCGGCGATGAGGTCCATGAGGCGCTCGAGGTAGTACGTCGCTTCGGGTCGGCCGGCGCCCCGATACGGACCCGTGGGCACCCGGTGGGTCGCCACCCCCCGCGCACGCAGCCGCAGCCGCGGGATGCGGTAGGGCCCGGTGATGACGTTCGCGGTGCGCAGCGCGGGCCCCGGTGTGGGTGCCAGACAGTAGGCGCCGACATCCTGGTCAACGTCGATCTCGAGCGAGAGCAGCCGCCCCTCTGCGTCGACCGCCGCGCGCAGGCGCGCGCGCTGGCCCCGGCCGTGCGGCATGGCCAGCAGGCCCTCCCGACGGGTCTCGACCCACCGCACCGGCCGGCGCAGCCGCAGCGCCAGCCAGGCGGCCACTACATCTTCGGACCATGGGTTGCCGCCCTTGGCGCCGAACGCTCCGCCGACATCAGGCGTCCTCACGCGGACCATGGACCGGTCGAGTCCCAGCATCTGGACGAAGCGGTCGCGGGCACGGTGAGGGGTCTGGGTCGAGATCCACACCTCCAGCCTGCCGTCCTTGCCGACCTCGGCGAGCACGGCGCGGCCCTCGAGCGGTACCGCGGCCACGCGGGGCAGCGCCATCTCGATCTCGATAACGTGCGCCGCCGGAGGCTCAAGGTCGGCGCCGACGTTGAGATCGAAGGCGAACAGCACGTTGGACCCACGGTGGCCGTGGACCAGCGGGGCGTCGGGCGCGAGGGCGGCGTCCATGTCGGCGACGGCGGGCCGCGGTTCGTAGGTCACGCTGATCACCTGCGCGGCATCCCACGCCGCGGCGCGGCTCTCGGCCGCCACCACGGCGACCGGTTCACCGACATATCGCGCCGCGTCGCGCGCCAGCGTGGGATGCGCCACGTCGTCGAGGCCGGGCAGGCGGGGACTTGCGGGAAGCATCGCGGCCCCCTCGGGCAGGTCGGCCGCGGTCACGACCGCCACCACCCCCGGCATCGCCGCAGCCTCGCGGGCGTCGATCGCCGTGATCGTCGCATGCGCCCAGGGGCTGCGCACGACCGCCAGGTGCAGCATATCCGGCCCGTGGCGGTCCTCAACGTACGCGCCGCCGCCCGTGACGAAGCGCCGGGCGTCGCGGGCAGGAATCGAGGCGCCGATCATGCCCTACATCCCGCCGGCTGCGCGCGCGGCCCGGTGCTCCAGCGCGCGCAGCAGCCCGTTGGTCCCCAGCGCCAGACCCGACGCCCCCAGCGCGCCGGCGATGATCTTGTCGGGATGGCTCTGCGCGACGCCGGTGAAGAGCAGCACGCCGAGCCCGCCGGCGTTGATGAACGCCGCGATCGTCCCGATGCCGATGATCGCGAGCACCGCGACACGCACGCCGGCGAGCGCGACCGGCATCGCCAGCGGCAGCTCGATTCGCCAGAGGCGCTGCCAGGCCGTCATGCCCATTCCCCGGGCCGCCTCCAGGACCGCGGGATCCACGCCGAGCAGGCCCACGGTGATGTTGCGGATGAGGATGACTTGAGCGTAGGCCACGAGCGCCGTGACCGCCGGGACCATCCCCAGGCCCATCAGGGGGATCAGGAGCACGAACAGCGCCAGGCTGGGGATCGTGTAGACTACGCCGAAGACGCCGAGCAGGAATCCCCGCGCGCGCGGCCGTCGGGCGGCGACGACGCCGAGGGGAAGGGCGATGCTCACGGCGATCGTCAGCGAGACGAACGTCAGCCAGAGGTGCTGGCCGACCAGACCCAGCACGAGCAGCGGGTTCTCAATCAGATACCGCATCGCGTTTTGCGCCGGCGCCGGCGGTCTCGGCCCGCCCGGCGAGGACCGCCCCCCGGATGTCCTCGAACGAGATCCGGCCCACCGCCCGTCCCGCATCCCCGAGCACGGGCAGGCTCGACGAGCCGCTCTGCAACAGCATGGACAGGGCTGCCCGCAGACTGTCGCTCGCCCGCACGGCCGGACCTTCCTGCATCGCCGCATTGCCGGCAACGGCAGCGGCGCCGTTCCCTGCCGGCATGACCGCCGACACCGGCACCAGGCTCAACCGGCGCAGGACGTCGTCGCTGGTGAGCAGCTGCCGGACGAAGTCGTCGTGAGGCCGGGTAAGCACACCGAGCGGTGTGTCCTGCTGCACGATGCGGCCGGCGCGCAGGATCACGATCCGGTCGGCCAGCCGCAGCGCCTCGTCGACGTCGTGCGTCACGAAGATGACCGTCTTGCGCAGGTGCTGCTGGATGGCGCGAAACTCGTCCTGCAGGCGCGCGCGCGTGATGGCGTCGAGCGCGCCAAACGGCTCGTCCATCAGCATGACCGCCGGGTCGGCGGCCAGCGCCCTGGCGAGCCCCACGCGCTGCTGCTCGCCGCCCGAGAGCTGGCGGGGGTACCTCCGGCGATAGCCGCGCGGCAGTCCCACCAGGTCGAGTAGCTCATCCACCCGCGCGCTGATCCGCTCTCTGGGCCACCCGAGCAGGCGCGGCACCGTGGCGATGTTCTGCTCGACGCGCAGGTGGGGGAACAGCCCCACCTGCTGGATCACGTAGCCGATCCGCCGGCGCAGCTCGAACGCGCGGAGCGTCCGCACGTCGACGCCGTCGAACAGGATGTGTCCCGCGTCGGGCTCGTAGAGCCGGTTGATCAGCTTGAGCAGGGTGGTCTTGCCCGAGCCCGAGGGGCCCAGCAGGACCACCAGCGCACCGCGTTCGACCGACAGCGAGCAGTCATCCACGGCCGGGCGCGCAACTCCCGGAAAGCGCTTGGTGACGTGCTCGATGTCGATCGCGCTCACTGGCGCTTGATCAGCCCCTTCTCCTGCAGGAATGCCCTTGCCACGGCGGCAAACTCGCGCTTCTCGGGCCCGTCGACCTGCCAGTTCAGCCCGGCCATGACCTCGTCGGTCAGCAGCGGCGCGAGCTTGTTGAGCGCTTCGACGATCTTCGGGTTCTTCTCCAGCACGTCCGCGCGCACCACCGGCGCTGCCTGATAGACGGGATAGAAGTTCTTGTCGTCCCTCAGGAGCACCAGTCCCAAACCGCTGATCTGCCCATCGGTCCCGAAGGCGACGACGACGTCTGCCTGGCCGGTCCTCAACGCCTCGTAGCGCAGGCTCCCGGTCCCGAGCTGGCGAAACTCCTTGAACTCGAAGCCTCCGTACGCCCGCTGCAGGCCTTTGATGCCGTCCTCGCGCTCGGCGAACTCGGCCGGCCCACCCAGGCGCAACTCGCCCGCCTTGGCAGCGAGATCCGAATAGGTCGTGATCCCGTACCGCGCCGAGACCTCCTTCGTGGTAGCCAGGGCCTGGGTGTTGTTGAACGCGGACGGCTCGAGCCACTCGAGCTTGAACTGCTCGCGGTAGCCCGCGCGGACCGCCTCGAGCACCGCCTGGGCGTCCGCGATCGGCGACTGCTTCAGCACCGTCAGGAGCCCGGTGCTGGTGTACTCGGGGTAGAGGTCGATGTCGCCCCGGACCAGCGCCTCGTGGGCCACCGGTGTGCCGCCCAGGTTGAACTTGCGCTCGACTTTGAATCCGGCGTCTTCAAGGAGCAGGGCGTACATCTCGCCCAGGATGAACTCCTCGGTAAAATCCTTGGAGCCCACCTTCACGGTGACCTGCTCGGCGGCGCGCTGGCCGCACGCCGCGGTCAGCGCCGCGATCATGAATACCATCAGAATACGAGTCCATCCGCGCCTCACGATGAATTCCTCCTTTTGTTCTTGCTGTTCATGCCGTGTGCACCAGATGCTCGAGCATGCGCTGCGCGCCCGCCAGGGTCACCTCCGCGCCGAGCGTCAGCAGCGCCACGGGAATCGCGCCGACCAGCATGATCGCCGGGTCGAAGAGCGCGAAGCCGCGCGCAATGAAATCACCCAGGCCGCCGCCGCCGATGAACGCCGCCAGGGTCGCGCTGGCAAACACGTCCACGGCTGACGTTCGAACCCCCGCCACCACGACCGGGGTGGCCAGAGGCACCTCGACGCGCCACAGCACCTGCCGGTGGCTCATCCCCATCCCCCTGGCCGCCTCCACCACGGCGGGATCGACCCCGCGGAAGGCGGCCTCGGTGTTGATCAGGATCGGCGGACAGGCCAAGACCGTCAACGCCACCAGCGCGGGGAAAAATCCCAGGCCCAGATACGGCACCGCCAGGAACAAGATGGCCAGACTGGGGACCACGCGCAGCCCGCTGAACAGCGCGAGCACCTGTGGCGCGAACGGACGGCGGCGCGCGACGTAGACGCCCAGTGGAATGCACACCGCCGCGCCGATACCCAGCGCCAGCACCGAAAGGCGGACGTGGACCGAGACCGCCTGCCAGAATGCCGCCTGATTGGCGAGGGCGTACTGGTAGGCCGACTGGAGCATTAGTCCCATTGTAGCGTCCCGCGTTGCCCTCACGTGCTACAGAAAGAGTCTCGCGAGGCGGTCCTGCTTCAGTCGCCGTAGGCCAACGGCAGACGCCGTGCGGGCAGCGGGCCGCGGGCATCGAGCGCGAGGACGGTGCGTAGCACCACCTCGGCGCCCAGCGCGGCGTCCTCCCACGCCGTCCACTCGCGCGGTGAGTGGCTGATCCCGCCCACGCTTGCCACGAAGATCATCCCCGCCGCCACGTGCGGCGCGAGAATCATCGCGTCGTGCCCCGCACCGCTCGGCATGGCGAAGGACTCGCAACCCGCTGCGACGATCGCGCCGGCGATGGCCTGCCGGATTCCTTCGTCCAGCGGCACCGGATCCTTGCGGTCCCACGGCGCCACCTGGGAGGTCAGACCGCGTTCGGCTGCGACGCGGCCGATGTCGGCTTCGCAGCGGGCGCACAGGTCCGTCAGCAGGTCGCCGTCAGGCGTGCGGAACTCGACGGTGAGCTCGGCCCGCCCAGGCACGATGTTCGTGGCGCCGGGCCCGATGGTCAGACGTCCCACGGTCCCCACAGCCGGTGGACCGGCGGCATCGGCGGCAGCGCGGACGGCGAGGACGACCTCCGCGGCCGCCACCAGGGCGTCCTTCCGCGCGGCCATCGGCGTGGTACCGGCGTGGTTGGCCTCGCCTTCGAGCGTGACGGCCGTGCGGGCCATGCCGGTGATGCCGGTGACCGCCGCCACCCGGCGCCCGGAAGATGCCAGGACCGGCCCCTGCTCGACGTGCAGCTCAAGGTAGGCCCCGGCCAGCGCCGGGCATCGCGCCCGGGGCAGCCCCGGATCAAAGGCTGCCAGGACCTCGGCCAGGGTCCGGCCGTCGTACCCCTTGATGGCGGGGAACTGCTCGCGGGGCACATCGCCGACGAGCATCCGCGAGGCCAGGGTCCCACGGTTGAACGCGTGGCCCTCCTCGTCGGCGAATCCGATGACCGCGAGGGGATGGCGCAACCGGCAGCCCGCCTCGCGCAGCGCCTGCGCGGCCTCAACGCCCGCCAGCACGCCGAGCGCACCGTCGAAGATGCCGCCGTGTGGCACGGTGTCCAGATGTGATGCGAGAATGATCGCCGGCCAGCCTTCCTCGCCGGCGCGCAGACCGACCAGGTCCCCGAACTCGTCGGACCCGGCCTCCAGACCCGCCTCGACCATCCACGCCGCCACCAGGCGCATCGCCTCCGCGTGCGCGGCGCTGTACGGGAAGCGGCTCACGCCGTGAGGCCGACCTGGATCCTGGCGTCCATGGTCCGGGTCGGCGCCGACGGCCGCCAACCGTTCGAGTCGCGATCGGAGCCTGTCTGCGTTGATGCCGGGATCGAGCATGAGTCGGACCGCCGAACCACTCCGTAATTACCGGGGAGCGGCGACCATTTCCTGTCTGCAGCGGAGGGCCCCACTGGGATTCCGGGCGGATCGGATGGAATCCCGGATCGCGAGGGGGCCCGAGGCGGTGTTCGCGAACCCTTCTCGCATGACCCCTCAGGCTCCATTTCAGGTGCTCATCTCTGCGCCGGACTTCGGCCGCGTCGGAGGCGACGCGATCCGACTGCTGCGCGATGCGGGCTGCGCGATCACCTCCAACCCCGGTGGGACGCTAGGCGAGCAGGACCTGATCCCGCTGGTGGCCGACGCCGACGCCATGATCGCCGGGGTCGAGCCCATCACGGCACGCGTGCTGGAGGCGGCGCCGCGGCTGCGGCTCATCGCGCGCCGGGGCGTGGGCTACGACACCGTGGACATCGTCGCCGCCACCGCGCGCGGGATCGCCGTCACGATCACCGCCGGCGCGCTGACCGACGCGGTCGCGGACCACACGCTGGCGCTGCTGCTGACGGTCGCGCGACGCGTTCCTGAGCTCGACCGTCTGGTCAAGGCGGGCGGCTGGGATCGGATCCCATCGGTAGACGTCTCCGGAAAGACGCTGGGGCTGGTGGGATTCGGCGCCATCGGCCGCGCGGTGGCGAAACGCGCGCAGGGCTTCGGGATGCGGGTGCTGGCGTACGACACGCTACCCGATGCGGCCACGGCCGAGGCGCTGGGCGTGACGCTCTGTGACTTCGATGTCTTGCTGGCCCAGAGCGACTTCGTGTCGCTGCACGTCCCGCTGATGCCGGCGACGCGCGGCCTGATCGGCGAGGCGGCGCTGCGGAAGATGAAGCCGACCGCGTTCTTGATCAACACAAGTCGCGGCCCGGTCGTGGATGAGGCCGCGCTGATTCAGGCCCTCAAGGAGCAGCGCCTAGCGGGCGCGGGGCTGGACGTGTTCCAGCACGAGCCGATTCGCGACCTATCTCTGGCGGGCCTGCCCAACGTGGTCGCCACGCCTCACGTGGCGTCACACACCGCGGAGACGCTGGCGCGGATGGAGCGGTCCTGCGCCGAGGCCGTCTTGGCGGTGCGCGGCGGCCGACGGCCGGCGCACGTGGTGAATCCCGAGGTGTATGACCGGCCGGCCGCCTTCTGAGATCGTGCATCGTTATTCGAAGATCGGTCGCAGGTCGAGCGTGCATCCCCTCAGGACTGGATCCAAAGAGACGCGCTCGGCACGCGCAAGGACCACCGGATCCGCATCGGGGGCGTAGACCTCCACGACCCGGCGCTGCGGATCGATCAACACCGCCAGCCGTCCCCCGTTCGCCAGGTAGGTGTACATCTTTCGCCGCAGAGCGGGTATGGTGTCCGACTGTGATGCGATCTCGAACACCACGTCCGGACAGAACGGATGAAGCTGGGCACCCAGGAGCAGGTCACGCCGTCCCCCCTTGCTGCCCGCAGGCGTCACGACGAGCTCCCCGGCGGCGGTGCGTTCGAACTGGTAGCCGGGATTGCGCCTCGAGAGCTCGAGGATCTCTTCGTCGGTGGGAACTGCGGCCAGTCGAAGACTGATGGCCACGGCGTCCCTCCCTGTCCCGTGTGGCAGAATTCTAGCGCCCGTCACATGGCTCCTATCCCTGCGAGAGGATCCGTCGAGTTGATCGCCAGCGATGTCGCGACGAACAGCACGACGCCGTCGGCGGGCGCCCGGTGTTCGGCCAGCACCTCGCCCCAGTAGTCCTTGAGACCCCGATCGGCTGCCCCTGAGCCACGGGGTCGCCCCCGCACCGCGGGATACCAGCAGCCGGCGTGCTCGGCCCTCAGCCAGGCGAACCGAGTCAGGCGCACCGGCGGGGGTACCGGATCCGGACTGCCGGGGAGGACCCCGAGCAGCCGCAGCACGTTGCGCAGCCCGCGCAGGTGCAACGCCACGCTCTCCTCGTCGAGCTGGCCCATCCCGCCGGCCTCGGCCAGGATCGCGGGCGCGCCCCGCGCCGCTGCCGCGCCGATGGTGCTTCCCGTGAGCGCGTCCGAAACCATGATGTGCGCGATCCCGAATGCCTCGGCCATCGCGGCGGCACGCGATACGACCTCGGCCGGTCCGCCGCCCGAATAGAACGGTTCCCCCGTCATGCGGGCAGGGTGTGCAGCACGGCGCTTTGAACTCGTCGGGCGACCGGAGGCACCTGCGGGTGATGTCCAGTCAGAGCGCGGCGTCAGTGCCGCGAGCGCCATGACCACCCATCGCTTGCCCACTCCGTTGTCATCTAGTTGATCGGCCTGCCATCCCGACTCGTGCAGGGGAGGAAGAGGGTCAACCCCCCTCTCCCACCGAAGGGTACTCTCCGGCATGCCCGCCCAGACCCACGTTACGCACGCCGAGATTCTCGAGCAGCCACAGGTGCTCGCCCGGCTGCTTGCCGAGCAGGCCGTTCACATCGGTAACGTGGTCGCGGCGCTGCGCCGGCGGAATCCGTCGCTGGTGGTCTTTGCCGCGCGGGGCACCTCGCACAACGCCGCGATCTACGGCCAGTACCTCATCGAGACCGTGCTTCGCATTCCGACCAGCACCGCCATGCCGTCGGTCACCACACTGTATGATCGCACGCCGAACTGGGAGACCGCGGCGGTCATCGGCATCTCGCAGTCGGGTCGGTCTGTCGACGTAGCCGAGGTCGTCGCTGCTGCGCGAAAGCAGGGCGCCCTGACCGTCGCCATCACCAACGACGCGGAGTCGCCGCTGGGCCAGCACAGCGCGCACGTCCTGCCGCTCGCCGCCGGGCCGGAGCGCGCCGTGGCCGCCACCAAGACGTTCACGGCCTCGCTGGCGATGCTGGCCGCCCTGGTCATCGGCTGGGGGCAGCACAAGGACCTCGCGCGCAGCCTGGCCCGGCTGCCGGACGCCGTCGCCGGCGTGTTGGCACAGGAGCCCGCGATCAAGGCCCTGGCGAAGAAGTACGCGAAGCGCGACCCCTGGGCGATCACCACCCGGGGCTACATGCTGGGCGTCGCGGACGAGGCCGCGTTGAAGCTGAAGGAGCTCGCCTACGCCGCGGCGGAGTCGATGTCCGCGGCCGAGCTGCTGCATGGCCCCATCGCGGCGCTCGACAAGAAGAGTACCGTGCTGCTGCTGCTGCCGCCGGGCCGGAGCACCGCGGGCCTGATCGACGTGAGGGTGCAGCTCCGCCAGAAGTCGGTCCCCACGCTGACCCTGGCGTTCGGTCCGGATCCGGGCGACCTGGCGATCAACGCGGGCCTGCCCGAGGCGCTCGCGCCGGTTGCCGCGGCCCCGACGGTGCACCTGTTCGCCTATCACCTCTCGGTCGCGCGGGGCCTCAATCCGGACCGGCCGCGGGGCCTGCGCAAGGTCACCGTGACGCGCTGAGCGAAGGACCCAGGCTGTGCCGGTCTCCAGTGCAACGGCTCCAGTGACGGACGCACCTCTGCCGGTTGTGCAGGCGCAGGACCTCGAGAAGTCCTACGGCGCGCTCCAGGCGGTCGACGGCGTGAGCTTTGCGGTCGAGCGCGGTGAGTGTTTCGGCTTCCTTGGGCCTAACGGCGCCGGCAAGACCACCACGATGAAGATGATCTACTGCGTCCTGCTCCCCACGGCCGGCGAGCTGCGGGTGCTGGGCCTGGACGTGCGTCTGTCGCCTCGACAGATCAAGGCGCGGCTCGGTGTGGTCACCCAGGACAACACGCTCGACACCGCGCTCTCGGTGCGCGAGAACCTGCTGATCTTCGCCCGCTACTTCGACATCCCGTGGAAGACGGCCCGGCGCCGCGCCGACGAGCTGCTGGAGTTCGTCTCGCTCGACGAGCGCGGCCGCGACAAGGTCGAGCAGCTCTCCGGCGGCATGCGCCGGCGCCTCATGATCGCGCGGGCGCTCATGCCGGAGCCACACCTCCTCATCCTCGACGAGCCCACGACCGGCCTCGACCCCCAGGCGCGCCAGCTCGCCTGGGAGAAGCTCCGGCAGCTCAAGCGCACCGGCGTCACACAGATCCTGACCACCCACTACATGGAGGAGGCCGCCGCGCTGTGCGACCGGCTGGTGATCATGGACCACGGCCGCATCGTCACCGCGGGTTCGCCTGCGGAGCTGATCCGCACGCACGTCGGCCGGGAGGTCGTCGAACTGCGCGGATTCCCGGACGAGGCCGACGCCCGTCGGTCCCTCGCCCAGATCGCGGCGATGGCCGGAGACCTGGCCGAGCAGCACGAGGTCCACGGCGACCTGGCGCTCATCTACACGCGCGACGGTGAGACGGTGCTGCGCCGGATCCGCGAGCACGCCGTGCCCGTAGAGTCCACGACCCTGCGGAGGGCGACGCTCGAAGACGTCTTCCTGCGCCTGACCGGGAGGATGCTGCGGGAATGATCCGCGCCGGGGCCTTCTCGCCCAGAGGCGCGCTGCGGTTCTGGCAGCGCAACGTCTTCATCTTCCGGCGGATCTTCCCGGAGTCGATCGCGGTCAATTTCCTCGAGCCGGTGATCTACCTGCTCGCGATGGGGTTCGGGGTGGGGGCCTACCTGACGAGCATCGGCGGGCTGCCCTACCTGACGTTTGTCGCCACCGGTCTGGTGGCGACGGCGGCGATGTTTGGCGCGACGTTCGAGTGCACCTACAACGCCTACGTCCAGATGTACTACGAGAAGGCCTACGACGGCGCAATCACGACCCCGCTGAACGTCGAGGACGTTGTGGTCGGCGAGATCCTCTGGGGTGCGACCCGCAGCGTGCTCTACGGCACGGCGTTCCTGACTGTGATCGCGCTGTTCGGCACGGTGCGCTCGCCGCTGGCGCTGCTGGTCCCGCCGCTGTTCTTCCTGTCGGGCCTGATGTTCTCGGTGATCGCGATGACCTTCACCGCGGTCAACCCGAGCATCGACTACTTCCCGTTCTACTTCGCGCTGTTCATCACGCCGATGTTCATGTTCAGCGGCATCTTCTTCCCGCTGGACGCGCTCCCCTCATGGGTGGCCCGCGCGGCCTGGCTGACCCCGCTCTCGCACGTGGTCAGCCTGAGCCGGGCCCTGATCCTCGGGACGATCGAGACCCGCCACCTCTGGGACCTGGTCTGGATCCTGGTGGTGACGTTCGCCCTCTTCCCGGCCCCGGTTGTCCTGATGCGGCGTCGGCTGCTCAAGTAGGCTGAGCTGACCGCCCCGGTGAAGACGAGTGGCGTTTCAAAGAGCCCCGGTCGCTTTCGGTCGCCGAGGACATTCCTGGTGCCAACGGCCACGGTGGTGACGCATGCACCGTCTGCACGCACGACGATGGCTTCCCTCGCGTTCCCCGAGCACGTGCTCACTCCCAAGCTTCGATGGGGCCGTCGTCTCTCAACGGCGGAAACTCGCCATGACCGACTCGCACGCCGACTGGTACCGGGGTTCGACAGTTGGTAGGCACCGCACCGACGGAAAGCCTTTCCTGACGGCCATCTCAGCGAGTTGACGAAATCAGGCGTGTATCTACAGGGTCCTTGCCCGCCCTCGGACAGGGGTGATGGCGAAGATCCGCGGGGGCTCAGGGATGCGCAGCGCGGTGAAGAGGCGCTGTTGATCGGTGGTGGTCTCCGTCCGCTGCCAGACTGCCCCTTCCGGTCCGGCAAACTCGCCCAGGTGCATGCGCTGGAGGGTCCGGCGGATCTGGGGCCACCGCACCTCCGTGCGGCGTTCGATGATCCGCACCAGCAGCAGTGCCAGCCAGCACAGCAGCACGTGGGCGCGGA
>JBBIOB010000040.1:0-25938 GCA_037443565.1 Armatimonadota bacterium | reverse complement strand
ATCTCCCAGCGGGACATTGAGGCGGTATGGCCGAGCTCTGGCGACGATGGCGTGTGTGTTGCGCTCGGGGCCGGGGGCACAAATAAGGAGGGGATGAGCCTGCTCCCCTCCGGGACGCTCATCGGAGAACGTGCTATACGCTTATCCGGTGAGACACTCCTGCATCCAGTCCCTCCCCATCAGGCCACCGTTCATTATACTGCCCACCCCGGGGTTGTCAACCCATCTCTACACGTCCACGGCGACCGCCGCCTTCGGCCGGCGCTTGACCGCCGCGATGATGTATGGCACCGCCAGCGAGAGCGCCGCGAACACCAGGATGACCGCGGAGATGGGCCGCGTCACAAAGGTCGACCAGTTGCCGTTGCTGATGATCAGCGCCTGGCGCATCGTCTGCTCCATCCGGTCGCCCAAGACGAGCCCCAGGATCGCCGGGCCTACGGGGAAGTCGTTCCGGCGCATGTAGTACCCGAGGACCCCCAGCAGCAGCATCAGCGTCAGATCCACAGGGCTCCGGCCCGCCGCGAACACGCCGATGACGCAGATGACGATGATCATCGGGTAGAGGTACCGCTCGCGGACCTTAAGGATCTGGACGAAGATCCCCACGAGGGGCAGGTTCAGCAGCAGCAGAATCGCGTTGCTCACGTACATGCTCGCCATCAGGCCCCAGACGACATCGGGATGCCGTACGAACAGCTGCGGCCCTGGGAGCACGTTCATGATCATCAGGGCGCCCATCATGACCGCGGTCGTCGAAGACCCAGGGATCCCAAGCGTCAGCATCGGGATCATCGCGCCGACCGCCGAGGCGTTGTTCGCCGATTCGGGCGCTGCCACGCCGCGGATATCACCTTTGCCGAATGTGGACGGGTCCTTGGCCAAGCGCTTCTCCAGGCTGTACGAGAGGAAGGACGCGATGGTCGCGCCGGCGCCGGGCAGCACCCCGACGTAGAACCCCACCAGCGTGCCGCGGACGATGGCCCACCAGCTGTCCAGGAAGTCCTTGAACGTCAGCCACAGCCGCTCGATCTTGGCGAACTTCCGTTCGCCGCTGGTGATCTGGTCCACCACCAGCAGGACCTCGGAGATCGCGAAGAGCCCCACGGCCACGGTGACCAGGTCGATCCCGTCCAGCAGATCGGGAATGCCGAAGGTGTAGCGGTCGATGCCAGTGACGAGGTCGGTGCCCACCGTGGCCAGCATCAGCCCGAACAGCACAGAGAGGATCGACTTGACCAGGTTGTCCCCGGCCAGGGTGGACACCGTCGAGAGGCCGAGAATCATCAGCGCACAGTACTCCGCCGGCCCGAAGCGCAGGGCGAAGTTGGCCAGGGGCAAGGAGAAGAACATCATGGAGGCGACACCGAACGTCCCCGCGATGAAGGATCCAATCGCCGCGATCGAGAGCGCCGGGCCGGCCCGGCCGCGCAGCGCCATCTGGTACCCGTCAAAGGTCGTGGCGACCGATGACGCCTCTCCCGGGACGTTTACGAGGATCGACGTCGTCGAGCCGCCGTACATGGCCCCGTAGAACACCGCGGTCAGCATGATCATCGCCGACGCGGGGTTGATACCGATGACCAGCGGAATGAGCAGCGCGATTCCGGTCACCGGACCGATCCCGGGCAGCACGCCGATGAGCGATCCGACGAAGGCTCCGATGACGGCGTAGAGCAGGTTGGCCGGCTGCAGCGCGACCGTGAACCCATAGCCGAGGTTGTGGAGGATCTCACTCACGGCGGCCACCCGAGGAATCCCGAGGGCAGATTGAGATCAAACACGCGATCGAACAGGTACCACAGCGCGATCGTGACGCCCAGCGCCAGCCCCGCGGCGCGCCCCCAGGACCGCTCGCCGAGCCAGAGGTGGCCAAACAGAATGAAGGCAAAGGTGGAGAGGACGAACCCCAGCGGGTCCAGGAGGCGGATGTACGCGTAGATCGATGCCGCCAGCAGCGCCGGCCGGCCGTGCCGCCCCCAAAACGTGCCCGCGGTCTCCGCGGGCTTCGACTGGATGAAGAGCAGCACGGCCATCAGGGCCATCAGCCCCCCGATCATGTACGGGTAGGCCGATGGCCCGAGGATGTCCGCCACCGTCAGACCGTGATAGCCCCGCGCCAGGCGGATGTATTGCGCCGACCCCAGCAGGATGACGATCGCCGCCAGGCGCTCGGCGGTCACGAGACGCCCCGGCTACCGGATGAACCCCAGTTCGGTCAGCGTCCGCTGCGTCCCCGTCAGGTCGTCGTCAAGGAACTTGCGGAGACGATCTCCGGAGAGCACAAACGGCGTCCACCGCGTGTCCTCGAGGATCTTGGCCCACGCCTTGCTCTTCAGCATCTTGGTGATGGTCTCTTCCCAAAACCGGATGACCTCAGCCGGGGTGTCCGGCGGCATGTAGTAACCGCGCCAGTTCAGGAAGATGAAGTCGATGCCCTGCTCTTTGGCCGTCGGGACGTTCCGGAGGCTGCCGCCCAGGCGCTCGGGCGAGAGCACCGCCAGCGCCCGAACCGTACCGGACTCGATGTTGGGCAGGGCCTCAGAAAGGCTGGTGGAGAGCACCGTGGTTTGCCCGCCAAGGACTGAGGCCATGGCCCCGGCGCCGTCGCCGAACGGTACGTACCGCACTCTGGTCGCGTCCACCCCTTGCTGCTTGGCCATGGTCACGAAGGCCAGATGGTCAAGGCTGCCGGGCGCCGATCCGCCGGCGACCGTGATCAGTCCCGGATCGCGCTTGAAGACATCGACCAGGGTGCGGAGATTGTTGAAGGTCGAGTCCTTCCGCACGACGATGACGTTATAGTCGCCGGTGATGGCCATGATGGGCGTGACGTCCTTGTAGGTGTACGGCACGACCTTCCGGGCCAGGGTACCGGTGAGGGCCGAGCCCATGATGGCCATGACGTGCGCGTCGCCCTTGCGCCGTGTCGCCATGTGGACGATCGCCGTGGCGCCGCTGCCGCCCGGCATGTTGGTCACGGTGATGGGTACGGTCACGAGCTTCTCCTCGGCGAGCGCCTTGGCAGTCATACGCGCGGTCAGGTCCCATCCACCGCCGGCACCTGCCGGCGCGATCAGGTCAAGCGCCTTCGATGGATATGCCGGCGCCGCATGCCCGGGGAAGATCCCGGCGAGCACGACCAGTGCCGCTACTGCCAGCACGAGGTATCTCATCTCATCACCCCACGGGTACAGAGTTGGAGTGCACGCGCGGTCTGTCTCTGCCGCCTTGCCATCGTCACCTGACTACGCCTCGCGCCGAGCGCCGACGAGCACGGGGAGCAACCCGGCAACGCTCTCGCAGGTCTCAAACGCCCACAGCGCCTCGAGCGCCTCGGCGGTCCTCGATTCCAGCACCGGCGTCGCCATGCGGGTGAACTTCTCGCTGATCTGTGAGTCCGTCAGGGGATTGCGGCTGTGCCCCGGAGGGTGGTCGACCCGGCGGCTGTGGACGCGGCCGCCGGCCTCGGTGACCTCGACGACAGTAGGGATCCCGGCGGGGTAGAGCGCGGTCAGATCCGCCTGCTCGACCACCTGGCTACGGGCCATCAGGCGCCGGATGTCGTCCCGGGCAATACGCTCAACCGTGAATTGCCGCTCGCTGACCTCGCCGTCGAGCAGCGCCGCCGCGACCAAGTAGGGCATGCTGTGGTCCGCGGTCTCCCGTGTGGCCGGCGCCCACTTCTCGGGTTCCCCACCGATGATCTCGACCGCCACCTTGAACGTCTTGATCACGATCCGGTCGATGTGCTCAGGTCGCACGCCGTCGCGCCGCAGGTCGAGCGCGGCCGCGATGGCCGCCTGCGAATGGTACTCCGCGGGCCAGAACTTGATGTCGGTGTCCAGGATCTTGAACCGGCCGGGGTCGTCTTCGAAGGGTGGTCCGCCTTCGTTCTCCCAGCGCCCCGGGTGCTCGTTGCCCTGCTCCGGCGGTCGCTCACCGGCCATGCGGGGAATCGCCAGCGGGCCCGAGACCTGGGCCATGAAGCCGCGGGTGCCTTCGAAGATGGGCGACGGGCCGGTGAAACCGCAGCGGGCCAGGTACGCGGCGAAGACCCCGTTGCGGGCAGCCCCCCCGTAGGCCGCGCCCTTCCACATCGACAGCTCGCCCACACGCGTCTGGCGCAGGTTGACGCCCGTGGCCGCGGCGATGTTGATCGCCTGCGCGATGCCGCCGGGAGAGCAGCCGAGCAGCCGCGCCGCGGCCGCGGCGACTGCGACGGTTCCATACGTGACGTGATCCCAGCCGCGGTCCCGGATGCTGCTGGCGTCGGCCAGGCGGCACAGGATCTCGTAGGCCGCCACCAGGGCCACGACCAGGTCCCGTCCGGAGCGACCCTGGTCTTCGGCCACGGCCAGCAGGGCCGAGAGGTTGTCGGACGGGTGACAGGCTTCTTTGGACAGATAGGTGTCGTTGTAGTCGAGGTAGCGCACCATGTACCCGTTGACGAACGCCGCAAGATCCGGGGCCGTGCGCTCTCCCGTGGCCAGAACGGTGGATGTTCCCACGGGCGCGAGCTGGCGCATGGCCCGCCGCGCCGAGACAAGCGCCGGCTCATATGCCGCCCCGAGGGCGCAGGCCAGCGCGTCGATGATCCGGCGCGTCGCCTCGCGGGTCACGTTCGGACCGAGGGCGTCATCCTCCAGGCGGTGCGCGTAGCGCGCAAGTCGCTCCGCCAGCGTCATCGGTATCGCTGCTCCCTCTCCTGCCATCGCGCCAGGCCCACCAGCGCGTCGCGCTCCGTGAAGCCAGCGAGCCGGTCGCCCATCCCAGCCGCGGTCCCGGTGTCACGAATGGCCGCGGCCGCCTCCTGCATGGCGCGGATCGCCGCCCGCTGGAGGTCTGACGGAACGATCATCACGCGATAGCCCATCGCTTCCAGCGCGTCCGGGGGCACAAGCGGCGTCAAACCGCCCTGAAACATGTTGATCAGCAGTGGGGCGCGCACCTCGCGCGCGATGATGCGCAGCTCGTCCTCTGATTCCGGCGCCTCGACGAAGATCATGTCGGCGCCGGCTTCAGCGTACAGGTTGCCACGCCAGATGGCAGCTTCTAGACCCTCGACCCCGCGGGCGTCGGTCCGAGCGATGATCACCAGGTCAGGGTCGCGGCGGGCGTCCTGCGCCGCGCGAAGCTTGCCAATCATCTCGTCGGCCCCGACGAGCTCCTTCCCGGCATAGTGTCCGCACTTCTTGGGGTGGACCTGGTCCTCCAGATGCAGTCCCGCGACGCCCAGCCGCTCATACTCGCGGACGGTGCGGATGACATTCAGCGCGTTACCATAGCCGGTATCCGCGTCGGCAATGACCGGGACGTCGGCTGCGTCGACGATTTCGCGAAGCCGCGGCAGGATCTCCGTGAAGCTCAGCAGGCCGATGTCCGGCACTCCCGCGCTGCGGGCGATGGCGCCGCCGCTCGCGTAGAGGGCGTCGAAACCGGCGGCCGCGGCCACGCGGGCGGACAGGCCGTCGAAGACACCGGGGACCACGAGGAGACCCGGCCCGTGCAGCCGGTTGCGGAGCCGGCGCGGCGCCGGGATGTCCCCTGTGCGCAACACCGGTTCGGACGGATCAGCCGTCGCGGTCACGGCGCGTCGCCGCGGATCATGGCCAGCAGGTGCTCCTTCGCCATGCGGACGTGCTCCCGCATCAATGCTTCGGCTGCGAGCGGAGGCCTACACGACCAGGCAGGTCAGCGAATCGGTAACGCCGGGCGTGCGCTGGATCCTCGTGATCACCGTGTCGCCCAGGGCGGCCATGTCACCCGCCTCGGTCATGCAGATGATGTCATAGGGTCCGGTGACGACGTGGACCTCGCGGACGCCCTTGATCTTCCGGATGGCAATCGCGGCCCTGCGGGCATGCCCGGGACTGGCCTTGAGCAGTACTACTGCGGAGACCACCGCACCCACCTCCCTGGAGATCGCATCAGGTCAGGGTGTCTTTACCTGCCAATCGGAGACTTCCTGCCGACCACCTCCACGTGAACCTGCCACGCCAGCGTCTGCGCTCGTCATCCGCCAGCATGGCGCGACATCGGTCCGACGAGACCACCGCCGGACTCGGGATCCGGAGTCGCATCGGGCTCGGGGACACCTATCGAGGCATCAGGTGGTCGGGCATCTGCACTGCGACCACTTCGCCGCGCGCGCAGACCTGGCCTCCGGCCGACACCGTTGCAGACACGACCACCTTGCGGCCGCTGATCTCCGTGACGCGGCCGCGCACTTCGAGCGGGACTCCCATCGGGGTCGGTCGCAGGTAGTCGACGCGCAGCGCCGCGGTCACGAACCGCAGCGGCGGGTCGGTACCCATCTCACGCCCCGCCTGCCGGTAGGCCGCGGCCGACGCCGTCCCGGTGCCGTGGCAGTCGATGAGCGAGGCGATCAGGCCGCCGTAGACATATCCCGGAATGGCGGTGTGGTACGGTCGCGGCTCGAAGATCGCGACGGTCTCCTCACCGTCCCAGAAGCTCTTGAGCTGCAGCCCGTGCTCGTTGAGGCGCCCGCAGCCGTAGCAGTGGCTCAGGTCGTCGGGGTAGTAGTCCTGAAAGGCTTTCTGGGGCACGGCGATTACGCCCGGGGCGCTGCCACATCCTTCAGCCTGGCCAGGTGCTGCTTCCGGAACTTCGCGACCTTGGGGGCGACCACCGCGTTGCAGTACGGCTGGTTGGGATTCCGCGCGAAGTACTCCTGGTGGTACATCTCCGCCGGGTAGAACGCCCGGAAGGGTGTGATCTCGGTGACGATCGGATCAGCCCAGACCTTCGCGTCCGTAAGTTCCTTGACGACCTGTTCGGCCGTCGCCTTCTGCTCGGACGTGTGATAGAAGATCGCCGATCGGTACTGAGTGCCGACATCACCGCCCTGGCGGTTCAGCGTGGTCGGATCGTGGATCGTGAAGAACACGTCGAGGAGATCCCGGTACGCGATGACGGCGGGATCGAACGTCACCTGTACGACCTCGGCGTGGCCCGTGGTCCCGGTGCAAACCTGCTCGTAGGTCGGGTTCGGCACGGTGCCGCCGGAGTAGCCGGAGACCACATCCTCGACCCCCCGGAGCTGGTCATACACGGCCTCCAGGCACCAGAAGCACCCGCCGGCCAGCGTCGCAACTTCTCTGGGTGGTTCTCCGTTGCCCTGCTCTCTGGCGTCGGTCATGACTTCCTCCTCGACACACAGTGCTGATTGCTCATCGGTCCTAGCGTGTGTGGAGAGAAGCGCGATCAGCGCCCGCGGCTATCGGGACTCCGGCGGCCTGAGGCGGGGTGTGGCTGCTGTGCGCTTCACAACCTTTAGACGGCCAGCGGCGGCCTTGTCGAGCCGCGCCCGAAGTCTGTCAGAGACTTCTCCGGCGGCAAGAGCGGTCAGCTCGGCCGGCGTGAGGTCCACGGGCGCCCGCTTCGTCTCCCGGGCCTTGCCCGGAGGGCCCACCGGCACCGGTCTGGCATCGAGGATGCGCGCGATGCGCTCTTCGGGCATCTGGCCGCGGGTCAACGCCGCGACCTCGTCTTCGGACAGCGGGACCGGGGCACCTGTGGCCGCAGGTCCACCGGCGGGCGTCGGCGCGTCGATCACCGGGGGCCGGCGTGGGCCCTTTCGCCGCGGCGCGCGCTTCACCACACGTACATCTCCCTGACCCGGTTGCCATCCACGAAGACGTTGACATCACGATTGTGTCCCTTGGCGTGGGCGGCGAGGATGGCGAAGTTCGTCGTGGCGTCGTCGTTGGCGTCGTGGAACTTGCGCCAGGAGCCGTCGATCCACCCCCACACGTTGGAGTCCTCCCAGTTCGCCCACAGGGCCTGCACCTTCTTGTTGTTGAGCCACGGCATGGTGACTCCCTCCTCTCAGGGCCTGATGTCTTTGACGGCGAGCTGACGACCCGCCAGCCGGTAGATCTCCTCGACCGATTCGGCCACCGCCGGGTCGAGCCGGACACCCGCCGCCTCGGCCTGCTCCCGATCCGCCATGAAGACCACGGAGAGTTCCTCGCCGCCTGCGGTGATGGTCAGCCGTCCGACCACGCTGTCCGGCGGGATCGGCTGCGCGACCCGGGCCGCCTGGGCGAGGCGGGCGGCGTCCAGGCTCTTCACGATGCGGGCGACGTCGGCCTTGGCGAGCCTGCCCTCGCGCCTGCGCTTCTCGACCTTCCGGATGCGGTCGACCACGTGGAGGGCTGTGCTCCCCGAGCCATCCGCCTCGAAGCGAAACTCGTACCGCTCATCGGCGTGGCCGCCGGCCACCTCGAGCCTGATCCGAATCCCCGATGGGTCGTCGGGCGCCACACCGGCCGGTCCGATACGGGCCGCCAGCCCTCCCGGCGCGGCGGGAACACCCCCTGGACTCTGCTTGGTGATCTCCTCAGCCATGGCTCCCTCACACCGTGTACGTGCTCTGACCGAGCCGGTCACAGAAAGGCCGGACCAACCGCTCGACCACCTCCGTGTTGTCGTCCATCACGGTGCCGGTGTTTACCGGGCTCCGCGAGGGACAGTTGCTGTCGGTGTACTCGTCGGGATGCCCCAGCATGTGGCCGAACTCATGGGACGCCACATCGCCGGTGTCGTCGGTATCCCACGTGGTCATGTTACTCCGGGCCGGCCCCTGACGCACCCGAACCGCATGGTGCTCCCCCGAGGTGACCCACTCCACCACGAAGTTGAGGCGGCAGCGGCCGATGCAGCCCGGGGAGAGACAGCAGCCGAAGCGGCTGCTCCACTTGTCCTCGATGCCGTTCTTCCAGCGGGTGCGGAGGGTCGCCATCGTCTCCGCCGAGATCCCGGCGTCGGCCGCCAGCCGGATGCGCACGGTGATGGTCGTGCCGCGCTGCTGGTAGGCCGCCGTCCATCCGTAGATGCACTCGGAGACGCTGAAGCTGACGTTGTAGGTGGGGCCGACCGTGCCGGTTGGGAAGTCGTAGATCTCCGTGATGTACCAGCGGCCGCCCCGCTGCTCCTCGTGGACCGAGACCGCCCATCCCCGCGCTTTGGCCTCGGCGGCGAGGGCCAACAGGTTCGTGGTGGCGTCGTCGTTGCGATCGTCGAGCTTGCGCCACCCGGACCCTCGCAGCCAGACCCAAGCGTTGGAGCGTTCCCAGTTGCACCACAGCGCGTCGATGTAGCGCCCGCAGGAGACCGGCATCCCTGGTCCTCACGTCCGACGTCAGAGCATTGGGGGTACAGTACACGATGGCTGGCGAGAATCCTGCCGGGGCCTGGCCGGGTTCTCGCTTCGCATGGAGGTGGATTCGGGGGTGACAGCCCTCCGGTCGCGCTCTCAGATCTGGCGCACGTCAAGGATCTCACGCACCACGGGGTCGAGAGCCCTCACGAGGCTCTCAGCCGAAACGTCCTGCGCCTTGAGTGTCATCTCCCAGGTAGGCTCCGAAGGCCTGCCTGTCACCTCGACAAATCCAAGTCCGACGATGTCCCCGCCGGCATTGAACACCGCGCTGGAGATCCTGCTGACCGTCCCCTTGGCCCCGGACGTGTGGGCCGTGACGCGCACGCCCGATCTGCGGCCTCCCAGGAGCTCCAAGAACGCCTTGAAGAGGTCGGTCTCAGTGATGATCCCGACCAGCGCCTCGCCTTGCATCACGGGCAGGCCGCCAATCTTCCGGTCGATCATGATCCGCGCCGCGTCCTCGACGGGCTCGTCCTCGGACACCGTGACGACGTCGCGCGTCATGACCGCTTCGACCTTGAGCCTGGCGAGCAGGTCGTGGATCTCCCAGATGCTCAGCGACGTCGCGGGCGAGGGCGAGGCGTTGAGCAGGTCCTTCTCGGACACGATCCCCACGAGCCGGTCTCGACGATCGACGACTGGCAGCCTCCGCACGCGCCGCTCGCGCATCAGACGCAGCGCGGCCGTCACCGAGGTGTCGCGCCGGATCGTGATGGGATTGCGGGTCATGCGCTCTCGTACGAGCATGTCAGCCTCCTGAGGGCGAAATCTTCCGCGCGACGGGCGGGGCCTGCTCCCCCGCCTCAATCACATACACATTCCGCAAGGTTCCGCCAGGACGTCCGACGGCGTCAGCCCCATGGTCTCGAGCGCATGGCGCGCCAGCGCCCGGCCGACCTCCGTAGCATCCCCCTTCCGCCACGCAGACGGGGTGAGCACGTAGATCAGTTCGATCTCCGTCCGGCCCTCCACGTCCTTCTCGAGCCCTCGGTCTCCAGGATGAGACGCGGATCCTGCGCACGTCCGGTCGTCACCGCCGCAAAGTGCGCCTGCCGAGATCCCAGCAGCGCCACGCGGATTCTGCATTCGTCGCCGCCCGCTCGTACAACAAGACGAGATCCGGCCCCATCGTGCGCACCGCCTCCACGCCCTCCAGACCGTCTCTGGCCGCCACGACCTGGTAGCCTTCTCGCGACAAGAACGCCCGCAGGGAGGTCACCATCGTCTCCTCATCCTCGACGATGAGGATCTTCATACCCGTGCGGTGATCAGCCGGACGATTCCGAAGGACGTCAGGTCCTCGACGGTCTCGATGTCCAGCCCGGCTGCCGTCACGTTGGCCACCGTGCGGCGATTGATGTGCGGACCCATGAGCCGCACAGCGACCGGATCAAGCCAGTCCATCACTGGGCCCAGGATCGGGTGGTCGGCGCGCATGTGCTCGAGAAGGTGGACGCGGCCGCCGGGCCGCACCACCCGTCGAAGTTCGCGCAGGCCGAGCACCGGGTCGGGCACCGAACAGAAGACGAAGGTCGCCGCTGCGGCGTCGAAGGCGGCGTCGGGAAATGCCAGGGTCTGCGCGTCCATGAGGTGGAGATGGACGTCGCGCCCCAGACGGGTGGCGCGTCTGGCCGCCCGCGCGAGCATTTTCGGGCTGATGTCCACAGCCGTCACGATGGTGCCCGGCGGATAGTAGGGCATGTTCTTCCCCGTCCCTACGCCCACTTCGAGCACGCGGCCAGGCGGCACGCTGCGCCACAGACGCGCCCGCCACCGGCCAAACCGGGTGCGCTCGGGCAACCACTCCAGGAAATCGTACACGGGCGCGAGGCGCTCATAGCGCGCGCGGGTGACCGCGACAGGTTCAGGGTTCGTCACAGGGGCCTCGATCCGGAGCCGACCGGCTCCGGTGGAAGAACTCTCAGACGCAGAAGCCCCACAACGCGGGCATCGCGGCAAGCGCACCCGCAAGGGCCAGCGCAACGCCGGCCCACCCCCGAAGACGGAGCGCGGCCAGAACTGCCAGCGCGCCGCCGAGGATCCGCGCCCGCCGGCCCGCGGGGCCGTTCGCCGCAACGATCAGGCGGTCCTGAAAGGTCAGAGGGCGTCGATTGAGTACCCTCATGATAGAAGGCTCAACTGGCCGCCGGCCGCCCGCTCGCGGCACTACGGCAGGTAGGTCCTCCCAGTGCGCATCTTCCAGAGGTAGAACTTCTCGAACAGCACCTTGGACCAGTCCCCGAAGGGGTTGGGAATCAGCGCGCTGAACCGGCGCGGGGGAAACATGTTCGTCCCGACGATCAACACTTCCATGTCACCGGCATCCATGATGCACAGCGGCGTGATGCTCTCGAACGGCTTCGGCTTTGGCGCCGTCTTCTTGATGTCGGCGACTATGTTCTTCACCGCGTAGCGCGCCATGACCTCGGACATGTAGCCCGTCTTCGGCACACCCACCGGGACCGGGGTGGGTCCTGGACTGGGCACCACCGCGGCCACGCCCGCGGCGAAGATGTTCCGATAGGTCTTGTGCCGGTAGCAGTCGTCAACTTCTACGAAGCCCCTCTCGTTGCCGATCCCCTCGGAGTTCCGCACCACGTCAGCGCCCAGGAAAGGCGGGATGATGATCCCAAACCCGAACGGGAACTCCCTGCCGTCTTCGAGGACGACCTTGCCTGGCTGCACCTCCTCAATCACGGCGTTCGTCACGGCGGAGAGCCCGCGCAGCTTGAAGAACGCGTTGACCATCGGCTTGGCGCCCAGCATCCCGCCGATGCCGAAGTGAGTGAGGAACGGTTCCGCGGTGATGTAGGTGATCGAGGGAACCTTCTTCCGGATCTTCGCCTTCCGCAGCGCGTGCTCGACATTGAAGACCACCTCGTAGGCGGCGCCGAAGCAACTGGCGAGCTGGGTCGCTCCCACCACGATCGGCCCTGGGTCCTTCAGGAAGGTCTGCCACGCCTGCTGGGCCTCCAGCGCCTCATGGATGTTGCACACCGATTGGGTGTGGCCGTCCCGTGGGCCCAATCCCGGGATGAGATTGAAGTTGTAGGCGGGACCGGTGGCGATGATCAGGTAGTCATAGTCCAAAACGCGATTCTCGGTTTCGACGCGGTTCTCATCAGGGAGTATCCGCGTCGCCGCCTCATGGTAGAAGCGGATACCCTTCGGTTCCAGCGCCGGCCGCAGGTCGAAGGAGATGTGCTCGGCCCTCCGCCGGCCGAAGGGGACCCAGATCAGCGACGGGATGAACCAGAACTTGTCGGCCCGTGAGACGACGGTCACGTCGACCTCGTCCTTGAGGATTCGCTTCAGGTCAAAGGCTGCCGTCAGTCCGGCAAAGCTCCCGCCGAGCACCACGACCCTGTATGGCATCACCTTCCTCCTTTCATGATCGGCATTCCCACTCGTGTGAGCGCCGAGCCGCAGTAGGCGCAGGCCGTCCAGTCGGTCTCGGTGGTGGCGCCGCAGACCGGGCAGAGCGCCTGTTCGGGCCGGCCGGGCCTCTCGTGGATGAGCAGCCACGCCAGGAGTGCCACCAGCACGACGAAGGCCAGACCCATTACCGCGGTGACCGCGCCGAGATATCCGCCGAGGATTCCCCGGGAGGAGGAAGGACCCATCATCGTATGGTCCATCGCAGCGTCCATCCGCGGATGCGCCGGATCCTCCATGTGCGCCGGGTCCATCAGGTGGCCTGTTGATGCGGCGCGCATCACCCACAGGCCGTAGCCGGCCGTGATCGCCACAAGGAGCAGCGCGATCCCGATTGTGATGCCGACCCGCAGACGCCGTCTCGCGCTCATGGATTCCTCCTACAGGCGGGACGCCATCGGAAGGCTCAGGATCAAGGCGAGCACAACGGCATAGAGCGCCGTCAACAGGGCAAAGGGCAGCGCCCGCCGGCCCGGCGCGCAGGCGGTGGGGGTGGCGGCGCAGAGACGGCGCAGCGCCCAGACCGACAGGGCCACGCCCGCGGCCAGCAGGCCGAACTGCAAGATGCGCCACACCATCAGCCCGAGCATATCACTTCCCTGGGGAACCTGGACGGATGCGCCGAAGGACGCTGCCACGGCGGCCGGGACAAACCGGTACCCGCCCAGCAGGTGCCCGAGGTTGTGCCCGATGTGGGCAAACAGCGTCAGGGGCAGGAAGGCGAAGCCGAAGCGGCGCACCTGGGTTTCGTACGAGGCGCCGGTCACGCGGCTGAACACCCGCGAGGCCGCCAGGAAGAGCCCGACGGCTAGGCCGACGAAGCCGATCAGCAGGCTGCCGTAGAACACCGCGTCATTGGAGAGGATGGCCGACCCCGCGACGGCGTCACGCAGCGCCGCCCAGGGTTCGGTCATCACGAACGCCTGAAACGCCACCACCCCAAGCGCCGCAACCGCGATCAGGGCGTTCTCGGGCATCTCCTTCTTCTGGGTCACGAACTCTTTGATGGGGTTGCGGATCTCGAGCCGCAACGAGCCGTGCGGACACGCCTTCAGGCAGTTCCCGCACATCGAGCAGTAGCGGTTGGTATCCATCGTCTTGGGGGTGTGGTGGAAGGGACATCCTTTCAATTCCTCGCGCCCGAAGTAACAGTAGATGCTGGTGCACTTGTGGTCGACGCAATTGCCCTGGTTGGCGCGGATCTCCATGACCGAGCCCATGGCGAACACGCCGGTCCAGGCGCCCAGCGGGCAGAGATGCCGGCACCAGGTCCAGCGCTCGAACAGCAGGGCGCCGACGACCGCGCCGGCGGTGAAGCCCCACAAGATGAACCCCGTGACCAAGGGCGAGACCGACGCTCGGGTGACCTCTTCGATCCACGCTTGGTAGAGGATAGCCACGAGCATGATGCCTGCGACGAACCCCCGCCGCTTGAACAGCCGGGGCGCCTTGAGGTTGAGGCTGAAGCGCTGCGTCAGGTCGGCGAGCGCGCCCATGGGGCAGACCGCGCACCAGATCCGGCCAAACAGAAAGTAGCTGACCGCCAGCAGCGGCCACCAGACGATCCAACTGAAGACCGTGGCGAGGTTGAGACGTGGATCGCGGGGTCCGAACAACGAGAAGTAGGTGAGCACCAGTAGAAAGCCGATCATGACCGCCCGTGATGGCCACGGCCACAATCGGCTGACAATCAGGCGGTTGAGAACCGCCTCAATACGCTGCTTCACTCGGCTTGCTACGGTGCCACGACCAGGCGGCCGACCATGCCGGCCTCGCGATGGCCGGGGACGCTGCAGTAGAACTCGTAGGTCCCGGGGCGTGTGGCCGTCAGACCGGCGACCGCGCGCTGGCCGGGTTGTGCCGGCAGGGAGAACTGCAGCGCCGAGACAGTGATGTCGTGAATGATCGCCCCCCGGTTAGCAAGGGCGATGTTGACCGGCTGACCGGCCTTGATCCTGAGCTGCGCCGGCTGGAACCTGAAGTCCAACCCGGTCACCTCAATCGTCGGGGCGCCGGCCAGCGGGGCGGGCGCTGCGCCCGACGGCGCGCCCTGTGCCCACCAGCCCATGTGGTTCCCCATGCCGCCTCCCATATGCCCCGGCATGGAACCCCAGCCAGGCATCCATCCCCATGGGCCACGTTGAGGCGCAATACCGGTGCCCTGCCAAGGCGACGCCGCACTGCTGCTACCGAAGACGGTGAGTCCGGCGATGCCCACGACGACCAGTAGAAGACCTGCAAGAACCGTTCGCTGCATGTTCGTGTCCTCCTGGGATTCCGCTCGACTATTCAAGCGCCTTCTTCAACTCGCGATGCTGCTCGATCGTCACCTCACCGCGCGCCAGGCGCTCGTCCAGCACGTTGCGAGGCGTCTGCGCTTCAGGCACTCTGGGGCTCGATGCCCTCTGATTCGTCGCCGCCTGAGCGATCCACCAGATCGCGGCGATGATCAGCCCGATCCACAGCACCATTCCGATCCCGCCGAATCCACCCATCATGGCCGGTCCCTCCTGGGGAGTTCCCCCGTTCCGCATCTTTCACCTAACATCGTGGCAGATGACGATGCAGCCGTCGTGAACATCCTGTGAATTGATCGTGAATCCGGGCGCGAGCTATCTCCTCGGTGCCGGCATCTGCCGCATGATACCCTGGGCGTTGCCGGCCCACATCTGCATGGTCTCCATGTGGGACTGCAGCAGCTTGAGGTACTCGTACATCTCGCGCTCCGCGGGCGTGAGTAGGCCCGGGTTGATCCTATCGAGCCGGGCACGCATGGCCCGAAGGTTTGAGGACATCGCGTCCATCTGCTGCTGCATCTGCCTCATCATCTGCCCCATGGGCATCTGCTGGCCCTGACCCATCATCTGACCCCCCGGGCCCATGGGCGTCTGCGCGACCGGCTGTGCGAGCGTCTGGTTGACGTAGGCCAGGGTACCTGTACCCATGGCGACCGCAATGGCCAGGCCCAGCAATGTTCGTGACTTCATCTGTACACCCCCGGTGCGGACTTGTATGACGCTCAGCCAACAGTGTGCACTCTAGATCTGGACTCCACTCGTCCTCGCTCCTCCGCTGTTCTGAGCCTGTGCCGGGCGCTGGCTGGACGTTGACGGCGCTACGTGGCAAGATACGCTGCGACCTGAAGGCTAACCACACCAATCACGATGGCCGCGAAAGGCACGCGAAACCAGTTCCCCGGCGGCAGAGGCCGGTGAAAACTCAGGAAGTGCAGGTAGAGGAAGTAGGCGGTGTGTGCGACGACCAGCGCCCACAGCACATAGGAACCCTGCTGGAGCCACTTCCAGGCGGGGCCTCCCAGGATCTGCTGGCTGAACGTGTTCGAGGTCAGGCCGATCACCAGCCCGTAGGCCAGGGCGAAGAGCCCGATGAGGTTGGCGAGGCCGAAACCCTGCTGTAGCATCACGTACCGGCCGAGGTCTGGATGGAGGACAAAGCCGAGGAGCTGCCGCAGATCCCATTGAACCCAACCGTCGAGGACAATGTAGGTGTGGGCCGCGGCAAGCACAACCGTCCAGATCCCCGTTTCGCGCCGCCAGGGTAGCGACCGACCGGCAGGCGGCGAGAGCCGGGCGAGGGGACCAAGGGCCATGGTGACCGCCAGGAGCAGGAAGCTCACGTCCGCAAACGCCCGGTTCCAGGCGTGCATCGGATCCCACCCGCCGCGCGCCAGTCTGAACAGATAGACGCCCACCAGAGCCGTAACGGCCACGGCGAGGTGGCGGACTTGACTATCCCAGCGGGCCGATGCGAGGCCCCCAGGCACGGCCGTCTCCTGGCTCATTCCGGCCTGGGGGCTGACGCCCTGCGCCGCCGCAGCCATGCCGCAAGCACAATCACGCCCCCCGCCGCGACTGCCAACCAGATCCACGGCGCTCGGCGTGTCGGAGGCTGCTGGGCCGCAACTGCTGGCGGCCCCCACGCTTGCAGCCACTGGCGCATCTGCTCGATCTCGCGGCTCTGGGCGTCGATGATCGCCTGGGCCAGGGTCTTGAGTTCCTGCCGCTCCGCGCGCTCCCCGACCAGCCGGGCCATGTCGACAGCGGCCTGGTGGTGCTCGATCATGGCCTCGGCGAACCTGCGGTCGAACTCCTCACCACCGGCCCCCCTCAGGGCGGCCATCTCCCGGTCCATCTCCTGCATCACCGCATGGTCCATCGGCTTGGGTTGGGCACCATGCCAGTCCCTCAACCAGGCCGTCATCTGGGCGATCTCGTTGCCCTGCTCCGCGATAATGCTCTCGGCCATGGTCTTCAACTCGGCGCGCTTGGCGCGCTCCTGGGCCAATCTGGCCATTTCCACGGCCATCTGGTGGTGGATGATCATCTCCTGCATGAACGCGACCTCGAACGCAGTTATCCCGCTTGTTCATCGCCAACAGCCGACCCTCTCGACTCCGACAGACCTGGCGAACCGAAGCGCGTCGCCCGCGCCACGAAGTCGCACAATGTGTGATCCCCATCGATTCGCCCTTCCATCATGAGCTCGAGGTTTTCCGAACCCACCCAAGCGTAGGCGTCGTGCTTCCCGTGTTCCAGTCGTGGCACAGCGAGGTCGCCATCGACTTCGACGACGAAGTCGAGTTCGCGGCGAACCACGCCGTCGTGCTCCCATTCCCAGTCGGCGATCTGGGCAAGGATGCGTCGCAACTCCCAGCCGGTCTCTTCCCGGATCTCCCGGGCGAGGGCCTCCTCGACAGTCTCGCCTGGCCGGATGTGGCCCCCGACAATGTCCCAGATCCCGGGCGCGATGCGGCGTGAGTTCGTGCGACGGTGGACGAAGACGCGGCCTTCATGGTTTCGGATCAGGGCACCCACACAAGCTGGATCAAGCATGCCCACCGACCCCATAGCTAGAGAGACTCATCTACTCCCCGGTCGGGATAACGCCTTGCCGATAAGCCGCGGGCGCCGAAGGCGACCGTCGGCTTCATCGGCTGGTTAGGCGACCGCGCTGCTTCGCCTCCTTCGGGGCCGTCGCGTTCTGCGAGATGACCCCACGGTCAAGGGCGTCCTGCAGCTTCCGGACTTCCTCGATGATGCCCAGGAAGCGACGACCGAAGGGGGTCAGGCGGTACTCGACTTCGACGGGCGGCTTGTCGCCGAACACGGTGCGACGGACGATGCCGAAGCGGATCATCTTGCGCAGCCGTTCATTCATCACCTTCGCCGACAACCCGGTGCAGGTCCGAAGAAACTCACTCGGCCGCGCGTGACCGTCGGCGCACAGCTGCAGTAGGCGCACCGACCATTTGCACCCGACGATACTCTCGACCATGGAGGCGACGGGGATTGAGCCGCCATCCCCCGACTCGGGTGTTGCATGGAGCGAACCGTCGTTCTGAACCATGACGTAACTACCTTACCGAAAAGTGCCTTCCTGACACGACCCTGCTGGTCGCGTAGCATTCCGGCCGATGGATCGTGCCCGAGCGCCCCGAACCGGAGCAGACGAAAGGAGCAGACCCATGAGAGAAACGACGCCTATTCCCGGCTATACCTACGGTACCGGCGTGGTGCCGCGCTCCCCCGTGACGGCCGCCGACTTCGATCTGATGAAGAAGAGCGTCCTGTTCGGCGACGACGACGTCACGTACTTGCGCCTCTCGCACGACGTGCTGAAGGACCAAGTCGAGGCCATCCTCGACGTCTGGTACGGGTTCGTCGGATCGAACCCTCATCTGCTCTCCTCCTTCACCGCCCGGAGCGACGGCAAGCCGCTCGCCGACTACCTGGGCGCGGTCCGCAAGCGATTCGGCCAGTGGATCCTCGACACGGCCCGAGCCGAGTACGACCAGCGGTGGCTCGACTACCAGCACGAGATCGGCCTCCGCCACCATCGCACCAAGAAGAATCGCACCGACGGCGCAGCCTCGACCGACCACGTGCCGTTTCGCGATCTCTTCCTTCTCGTCTTCCCGGTGACGTTCACCCTGAAGCCCTTCCTGGCCAAGAAGGGCCACTCGGCGGAGGACGTCGAGAAGATGTACGCCGCGTGGGTCAAGTCCTGCCTCCTTCAGGTAACGCTCTGGAGCCACCCGTACGTAAGAGCGGGCGACTTCTGATCGAGTGCGGGCCTTCTGTGTTCGGCGGCGGCTCTCGGGTTCATGTCTCTCGACTCCGGTCTTAGGTCGCCCAACGACTTGGCGATGAGCCGCGCCGTCTTCTGGCGTCGGTCTCCATCGCCTGGTTAGGCATGGCCTGCCTCCGACCTGCCAGCATCATTACGAGCCGCCAGCGCGAAGGAGGTCCACCACGGCATTGACGACTCGCTTCAACAATTGCGACTTCAGTGTGGCAACCTCCGTCACAATGAGATCCCGATTGGCGGTGAAGAGTTTGCCAGGACGGGCATAGCTCGTGACTCGCAGCGACCCAGTGGCGAAGCCGGTACCCTCAAGTTTGATTGCCCGGGTGTCGCCGTAGGGCTTACTCGTCACCTGGCACAGAATCCAGTCGCCCCGGCCAGCGTCAGCAAGCACCACAGCCGGACGCAGTTTCGTCTGCGACAGGTCCGAGAATGGGAAGCGGACCAAGACTACCGCACCTGCTGCAGGTGCGACCAAGCCTCGTCCTCCTCCGGACGGTTCCAGTCCTCGGAAAGCGCCGCCTCGCTCAGCAGTGCACTTTCGGCTGCGCCCGCCACTGGGCGTTCCTCCAGGATCGTCACGAGCGCCCGTCGCGCTGCGGGGAGACGCACCTGCTCCAGTAAGCGTACGTTTCCCTGCTCATCGATCACAGCTTCAACAGTTCGCATCATTGTCTCTCCCTTCGGAGGCTAGTGCACACGATACGCGCTGCGCCTGCCTAACGCTAGCGTTAACCTGCGGGCGCGCCTGACCACGAGGTGGCGCGCGGCGACGCGCCCTGCGATCGCCCGTCAGTTTCGACGCGATGTTAGCCAGCGTCCACGTCGGAACTCTCGTCATCCTCCGTCTCGTCGCAGAAGGCATGCGCTGCGACTTGAGCGCGAAGTTCATACTCGGTAGCCGCGTCCTGGCCGATCTGCAGGACCAGGTAATCCCGGAAGTCATGTCGGTCGAAATTAGTGCAGTGCACGAAGAAGAATGTCACATCATCGGCGATCTTATCCGTCGTGCGACGACATGACGGATAAGACCAGTTGGACTAAACCGCGGTCCCCTGGCCGCTATGGGGATTCTAGCCCAGCCGAGGGTGGCGGGGAAGGGGATTCAGGGCTGCCGGCATCGCCCGAGGGGGACGACCCGGCGGGATGCTGACAGGTGCAGCGGAGCATGGTGGAGCTTCGGGAGCACGCGCGAGGGGAGCGTGTCGGGAGTGGACCTCACCAGGGCGTACCGGGAGTATCTGATCCAGGCGGGGATCAGGTCGGCAAGCGCGGGCGGTCGGCGTCGGTGGCCGCCTCACGACGTGTCCCAGATCGGCGCGGGGCGGGGCATCGGCGGCAGGATCTCGGTGATGAGCAACCGTCCCCGCTGGCAGACGGGACAGCGCTCGATATCGATCCCGGTCAGACGCAGCATCAAGGCGCGCACCGATTCCGGCTCCGCCAGGGCTGGTGGAGCCGGCTGGGCCAAGAGCTGCCGGCACCGGGCGAGCTTGGCCTTGCGGGTGCGGTTGGCCAGGAGGCCGAAATGCCGGATGCGGACGAAGCCGTCGGGGACGACATGGAGCAGGAAGCGGCGGATGAACTCCTCGGCGTCCAGCGCCATGAGTTTCACGCGATCGCCGTCGGCGTAGTCCTTCCAGCGGAAGCGCACGATCCCGTCGTCGAGGCTGACGATCCGCTCGTGGGAGATCGCCACCCGGTGGGTGTAGCGGCCCAGGTACTCGAGCACCTGCTCGGGGCCGGCGAAGGGGCGTTTGGCGTACACGACCCAGTCGTGCCGGCGGAGCTGCTCGAGCCAGGCGGCGAACGCGCCGGGCTCGGCGAGGGCGGCGAGCGACCCGGAGCACACCAGCTCGCCGGCTTCGAAGGCGCGTCGGAGCGCGTCGAGGTACTTGCCGCGGAAGACCTTCGCCAGAGCCCGCACCGGGAAGAGAAACCCCGCCTTGGCAGGGATCCAGCGCGACCCGTCAGGGGCGAGGGCGCCCCCGGTGACGACGCAGTGCAGGTGGAGGTGCTGGGACAGATTCTGCCCCCAGGTGTGCAGGATCGCCGTCACCCCGAGCTCGCCGCCCAGATGCCGGGGATCGTGGGCGAAGGCGGCGAGCGTGGCCGCGACGGCGTGGAAGAGGAGGGTATAGAGCACCCGGGGATTCCCCTGGGCCAGCGGGTTGAGGGCGTGGGGCAGGGTGAAGACCAGATGGAAGTACTCCACGGGCAAGAGTTCCGCCCGCCGGGCGTCGAGCCAGCGCTCTTTCGCGAGGGTCTGGCATTTGGGGCAGTGGCGGTTGCGGCACGAGTTGTAGGCCAGGCGCACGGCGCCGCAGTCCTCACAGGTCTCCCGGTGCCCGCCCAGGGCAGCGGTGCGGCAGGCCTCGATGGCGCGCATGGCGCGGCGCTGGGCGCGGCTCAGCGGGCGGGTCTGCCGATACCGCGCGCCATGGGCGCGGAAGATCTCGGCCAGCTCCACAGCGCGGGTCCGCTCAGCAGCCGGCGCCCTGCCGGGCGACGGCGCCGGGCCCATCGGCGAGGCTAGGCGCCGGTCGGCTCGGGCAGATCCAGGGGCGAGCGGGTGCCCACGATACGGCCCTGGCTCAAATGGAAGTAGCGCATCGTCGTCGTGATATGGCGGTGCCCGAGCAGCCGCTGCACGGTGTGCAGGTCCGTGCCCGCCTCCAGCAGGTGCGTGGCGAAGGCGTGCCGCAGCGCGTGGATGCCGCCCTGCTTGCGGATGCCCGCGCGTAGTTTGGCGGTCATGTAGATCTTCTGCGCCACGGTGAGGTGGATCGGGCGCGTGCCCTGGCGATTGGCGAAGAGCCAGACGCGGGGCGGCGCGGTCTGCCAGTAGGCGCGCAACTCCTGGAGCAGGCGCGTGGCCAGCGGCACGTAGCGGTCCTGGCCCCCCTTGCCCTGCTCGACGCGCACCGTCATGCGATCGGCATCGAGGTCCGAGACCTTCAGGGCGACCACCTCGCTCACGCGCAGGCCCGCGGCGTAGGTCGTCTCCAGCAAGAGCCGGTGCCGGGGATGAGTGCACGCGTACAGCACCCGCCAGACCTCCTCGCGACTCAGGATCTCCGGCAGCTTCTGCGGCTGCTTGGGTGCAGGGACGTGGAAGTCCGCACGCTCGTGGCCCAGCGTCACGTGGTAGAGAAAGCGGAAGGCATGCGCCGCCTGGCTGCACGTGCTCCACGAGAGATTGCGCTCCTGGATCAGGTGGGCGAGGTAGGCCTGCACCTCGTCGTTGGTGATCTACTCCGGGGATCGCCGGTGGTACTTCGCCAGGCCCACCACAGCGCCGATGTAGGCCTGGTGGGTCCGCGGGGAGAACCCGCGCAGGGCCATGTCACGGATCATGCGGGTGCGCAGCTCGCTCATCACACACCTCCCTGGTTGGTGTGGAACGGCACGAACCTTCGGAGGTGATTGTGAACCGAAATGAGTGGGCTGATCGAGCGAACTGGGTGGATGAAGAACGGACGGGTCAGCGGGAGCGGCGGGCGATCGCAGCCGGGTCGGCTTCCGACCTACCGCGCCAGCGGTTTAGTTCAACGGCCGGGCGTTCACGTGCGGGCCGCGAAGCGGGCCGGCAGGTGCAACGCCGGGTTAGACGACCGGCCTATGCGGACCTTCTCGAAGACGGGCGAACCGACACTAAGTCGGAATCGTCGACCGCCCGAACATCCTTCACGTTCAGGGTGACCAGAGCCTCGGTGCGCCCAGAGGCCATGACAAACTCGACCTCCAGCCCGTCGGGCTCATAGACCTGAACCACTGCCCCCAGGTCCCCCCTTCGAAGACCATGATCGGGGAGGTCCTTGTCGAGGACGACCGTGTCGAGCACCTTGAACCTCATGTGTCTGCTCCTGGGTACGCCGTTACGAAGCGAGGAACGTCCTCGCCGGGTAGGACAACCCAGACGGTGACTACTTCCGCCTGCCTGCCCGAGGGTCCGGTAAGCATACCACGCACCTCGTACTTCTGGCCATACGAGCTGGCCTGGCCGAGTACAGCATCGCCAGAGGAGGCCAGTTCTCGCAGATCGGCCTCGAGCCTGGTCGAATCGGAGTCAGTATAGCCGAGAGACCGGAAGAAGGCGGCCTTGAACCGACCAACGGGATGCGACCAGGACAGAAGATAGTCGCGAATCTTCGGCGGTTCGATCACGGCCCGATCGGCACCAGGAAGCCTCACGCTGTCCTCTCCTAAACTGCACAGCCTGGTCGTCTAACGCCTTGCCGATCAGCGGCGGCCGCGAAGTGGCCGTCCGTCTGCATCGGCTTGATACTCATTGAGGCCCCCTCCTCAGCATGCGGGACCGTATGCTGGGTGGTGACAGCCAACCCGAGAGGAGGAGACCCCGATGAGATTCTACACCCAGCAGCATCAATTCTACTGTGGTATCGATCTCCACGCCCGCTCGATGTGCGTCTGTATTCTGAACCAGGAAGGGCAGGTCCTGGTCCACCGTACCATCCCCACCGATCCCGTGCCCTTTCTCCAGACCATCGCCCCGTACCGATCCGACCTCGTGGTCGCCGTCGAGTGCCTCTTCACCTGGTACTGGCTCGCCGATCTCTGCGCCCAGGAGGAGATCCCGTTCGTCCTGGGCCACGCCCTCTACATGAAAGCCATCCACGGCGCCAAGACCAAGAACGATCGGATTGACGCCTACAAGATCGCCTCCCTCCTCCGAGGAGGGCTGATCCCTCAAGCCTACGTCTACCCCTCCGGGATGCGCGCCACCCGCGATCTCCTCCGCCGCAGGATGTACCTGATGCGTCGCCGCGCCGAGCTCCTCACCCACATCCAGAACACTACCAGCCAGTACACCCTCCCGCCGCTGGGCGCCAAGATCGCCTACAAAGCCAACCGCGAAGGCGTCGCGGACCGCTTCCCCGACCCCACCGTCCGCAAGAGCATCGAGACTGACCTCGCGCTCATCGATCACTACGACCAGCTCCTCACCGACCTCGAACTCTTCCTGGTGCGCTCGGCCAAGATCCACGACCCCAACGCCTTCTACCGCCTCCGCTCCGTCCCCGGCATCGGCAAGATCCTCGCCCTCGTCATCCTCTACGAGATCCACGACATCTCCCGCTTCCCCACAGTCGGCGACCTCGTCTCCTACGCTCGCCTCGTCCGCCCCGCCAAGGAGTCCGCCGGCAAGCGCGTCGGCAAGTCCGGTGGGAAGATCGGCAACGTCCATCTCAAGTGATGGTATGAAAGCGCTGCGCCTCCGCGCGCAGGAAGATATCCTGCTCGTGGACCCCAGGCGGCGGCGAGCGCCGCAGAGAGGAGGCGCAGCATCATGCAGTATATCGCGTTCGATGCCCATAAGTACTACACGTTGGCGTCGGTGGAGAAGCTGCACGGGGGAACGGTCTACGAGGAGCGGATCCCGCATGAACGCGGAGCCCTACGGCGATTTCTCCAGCGGTGTGAGCCAGGGTCATCCGTGGCCGTCGAGGCGATGGGGAACTGGTATTGGATCGTGGACGAGATCGAGGGCGCCGGGTTCATGCCCAAGCTCGTGCATCCCCGCAAGGCGAAGCTGATGCTGGGGATGATCAACAAGACCGACAAGCTGGACGCCCGAGGGCTGAACCGCCTCCAGCGGGCTGGCACCCTGCCGACGGTGTGGATTCCGTCGGGTGAGCTGCGGGACTGGAGGGACCTGCCACGGACTCGGATGGTCCTGGTGCGACAACGCACGCAACTGAAGAATCGTATTCACGCGACCCTGGCCAAGTACGCGCTGAGCGTGCGGGAGGTCAGCGATCTCTTCGGCAAGCGGGGTCGGATGCTGCTGCGCCAGCGTCTCGACGAGCTGCCGCCCCAGACGGCTTATGTCACGGAGCGGATGCTGGAGCAAGTCGAAGCCCTGGACCGCCAGGTGGGCCTGTTCGAGCAGCGGATGGGAGAGGTGTTTGAGCTAACGCCTGAGATCGAGCTGGTGATGACGCTGCCGGGGGTCGGGTTCATTCTGGCGATCGTGATCGTCCTGGAGGTCGGCGACGTGATGCGCTTTGCCAGCAACGAGAAGCTCGCCGCCTATGCCGGGACCACGCCCCGGGTCCACGCCACGGGAGGGAAGATCCGCTACGGGCCGCTGCGGCCCGATGTCAATCGCTACCTCAGATGGGCCTGCGTAGAAGCAGCGAGCGTGATTTGCCTGATGCGGTGGCGCTACCCGGCCCGCCATGTCAGCCAGCTGTACGAGCGGGTCGCCCGGCGCAAGGGACACCAGAAGGCCATCGGGGCGGTGGCCCGCCACCTGGCCGAGGCGACGTACTGGATCCTGACCAAGCGCGAACCGTACCGAGAACCCCGGTTCGGGCAAGGGGGGACCCTACCGCCGGTTCGTCCCACGGAGGCGTCAGCGCGAGAATGCCCTGAGCTCTGAGAAGCTCGTCAAGTGATTGCGACTCGCCTCCGGGACATCATCATGCCGCCAAGACGGCGAAGATATGGCTCCGACGAAACCGGTTTGCGATGCACCGCCCCGGGCCTCTGGACGGGTTCACGTTTGAAAACGAAGGCTCTTCCGGGAATCGTGGGGGGTGATTGACCGAACAAAGGTGGGATGGCTCTGCTCAACGGCAAGGCCGGCAAGCCACCATTCGAGAGCCGGCAAAGCCATGATGGGGTGAACGGCTCGCGGAGGTTGACGCGGCGCAGCGCTTACAGATATGGGCTTTCTCCGAAGCCGCCGTCCTCTTCCTCAGAGCCAACCCGCCGGCCCAGAGGCTGCATCAGAGACTCCAGGATCGCTACGGCAAGGCCAAAGCCCTCTCCATCCTGGCCCACAAGCTGGGGAGAACCGTCTACTACTTGCTCCTCCGAGACGAGGCGTTCGACATGCAAAGGTTCCTGGCCGCATAAGCACGGAGGGGATGGCCAAGCCCGCCGTCTAACTGGAGCCGCTATGGATAAGCCGGAACCGGCGAGGCACCTCCTGTGGCGAGACCACGTCTCCTACCCTCGGCCCACATCCAGGCAACCTGCACCGCTTGATTGGATGGCCATCTCGCTCCGTCTCAACACATGGGCCGAAGAGAGTCAGCGTGACCTGCTCCTCCCCCGAGCCCGGCGCCTAACTGGAGAGCGCTCCGCGCTCAGCCCGACCCTTGACTGGGCCGGCATGAGGGTACCGATGGGTTTCTAGGTCGCGGGGAGAACCTCCGCCAGCTCCCTCTGGCTCTCATGCA
>JBBIOB010000039.1:0-26016 GCA_037443565.1 Armatimonadota bacterium | reverse complement strand
GCCGCCATATCAGGGTTTGGGCCTGATATGGCGGCACTCTCAGCCCTCAACGCGACGGGAACTTCGGACTAACTGACAACCGCGAGTAGATCCAGGGCTGTCTCAGAGAGCCGGTGTAGTACACTACGAGCGAGGCGACACGGCGAAAGTTGTGATGCGCACCGGACGGCTGGTGGAGAAGACAAGCGACCTGCTCTCCGATCCCGGCGTCGCGTGGCTCCTGCGGTCGCCTGATCCCTCTGTCCGCTGGCTGACCCTGACCGAGGTCGTCGGCGTCTCCAACCGTTCAGCAGACGCGAGACGGGCCCGCGCGGAGATCAGGAACGGACCGCGGGTGCGGGCCCTGCTCCAGGGGCAACAGAAGGACGGTGGGTTTGGCATCCACCCCTACAAGAAGTGGACCGGAGCCCACTGGCGCCTGGTCGCCCTCGCCGAGCTGGGGCTGCCTGCCGGCGATCCGGCGGTCGCCGCCGCAGCCGGCACGGTGCTCGACTGGCTGGCCGGCAACAACCACCGGGCGCGCATCCCGACGTGAAGAGCACGAAGAGCGGTGCTCGCGGCCTACGACAGTCCCCGGCGGTAGAGGTCGGCCCGGCCCAGCCGCGGGTTCGCGCGGCTGGCGCACCTGGAGCGACTGGACGAACTGCACCGTCCAGCCGAGATCGCGCTCGGCAGGATCCCTCGGCGAGCGAGCAGGGTGACGTAGTGGGTTGACATATTGATGCATGATCTATATGCTTTGATGCATGCGGACGACGATCAGGCTGGATGACCAGTTGCTCGCGGAAGCCAAGCAGCTTGCCGCGAGGACCGGCCGCACGCTCACGGCGGTCATCGAAGACGCCCTTCGCCAGGCGCTCGCCCAGGCGCGAAGCACGAGGAGGAAGAAGCAGGAGCCGGTCGACCTGCCCACGTTCCGAGGAAAAGGGCTCCAACCGGGCGTTGATCTTGACGACACCGCGGCTCTCCTCAGCCTCATGGAAGAGACGCGGTGATTCTGCCCGACGTCAACGTCCTAGTCTACGCGCACCGGGAGGACGCGCCGCACCACGACAGGTACCGCGCGTGGCTCCGGGAGACCGTGAGGGCCGACGCTCCGTTTGGGATGTCGGATCTCGTGCTCAGCGGCTTCCTGCGGGTGGTCACGCACCCGCGTGTCTTCACCGAGCCCACGCCCTCTGCCCGGGCCCTCGCATTCGTGCACGCGCTTCGAGGCCGGCCCAACTGCGTCCTCATTGCCCCCGGGCTCCGACACTGGGAGATCTTCGTGAATCTCTGCCAGGCGGCCGGCGTGAAAGGCAACCTGATCGCGGACGCGTATCTTGCGGCGCTGGCTATCGAATCGGGGAGCGAGTGGATTACGACAGATCGCGACTACAGCCGGTTTCCTGCCCTGCGCTGGCGCCATCCACTCGAGGATGTCTGAGATGGCGAAGCTGTCAGGTATGCCGGTCCCTCTAGCTCCCATCAAGCGGGGTTCTGGTCTTGTCTGAGGATCGTGCAGCGCGGCTCATGGTCAGGGTGAGTGCCCTGGCCAGGTAGTCCGCCGCCTCGGTGTGCTCACCGGCGTCATTGAGCAGCAACCCCAGGTCGCCCGCCGCCGCCGCCGCCTCTTGCGTCATGCCCAGGCGGGTGAGAGTAGCCACCGCACCGCGGAGCAGGTCAGCGGCCTCCACCCGATCGTTCTGGGCGCGGAGGACACGGGCCAGCGTGGCCTGCGCCACGGCTTCGCGCGCCTGGTCGCCCGCGGTGTTCGCGTCTTCGATGGCCTGGCGGGCAGCGTCAGCGGCCTCGTCCAGCCGGCCGAGCTCGAGGAACACGTGTGCCAGCTCGTCGAGTGTGGCGCTGCGGCCGCGGAGGTCGCCGTCGCGCTCCCTAATGCGCAGAGCGGCGGTCAGCACGGAGAGCGCCTCGTCGTAGAGGCCCTGGGCGCGGCGGACGAGCCCGAGGTTGTTGAGCACGCGCCCGGTTTCGGCCAGGTCTTCTGTTTCTCTAAAGACTGCGTGGGCCTGGCTGAAGAAGTCCACCGCTCGGTCAAGCTGCTGCTGCTTCCACTCCACCATGCCGAGGCCCGTGAGCGCGCGTCCGCGCAGCATGGGAAGCCCCACGGCCGTCGCTATCTCCAGGGCCTGTTGATACGCGCTCTGGGCGGCTTCAATCTGATCGGTCTGCAGCCGGGCCGCCGCCAGTGAGAGAAACGCCCTCACCCCGTCTTCTGAGTCAACGGATCGCCCCCGGCGCATGACGTCGAGAGCCTGCTCAAGCGTCGCGGCGGCGGCGCTGAACTCTCCGCGGCGCCCGTCGATCGTTCCCCGTACGGTGAGCGCGGCGCCGAGCGCGCCGGCGAGATCCTGGCGGCGCGCGAGCGCCACCGCCTCGTCGGCCAGACGCGCGGCATCGCCGAGCCGATCTGCCGCCATCGCTACGCGACTGCGCACGAGCATCGCGCGCACGCGCATCTCCGCCGGCATGTCGGGCACGAGGATCTCCGCGGAGCCCACAAGTTGCAGGACGTCCGCGCCGCGCCGGGCGGGATCCATCGTCCGGGCCAGATCCAGGAGGCTGCGGGCGACATCGAGGCGCAGGCCGGCCGGATCGAGGAGCAGGGCGGCAAGAGAGGTATGTGTCCGCTGGGCGAGGGCAACCGCTGTCTCAACAGACGGGTAGGAACGTGCGCTCTCGAGCAGGCTCACAAACCCCTTGGTGAGGTCTGGCGCGGCGAGCTGCTGCTGGCTCAGTCCAGCCCGGATCCTCGCCGTCCTCAGACGCCGGCCGAACTCGCGGAGCCACTCGGGCTGCCGCAGCAGAGGAGGTGCAGAGGGGGGTTTAGTCATAGGAGACATACTGTACCACGGCTTGCCCTTGTAAGCAACAGTTGCAGAAGCCCCCAGGAGCCCCATCAGACCACCCTATTCGGGCACCAAGCCTACCCTCCCTCGGGGGCTCCGAAGTGGCGGTTCTTCATCTATACTGACTATCCCTTGGATCATAAATCTCTGATTGCTGACTATCCCGATGTGCGATCGGAGTGCTCCTCCAAACACCGGAATCTCTCTGCTCCAACCGCGGCAGGCCGATCAAGCCACGCCTGCCTGCGTGATGGGTTCTCGGCTATTCCGCGCGCAGATCGTCTTCCTCGGGAGCGCTCTCAGGATCTCCGGCCGTCTCTGCGGGTGGCTCTGCCTCCGCTGCGTGTGTCTGGACGTCCGGTGCCGTCGACGTCCCGGTGCCTTCCGATGCGGCCCGCTGCGCGGTCCGGTTGTGCTTGCGCGCCAGCTTCCGGGCACGCTCCTGGCGCTTGCTGATCTCGCGTGCACGCTTGTTCGCTGAATAGCGGGGTCTGGGCACTGAGCTCTCCTCTCCAGGCGACGACCACGTTGTGCGCGTCTGCGGCCGCCGGACCCTCAAGAAACTCTCCATCTATCCTCGCACGCCTGGCCTCGGGACGCAAACAGGCCACGAGGAGAGCAAGGCCGCGGACTGAACCTCCTTCGGCTCGTTCGCGGAAAGCTGTCCAAGGTAGGCGCGTCCCAACCGCGGGGGTGGGGGGATGGAGCGGACCCGATGTCCGCCGCCTCGGGCGGTGCCTGGGGGAGATCGCAGCTGTTGCCCTGCGGCGACGGGTGCAGTATGCTCGTGACTGCACCGAAGGCCAGCAGCCTTCCGGGGCAGGGTGAGGCGCCGCAGGCGGCGCCGATTCCCGATCGGCGGTTACAGCCCGTGAGGTCCGTCGCCGCCCGGCGGGGGATCGTGGCCCGGTGGAATTCCGGGGCCGACGGTACAGTCCGTATGAGGTGAAGGCTGCGACGAACCGGCGCACCCGCAATGCCCCCGGGGGACGCCCGCATCGGGCGTCTTTTGCTTTGCGCCGGTACGGAGAGGCAGACATGGGAGTCGGGATCTTGCGCGCGACCGCAGTCGCCCTTGCGGGGGTTGTTCTTCTTGCCTTCGCCCTCCGCGCCCCCGCCCAGACACAGCTGGAAGACCGGCTGATCATCATGACCCCCATCCCGCGCGAGGTGGCAGAGGTGGTGGCCGACCGCTTCGCCGAGCACGCGCGCCAGCGGTACGGCGTTGCGCTGCGCCCCAGGCTGGTGTCCGCGGGCGGCCCGACGATGTATGCCCGCGTGCTGGAGTGGCGCGGGCGGCCTGATGCCGACATGCTGTGGGCCAGCGAGGCCGAAGTCCTCGAGGATCTCGTCGCCCGCGGCCTCATCATCCCTCACGAGTTGCCCGACGGCCTCGTGCGCGATGTGCCCCAGACTATCGGGGAGCCGCGCGCCATCCCGCTGCGCGATCAGAGAGGGTACTGGATCGGGACCGCGCTGACCCCGGCCGGCGTCATCTACCATCCCAGGCTGCTGGGACGGCTGAATGCCGAGCCGCCACGCGACTGGGACGATCTGCTCGACTGCCGCCTCAAGGGTCAGATCGTGCAGACCACGCCGGAGCGGTCGGCGACCAACCACAGCTCGCTGGAGGTCATCCTCCAGCTCCGCGGGTGGCAACGCGGATGGGAATGGGCCCAGCGGCTGGCATCCAACACCGGGATCTACGTCGCTGGCAGCCGCGACGTGCCGACGTTCGTGGCGAGGGGAGAGTTCGCGGTCGGCTTCGCGGTGCTGAGCTACATGGCCTTCCAGGAGGTGCGGGTCGGGCACGATCTACGGTTCGTCAGCCCGCCCTATGCCTGGATCTCCCCGGCGCCGTCTGCGATTCTCACCGGGGCTCGGGCGCCTGCGGCCGCGCGCGCCTTCCTGGCGTTCTTGTTGAGCGACGACGGGCAGCGCGCGCTGATGAGCCACGGGCTGTTCCCCATCCTGCCGCGGTTCAAGATGGAGGGCCCGCCCGGCTCGGTCGCGGCGCAGGCCGCGGCGTTTGCCGGGATGCGCTCGTTCTACGACCGTCCGGTCCGGACCATCTATGACGATGGCCTCGCGCAGAGGCGCTACGCCGAGGTCAACGAGGTCTACCGGAAACTGGTGTTCGAGCGCTACGATCAGTTGAAGCGCCTCTCCTGCCCTTAGCCGGACAGACCCGGGCAGGAGTCACTTCGACAGACCCGAAGGGTCAGCGCCGGGAGGAAGAGATGGTCTCCTGGCGACGAGGCTTCTGGTGTCCGATCGCCTGTGCCCTGTCCATCCCCGTCCTGGTCATGACCTGGCCCACGGCTGCCGGGTCGGGGGTGCAGGTGTCGAGTCCGCAGCTGCGTCGGCCAGGTCTGTACGTGGCCGATCTCGGTAACCACCGCATCGTGCGGATCAGCGACATGACCGGCGCGGGCTGGACGGTCCTGGCCAACCGGAACCCCGGGGCGCGGCCGTTTGCGTTCCAGTCGGGGATCACGCTTGACGCCGCCGGCCGGATCTACCTGACCGACGCGGTCAACTTCCGCGTCGTCCGGGTCGACGATATCACCGGCGCCGGGTGGACCGCGTTCGGGCGCAGAGGGTCTGGGGTCGGCGAGTTCGAGTTTCCAGTGGGGATCGCGGTCGATGCGCAGGGGCGCATCTATGTCGCCGACGCCGCCAACCACCGGATCGTCAGGATGAACGACATGACCGGCGCGGGCTGGACGGTCCTGGGGGCGCGGGGCAGTGGCCCTCGGGAGTTCAACTTCCCTCAGGGGATTGCCCTGGACGGGCAGGGACGCCTGTACGTCGCTGATGCACTCAACGACCGCCTCGTCCGTATCGACGACATCTCGGGGGCCGGGTGGGTGGCGTTTGGCCGCACCGGCGCCGGACCGGGCCAGCTCGACTTCCCGGCGAGCGTGGCGCTCGATGGGGCCGGGCGCGTCTACGTCACCGATTCGTCCAACGATCGGGTGATGCGGATCAGCGACATGAGCGGCGCCGGCTGGATCTCCTTCGGGACCATCGGGACCGGCGCGGGGCAGTTCTCCTTCCCCACCGGCCTGTTCGTCGACGCGTCTGGCCGGATCTACATCTCTGACGAGGTGCACCGCGTGGTGCGGATCAGCGACATGACCGGGACGGGATGGGTGGCGCTGGGGCGCATGGGCGCCGGCGTGCACGAGTTCTCCTTTCCGTCGGCGATCGTTGTGGATGGAGTGATCCCTTAGGTGAGCCGCATACGCTTGACGCCTGACCACGTCGAACCCGCGGTGCTCGGCGGTGCGGTGCTCGGTGCCGGCGGCGGCGGATGGATTCCCGAAGGCATCGAGCGGGGCCGCCTGGCCGTCGCGTACGGCGCGCCCGAACTCGTCCCTGTGGACGAGCTGCCGCCGGATGCGCTGGTGGCCACCGCGGCGATGGTCGGCGCGCCGTCGCCGAAGGAGCGCTACGTCCGCCCGGTAGACTTCGTCCGGGCGGCGCAGGTACTGGCCGAGCGCGTCGGATTGCGCATGGGCGGATTCATCGCGAACGAGAACGGCGCGGGTGGGACCGTCAACGGCTGGCTGCAGGCCGCGGCGCTTGGTGTTCCGGTCGTTGACGCGCCATGCAACGGCCGCGCGCACCCGACAGGCATGATGGGCGCGATGGGGCTCCACCGGGTCGAGGGGTATGTCTCCCACCAGGCGGCCGTGGGCGGCAGCCCGGCCGCGGGTCGGTATCTCGAGGTCTACTCGACCGGAGCCCTTGCCCGGACCGCGCAGATGACCCGGCTCGCGTCAGTGGAAGCCGGCGGACTGGTGGCGGTCTGCCGCGATCCGGTGGCGGCAGCGTACGTGCGCGAGCATGCGGCTCCCGGCGCGATCAGCCTCGCCATCGAGGTTGGTCGCGTGCTGATGGCCGCCCGGGACCGAGGCGGGCCCGCCGCCGCTCAGGCCGTGGCAGAACACCTGGGTGGTCGGGTCGTCGACCGCGGCACGGTCGAGGCAGTACGGCTCGAGGTCTCAGGAGGATATGATGTTGGACAGGTGACGGTGGCCGGACAGGATGGCCGTCATGAGCTCACGTTCTGGAACGAGTACATGACGCTCGAGGCCGACGGCGAGCGCCTCGCGACCTTTCCAGATCTGATCGCGACCCTGCGCGCGCGCGACGCGATACCGGTGGCCTCTGCCGAGATCGCGGCGGGGATGGAGGTAGCCGTTCTCGTCGTCCCGCGGGCGCGGCTGATCCTGGGCGCCGGCATGCGTGATCCGGAACTGTTCACGGATGTCGAGCGGGCCGTGGGGAAGGAGGTCATCCGTCATGTGTTCCCATCCGGGTGATGCCCCGACGGTGGCCGCGATCACGATCGGGCAGAGCCCTCGGGCCGACATCATGGATGAGGTCAGGCCGCTGCTCGGGCCGGGGGTGCGGGTCATCGAAGCCGGGGTCCTCGACGGGCTTAGCGACGCCGAGATCGCCGCGATGTCTCCTGCCGATCATGACCACACACTGGTGACCAGGCTGCGCGACGGCCGCGAGGTCCTGGTCGGGCGCGGGCCCGTGCTGGAACGCGTCCAGGCATGCATCGACCGCGTAGAGCGCGACGCGGAACTGATCATGATGCTGTGCACCGGATCGTTTCCCACGTTTCAAACCGGCCGGCTGATCCTTTACCCGGAGCACCTGCTCTTCCAGACCGTACGCGCGGTGGCGCACGATACGCACGTCGCGGTGCTCACGCCGTCGGCTCGCCAGGTCGACGATCAGGTGCGCCGGTGGCGGGCGATTGTGCCCGCGGTGACCGTGCGGCCGTTCTCGCCCTACACCACAGGTGATGACCTGGACGCGGCCTGCCGGGCCTTTGTGGACGCCGGCGTCGGCATCGTCGTACTGGACTGCCTGGGCTACACGACGGCGCTCAAGCGACAGGTGCGGGAGTGGACCGGCCGGCCGGTGCTCCTGGCCCGCACCGTGCTGGCGCGAGCGGCGGCGGAGCTGGTCGGCGACGCCTGACGGGTTGGCCTTGACGTCCGGAATTCCTGCCCGATGATCCTCGTCACCGGCGCCGCCGGGAAGACCGGCCGCGCCGTCATCCAGGCCATGGTGGCCAGAGGACAGACCGTCCGTGCCCTCGTCCACCGCCAGGAGCAGGTGCCCCAGGTCGAAGCCCTGGGGGCCCGGGAAGCCATCACCGGCGACATGCGCGACCCCGCGGTCTTGGCCCAGGCGGCGCGCGGTGTGCGCGCCGTCTACCACATCTGTCCCAACGTCAACCCCGACGAGGTTGCCATCGGTCGGGCCGCCGTCGCCGCGGCCGTCGCCGTCGGCGTCGAGCACTTCGTCCACCATTCGGTGCTGCATCCGCAGACCAGCGCGATGCCGCACCACTGGCAGAAGCTGCAGGTCGAGGAGATCCTGTTCGAGTCGCGGCTCCGCTTCACGATCCTCCAGCCCGCATCCTACATGCAGAACATCCTGGCGGGATGGAGGACGATCGTCGAGGATGGCGTCCATGCCGTGCCCTACCCGGTCACCACGCGCCTGGGGATGGTTGATCTGAACGACGTTGCTGAAGCGGCGGCCGTGGTGGCGACCGAGTTCGATCACGCGGGCGCTACCTACGAGTTGGCCGGAGCGGAGGTGCTGGATCAGATCGCCGTGGCCGAGATCATGGGCCGGGTCCTGGCCCGGCCGGTGCGGGCCGAGCAGGTGCCCATCGAGGCGTGGAGGGCACGCGCCCGAGCCCGGGGTCTGGGAGACGACCAGGTCACGATGCTCGAGAAGATGTTCGACTACTACGCGCGCTTCGACTTCTGGGGAAACCCCCGCGTGCTGGCATGGCTGCTGGGCCGGTCGCCCACCACGGTCGAGGCGTTCGCAAGACGGGTCGCCTCGGTGGCAGACGCGGCCGGCGCGTGAGCGCGCCAACGCGCGTGACACCGGCATTTGACAATTGTCGCCGGCCTTCCTAAGATGACCAGGTAGGACGGCGATGACGAGGACGAGTACGTCGGCCTCCGGCCGCAGCCGCCCGACGGACGGTGCGAGAGAGGCGGGGTCAGTGGCTGAGAGCCCTGCCGGTCGGATCGACGGAACACCCCCTCTGAGTCGCGGACGAAGAGCGGCGTCGACCGCTGGCTAAGCCGCCGGATGCGCCCGGTAGCGCGCAGCGAGCGCCCGGGCTGGTGCGCCCGGCGGAAGCGAGGGTGGAACCGCGGACAACCCGCCCCTCTGGGGGCGGGTTTGGTATTTGCTGATCGGGAGGGAGAAGCGGTGGGACGGGTCATCGTGATGCTGCCGGATGGATCGCGACAGGAGGTGGTCTCGGACGGCTCGCTCCGCGAGCTCGCCGAGGAGCTCGGACTACGAGACGTCGTGGCTGCTGTTGTCGACGGTCGGGTGCGGGATCTCTCATGGCCGGCGACGGACGATGCGGCTGTCCGATTCGTGACATTCGACGATCCGGAGGGCCGCGAGGTCTACTGGCACTCCACGGCCCACCTGATGGCGCAGGCCGTCAAGCAGCTCTTCCCTGCGGCGAAGCTGGCGATCGGCCCGCCCATCGAGGATGGGTTCTACTACGACTTCGACATCGGTCGGCCGTTTGGGCCGGAGGATCTCGAGCGCATCGAGGCGCGCATGCGCGAGCTGGCGGCTGCGAGCCAGCCGATCGAGCGCATCGAGATTCCACGCGGCGAGGTCGCACGCGCCTACGAGGGGGACGGCGAGGTCTACAAGCTCGAGCTGCTGGAGGAGATCCCGGACGAGCGCATCAGCTTCTACCGGCAGGACGGCTTCCAGGACATGTGCCGCGGGCCGCACCTGCCCCACACGGGGTTGATTCACGCCGTCAAGCTGCTGTCCACTTCAGGGGCCTACTGGCGCGGCGACGAGCGCCGGCCGATGCTGCAGCGGATCTACGGCGTATCGTATCCGACGCAGGAGCAGCTCGAGGTCCACCTGCAGCACATCGAAGAGGCGCGCCGGCGCGATCACCGCCGCATCGGCCGCGAGCTCAACCTCTTCCACCTGACGCCCGAAGTCGGCCAAGGTCTGCCGCTGTGGCTGCCCAAGGGCGCGACGATCCGGCGCATCGTGGAGCGCTACATCGTGGACCTCGAGGTTGCCGCCGGCTACCAGCACGTCTACAGCCAGGAGATTGCGAGCACGCAGCTCTACAAGATGTCCGGTCACTGGGACCACTACCGCGACAACATGTACCCGGCGATGAAGCTGGAGAACGAAGAGCTGGTCCTGCGACCCATGAACTGCCCGCACCATATCATGATCTACCGGTACGGGCAGCACTCGTACCGCGACCTGCCGATCCGCATCGCGGAGCTGGGCAAGATGTACCGGTATGAGCGCTCGGGCGTCCTGACGGGCCTCCACCGCGTGCGCGGCATGACGCTGAACGACGCGCACATCTTCTGCCGGCCCGACCAGATCAAGGAGGAGATCCAGGGCGTCGTGCGGCTGGTCCAGCGCGTGTACGCCGACTTCCAGATCAACGGGTCGTGGTATCGGCTCTCGCTGCGCGACCCCACCGACCGCGTCAACTTCATCCCCAACGACGCGTTGTGGGATCTCGCCGAGGAGCGCCTGCGCCAGGCCATGATAGAGCTGGAGCTGGAGTTCAAAGAGGCGAGGGGCGAGGCGGCGTTCTATGGGCCGAAGATCGACGTGCAGGTGCCCACGGCCGGGGGTAAGGACGAGACGATCTCCACGATCCAGCTCGACTTCCAGTTGCCCGAGCGCTTCGGGCTCGAGTACATCGGGGAGGACGGCAAGCCGCACCGGCCGGTGATGATCCACCGGGCGATCACGAGCACGATGGAGCGGTGGGTGGCGCTGCTGATCGAGCAGTACGAGGGCCGCTTCCCGCTGTGGCTGGCGCCCGAGCAGGCCAGGGTGCTCCCCATCGCCGACCGGCACCTCGCCTACGCGCGCGAGGTGCGCGCGCGCCTGGACGCCGCCGGCCTGCGGGCCGAGGTGGACGGGTCGAACGACCGGATCAGCTACAAGGTCCGGCGGGCCCAGGTCGAACAGGTGCCGTACATGGCCGTTGTCGGAGACCGGGAGGCCGCCGCAGGCGCGGTGGCCGTCCGCAGCCGGGCGGCCGGGGACGAGGGCGCGGTCCCGGTCGAGGCGTTCATCGAACGGCTTCAGCGCGAGGTCCAGCAGAAGGCCTGATCCCGTAACCCGCACCGGTTCGGGCCGATCCTCAGGGTGAGGAGCGGTCAGGCCGGTGCGGGCGTATCTGGATACCCCGAGAATTGTCTGGCTCACCGTCGCCTTCGCCGGTGGCGTTGCCCTGGCGGGCCGGTGGGCGGCGCCTCCCCTCCTGGCCGCCGGGTGCGCCGCGGCGACCTTGGCCGTATGGGCCGGGGCGCGGGCGTTGGGCGCCGGCCGGCTCCGGGTCCTGTCGGGGATCACGCTTCTCGGGGTGCTCGGTCTGCTCCACGCGACCCTGCACGCCGGTCGCCTGCCGGCGTGGCCTCAGGCGATCGACGGCCGCGTCGTTGCGGTCTCCGGCACGATCGCGGCGCCGCCCGAGGCGACGGCGCGCGGTTGGCGCGCGGTCGTGCGGCTGAGCGCGATTGGGCCTCTGGACGGCCCACTGGGATCACCAGGCACGCAGGCCCGCCCGACGCGACGCGCACGCCTGCCTCCCGAAGCTGAGCCGGTCGAGTGGGTCAGAGTCTCCGACTCGGTGCGGATCACCGGTCAGGGCGATCCTCCCACCACGGGTGTCGGCGCCCAGGTGGCGGCGCGAGGCAGGTTCCGCGCAGGGCGGCCGCCTGGGAATCCGGGTGAGCGGTCAGAGCGCGATGCTCTGCGCCGGCGCGGCCTGGCGGGCGTGGTGGCGCTCCGGCCGGGAAGCGACCTCGTGGTGGTCAGGTCTGGGGGGCCGTCGGTTCGGGGGGCCATCGCCGCTGTCCGGCGAAAGGTGATCGACGCCGCTCTACGCACCCTGCCCCATCCTCAGGGCGGGCTGCTGCTCTCGCTGCTGTTGGGGATCGACTCGCACCTGGATCCAGCCGTATACCAACAGTTCTCGCGCGCGGGCCTGGTCCACCTCATGGTCGTGTCCGGGGCGCAGGTGGCGATCGTCGCCGGGGTCTGCGCATGGATCGGCCGGACGGCGCGGCTGCCCCTGACGATTGCGACCGTGGCCACGGGGATCGGAGTCGGCGTGTTCGCAGCGATCGTGGATTGGGCACCGTCGATCGGGCGCGCCGTGCTGATGGCGACAGTCGGCCTGGGCGCGGTCCTGCTGGGCCGCCAACGGGACCGATCGGCGACCCTGGCGACCGCTGCGCTGGCGTTGCTCGTCCTCAACCCCGAGGCCTTGTTTGACATCGGCTTCCAGTTGTCGTTCGCCGCCACCTGGGGGCTGCTCTACCTGGCGCCAGTGCTGGAGCAGGCGCTCTCGGTCCTCGGTCCCCGCCTGGGTGCCGCGCTTGGCGTCACGCTGGGTGCGCAGCTGGCCGTGGCCCCGCTGCTCGCGCTACACTTTCAAACCGCGGCGGTCGCCGGTCTCATCGCCAACGTGCTCGTGCTCCCCCTGATCGCGGTGCTGGTGCCGGTCGGGTTCGCGATGATCCCGGTCGTGGTGCTCTCCCCGCCGCTGGGCGCACCGCTGCTGCATCTGCTGCGCCCCGGACTGGTGGCGGCGCTGTGGCTGGCAGAGCAGTTCGGCGACCTGTCGTGGGCAACCGTGCCGACCCCACCGCTCTCCTGGCCCGTGGCTACTGCCCTCCTTGGGTTCCTGGGGCTTGGCGCGGCAGCCGGCGCCGGCCGGCTGCCGCTGAGCCGGTCCCAGCGGCTCGCTGCGTGGGGGATCGCCGCGGCCGTGCTCGTGCTGTGGTGGACACAGGCCACACGGCCGCCCGCATTCCTCGTCGTCACCGCGCTGGATGTCGGGCAGGGTGATGCGATCCTGATCCAGAGCCCAGGCGGTCGGACGATGCTGGTGGACGGCGGAGGAGAGATCGGTGCCGGTCGCGGTGGATGGGATGTGGGCCGCATGCGGGTGGTGCCGGCGCTGCGCCGCGCCGGCGTGCGCCGGCTCGACGCGGTGATGCTCACGCACCCCCATGAGGACCACGTTGGAGGACTGCCCGCCGTCTTGGAGAACTTCCCGGTCGGACTTGTGCTGGATCCCGGCGTCCCCCATCCGTCGCCCTCGTACACACGCCTGCTGCACCTCGTCGAGGCCGGCCGGATCCCCTACCGGACGGCGAGAGCGGGGATGCGCGTGGATCTCGGCGGGGGCGTGGCGCTGACCATCCTGTACCCTCCGGATCCGATTCCGGTGTTCCGCGGGGATCGCGTGCATGCCGGATCGGTCGTCGGCCGGCTGGCCTACGGGCAGACGGTCGCCCTGCTGACGGGCGATGCCGAAGCGCCCGCGGAGCGTCTCCTGGTGGACGGGGGTGTGGAGCTGACCGCGCAGGTGCTCAAGGTGGGTCACCACGGCAGCCGCACGTCGACCACGCCGGCGTTCGTGACCCGGGTCCAGCCACAGTACGCCGTCATCTCGGTCGGCGCGGACAACAGCTTCGGCCATCCCCACCAGGTGACGCTCGACACGCTGGCGGCCGCAGGGGTGACGGTCTACCGAACGGACCGCGACGGCGCGGTGCGTTTCACCAGCAACGGGTCCACGTGGCGGGTGGCAACCGCCAGGGCGGGGAGCCGTGCGGGGGTTCGTTGACCGCGTGGCCGAGGGCATCGCGGTGATCCTCCTGGAAGGAGGGGGGAGGGCGTACGTGCCGCTGTCCGCGCTGCCCCATGGTCTGGACGCGGGCAGCCTGGTCGATGTGACCTTCGCGCAGGCCGATGCCGGCGCCGGGTCCGTCGAGGCGCTCGCCGAGTGGATCGAACGGCTGCGCTCCGGCGACCACGAGCATCGTCACCATGAGTAGCCGACCGACGCTGATCATTGGCGAGGAAGACTTCCTGGCCGATCAGATTCTCGCCGATCTCATCAACGGCGCGTTGAGTCCTGAGGAGCAGCGTCTCAACCTGGACGTGCTCGACGGCGGGCTGCCGGTGGCCGAGCTGCTCACCAGGCTGGATACCGCGCCGTTCTTCGGACCGCGCCGCGTGGTTGTCGTTCAGCGGCTCGAGGCCCTGCGCGATACCGACCACGAGCCGCTGGTTGCCTTCCTCGAGCGCGGCGACAGCCCGACAGTTGGTGTCTTCGTCGCCCGTGCGCTGGACCGGCGACGCCGTCTGTTTCTCACCTTCAAGCGGGTTGCGCAGATCATCGAGGCCAGGCCGCTTCCGCCGCGCGATGTCCCCAGGTGGGTGGCCGACCGGTTCAAGACGCACGGAAAGCAGGCCGCCCCTGGCGCGGCCGAGAGCCTGGTCGCGCTCGCCGGGACCAACCTGCGCGACCTCGATCACGAGGTGGCGAAGGTGGCGGCGTACGTCGGCGAGCGCGCGCAGATCTCGCGCGCCGACGTCGAGGCGATTGCGTCCCGGATGGGCGAAGCCTCGATCTTCGCCCTGGTCGACGCGGTCGGCGGGAGGGACGCGCCGGCTGCGCTCCGCGCACTCCACGACATCCTCTCGACGCACGAACCTCTTCAAGTGCTCTTCATGGTGGTCCGCCAGTTCCGGCTGATCCTCCGGGCGCATGCCCTGGCCGGCGGGCGGGGAGCCGGCCCCGGGCTCGCCGAACGCCTCGGCGTGCCTCCCTTCGTCGCGCGCAAGGTGGCCGATCAGGCCCGCGGCTACCGCAGCGAGCAGTTTCCGGGGATCTTCGCGGCGCTCGAAGCCGCCGACCGGGCGATCAAGACCGGTTCACCGCCCAGGATGGTCCTGGAGACGCTCTTCGTGCAGCTCTGTGAGGTGGGCCGTGGTGCGCCGGCGCGCCGGGACGCGGGAGCGCGGGCCTAGCCGGCCTTGGCCGCCGCCGCGCGCCGCATCAGGCGGGATTTCTTCCGGGCCGCCGCGTTGGGGTGGATCACGCCGCGCGCAGCCGCCTTGTCGAGCGCCGCTTGCGCGGCCGCCATCATCGCGGGTTGCTCCCCCGCAGATCGGATCAGCGTCTTGACGCGGGACTTGACTGCTACGTTTGCCGCGCGGCGCTTCGCGGACTTCCGCAGGTGCTTGAGTCCTGACCTGGTACGCTTTGCCACTTCGCTGCCTCCATCCGCCGTCAGGCGGCGTCAATCCTGCGCGATTCTAGCACGGGCGGTGCGGCCTCACAAGCCGGCCGGGCATCGGGCTGCTCTCTGGATGGTGTGGCCGGGCGGGCCGGCGGCCAGGCGATGAGCGACGAGGCGCTGATGACGCCGTCCGAGACGACCCGGCTTGCGCGGGCGGCCTCGATGCTGGCTGCGGCGACGGTCGGCAGCCGGGCGCTTGGGCTCGCACGGGAGATCATCGTCGCGGCGCTGTTCGGCGCTTCGGATGCCAAGGCCGCGTACGTCATCGGCTACTACGTGCCGTTCTTCATCCAGCGCCTGCTCCTTGGCGGCACGCTCAGCATCGTCTTCATTCCCACGCTGGCCGAGGTCATGGCGCGCGGCGACATCGTGGAGCTTCAACGGATCACCGCGCAGCTCTTCTCGGCCGTCGTCGTCGTCGGGCTCGCCATGGTTGCGGCGGGACAGGTGGGAGCCCCGCTGATCATTCCCGTTGCCGCGCCCGGGTTCGCGACCATCCCCCACCAGCTCTCGTTGACCATCGCGCTGACCCGCATCAATTTCCTCTCGATGTTCTTTCTCGCGCTCGCCGCCTTTGCCACCGCGTACCTCCAGGCGCGCCGGCGGTTCGCGGCGCCGGCTGTGGCTCCGCTGGTGTTCAACGTCGTGACCATCGCGGGAACGGTGTGGCTCGGACCCCGGATGGGCATCGTCGGCCTGGCCGTCGCCTGGATCGCGGGCACCGCGGCACAGTTCCTGGCCCAGGTGCCGCCGCTATACGCGGCCGGGTTTCGAGCGCACCTCACGCTGTCCTGGTCGCACCCGGCGATGCGCACGGTCGGCCGGCTGGCCATTCCGGCGATGATGGGCCTGGCCATTGTCGAGATCAACGCGTATGTCGGCCGGTTCTTCGCCTCGCTGCTGCCCACCCAGCCGGGGGTGAATGCCGTTGCTGCACTCGACTACGCCTTCTCGATCGCCCAGGCGCCCGTGGGCATCCTGGCGATCTCGGTAGCCACGGTCCTCTTCCCAAACCTCAGCCAGCTCGCCGCCGCGGGTGACCGCGAGGCGCTGGGGCGGACAACCGCCCTGGGGCTGCGCAGCGTGCTGTTCCTGATGCTGCCCGTCTCGGCGGCGCTGGTCCTGTTTGCGCAGCCGGTCGTCCGCCTGCTGTTCGAGCGCGGGGAGTTCGGTCCCGCAGCGACGGTCGTGGTGGCGGCCTGTCTGGCCGCGTACGCCGCGGGCCTGGTGCCGATGGCCGCCTACTACGTGGTGACGCGCGCGTACTACGCCCAGCACAACATGCGTACGCCGGTCGCGACCGGCGCGGCGATGGTCATCCTCAACGCCGCGCTGGCCTACGGCTTCATGCGGATCTGGGGCGCCGCCGGCATCGCGCTCGCCGCCGCGGTGGTGAGCTTCACCAACGTCACCCTGCTGTTTTTCCTGCTGCGGCGAAGCCTCGCGCTGGACGCTCGGGCGATCCTGTCCGGCGCAGTCCGCATCACCGCCGCCACCGCGGCGGCGATGGGCATCTGGTGGGCGGTCATGCAGGTGGGGGCACCCGGCCCGGGCGTGGGAGCAGTCGCTCAGGCTGTGCGCCTGGGCGCGGCCGCTGGCGCCGCCGGGGCCGCATACCTTGCCGGCTGCGCGGTCCTGCGCGTCCAGGAGGTCAGGCTGCTGCGCGCCCTCATCGGGCGGAGGCTGCCAGCCGCGTGATCGGCCGTGCCTGCCGTGCCTTTCTTGACACCCCGAAATCCGCGGTGCTACCCTGAAGTGCAGCGATTAGCACTCTCTCGATGAGAGTGCCAATCGGAGGTGGGTCCGAGCGTGCCGCTTGAGGGCAGGAAGGGAGCCGTGCTCCGCGCTGTCGTGGAGGAGCACGTCCGGTCGGCCGAACCCGTCGGATCGGAGCATACCGCCCTGCTCGAGGAGCTCCGCTGCAGTTCCGCGACGATCCGCAGCGTGATGGCCGCGCTCGAGGACGAGGGCCTGCTGACTCACCCGCACACCTCGGCAGGCCGGATTCCGACCGACCTGGGATATCGCGTCTACGTGGACATGCTGCTCGACGCCGAGCCGCTGCCGGTTGGCGAGCGGCAGGCGATTCGCCGGCGGCTGGAGAGCTCGGGGGGAGATGTCGCCGACCTCGCCGACCAGGCGGCCCGGACGCTCTCATCGCTGACCCGGTACGCGTCCGTCGTGGCGGCTCTGGGCATTCACCACCAGACCTTTCGGTCACTGCACCTGCTGGCGCAGGGGCCGGGCCACGCCGTGGCGGTGATCACCACCAGCGGAGGCGTGCTGCAAGGGCGGCTCATCGATCTGCCGATCAGCGTCTCCGACGCGGATCTGGACCAGATCTCCCGCGTGATTACGCAGACCCTGCGCGGCATCCCCATCGCCGACCTCACCCAGGAGCGCTTGGAGAAGGCGATCGGTGACGCCACGCGGCACCACCAGCTTGTCGAGGCCATAAGGGCCTGGCTGCGGCGCGATTTGGCGAGGGGGAGCCGGCTGCAGTACCGGGTGGAGGGCAGGCGGCACCTGCTCCAGGAACCCGAGTTCCAGCGGCCCGAGGCGGCCACGCCCGTGCTGAGCGCCCTCGAAGAGGATTCGATGCTGGCGCTGGCCCTGGCTGCCGCGCCCAGCGAGGGGGTGTGGATCTCCATCGGATCCGAGAACCGGCTGGCCGAGCTCCGCGCGTGCAGCGTGGTCGCCGCCACGTACAGCGCCGGCGGCGGTGCAGTGGCCATCGTCGGTCCGACGCGCATGCGGTACCGCCGCGCCGTGGCCGCCGTGCGCTACATGGCCAACCGGTTGAGCGAATCCCTGAGGCACGCCGTGTAGGAGCGCGGTTTCCGCGTTCCGTCCGGTCGGGACAACGGCAGCGATGGCCTCACGCGACCTCTACGAGACTCTGGGCGTCGATCGACGCGCCACCCAGGATGAGATCAAGCAGGCCTACCGGCGGATGGCGCGGGAGATGCACCCCGACGTCCGCCCCGACGACCCCCACGCCACGGAGCGGTTCAAGGAAATCAACGAAGCCTATGCCGTGCTCGGCGATCCGGCCAAGCGCAGCCAGTACGATCGCTTCGGCCAGGTGACCCCTGATCGGACGCCCTTCGGCGGCGGCAGCCCCTTCGAGGATCTGTTCGACATGTTCTTTGGGACCCGGCCCGATGCCGCGCAGGGTGGCCGCCAGGGTCCTGAGCGGGGCGCCGACCTCCGGTACGACTTCGTGATGAGCCTGGAAGACGTCGCCACGGGCCTCGAACGCCGCATCACGGTCACGCGAATGGAAACCTGTCCCTCCTGCTTTGGCACCGGCGCGGAGCGGGGCTCCCGGCCCGAGACGTGCAAGGTCTGTGGGGGTACGGGTGAGGCACGCGTCACGCAGCGTACCGTCTTCGGCGTGATGACGCAGATCGGCCCGTGCGGGCAGTGTCGGGGGACCGGCACCTACATCGCCAATCCCTGCCGGGGCTGCCGCGGGTCCGGGCGGGCGATGGTTGACCGCGAGGTGACCGTGAAGATCCCGGTCGGCGTCGAGGACGGGATGTCGCTCCGGCTCCCGGGTGAAGGCGAAGCGGGCGTGCGAGGAGGGGAGCGCGGGGATCTCTACGTCGTCGTGCGCGTGGCGCCGCACCCGATCTTCCACCGTCGGGGCCGGGATCTGGTCGGCGAGATGGAAATCTCGATGACTCAGGCGGCCCTGGGCGATCAGGTGCCGTTTCGAGCTCTGGAAGGATCCGAGACCGTCACGGTGCCGCCGGGCACACAGCCAGGCGACACACTGACCGTGCGCGGCCGTGGCCTGCCCGACCTGCGCGGAGGCCGGGGGCACCTGTACCTGAACGTGCGTGTCGTCATACCCCGGCGGCTGGACGCCGAGCAGCGGGCGCTCCTCGAGGCGCTGGCCGGCACACTCGGCGAGCGGTCCCAGACCGCGAGGCGGGACGACCGCAAAGGTCGGCCGGGTCGGCGCGGCCGCAAGCCGATCCTGGAGAAGGTGAAGGATCTCCTCCAGTAGGCGGGCCGTGGTCTGGACCGAGGTGTCCATCGAGGTCCGCCGGTCTCAGGTTGAGCGCGTTGCCGCGGTGCTCCTCGGCGACTGCCCGCAAGGGTTCTCCGAGACGGTGGCTGGCCGCCGGCGCGTGCTCCGGGTCTACATGGTCCCAGGACGATCTGCCCGGCGGACGCTCGGCCGCCTTCGCCGCAACCTGCGTCGCCTGCGTCCGCCGGGCAGGATCACGACACGCCGGATTCCCGACGAGCCGTGGCGTGAGGCCTGGAAGGCGCACGCGCGGCCGGTCCACGTCGGCCGGATCACGGTGCTGCCGTCATGGTGGGGCGGCGCTGTCGACCGGGGCCATCTCATTGTCCGGATTGATCCCGGAATGGCCTTTGGAAGCGGTGAGCACGCCACCACACAGCTCTGCCTGGAGGCCGTCGACGAGCGGATCCGGCCCGCGCACACGGTCATCGACGTGGGGACCGGGTCCGGGATCCTGGCCATCGCCGCGGCGCGTGCGGGCGCCCGCCGGGTGATGGCCATCGACAACGACCCTATCGCCGTGGGAGTGGCGCGTGCCAACGTCAGGGCCAACCGTGTCGGCCGGCGTGTCGTTGTCCGACAGGCCGGCACACTGCGGGGGCTCAGAACGCGCGCGGACCTGATCCTGGCGAACCTGACACCGGAGACCCTGCAGCCCCTGCTTGTTGATGCGCTGCGCCGTCTGCGGCCCACCGGGCTCCTCGTGGGATCGGGTTTCGGCGCCGGGCGCCTGCGCGGTGTGGCCCGGGCGATGCGGGCGGCGGGACTCGAGCCCGTGGCGGTCCGCCGGCGCCGTGGATGGTGCGCGGTGTATGCGGTCGCGGCGAGGCCCCGGAAGAGGCCGGCGGGTCGCCCATGAGCGGCTCTACCCCGCGCGCGCGGCTGCGACGATTCTACCTGCCGACCGCAGTGTTCGCAGGGGACACGCTACGGTTTCCGCCCCGCGAGTCGCACCACATCGCCACGGTGCTGCGGTTGCGTCCCGGCGCGCGGGTGATGGTCTTCGACGGCCGTCGCGAGGTCGAGGCGGAGCTGGTCACAGTCGCCGACGCCGCGGTCACCGCCCGCCCCACCGGTGCTGCCCGCGCGGCATCGCGGCCGGTGGAAGTCGCCCTGCTGCAGGGCATCGCGCGCGGCGCGAGGATGGATCTTGTCGTCCGCATGGCGACAGAGATCGGCGCGGCCTCGCTGACCCCGGTCGTCACTGCTCGATCGCTCCCGGTTCCGGGCGCAGTCCGCGCCGACCGCTGGCGCCGCATCGCCCAGGATGCCGCCAAGCAGTGCGGCCGTGCCGACCTGCTGGACGTGCGCCCGGCGATGGCGCTCGGAGCCGCCCTGGCCGCGCTCGATCCGGTGGACCTCTTCATCGTACCGTGGGAAGGCGCGCGGGAGCCGATCGGTGCCGTGATCGGCGGCCGCGCCTTCGCCGCGGCCGCTGCGCTAATCGGTCCCGAAGGCGGGCTAGCCGACGACGAGGTCGAGGCCGCGCGTGCGGCGGGCGGCGTGCCCGTCTCGCTCGGCCCCCTGATCCTGCGCACCGAGACCGCAGGCCTGGTGACCGTCGCCATGCTGCTCTACGAGCGGCTCCTGCGGCCGGTGCGCTGATCGGGGTTGCATTTCTATTCACTGTTCCGTATACTCATGCTATGCCGATCCGCGTGAGCATCATCGGGGCCTCGGGCTACGGCGGCGGCGAGCTGGTGCGCCTGCTCGTCGGCCATCCCGAGGCCACGCTCGTGCATCTCACCGCCGAGAGCCGCAAGGCCGAGCCGTACGGCGACGTGTTCCCGAACCTCAGGGGATTCGCCACGCACGTCACCGAGGACGCCGACCTCGCCGTCATCGGCGCCGACTCAGACGTCGTCTTCTTCGCGCTCCCCAACGGGGTGCCGATGACGATGGTCCCGCGGCTCGATGCGCGGGTGAAGGTTGTGGACCTCGGTGCCGACTTCCGCTTTCGCGATCCGGCGACGTATGCGACCTGGTACAGGGTCGACCACGCATGTCCCGACCTGCTGGACGAGGCGGTCTACGGCCAGCCGGAGCTCCACCGCGAGCGGATCGCCACCGCGCGCATCGTCGGGAATCCGGGATGCTATCCGACGGCGGCGCTGATCGGCGCGGCACCGTTCCTGCGGGCCGGGGTCGCCGAGCGCGATGGGATCATCATTGACGCGAAGTCGGGCGTCTCGGGCGCCGGCCGCGGCGCATCGCTGGGCACGCACTTCTCCGAGGTGAACGAGAACGTCAAGCCGTACAACGTGGCCGCGCACCGCCACAGCCCGGAGATCGAGCAGGAGGTTGCGCTGCTGGCCGGCGGGCATATGACGGTCACATTCACGCCGCACCTGATCCCCATGACCCGCGGCATCCTGGCCACGATCTACCTGCGCCTCGCGTCGCGCCTGGCGCAGGCCGAGGCAGAAGGCCTCCTCATGGAAGCCTACGCGAAGGAGCCGTTCGTCCGCGTCCTGCCGGGCGGCCTGCCGCAGACCAAGGCGACCTACGGCTCCAACTACTGCGACGTCGCGGTGCGCGTCGATGCGCGGGCGCGCCTGCTGATCGTCATGGCCGCCATCGACAATCTGGTGAAGGGCGCATCCGGCCAGGCGATCCAGAACATGAACATCATGTGCGGGCTACCGGAGCGGATGGGGCTCGAAGGCGCACCGCTGTACCCGTGAGCTTTCGGAGGTGAGGCCATGGCGGTCACGCGCACGCGGGTGACCCCGGTGGAGGGGACCGTGACCGCGGCCCGGGGGTTTCGGGCCGCGGGGATTCACTGCGGGATCAAGCCGGGGAAGCCGGATCTGGCGCTGATCGCGGCGGAGAGCCCGGCCGCCGCGGCCGGGGTCTTCACCCAGATCGCGACGCGGGCGGCGCCGGTGATCCTGAGCGAACGGCGGTTGCAGGCGGGCCGCGCGCAGGCCGTGCTCATCAACAGCGGCAACGCCAACGCCTGTACCGGGGCGCGCGGTGCCGCCGACGCCGAGGCGATGACCGCGGCGGCCGCCTCGGCCCTGGGCGTTGCGCCCGAGCTCGTCCTCGTGGCGAGCACCGGGGTGATCGGCCGGCCCCTGCCGGTGGAGAAGATCACCGCGGCGGTCCCGGACCTCGTCGCCAGTCTTGGATCCGATGGCATGACGGCGGCCCGTGCGATCATGACTACCGATGCCTGGCCCAAGACCGCGGCGGTGCACGTGGACCTCGGCGACGGGGTGACTACAATCGGCGCCATCGCCAAGGGCTGCGGGATGATCCATCCCGACATGGCCACGATGATCGCCGTGGTCACCACCGATGCCGCGGTCGAGCCCGCGGTACTGCGCCAGGTCCTGCGCGAGGCGGTCGATCAGACGTTCAACTGCATCAGCGTGGACGGCGACACCAGCACGAGCGACAGCGTCTTCCTGCTCGCCAGCGGCGCCTCCGGCGTGGCTCCGATCGACGGGCTCGGCGAGCGATACGACGCGTTCACAGCCGGGCTCACCGACGTCTGCGGCCGGCTGGCGCGGATGATCGTGCGGGACGGCGAGGGCGCCGAGCGGGTGATCGAGATCGTCGTGGCGGGCGCCCGGTCGGCTGCCGACGCGCGGATGGTCGGAAAGACGGTCATGACGTCGCTGCTCGTCAAGACCGCGTTCCACGGGAAGGAGCTAAACTGGGGCCGCATCCTCGCCGCCGCCGGCCGCAGCGGCGCGGAGGTTGATTCCTCCCGGCTGTCGATCGCCATTGAGGACATCGAGGTCGTCCGCGGGGGCGTGGGCGTCGCCGAGGCGTACCCGCACGCCCAGCCGCTGCTGTCCGAGCCGCAGGTGCGGGTGACCATCGGACTGGGGCTCGGCAGCGGTGGGTTCACCGGATGGACCTGCGACCTCGGGGAGTCCTACGTGAAGATCAACAGCGGGTACCTGTCATGAGTTCGCGCCAGCCCGTCTCGATCCATGCTGGGGCCGAGGCGCGCCTGATCGCCGCCGGGGTGCGGTACGCCGCGGCGTGGCGCGGGCGCACCGTGGTCGTCAAGTACGGCGGCAGCGTGCTCGACGCCGGCGCGGCGGGTACCGTGGTCGAGGACCTCGTCCTGCTCAAGAACGCCGGCGTGAACCCGGTGCTCGTCCACGGCGGCGGCCCGGAGATCACGCGGATGCTCGAGCGCATCGGCAAGGAGACCCGCTTCGTGCAGGGCCTGCGGGTCACCGACGCCGAGACGATGGAGATCGTGGAGATGGTGCTCGCAGGGCGCGCCAACAAGGCGCTGGTGTCGATGATCGACGGTGCCGGCGGTACCGCGGTAGGGCTGTCGGGCAAGGACGCGGGTCTCTTGCGCGCGCGGAAGCTCAATGGGGCGGTGGACCTGGGGTTCGTGGGTGAGGTCACCTCGGTGCACCCCGCGATCATCCACACGATCAGCGAGGCCGGGCATATCCCGGTCGTGGCGTCGATCGGGCTCGGCCGGGACGGCGAGAGCTACAACCTGAACGCGGATCACGCGGCCGGTGCCCTGGCCGCGGCGGTCGGCGCGAGCAAGCTGATCATCCTGACGGATGTGGCCGGGGTGATGCGCGCCGGCGCCGACGGCGCCGCGCTGATCTCGAGCCTGACGGCCGATGAGGCCCGGCGGTTGATCGCCGACGGCACGATCTCCCGGGGGATGATCCCCAAGGTCGAGGCGTGCCTGGCGGCGCTCGACCGCGGGGTGCCGAGCGCGCACATCATCGGCACCGAGGCCCCGCATGCTCTGCTGGTGGAGTTGTTCACCGAAGAGGGGATCGGTACGATGATCACGCACACCTCGGCGCCTGGCACGTGACCGCGCCGGACACGCGGCTCGAGGAGGGACCGATGACGACGGCTGACGTGATCGCGATGACGCAGCAGTACCTCCTGCCCACATACCGGCGGGCCCCGGTGGCGTTCTCGTACGGTGAAGGGGTCTGGCTGGTGGACCTCGAGGGCCGGCGGTACCTGGATTTCATCGGCGGCATCGCGGTCAGCGCGCTCGGCCACGGACATCCCCGGCTGGTCGCGGCGATCCAGCGGCAGGCGGCCCGGCTGCTCCATGTGTCCAATCTGTATCACATCCCCGAGCAGGCGGAGCTGGCCCGATACCTGGTCGAACACTCCGTGTTCGACCAGGTATGGTTCTGCAACAGCGGCGCCGAGGCGATCGAGGCCGCGATCAAGCTCGCGCGCAAGTGGGGCCGGCGCGACGGCCGGACCCGCCACGAGATCATCGTCGCCGACCAGTCCTTCCACGGCCGGACGATGGGCGCGCTGGCCGCGACGATGCAGGCCAAGTACCAGCAGGCGTTTCTCCCGATGACGCCGGGGTTCGTGAGCGTGCCGTTCAACGACCTCGATGCGATTCCGAGCGCGACGACCGATCAGACCGCCGCGGTCCTGCTCGAACCGGTCCAAGGCGAGGGTGGGGTCCATCCCGCGGATCTGGAGTATGTCAGGACGGTGCGGGAGTGGTGCGATGCGCGGGACCTACTGCTCATCTTCGACGAGGTCCAGACCGGCATCGGGCGCACCGGCCGGCTGTTCGCCTATGAGCACTACGGGATCGAGCCCGATGTGATCGCATTGGCCAAGGGGCTGGGCGGCGGCGTGCCGATCGGCGCGCTTCTGGTCAAGGAGCGCGCGGCCGCCCTGGAGCCCGGCGATCACGGCAGCACGTTCGGCGGCAACCCGCTGGCCTGCGCCGCGGCGCTGGCCGTGGTCGCGACGGTCATAGAAGAGCGGCTGCCCGAGCATGCCGCGGCGATGGGTGAGCGGCTGCGCGCCGGCCTGGAGAGGCTGGTGACCCGCGGGCTCGCGAAGGCCGTCCGGGGACACGGGCTGCTGGTTGGGCTCGAGCTCACCGGCCAGGCCGGGTCGGTGGTCGAGCGGTGCCGCGAGGCCGGGCTGCTGGTCAACGCGGTCCAGCCGACGGCGCTGCGCTTGGCCCCGCCGCTCGTCGTCCAGCCGGGGGAGATCGATCAGGCGGTCGCGATCCTCGAAGGAGTCCTGTCCGTGGCCCCTGCGCCCGCGGCCGGCACACCGGCCGCGCAGTAGGCACCAGAACGCTGGCCCGCTCCCGGTTGGTGCGCACGCCATCTGGAAAGGAGTTGAGGGACATGCCTGTCAAGAAGATCGCGCTGGCCTACTCCGGCGGACTGGACACCTCGGTCGCGATTCCGTGGCTGCGAGAGCAGTACGGCGCCACGGTGATCGCGGTCATCGTGGACATCGGGCAGGGGGAAGACCTGGACGCGGTGCGCGCCAAGGCGCTCGCCAGCGGCGCGGCCGCCGCTTTTGTGGTGGATGTGCGCCGGACGTTCGTCAGCGACTACCTGGTCCCGATGGTGCAGGCGGGCGCGATCTACGAGGGCCGCTACATGCTGGGTACGGCGATCGCCCGGCCGCTCATCGCCAAGACCCAGGTCGAGGTGGCGCTGGCCGAGGGCTGCGACGCGGTGGCCCACGGCTGCACGGGCAAGGGCAACGATCAGGTACGGTTCGAGCTGGCCTACCAGGCCCTGGCCCCGCACCTCGCGGTCATCGCGCCCTGGCGCGAGTGGCACATCAAGGGTCGCGAGCAGGCGATCGAGTACGCCGAGGCGCACGGCATCCCCGTGGCCGCGAGCAAGGCGCGGCCGTACAGCGTCGACAAGAACCTCTGGCACTGCAGCAGCGAGGCGGGCATCCTCGAAGAGATCTGGGCTGAACCGCCTGCCGATCTCTACCAGTACACCGCCGATCCGCGCACCGCGCCCGATGAGCCCGAGTACCTCGAGGTCGAGTTCGAGGAGGGCCGGCCGGTGGGGCTGAACGGCGAGCGGCTTGTCCCACTCGCGCTTGTGGAGCAGCTCAACGCTGCGGGCGGCCGGCACGGTGTGGGCCGGATGGACATGGTCGAGAACCGGCTCGTGGGGATGAAGACGCGCGGCGTCTACGAGACTCCCGGCGGGAC
>JBBIOB010000038.1:0-26712 GCA_037443565.1 Armatimonadota bacterium | reverse complement strand
GCCGTCACCGGCGGGCTGCAGATCCCCGGCCTTCCGGGCCTGTGAGGCGCGGCGCCGCCCGCCGCCGATACCCATGGAGTATCCCGGACCGCTGGGACGGCTGATCACCGAACTGTCGAAGATGCCGACCGTGGGCCCGAAAACGGCCCAGCGGCTGGCATTCCACATCCTCAGGCTCCCGCTCGAAGAGGCCCAGGCGCTCGCCGCGGCGATCGTCGACGCGAAGATGCAGATCCGGCACTGCTCGATCTGCTTTTCGATCACCGACATCGATCCGTGCGCGATCTGCGCCGATCCAGCGCGCAGCGCCGAGACGCTGTGCGTGGTCGAAGATCCCCGCGACGTCCTCGCCATCGAGCGCACGCGTGAGTTCAGGGGACGCTACCACGTCCTGCACGGCGCGATCTCCCCGCTCGACGGCGTGGGACCCGACGAGCTGAAGATCCCGGAACTGTTGGGCCGGGTGCGTGACCGCGGCGTCAAGGAGGTCATCGTCGCCACCAACCCGCGGGTGGAAGGCGAGGCCACCGCGATCTACCTCTCGCGCGTGCTCAAGCCGCTCGGGGTGCGCGTGACCCGCATCGCGCACGGCCTCCCGGTGGGCGGCGACCTGGAGTACGCGGACGAGGTGACCCTGGCCCGTGCGCTCGAAGGCCGGCGCGACCTGTAGATGGCCGCGGCGCCGGCGCGCCCGCGCCTTGTGAACGCGCGGACGGTCTGGGTATACTGACGGTGAGGCGACGAACAATGGAGTTTGTGAGCCCCACCGAGGGCCGCCTGACATTTCAGGAGATGTTCAGGAGCCTGGTCGGATACGTCAAGGCCGAGCCCGACCAGCACTACCACCTGATCATCGGCACGGACTCTCTGCTGTCCGACGACACCACCTTTGTGACCGCGGTGATCGTCCACCGAGTCGGCCGCGGCGGCCGCTACTTCTACCGCCGGTTCCGTAACCGCAAGATCGAAAGCCTGCGGCAGCGGATCCTGTTCGAGACCTCGCTGTCGCTGGAGGCCGCGCACCTGATCACGACCGAACTGGCCCGCAACGGCTACTCGAAGCTGCCGGTCGAGATCCACCTGGACGTCGGACACAACGGCGAGACGAAGAAGATCGTGCGCGAGGTCGTCGGCATGGTCTCCGGATCGGGATTCGCCGCGGTCATCAAGCCCGACGCCTACGGCGCCACCAAGGTCGCGGACAAGCACTCGAAGTAGCTCCGCCGGATCCCCCCTACGGCCGCAACTCGGTACGCCCTCCCATGTAGGGGACAAGCGCCTCCGGGATCATGACCCTCCCATCGGCCTGCTGGCCGTTCTCCAGCACGGCGATGAGCGCCCGGCTGGTGGCCACGAGCGTCCCGTTCAGCGTGTGCGCGAACTCGGTGCCGCCGCGGGACCCGTCGCGGTAGCGGACGCCGAGCCGCCTGGCCTGGAAGTCGCCCGCGTTGCTGCACGAATGGGTCTCGCCGTAGTCGCCGCGGCCCGGCATCCAGGTCTCCACGTCGTAGGTCTTGGCCATCGCCTGCCCGAGGTCTCCGGCGCACAGCAGCACCACGCGGTGCGGCAGGCCCAGTGCCTGGACGAACCGCTCCTCCAGGCCGACCATGTACTCGTGCTCGGCGGCGGAGCGGTCGGGATGGGCGTACGAGAACATCTCAACCTTGTAGAACTGGTGGACCCGGTAGAGCCCCCGGATGTCCCGGCCGTACGAGCCGGCCTCGCGCCGGAAGCAGTACGACAGCCCGGCGTAGCGCAGCGGCAGGCGCTCGCCGTCGAGGACCTCGTCCATGTGATACGCGGCCAGGCTCTGCTCGCTGGTGCCGATCAGCGCCAGGTCCTCGTCTTCGATCTTGTAGGTCTGCTGGGTATCGAGCCCCGCCCCGCCCCAGGCGCCGGTGATGACCTGGCTGCGTACGATCATCGGCGTGGCCAGCAGGGTGAACCCTTCGGCCTGCAGGATGTCCAGCGCCAGGCGCACCAGCGCCATCTCGAGCAGCACCCCGTCGCCGCACAGGTAGAAGAACCGCGATCCCGACGCCTTCGCGCCGCGCTCGAAGTCGAGAATCCCCAACCGCGCACCCAGGTCCACATGGTCGAGCGGCTCGAAGTCGAACTGCGGCGTCGTCCCCCAGGTGCGGACGACCACGTTGTGCGACGCGTCGGCGCCCTCGGGCACGCTGTCGTCCGGTTGGTTGGGCAGCGCCCGCATCAGGGCGTCGAGCTCGGCCTCGACCTCGGACACACCAGGCTCCAGGGCGCGGATCCGCTCGGCCATCGCCCGGGTCTGGGCGATCCGGGTCTCCCGCTCGGCGCCCTGCAGCCTGGGGATCTCGGCCGAGGCCCGGTTCTGGTCGGCGCGCAGCTTCTCGATCTCGAACAGCAGCGCCCGGCGTCGCCGGTCGCTGTCGAGCACAGCGTCGATGGCCCCGGGGTCGCGGCCGCGCTTGCGCAGCCCCTGCTTGAACCGCTCGGGGTCCTCGCGGATCTTCCGGAGATCGAGCATGATCAGCCTCCCGTCGGGTCAGGCCGGGGCGCCTTCAAGGACCTCACGCGCCGCAGCCCCCGCGCCCTCACCCGCCGCCGCGCCGAACTGCGGCAGCACCGCCTCCAGCGCGCGCAGGCCGGCGAGCACCGCGTCATCGGGCACCCACCCCAGGTGGCCGAATCGGAAGATCTTCCCCTGAAACTGTCCCATGCCTCCGGCCAGCACGACCCCATGTTCGGTCCGCAGCCTTCCGAGGAAGGCCTTCGCGTCCACGCCGTCGGGCAGCCACACCGCGGTGACGGTGTCGGCGGCGGCGGCGTCTTCCGGCACGACCCGCAGGCCCAGCGCCCGGACGCCGGCCCGCACGGCGCGCGCGGTGCGGCGGTGCCGCGCGAACACGGCCTCTACTCCTTCGGCCTCGATGAGCCGCACGCCCTCCCGGAGCGCAGCGATGACACTGATCGCCGGCGTGTATGGCGTGAACGCCTCACTCGCGCCCAGGTCTTTGCGCATGCGCTCGAACGCCCAGTAGAACTTCGGCATCTGGGACGCCGCCACCGCCCGCCACGCCTTGTCCGAGACGCTGATCAGCGCCAGTCCCGGCGGCGCCATCAGGGCCTTTTGGGATCCGGCGATCATCACATCGACGCCCCACTCGTCGGTGCGCAGTTCCATGGCGCCCAGCGAACTGATGGCGTCGACGACCATCAGCGCCGGTGTCTCCCGGACGATCGCCGCAATGGCGGCGACGTCGTTCCGGGTGCCGGTCGAGGTCTCGCTCTGCGCCACCAGCACGGCGCGGGCCTCAGGGGCTTCGCGCAGGACCCGGCGCACGGCCTCGGGGTCGACCGCCTTCCCCCACGGCGCGCTGACCCGGACCACCTTCATCCCAAAGGCCTGGGCGATGTCGGCGAACCGGTCGCCGAACCATCCCGAGCAAACCGCGATCACGGTGTCTCCCGGTGAGCACAGGTTGACGACCGCCGCCTCCAACCCGCCGGTGCCGGACGATGCAAACGGCAGGATCGCGCCGCGGGTCATGGCAATGCGCCGCAGGCCGTCCAGCGTCTCGGCGAGCAGCCGGCCGAACTCCGGGCCCCGGTGGTCCACCATCTGGCTCGCCGACGCGGCCAGGACCTCCTCCGGCAGCGGCGTCGGTCCGGGAAGCAGCAGGTACTGTCGCAACAGTCCACCTCCTGTCAGGAGTTCCCCGTCTATTCGCGCCGTTGGAGCGGCTTCTCCTGTCCCAACCGCATGTCGATCTCTCGCACAAATCGCGTCGCGCCCATCCTATCGAACAGGCCGCGCGCGCGTTCGAGAACAGCCCCGGCCCGATCGGGCTCCTGGAGCATCATGAGCGCCTCGCCGTACCGCAGGAGGGTCAGCGCGAGATCAATCGGGTACTCACGTCGCTCCAGCACCTCAAGACTCTGTCGGAACAGCGCCTCGGCCTCGTCGGCCCGTCCCTGCGCCGCGTAGATCCTCCCGAGGGTGGCCCGGTGGGTGGCGCGCGCGATGTGGTCGGTCTCGGGCAGCACCGCCAGGGCCTGTTCCGCGTGCTCGGCCGCGGTGACGAGATCACCGCGCGCCAGATGGACTTCGGCCAGGCCGCGCAGGATCAACGCCGACTCGGTCGTCGCCCCGTGATCGCGGCGCAGCGAGCGGGCCAGGCGTAGCTCGCGCTCGGCGTCCTCGATCCGGCCTACGCGTAGGTAGTGCATCCCCAGCCGGTGCCGGGTGTAGGCCTCGGACAGCAGGCTACCGAGCGTGTGGCGCAGGGTGATGGCCTCTTCGAAGCGCCGCACCGCCTCGGCATCATCCCCCGTCAGGTGCGCGTAGATGCCGAGCCCGGTAAGCACATAGGCGTTGCTCAGCGGCTCGTGGTGATCGGTCGCCAGGCTCAGTGCCTCGGTGAGCACCCCGCGGCTTTCCTCGAGCCGGCCGTTGTCGAGCAGCGCCCGGCCCAGGCGTGCGGTGACCCTGGCCATGCCCTGACCGTCGTTCAGCTGACGGTAGAGATCGAGCGCCTTTCGGTAGGCGTCGTGGGCTCTGGTGAACTTGCCGCGCAGATCCTCGGTGATGAACCCCATGACCTCGAACGCCTCGGCTTCGCCCCGGCGGTCCTGCTGCTGCCGAAAGGCCTCGAGCGCACGGGCGATTGCCTCCTCGGCGGGATCGAGTCGGATGCGCGCGTATTCGGCAACGGCCCGGTTGAGCCAGGCGCGCGCCAGGAGGTTGTCGCGGCCGATGCCCGGCGCCAGGCGCAGGATCGTCTCGGTATCCTCCAGCAGGATGTCAACCGCCTGCAACCACTTGGCGACTTCGCAGCGGTCGGTCAAGACCTGCAGGAGCAGCGGCACATCGTCGGCAAGACCGGCGTTGCGCACCACCGCGAGCGCTCGATCATACAACCGCATCGCCTCGGGTAGGGTCCGAAGACGTCTGGCGCGATCCCCGGCCCGACACAATGCGGCCACCGCGGTCCGCGCCAGGTCGTCGTCGTGCTCGCCGGTCTCGAAACGATATCGCCAGGCCTGCTCGTAGTGGTACGCGACGATCTCGAGGAACTCGTCGTCGCCGTCGGTGACGCGCTCCAGCCATCGGGCGAATCGCAGATGGTTCACGCTGCGCTGCGCCTTGGGGAGCGTCGAATACGCGACGTCACGGATGAGCGCGTGGGTAAAGGCAAACTCGCGCTCGCCGGCCAGCGACGAGGCGACGCGGGCTTCGATCACCTCGCGCTCCTGAAGCCGCTCGAGCGCCGTGCTCACCTCGGCGGGGTGCAGCCCGCTGACCGCCAGCAGCGCGCTGGTCCAGAAGCGGCGGCCGATCAGCGCCGCGTCCTGGACCGCCCGCTTCTCCAGCGCTGAGAGCAGGTCGAGCCGCGACGCCAGGATTCCACTGATCGTATCGGGGATGCGGATCTCCATCGGGTGCGACGCCCAACGCCAGCCACCGGCGTCGCGCACGAGGCCCCCGCCGTCGATGAGCATGCGGAGGATCTCTTCGATGAAGAACGGGTTGCCCTCAGCCTTGCCGAGAATGGCCGTGCGTACATCCGCCGGCACGGCCTTTCCCTTCAGGAGGTCGGTGATGAGCTGCTCACCGAGCGGCCCGGTGAGCGGCGAGAGTGATACCGCGGTGTAGTTCCTCGCCCGTGCGCCCCACTGCGGATACCGTTCGAGCAGTTCGGGCCGCGCCAGACACAGGGTGAGCACGGGAGCGTCGCCCCCGCGCAGGGCAAGATACTCCAGGAGGTCGAGCAGGCTGAGCTCGGCCCAGTGCAGGTCTTCGATGACGAGGACCAGCGGCCGCGACCATGCCATGGCGCTGAGGAACGCGCGCAGGGCCCAGGCCAGGCTGCCCTCCGTCGACTCGGGGGCCCCTGCGGCGGCGAAGTTCTCCGTGGCGGCCGCCCGGCTCTCGACGACGCGGCGCGGCGCCTGCAGGCGCCGGTTCCACTCGCCCTCCCCGCCGGGCACGTTCACGCCGAGCACCGGGGCAAACGCGGCGACGACGCGCTCGCACTCGTCGCGGCTCAGGGTCTGCCCGCACACCCGGTGGACGGTGTCACGCAACCTGCCCAGCACCTCGTCCGCCGGCGTGTTGTCGTGGATGCCGCACTCCTGCTTGAGCATCTCCGCGATCGGCCAGTACGTCAGGCCCTCGCCGTAGGCCGGGCACCGGCCCCGCAGCACCCGGGGACCATTCGGCTCGCCGCCGAGGGAGGCCAGGAACTCATCGGCAAGCCGGCTCTTCCCGACCCCGGCGGGCCCGATGACCGTGACCAGGTGCGGCCGGCGGCCCTCGACCACGCGGCGATAGAGGGCCTGGAGGAACTGCATCTCGCCCTCGCGGCCGAGCATCGGCGCGCTCAGCCGCTTGGCCTTCCGCCCGGCCAAGAGGCCGATCACCTCGTAGCGCGGCCGGCCGGCGAAATCGCCAGCGCCTGCCGGCGGCAGCGCCCGGCACTCGACCGCGCCGCGGACAGCCGCGAACGTGCGCTCGTCGATGACGATCGCATCCGGCGCCGCTCCCTGCTGCAGGCGGGCCGCGAGGTTTACCATCTCGCCGGTCACCATGAACTGACCGTCCCGCACCGCTGCCGCGTCGGCGACGACCTCGCCGGTGGCAATGCCGATCCGGATGCGCAGGTCGGCCTGCAGGCGTGCGTTGAGGGTCTTCATGCGCTCGCGCATCGCCAGCGCTGCCCGGACCGCGCGCTCGGGGTCGTCCTCGTGGGCCGCGGGCAGTCCAAAGACGGCCATGACCGCGTCGCCGATGAACTTCTCGACGACGCCTGAGTGGCGTTCGACCTCGGCGCGCACCTCGGCGAAGTAGTCGGCGATGATGGCGCGGGTCTTCTCGGGATCGAGCCGGACGATCAGCGGCGTCGAGCCGACCAGGTCGGCGAACAGGACGGTGACGACGCGGCGCTCAGCCGGCGGCGCGCCCGAGAGCGGCGTGCCGCAGCGCAGGCAGAAGTGGGCGTCCGGAGGGTTCTCAGCACCGCAGGACGGGCACCGCCGGACGAGGGAGACACCGCAGCGCATGCAGAACTTTGCGCCCGGCGGGTTCTCGGTTCCACACTGGGGACAGCGGATCACCCACCTAGGGTAGCATGAGGCGCCTCGAGGAAAGAAGCGAACAGCCCAACGGGCTCATCGTCCAGAACGCCGATGCGTGAGGGGAGGCTACGGCTTCCGCGTTGAGAGCCGAAAGGGCACGTACAGCGGACAGAACCCGATCAGACTCGTCGCCAGGAAGATGATGGCAAGCACTCCCAGCACGATCGCCGCCGTCCCGCTGATCTGTCCGGTGAAGTACAGCACGCCGACCGCAAGCGCCACGGCGAACCGGATGACGCGATCCGCAGTCCCCATGTTCAGCTTCATGACCGTCCCCCTTGAGAATGGTGTGCGTGTCTGGTCCAAAGCATACGGACCGCGCGCGGGGGCCGATGTGAAGTTCTTTACGATGTAGACAGGCCGAGGTGACGGGCCAGTGCCTCGGGATAGACGACCATGGCGCTCCGGCGGCGATAGCGGACCAGGCCCAGCCGGCGGAATCCCGACAGGGTGCTGGATACGAGCTCCCGGGATGCCGCAACCGACTGGGCGATCTCCTCGTGGGTGGGAAGCCTGGGGATGACGCGCCCGCCGTCCTTCTGGACCGGATGCTGGCCGCCCAACTCGAGCAGCAACAGGCCGATCCGCTCGGACACGGTGTGAAAGGCCAGGCGCCGGATCTGCGCCTGCGCGTCCGCCACGCGGGCGCAGAGCGTGCCCAGCACGGCCGCGGCGCCGCCGGTGGTAGCCAGGAGGGCACCGAGGAGATCGTCCATGCGCATGGCCATGACTTCGCTGTCCGCGAGCGCCGTCGCCTGGTCCTGGCGGGCGCGGATGTCGCAGAAGCACAACTCACCGAACATCTCACCGGGTTCCACGGTCACCAGGCGCTGCTCGCGCCCCTCAGGAGACACGACGCTGATCGCCACCCGGCCCTTCCGGAGAAAGTAGACTTCGCCAGTGGGGCCTCCCATGGCGTATACAAGAGCGCCGCGCGCGATCTGCCGGATCGTGCCTTGGGTGGGCACTCCCGGCAGGTGCTGGACGACCGACTCGGTCAGCACGCGGCACTCGCCGTGCTGGTGGAAGTGGAACATCTCGTGGTGGAGCGTCTCGCGCCGGCGCAACAAGCGCGCCGGCGCCGTCTCTGCGCGCGCCATCGCCGCCGTCCTACCTGGATGCTGCCCTGGAGTCTGTCGCCGGCCGGGCCAGCCCCAGGCGCAGGAACGCCCAGGGTGCCAGCCAGACGGCCCACAGCCCCATCGCCGCGTATCGGAGATACCGAAACAGCAGCGCAGTCACCTCGGGATCACGGGGAAAAACCATCGCGAGCCCGACGCGGATGACGAGGAGCCCGAGAAGCCCGATGCCGTACCGGACGATCCGCTGCGACCATGGGCCGGCCGCATCGAAGCGGGCGCGCCGGCGCGCCAGCACGAACCCGACCCCTACGCCGAGCGCCGCGCCCCAGATGCCGACCGGGCCAGCCAGGTCATGCGGGTCAATCGCATGGTCGGTCCATCCGGCCGCCTCCGCGGCGGATGCGGCCTGCGCCGCCCATGCCGGCGGATCGCGCGCCCAAGCAGCAGACGCCCGCGCCGTGAGCCCCACCCCGGCCACGACCGGCGCCACCAGCACGGCGACCGCGACCTGTGTCGCGAGCCCACGGGTGGCGAGCTGCCTGCGGGCGCGGGGTTCGACCCAGAGCACCGCGGCCAGCAGCGCAGCGCCGATGAGCCATCCGCCGAGGACATCGTGAGGAAAGTGGACCCCGAGGTAGACGCGCGAGAGTGAGATGGCGAGCACCAGCGCCATCCCGGTGATCCAGAACCACGGCCGGCGGACCATCGCCGCCAGCATCCCCCAGTAGGCCACGCCGATCTGCGCGTGGCCCGAGGGAATCCCGTAGCTGGTCTCGGTACTCAGCGCCCGGACCTCAGGCGCAACCCAGTACGGGCGCGGGGCGTGGAACAGCCACTTCAATACCCCGTTGGTGAAGCTCGAGAGCAGCAGGACGGCGAGCATCCGCATGCCCCATGACGGACTGACGCACCAGTACATGAAGGCGGTGAAGAGCACCAGGAAGTCTTCCTGGCCCAGGAACGAGAGCCCCCGCATGAGGCCGTCCGGGGCGGGACTGAATCCCTGAAGGGCAACGACGACCCCGATTCCCCACTGCTCAAGCGCGCTCATGACAGGTCGCCGCCGGCAGCATCAGGCGCCTCGATCGGCGCTAGGGACTGCGGCTCAGCCATTCATTCCAGTGAAACGTGCCCGGTCCTCCCACGACGCCCCGGAGCTCAGCCCGATGGAGGAGCAGGGGGAACCAGTCCCCCAGGCGCACCGCGACCGCCTGGTCGTAGAACCGCGCCTGCGCGCGCGCCCAGATCGACGCGCGCACCCGCGGGTCGGCGTGGCGCCACAGCAGCCGCACATAGGCCTCCATCTCGCGGTCCTGATACCAGCCCGGCCAGGTCGGCGAGATCGGCAGCAGGAACACCGGGTCGGGCACGAAGCCGAAGGTGGTCGTGAAGACGTCCCATCCCTCGGGCCGGCTGCGGCGGGACACCAGGGTGGCCCAGTCCGTGACCTGGAGGTCCACGGTGATGCCCGCAGCCTCGAGCTGCGACCGCGCGATCGTCGCCGCGGTCAGGTGGTGCGGCATCTCGCTGCTCGCCATCCACCGGATGCGTTGTCCCTGATAGCCGGCCTCGGCCAGGAATCGGCGCGCCGCCGCCGGGTCGCGCCCGCGGTAGACGGCCGCGCCGGTCTCGGTCCACATCGGATGCTCGCGCGGGAAGAACGACGGTGAGACGCGCCAGAACTGCTGGGGCCCGTAGGTACCCCGGAGCACGGCGCTGCCGTCGAGGGCTGCGATGATCGCCCGTCGCAGCGCGCGGTTCGTGGTCAGACCCGTGCGGTGGTTGAACATGAACCCCGCCCACTGCGGCGTCGTGATGACGAGCGGCTCGACCCCACGGACCGCGCGCAACCGCGCGTACTCATCGGTGGGGACGGAGTGGGCGAAGTGATAGTCGCCCCTGATGACGCCGGCGATCCGCACCGACGCATCGGGCACCGGCACGAACTCGATGACGTCGAGGAAGGCCTCACGCCTCCCCGCCATCCCGTCGGCGGGATCACCGCGGGGCCGGTACCGCGCAAACCGCTCGAGCCGGATACGCACGTCCGGCACGTGCTCGACGAACCGATACGGTCCGGTGCCGATGAACCGTTTGATCTGCATGCCCGCCGCCTCGTCGATGACCTCGCGCGGGTAGACGACCGCGCCCTGGCTGGGGATCGCCAGCGCAAGCGGGACGAGCCCGTTCGCCTCGCGCAGGCGCAGCTCCACCGTGTGCGCGTCGGGGGCGACGAGCTGCTCGACCTCGCGGAACAACTCGCGGCCGCGCGCGGCGATCTGTCCCCAGCGGCGGAGCGACGCCACCACGTCCTCGGCGGTCATCGCGCGGCCGTGGTGGAACTCGACGCCCCGGCGCAGCGTGAACGTGTAGCGCCGCCGGTCCGGCGAGACGGTCCACCGCTCGACGAGCATCGGCTTCGCCTCATACCGGCCCGAGAGCGCAAACAGCCCTTCGAAGATGTGCACCGCGACATCCTGGGTGGGCGCGCCCGAGGTCCAGTGCAGGTCGATCGTCGGCGGCTCGCCGGTGTGGGCGATCCGCAGCACTCCGCCCCGGACCGGGGATTCAGCCGGCGCGCCGGGAGCGGCGGCGGAGAGAGCATGAAGTGCCACGGCCAAGAGCAGCGTTTGGATCAACGCGAGGGCAGGCCGCCGCCGACTGCGCGGCGGCGGCACCTTAGACATCAAAGATCACCCGCGCCCGCCATCCACCGTCGTCACGCCTCACCTCGAGCTGGTGGTACGTGGCGGCCTTCACGTCGAGCCGGAAACGATGCCGGTCTGGATCCACCGGCTCGCCGTGGACCGTCGCCCGCAATCCCCCCTCGGAGAGCTCGTCCACCACGAAGACCCGCGGGGCAAATGCCTCCGCGGCGATCACCGAGAGCAGGTCGTTGAGCCATGCGACGAGCAGGTTGTCCACGCCCTCGGCCTCGACCCGGCGCTCGAGCCAGGCGCGGTTCTCGACCGATGCGGCATCGAGGATGAACGAGCACATCCCCTCGGCTGCGGCCTCGAACAGCGCCGGCAGGGAGTCGGCGCGGGCAATGATGCCAACGTCGGCGGTATGGTCGATGGTCTCGTAGGATCTCACGTAAGGCTATAATACCGGAGGAATGTGCACGACACCTGGTCGGTTTGTCCGGAACAGTCAAGGATCCCCCGCCGAGGAGGTGGTGCTGTGACCGACCGTGAGCGCATCCGGCTCACGTCGCTGGTCGCCTGCGCGGGCTGAGCGTCCAAGCTGTCGCCGGCCGACCTGGCGCACGTGCTGCGCCGACTCCCACAACCCAGCGACCCGAACCTGCTCCTCGGGCTCGGGACCGACGACGATGCGGCCATCTACCGCTTGAGCGACGACTTGGCCATCGTCCAGACGGTCGATGTCTTCACGCCGGTGGTGGACGATCCCTACCAGTACGGGGTCATCGCCGCGGCCAACGCGCTGTCCGACATCTACGCGAAGGGCGGGCGGCCGCTGCTGGCGCTCAACATCGTGGGTTTCCCCCGGAAGCTGTCGCTGGACATCCTCTCCGAGATCCTGCGCGGCGGCGCCGACAAGACGGCCGAGGCCGGCGTGATGATCGTCGGCGGGCATAGCATCGACGACCCCGAGCCCAAGTACGGGCTGGCTGTGACCGGCTTCGTGCATCCCGACCGGTTCGTGACCAACGCCGGCGCCCGGCCCGGTGACGCGCTCTACCTGACGAAGCCGCTGGGCCTCGGCGTCATCACCACCGGCATCAAGCAGGAGAAGACGCCGCCGCAGGTCGCGGACGAGGCGGTCAGGGTGATGGGGGTGCTCAACCGCGCGGCGTCGGAGGCCATGACGGCCGTCGGCGTACACGCCGCCACCGACGTCACCGGCTACGGGCTGCTGGGACATCTCCACGAGATCGTCGCCGCCAGCGGGGTGGGAGCGCACGTCTCGGCGTCCGCGGTGCCGATGCTCGACGGCGCGCGCGACCTGGCCGGCAGCGGCGCGGTGGCCGGCGGCACCGCGCGGAACCTCGAGTGGCTGGCGGACAAGGCGCGGTGGGCACCCGAGATCGACGAGGTCACGCGGATCCTCCTGGCCGACGCGCAGACCTCCGGCGGGCTGCTGATCGCCGTTGCGCCGGAGCGCGCCAGCGCGCTCGAAGCGGCCCTGCGCGACCGCGGGGTCGAGACGGTCGCGCGGATCGGCGGGATCAGCGCGCGCGACGGCGCGCCGATCGACGTGCGACCGTAGGACCGGGAAGCGCGTCCCGTACGGCCCCCAGCACCGCCCCCGAGGTCACCAGCTTGAGCCCGGAGGCCAGATCCGCGGCGATGACGCGGTCGCCGCTCAGGCGCGGCACCGCCGCGCGCACCGCGCGATACGCGGCCGCTGTGCCCCGACCGAGCGCGCCGGTGCCCATGTCCACGGCCTGAGCAGCCACGACCAGCTCCGCCCCGAGCACCTGCTGCGCGTTGCGCAGCACCGCGACGGCCTTGCGCGCGGCGTGCGCGCCCATGCTCACGTGATCTTCCTGGTTGGCCGAGGTCGGAATCGAATCCACGCTGGCCGGGTGGCCGAGCACCTTGTTCTCTGCGACGAGCGCAGCCGCGGTGTACTGCGCCAGCATGTACCCGGACTGCAGCCCGCTTTGCGCGGCCAAAAACGGCGGCAGGTTCGAGAGGTGCGGGTTGACCAGCCGCTCGATCCGCCGCTCGCTGATGCTCGCGAGCTCCGCTGTGGCCATTGCCGCGTAGTCGAGCGCGAGCGCCAGTGGCTCGCCGTGGAAGTTGCCGCCCGAGAGGATCTCGCCCTCATCCGGAAAGAGCAGCGGGTTGTCGGTCGCGCTGTTGATCTCGACCGCGAGCACCTCGCGCAGGTGCCCGAGCGCCTGGCGGACCGCGCCGTGCACCTGCGGCATGCACCGCAGGGAGTACGCGTCCTGCACCCTGGCGTAGTCGCGCCGGTGGATGCGGCGGCTGCCCCGGAGCAGCGCCCGCAGGCGGCGGGCGGTCGTGATCTGGCCGGGATGCGGCCGCGCCCGGTGCAGCAGCGGATGAAACGCCTGATCGGTGCCGCCCAGGGCCTCGAGGGTGAGCGCGCCCGCCACATCCGCCAGGTCGGCCAGGCGCTCGGCATCGAGAAGAAACAGCACGCCGAGCGCGCTCATGAGCTGCGTGCCGTTGATGAGCGCGATGCCCTCCTTGGCCTCGAGGGCCACCGTCGGCACGCCCGCGCGGCGCATCGCCTCGCCGCCGGGGAGACGCTCGCCCCGGAGGACGGCCTCGCCCTCGCCCATGGCGACTAGCGCGAGATGCGCGAGCGGCGCCAGGTCGCCGCTCGCGCCGAGCGATCCCTGCTGGGGAACAATGGGATGGACACCGCGGACGAGCATGGCGAGCAGCGTGTCGATGATCAGGGGCCGGACACCCGAGTACCCTGCGGCCAACGCGTTGGCGCGAAGCGCCAGCATGGCCCGCACCACGGGCTCGGGCAGCGGCGGCCCCACACCCGCCGCATGCGAGCGGACGATGTTGCGCTGCAGCGCCTGCGCGTCGGCCGGAGGGATCCAGACGGTGCGCATCTCGCCGACGCCCGTCGAGACCCCGTAGACCGGCAGCCGCTCGCGGAGGACCTGATCGACCATGGCGCGGGAACGGGCGACCCGAGCTCTTGCGGCCGGGGCGATCCTGGCCGAGGCCCCCAGCGCGATCGCCTCGACGGCCTCGAGGGTCAGGGTCTGTCCGTCGATCTCAATCATGACGTCCTCCGCGGCGGCGGCAGAAGCAAGAGAGCCACGCTGCTCAGGCTGCGTGGCTCTCTCACGCCTTGTGTCTGTGAGCCGGTCAGGTTGTCAAGAAGACCGTTCCGCCTCGCCGGCGCCGGTTCCTGCGGGCCTCAGGCATCCCACGGGGCGGCCCGGGTTCAGAGATGCACGATCCCCAACCCCACGACCTCGTGCTCGTTGCCCTTCACCGGTTGCCCGATGGTGCCGTAGAGCGCGACCGCGATCCAGCTCGTGGGATCGCCGGCCAGGCGCGGCCCGCGCACCGCGGCAAACCGCAGCCCCACTGTGCGGAGCAGCGTGCCGAGCGCGAGCTGACCGCGGCCCACGCCGTGCAGGGCCTCGATGATCGCGTGGTAGAGCGCGTGCTCCTCGGCGTATTCGGCGCTGATCAGCCCCTCGCGCGACGCCGCGGTCTCGATGGCCGCGATGACCTTCTCGATGTCCATGGTGCCGACACGGCCGGCGACGCCGCGGTACTCCCTGGCCCCGGCCAACACCGCCTGAGGATCGTCGGCCAGGACGGCCAGCAGCGCGACGCGGCCGATGGTGTCGGCGCGCAGACGCACGCCGGTGTCCCGAGCGCCCGGGGGCGTCGGGGGCTGAGGAGTCACGTCAGGACTCACCTCCGGAATCATCCTTATCGTCCGAGCCCCTGGCGCCGGACGCCGGCAAACAGGTGCTGCTGCGCGTAGCCCGCCAGGGCGCCGAAGCGATCGGCCGCCCATGCCCGGATCGCCCGCGGCGTTCTCGGCCGGCCTCCAAAGTACCATCGTTCCACGGCCCGCTGCACCCACACGTCCACCGGAAACGCCTCGCGCCGGCCGAGGCCGAAGAGCAGGACGCAGTCTGCCACCTTCTCGCCGACGCCGGGCAGGGCGAGCAACGCATCCCGCGCCTCGCCGAAGGGCATCGAGGCGACCGCGCCCAGGTCGATGCGGCGATCGGCCACAAGACGCGCGATCTCCCGCACGTACCGCGCGCGGTATCCGAGCGCACACGCCCGCAGGTCGCGCAGCGGTGCATCGGCCAGGCGTTCCGGCGGGGGAAATGTCCACTCGCCGGTGGCACGCGCGATCGGCTCGCCGAACCGCTCCGACAACTTCCGCACGCTGAGCTGGATCTTCGGGATGTTGTTGAAGGCCGAGACCACGTACGAGACCAGACACTCCCAGGGATCCTGACGCATGATAGCGATACCCGAAGTGTAGGCCAGCAGCCGCCGGATGACTGGGTCGGCGGCCAGGGCGGCTTCGATCTGGACCAGCGGCTGGTCCGCGCCCAGATGGCGGACCAGGTGCTCCGGAGGCTGCTCTGGCCCCTCCCATGCGATCGCCAGTCCCTCAGGCATCTGGCGCACCACGGACACAGTCCCGTCGACGACGCCCCGGGCGCCTCCCGGCGTCAGCGTCCAGCGGAAACACTGACCGCTGGTGACCGTCCGATCGAGGCGGTAGGCGGCAGTCACCGGAACCGGCGCCGTTTCGGTGATCACAGATGGGGGGACAGGTCGCGCAGACGGCGACGCGGTGGCCCGAATCATGCCAGGATCTCGGCGTCGAGCACGAGCTGGGACCATGTCTCCATAAGTGGATACGCCGACAGGATCTCGCCGAGCGCCACCATGCGCCCGCTCAACCGGTCGGTCTCCTGGATAGCGACCGGTCCGGAGGCGACCTCGACGAGGTGCACCAAGCCGAAGTGCACCCGGCCGACCGCGTTGCCGTCATCGTTCAGCACGCCGACCAGCCGCGCCGACCAGGAGCCCGCCAGGCGCACCTCTTCTTCAAGTTCTCGGCGCAGCCCATCGGCGACGACGTCGCCGCTTGCCCCCACGTCCTCGCGTGCGATGTGGCCGCCGACGCCGATCGAATACAGCCCGCGCAGGCGTCCCTCGCTGCCGGCCTGCGTGCGCTGGAAGAGCATGTAGTCGTCACCGAGGCGAACAACGAGATAGGGGATGATCTGCTTGAGCGAGGGGTCGTCCTCGACGTCGCCGCGCCGGCGGAAGACGCCGAACCGCCGGATCCTGGCCAGGTATTCATCGAGCCCCTCGGTCGACACGCCGCGGAACGGTCCGGCCCAGAACAGGTCGGCGCGGGGAACCACCAGGATGTCTTCATTCATGCCCACGCGGCGCGCTCCAGATCACGGCGTCTTCGAGGGTCGTGGTATCCGGGCCGGCGTAGGTGAACTTCGCGAGGAGCACGGTCCCCGCCTTGTGCGTCAGATGTGGGAGCAGGCGCGTGAGGTCGGGCAGGACCGGCAGCGTCGCGATCTCCGCGGGCGATGCCCAGCGCAGCGGGCCCTCGGAAGAGGCGACGACGGCACGGTCGTCCACGTGCGCCGAGAACAGGAAGATGCACCAGTGCTCGCCCGTGGAGCGCACGACGACCGTCGCCACGCCCCGAAACTCCAGGGGCGGCGCGATCCCGGCTTCTTCCCGGAGCTCGCGCTGCGCGGCTTCGAAAGGATCCTCGCCGCGGTTGATCTTCCCGCCGATCGCGTTCCACATGCCCGCATCCGGCGGGCGCTCGCGCCGGATGAGCAGCAGGTCGTCGCCGCAGAAGACGAAGGCCAGCGTCCGAAGGTAGACGGCCGACGGACCGTCAGGATGCGGGTTGGGCCTGAAGATCCCCACCGGCGTCGACCCCTGACCTGAGGGCCCGGACAAAGGCCTCGACCGCGGGCCCCGCGGCCTCGCCGTCGCGCTCGATCAGCGCCACGATGGCACTCCCGACGATCACGCCGTCGGCGGCGGCCGCGACCTCGCGCGCCTGGTCGGGCGTCGAGACCCCGAAGCCCACGCAGACCGGCAGCGCGGTGTGCCGGCGCAGTCGCGCGACGAGCGCGCCGACATCCTCGGCCAGGCCGGCGCGAATCCCTGTGACGCCGGTCAACGACACACAGTAGATGAACCCCCGGCTGGCAAGCGCGACCTGTGCCAGGCGTTCGTCGGTGCTGGTCGGCGCGGCCAGGAAGACGAGGTCGATCCCCACCGGACCGAAGGCCGCCGCGAAGGCCGCGCCCTCCTCGGGCGGCAGGTCCGGGATTACGATACCGTCCACGCCTGCCGCGCCCGCGCGCTGGGCGAACGCCTCCAGCCCGAGCCGCAGAATCGGATTGCAGTATGAGAGCAGGACCACCGGTTGATCGAGCCGTGACCGTGTACGGGCGACAACATCCAGGACCCCGTCAAGCGTCGTCCCGGCATCGAGTGCCCGCTGCGCGGCCCGCTGGTTGATCGGACCATCGGCGATCGGGTCGGAGAATGGGACTCCGATCTCGAGGAGGTCGGCGCCCGCGGCCGCAAACCGGTCCAGGAACGCCCCGGTGGCAGCCAGCGACGGATCTCCGCCCATGAGGAAGGGCACGAGCGCCCGGCGGCCGCGCCGCTGCAGCGCATCGAACGCGGCGGCGATCCTGCTCACAGCCGCTCACCCAGCGCGCGGGCGATGATGTGCACGTCCTTGTCGCCCCGGCCCGAGAGGCCGACGAGCACGCGGCTGTCGCGCGGCAGCGCAGACGCGGCACGCGCGAGGTAGCCGAGTGCATGGGCTGGCTCGAGCGCGGACAGGATGCCCTCGGTACGGGCCAGCAGTTGGAAGCCATCCAGCGCGGTGCGGTCGTCGGCTGCGACGTACTCCGCCCGACCTGACTCTTTCAGGAACGCGTGCTCCGGCCCCACGCCCGGATAGTCGAGGCCGGCCGAGATCGAGTGGGTCCCGAGCACCTGTCCGTGCGCGTCCTGCAGCATGTAGCTCATCGCGCCGTGGAGCACGCCCGGAGATCCGGCCACGAGCGTGGCCGCGTGCCGGCCGGTCTCTATCCCATCGCCTCCGGCCTCGACGCCGATCAGCCGCACCGGGTCGTCGCGGAACGCGTGGAACAGCCCGATGGCGTTGCTGCCACCGCCCACGCAGGCCATGGCGACGTCGGGCAGGCGGCCCGCCTGCTCCAGCATCTGCGCGCGTGCCTCCCGGCCGATCACCGCCTGGAAGTCGCGCACCAGCGTGGGATAGGGGTGCGGGCCGACCACCGACCCGATGACGTAGAACGTGGTGCGGACGTTGGTGACCCAGTCGCGCAGCGCCTCGTTGATGGCGTCCTTGAGGGTGCGAGTGCCGGTCTCGACCGGGATCACGGTCGCGCCGAGCAGGCGCATGCGGAAGACATTCAGGCTCTGGCGCTCCACGTCCTCGGCGCCCATGTAGACCTCGCACGGCAGGCCGACCATGGCCGCGGCCGTCGCCACGGCCACGCCGTGCTGCCCGGCGCCGGTCTCAGCGATGATGCGCTGCTTGCCCATCCGCCGCGCCAGGAACACCTGGCCCACCGCGTTGTTGATCTTGTGGGCGCCGGTGTGCAGCAGGTCCTCGCGCTTGAGGTACACCTGGACGCCCGTCTCGACGCTCAGGCGCGCGGCATGGTAGAGCGGGGTCGGCCGGCCGCAGTAGTGCCGGAGGGTCTCGGACAGCTCGGACTGGAATTCGGGGGCCTGGGACAACACGGCGTAGGCGGCCTCGAGCTCGTCCAGCGCGGGGATGAGGGTCTCGGGGACGTACCGCCCGCCGAACCGTCCAAACCGTCCGGCCGCCGTGGTCGCTGGCTGGGTGATCACCTGCGCACCTCCTTGACACGCTCGCCCGCCCCGCGCGCCGCGGCGATGAACGCGCGGATCTTGGCCGCATCCTTGCGCCCCTCGGTCTCCACGCCCGAACTCACGTCCACGCCGTACGGCCTCACCGCCGCGATGGCATCGGCCACGTTGGCGGGCCCGAGCCCACCCGAGAGGATCACGCGCATCGCGCGGGCGACCGGGACCGCGGCCTGCCAGTCGAACGTCTCGCCGGTCCCGCCGCGCAGCCCGGGCCGGTGCGTGTCGAGCAGCACCGCGGAGACCGGGAGCGCCCGCAGCGCCTGGACGTCGAGCGATCCTGCGACCTGCACAGCCTTGATCACCGTCACGCCCTGATCGCGAAGCGCCGCGCAGTACTCGGGCGGTTCGTCGCCGTGCAGCTGCACGGCATCCAGCCGCACGCGGTCCATCGCCGCCCGCAGGCTGGCCATGGGTTCGTCCACGAACACGCCAACCCTCGTCACAAACGGCGGCAGAGACGCGGCGATCCGCCGGGCCTGATCCAGGCTCACCTGCCGGCGGCTGGGCGCGAAGACCAGTCCGACCGCGTCGGCGCCGGCATCGGCGGCGGCCAGCGCCGCGGCCTCCTCCTGAATGCCGCAGATCTTGATCCGGATCACGCCCGCTCCCGCACGCCGCGGTAGTACGACATCTTCATGGCCGCGCGGGCCTGCTCGAGGATCTCCTGGGCAATCGTGCGCGCGCGGCGGCTCCCTTCGACGACGATCTCCTCGACCAGGTCCGGCCGCGCGGAGAACTTCGCCCGGCGCTCGCGGAGCGGATCGAGGAACGCGTTGAGCGCCCGGGCCAGGCGCTGCTTCACCTCGACGTCGCCCACCCGGCCGGCCCGATACCGTTCCTTGAGCTCGTCGACCTCGGCCCGATCGGCGTTGAAGGCGTCGTGATACACGAACACGGGATTGCCCTCGACGGTGCCGGGATCGGTCGGGTGGATGCGCCTGGGGTCGGTGTACATGCGCATGACCCGCTGCGTCACCGCCTCGGCGTCGTCGGAGAGATAGATCACGTTGCCCAGCGACTTGCTCATCTTGGCCTTGCCGTCGGTGCCCGGCAGCGTGCCGACCTCACCGATCAGCGTCTCGGGCTCAGGGAAGACCGGGGCGAACGTCTCGTTGAACCGCCTGGCGATCTCGCGCGTCAGCTCGAGGTGCGAGGCCTGGTCCTTGCCCACCGGCACGATCTCACCCCGGACGCTGAGGATGTCCGCGGCCTGCAGCACCGGATAGTTCAGCAACCCGGCGGACGGCTGCTGGATGTGGAGGTCCTTCATGACCTCCTTGAGCGTGGGTACGCGCTGCAGGCGCGGCACGGCCACCAGCATCGAGAAGATGAGCTGCAGCTCAGGGATCTGCGGCACCGCCGACTGGAGGACGATCGTCGAGCGCTCCGGGTCGATGCCGACGCTGAGGTAGTCGAGGACGATGTCCTGGATGTTCTGCTCGATCTCCTCGAGGTGGTCCAGGCGCGTCGTCAGGATGTGGTAGTCGGCGAGTAGGAAGAAACACTCGTACTCGTCCTGCAGCCTGACGCGGTTGGCCAGGGTTCCGACGTAGTGCCCGAGATGCAGCTTCCCAGTCGGACGATCGCCTGTGAGCAGGCGCCCCTTCTTCATGGATGAGCCCCTCCTGTGGATTCGGCGGCTTCCCGGAGCGCGCGCAGGCGACCGCCAGGATCGGCGCTGGCCATCAACGCCGTGCCGATCAGCAGGGCATGGACCCCACCCCGGCACACCCGCGCCACGTCGGCTTCGGTCTCGATGCCGCTCTCGCTGATCACGATCACCCCGTCCGCCACGTGCGGCCGCAGCCGCCTCGTCGTGTCCAGGTCGACGGACAGGGTCCGGAGATCCCGGTTGTTGATCCCGATCACCCGTGCCCCGGCCGTCAGCGCTTCCTCGAGCTCGAACTCGGCGTGCACTTCTACGAGCGCGCCCATGCCGAGGTCGTGGGCCAGGCAGACCAGCATGGCCAGGTGGGCCGATGGGACGGCGCCCGCGATCAGCAACACCGCATCCGCCCCCAACGCCCGCGCCTCGTAGACCTGATACGGGTCGATCACGAAGTCCTTACGCAGCACCGGCACAGACACGGCGGCCCGCACCGCGCGTAGGTCGTCGGCGCTTCCGGAGAAGTACCGGCGGTCGGTCAGCACCGAGATTGCGGCCGCGCCGGCCGCCTCGTAGCGGCGGGCCGTGGCCGCGGGATCGGCGTGCACGCGGATCGGGCCGGCGGAGGGGGAGGCCCGCTTCACCTCGGCGATGATTCGCACCGGCGGTCCCGCGATCGCCGCGGCGAAGTCGCGCGGCGGCGATGCGGCGGCGGCCTGCGTGCGCACGTCATCGAGGGAGACGGTGCGCTGCGATGCCGCGACTTCGTCCCGCTTGTGCGCGATGATTTCGTCGAGCACCGTCATGCTATGCCACCCGCGTGTGCACGCGCAGCTCTTCCAGCTTCTCGTGGGCCGCGCCCGAGTCGATCGCGCGGCCGGCCAGCGCCATGCCTTCATGGAGATCCTCGGCGAGCTCCGCGGCGGCGAGCGCGGCGCCCGCGTTGACCACAACCAGGTCGCGCGCCGGACCCGGCTCGCCCCGCAGCACCGCCAGGGTCACCTCGGCGTTCTGCTGCGCGGTGCCTCCCGCAACCGCCTCCGGGGCCGCCGGGGTGATCCCCAGCGCCGACGGCTCCAGCATCGTGACCTGCACCCGGCCGTCCCGCAGCTCGGCGACCTGCGTGGGCCCGAAGGTCGAGATCTCGTCCATGCCGTCGCCGTGCACGACCAGCGCCCGGTGGACGCCCAGCTCTCCCAGCACCTCGGCCATGAGACGCACCAGCGCGGGATCGTAGGTCCCGACCAGCAGGCTCGACGCGGCCGCGGGGTTGGCCAGCGGTCCCAGGATGTTGAAGACCGTCCGGATTCCGATCTCCCGGCGCGGCCCGGCGGCGTGCCTCATCGCCGCGTGGTAGATCGGCGCGAAGAGGAACCCGATCCCGATGTCCTCGATGCACCTCTGCGTGACCTCGGGGTTGACCTGGATGTTGACACCCAGCGCTTCGAGCACATCGGCGCTGCCCGACTGACGGCTCACGGCCCGGTTGCCGTGCTTGGCCACGACGCCGCCGGCGCCCGCCACGACGAACGCCGCCGTCGTCGAGACGTTGAACGTACTGACGCGGTCGCCGCCGGTGCCGACCACATCGATCAGGTGGTCGACCCTGGGGATCACCCGCAGCGCCCGCTCGCGCATGGCGCGGGCAAGCCCCGCGATCTCATCCACGGTCTCACCGCGCATCCGCAGCGCGGTGATGAAGGCCGCGATCTGCGCCGGGGAGGCTTCGCCGTCCATGATCTGGCCCATCGCCGCCCAGGCCTCCTGTTCGGAGAGCGTGCGGCGGTCGGCGACGGCGCGGATGGCCTCGCGGATCATCGGACCACCTCACGGAGGACCGGGGCGTGGCCTGCCGCAAATGCCGCCGCGTGAGTCAGGAACCGCGCCAGCAGCTCCCTGCCCACCGCGGTCATCACGGACTCCGGGTGGAACTGAACGCCTTCCACCGGATACCGACGGTGGCGCAGGCCCATGATCATCCCGTCGTCGAGCTGCGCCGAGATCTCAAGCTCGGGCGGCAGATCCTCGCGCGCCACGATCAGCGAGTGGTACCGCGTGGCCTCGAACGGCGACGGCAGGTCTTCGTAGATCGTCCGGCCGTCGTGGTGGATGCGCGCGACCTTGCCGTGCACCGGCGCCGGCGCCCGCACCACCCGCCCACCGAACGCCTCGCCGATGCTCTGGTGGCCGAGGCACACGCCGAGGATCGGCGTGGACGGCCCGAGCCGGCGGATCACCTCGACGGAGATGCCGGCCTCCCGGGGGGTGCACGGACCGGGCGAGATGATGATCGCCTCCGGACGCCGCGCAGCCAGGTCGCCGACGCCCACGGCGTCGTTCCGAAAGACCTCGAGTGCAGCGCCGAGCGCGCCCAGGTGCTGCACGAGGTTGTAGGTGAACGAGTCGTAGTTGTCGATCACGGCGATCATGGCGCGACTCCGGTCTTGATGAGGGGCTCGCGCGTCCGGCCGACGATCTCCAGCGCCCGCACGAGCGCCTTCGCCTTGCTGACGGTCTCGACATACTCGCGCTCGGGAATCGAGTCCGCCACGATCCCGGCGCCGGCCTGCACGTAGGCGCGATCGCCGGCCATGACGATCGTGCGGATGGTGATGGCCGTGTCCATGTTGCCCGAGTACCCAACGTAGCCGACGGCGCCCGCGTACAGTCCGCGCGCGACCGGCTCCAGCTCGTCGATGATCTCCATGGCGCGGATCTTGGGCGCGCCGGTCACCGTGCCGGCGGGGAAGCAGGCGCGCAGCACGTCGAACGCGCTGCGGCCCGCATCGAGCCGTCCGCGCACGTTGCTGACAATGTGCATGACGTGGCTGTAGCGCTCGATGCTCATCAGGTCGGTGACCTCGACGGTACCGTACCGCGCCACCCGGCCGACGTCGTTGCGTCCCAGGTCCACCAGCATCGTGTGCTCTGCGCGCTCCTTCTCGTCGGCCAGCAGCTCGCCCGCCAGGCGCGCATCGTCGTCCTCGTTGAGCCCCCGCGGCCGGGTGCCCGCGAGCGGCCGGGCCTCGACGACGCCGTTCTCCATCCGGACGAGCAGCTCGGGGGACGAGCCGACGACCTTCACGTCCGCGAAGTCCAGGAAGAACATGTACGGCGACGGGTTGACCATCCGCAGCGCCCGGTAGACATCGAGCGCGTCCACCCCCGTTGTTCGTGCCGAGAACCGCCGCGACAGGACCACCTGGAAGATGTCGCCGGCGGCCACGTACTCCTTGGCGCGTTCCACGGCCCGCAGGTAGTCCGGCGCCGACGTCTCCTGGTGCATGACCGGCTCGATGCGGCCGGACGGATCGGGCACCGCCAGGGGCGCCCGCAGCCGCTCGGTGATCTGCTCGATGGTCTCGACCGCGGCCCGGTAGGCCTCGGCCGCGCTCCCGTTGACCGCGGCGTTGGCCACGATGCGCATCGTGTGCGCCACGTGGTCGAAGACCACCACCGCGTCGGTGAGCACCAGGTAGCACGTGGGCAGGCCGAGCGGGTCAGGCGGCCGGTTTGGCAGTCGTTCCCAGAGCCTGACGCAGTCGTAGCCAAAGTAGCCGACGAGCCCGCCGTAGAAGCGCGGCAGACCCGGATGGGGCACCGGGCGGTATCCAGCGAGCAGGTCCCGCGCGACGTCGAGCGGGTCGGCCTCGGTCGCAAACGATTCCCTTGCACCTTCAACGCCGACCTGCCGGCCGTACGCCCGGAGCCGCGTGCTGGGCCCGGCGCCGATGAATGAGTAGCGACCGAGCTTCTCGCCGCCTTCCACGCTCTCGAGCAGATACGCATCGCCGCCCGACCGGAGCTTGAGGAACGCGGAGATCGGCGTCTCGAGGTCGGCGAACAGCTCGCAGACGACCGGGATCACGTTGCCCTCCCGCGCGCGGCTGAGGAACTCTGTCTTGGATGGCGTGATCACCATGCGGGTCATCGCGCCGGTGCTCCTTCGGCCAGCTCGCGCCGGACCGCGTCCAGCTCGCCCTCGAACCGCGCGAGCGCGCGTGCGATCGCCTCGCGGTTCATCCGGCAGATCTCCATCCACATCGCCGCGGGACTGCCGGCGATGCGGGTCATGTCGGCCAGGGCCGGCCCGCCGATCGCGCGCGCGTCGTCGGCGACCGCGCGGCGGAGCGCCAGGCTCACCAGGTACGGCAGGTGACTGGCCTGGGCGGCGAGCTCGTCGTGTTGCAGCGGATCCAAAAGGACGGGCCGCATTCGCATGGCGGTAACGACCCCCTGCAGCACGGCCACGGCATCGGCATCGGCCCGCGCGGTCGGCGTCAGCACGAACGGCCGGCCGTCCAGCAGCGCGGGGTCGGCGGCGGCCATCCCCGCGCGCTCGCTTCCCGCCATGGGATGGCCGCCGACAAACCGGACGCCCGCCGGGATTCCGGCGTGGATCGCCGCCACGACCGGCGCCTTGACGCTGGCGGTATCGGTGAGGACCGCGCCGGCCCGCATGCGCCGGGAGGCGGCAAGGCCAACCGGCACCACCTCGCTCAACGGCGTCGCCACGACCACGAGATCGGCCTCGGCCACGGTGCCGAGATCGGCGCCGCCCGCGTCGACGGCGCCCCGCTCCAGCGCCAGCGCGACCGCCGCCGGGTCGGTGTCGACACCGATCACACGCAGCCCGATCTCGCGCAGCCGCAGCGCCAGCGAGCCGCCGATCAGCCCCAGGCCGACCACCGCGGCGGTCCGCGGAAAGCCTCCCGGATCTTCGGCTGGAGCGCCCACCCCTACAGCTCCCGGCCGACCGCGACGGCCACGGGCCGCAGCGATGCCATCAGGGCGGCGAAGTTCTGGAGATTCAGCGACTGCGGACCGTCGCTGAGCGCGTTGGCCGGATCGGGGTGGATCTCAAGCATCAACCCATCGGCGCCGCCCGCGATCGCGGCGCGCGCCATCGGCGGCACGTACTTCCACTTGCCGGTCCCGTGGCTGGGATCCACGACAACGGGCAGGTGCGTCAACCCCTTGAGCACCGGGACCGCCGAGAGATCCAGCGTGTAGCGGGTGTGGTTGTTGAAGCCGCGGATGCCGCGCTCGCAGAGCACGACCTGGTAGTTCCCCTCGCTGAGGATGTATTCGGCGGCCAGGAGGAGCTCTTCGAGCGTGGCGCTCACGCCGCGCTTGAGCAGCACCGGCAGCTTCGCCCGCCCGGCCTCGCGCAGCAGCGGATAGTTCTGCATGTTGCGGGCGCCGATCTGGATCATGTCGGCGTAACGGGCCACCATCTCGAGCTGCGCGGCGTCCATCGCCTCGGTCACGATTGGCAGCCCGGTGCGCTCCCGCGCTTCGGCCAGCAGCCTCAGGCCGTCCTCTTCGAGGCCCTGGAACGAGTAGGGCGAGGTGCGCGGCTTGAAGGCTCCACCCCGGAGCACCGTCCCGCCCGCGGCCTTCACGGCGTCCGCCGTGACCATGATCTGGTCCCGGCTCTCCACCGAGCAGGGACCGGCCATGACCGCCAGGCGCTGTCCGCCGACGGACGCGCCGCCCACCGTCACGATCGTGTCTTGGGGAATGAACTCGCGACTGACCAGCTTGTATGGCTGGAGGATCGCGACGACCTTCTCGACGCCGGGGGAGACCTCGAGCGACTGGCGCAGCACTTCCTTAGTGCGATCGTCGCCGACGACGCCGATGATGGTCCGGGCCACGCCGACCGAGACGTGGGTCGACAGCCCCGACTGCTGAATCCTGTCGATGACGGCCTGAATGTCCGTCTCCGTCGCGCCGGGCCCCATCACGATGATCATGCCGTCAACACCGCCGATTCGAATCCCATCGTGCCGTCACGTCCTTCCTGCCAGTGTCCCTGCCCCTGCCTGCTTCCACAAACACAACACCCCTCGTCCGACAAGGGACGAGAGGTGTTCTCCCGCGGTGCCACCCGGATTCTGCGCGCCCCTGTGATCGGGGCCGTCGCAGCGCTCAGACTCCTGTCTCGGCGGAGCCGCCGACGGGGCTACTGCGCAGCGCGGAGGGCCGGGCTGTGACCTGCTGTTATCGTCAGGGCTCCGAACCCCACGCTACACCTTCACCCCGTGCCTCCCGGGCCCATTCGCCGCCGGATGATTGCCGCGCTCTCACCATCGCGCGACTCTCTCCCACCGGCAGCGCCCTGGCGGCGCCGCCGGTGCCCCTCTGGGGAAATCACCGCTGGCGGGTACTCGTCCCGATCCTCGGCGTATCCAGTTGCCGTGTAGTATAGCAGGTCCTAAGGAAATGACAAGAACCAAGCGCGGTCGCTGTGTGCACCGCTGGGGATCTTCACCCAAGCCGTCGGGCGTCGGTCCGCTCCCCAGACAGCGCCTGCTCGAGCGCGGGGACGAGATCCGCTGGCGTTGGGACGAGGCGCACCAGCGACAGATCGCGGTCGTCGATCACGAGGGTCCGCCGGAAGTGCTCAAACAACTCGGCCCAGGCCGGTCCGACCAGGAGCAGCGGCGGAGTGACGTGCGGATCGGTCCCAAGGTTGGCC
>JBBIOB010000037.1:0-28121 GCA_037443565.1 Armatimonadota bacterium | reverse complement strand
AGGGTCGCCGGCGATAGGTACCCCCGCCCAGGTCGTTGGCTGGGTCGACGAGAAGCGCAGGGACACCTATGGCGTGTTCCCCTGGCTGATCGTGATCAACCACCTGGAGTACGGAGTCCCCTACGAGTTCTGGTTGGCGGTGGAGATCGGCGATCTGGTGCGCTACGACGGGCAGACCTGGCGGATCGTGCGCAGGGCCCGGGGCTGACGGTCCGGAACGCCTTGGTAGAGCGCAGCGGCGACTGGATGGCGTCGGCGGTCGCGGATCTGGCGCACGCGCGCAGCGACCGCGACCGGGGGTTCCACAACTGGGCGTGCTTCTCCGCGCAGCAGGCGGCGGAGAAGGCCGCGAAGGCCGCTGGTGCGCGTCGTGCTCTTCGGCTCGTGGGCGGCGGGCCGCCACACCGCGGCCAGCGATGTTGATCTCCTGGTCGTCTACATGGGTCACCCGCGAGAAGACGCGTTCGGCATCGTGAAGACCACCCTCGGCATTCCCGGCCTGGAGCCCCACGTCTACGCGGAGGGTGAGGCCGAGGGGATGCGCGATCGTCTGGATCGGATGACCGCGGGCGGCGTCGTGCTCTTCCCCGATGGGGCTTGACACGAACTGACACCCTGGAAGGGATCTCAACGGAAGCACTCCTCCTTGAAGCCGTCGGTCGCCATCGGCCCGCGTGACCGGCGTCCTGATCACTGATCCACGCCTGCTGAGTATACATCTCTGCTGGCAATGTAGCTCGCGATGATGTATACTTTGACAGGGTGGAGCACATCATGAAGAAGAGACCCTTTCAGATCTACCTGGACGAGCACCAGCACCGCATCCTGCGTGATCTCGCGCGCCGGCGTCGGACCTCGGTCGCCCACCTCCTGCGAGAGGGCGCGGAGCATGTGATCGAGCGCGCCCTCCCTCCGGACGCCGATCCCCTCGCCGAACTGCCCGCCCTGGCCGCTGCCGGAGGGCCGCGAGACGGAGCCGAGCGCCACGATGCCCACCTCGCCGAGACCACGCGCCCGCGCCACCGGCGCTAGGGTCTTTGTGGACACCGGGGGCTGGATCGCCCTCCTCTCTCGCGACGACGCGCACCACCAGGCGGCGGTCGCGATCTGGGCCGAGGTGTTGCGCCGCTTTCGCCGCGTCGTGGTTACGAATCTGGTGATCGCGGAGAGCTACACGTTTCTTCGTCGCCACGTGGGGTTTCCGACGGCCTGGGCGCTGCTGGACCGGTTGGCCGCCACCCCCCGACTAGAAGTCGTGTACGCCGACGCAGACCTCGAGCGCGAGGCCCGGAGCCTGCTGCAGCAGTATCGAGATCACGACTTCTCCTACACCGATGCTGTGAGCTTCGCCGTCATGCGCAAGATCGGTGTCGACCGAGCGTTCGGGTTTGACCGGCACTTCCTGGCGGCCGGATTCTCGCTGATCCCCGCCTCCCGGCCGTGAACGGTTCGGGATCGGATCCCCGGCTCGCCGTCACCCTGGCCGGGATTACGTTTCCCACGCCCGTACTGTCCGCGCCCGGGCCGCTCGAGTTCGGCCGGCAGGTGCAGGCAGTCCACGACCTGCGCGCGTTCGGCGGGTTCATCACGAAGTCTGTCACACTGGAGCCGCGGGAGGGACACCCCGGGCCGCACACCATCCAGGTGCCGGGCGGGTGGGTGAACGCGGTGGGTCTGCGCAACCCGGGCGTCGCGGCCTTCATCGCGCGCGACCTGCCGTTCCTGCGTACGCTCGGCCGACCCGTCATCGTGAGTATCGCCGGCCACGCGGCTGAGGAGTTCGCGACCGTCGCTGGCCTGCTGTCCGAGGACGCCGGGGTGGCCGGCCTCGAGGTCAACGTCTCCTGCCCCAACGTCGATGACGGGCTCCTGTTCGGGACCTCGCCCGAGCAGACGCGCGCGCTGGTGTCGCGCGTGCGCGCCACCACGCGCCTGCCGCTGTTCGTCAAACTCTCGCCGAACGTCACCGACATCACCGCCATCGCAGCGGCAGCGGCCGCGGCCGGCGCCGACGGCCTATCTCTGATCAACACGCTGCAAGGTCTCGCCGTGGACCCACGCACCCGCCGCCCCCTGCTGGGTGGGGGCATCGGCGGGTTGTCCGGGCCGGCGATCAAGCCGGTGGCGCTGCGCATGGTCTGGGAGGTTGCGCAGCGGGTGCGCCTGCCGATCATCGGGATGGGCGGGATCGCCACCGCCGAGGATGCGGTCGAGTTCCTGCTCTGCGGCGCGCACGCAGTCGGGATCGCGACCGCGGTGCTCGACCATCCCAACGCCGCGGCTGAGATCACCGAGGGGTTGCGCGCGTACATGGCGACACACAGGATCCGGCGCGTGCTCGATCTGACTGGAGCCCTTGAGGGTCTGTCAGCTGCTCTTCCATGCTGCCCCGACACGTCGGAGGGGAATGCGTGACCCCGTCGCTCTCCCGCAATCTTGAGGCGCGACCGAGGAGGAGGCCATTGAGAACGTGAAGGACGCCATCGCCGAGTGGCCGACCGCCCGTCGCGCGTTGGGCCTGCCGATCGAGGGCGTCCGCTTCGCGAACCCGTTTCGGCCTGGGTTCGATCTGCACACCGTTGTCTCCGTCTGAAGCCGTGATGGAACCGCCGGTCCTGATCGTCGCCCTTGACATCCCGGATCTGTCGCAGGCCGCCGAGATGGTGCGACGGCTCCGCCCCGTGACCCCCTGGTTCAAGATCGGCCCCGTGCTGTTCACGACTGCCGGCCCCGAGGCGGTGCGGATGGTGCAGGCCGAGGGTGGTCAGGTCTTCCTCGACGTCAAGCTGCACGACATCCCGCAGACTGTGGCGGGCGGCGTGGCCGCGGCCGTGGACCTCGGCGTCGCGCTGCTCACCGTGCACTGCGCGGGTGGGCCGGCGATGCTGGAGGCCGCGGCCCGGGCGGCGGAGGCTGGAGCGAACGAGGGTGGGCACAGGCTGCGCCTTCTGGGTGTCACCCGGTTGACCAGCGACGCGGGCCGGGTCGGTCCCAGCGTGCTGCGGGCCGCCGAGATGGCGAGGGCCGCCGGTCTTGACGGCGTCACGGCGTCGGCGAGGGAGTGCGCGCGCCTCAAGGCGCGCTTCGGGCACGAGTTCAAGGTCCTGACGCCCGCCATCCGGCCCGCCGGTACGGCTGCCGGCGATCAGGCGCGCGTGGTCACCCCGCGGCAGGCGGTGCGCGCGGGCGCGGACTACTTGGTCGTCGGGCGTCCGGTTCTCGCCGCGCCCGACCCGGCCGCGGCGGCTCGGGCCATTGCCGCAGAGATGGCTCGGGCATCCCGCAGCGCCGCGGCAGCGCCTCCGCCGAGGCCGGGATGAGCGCCGACTGGCTGGAGCGCTTCCGCCGCCGCGGCGCAGTTCAGGACGGCCACTTCCTTCTCACCTCCGGCCTGCACAGCCCGGTCTACGTGCAGTGCGCCCTGATCCTCCAGTACCCCGAGGAGGCCGCCGTGCTGGGTGCAGCCCTGGCCGAGTTGGTACGCGAGTCCAATCCGGAGGTCGTCGTGGGTCCGGCGATGGGTGCGATCCTGGTCGCCCACGAAGCGGCTCGGGCGCTGGGGGTCCGCGCGGTCTTCGTTGAGCGAGTCGACGGCCGGCTGACGCTGCGACGTGGGCTCACCGTCCACCCGGGCGAACGGGTGCTGATCGTCGAGGACGTGGTGACCACCGCGGTGACGGCGCGGGAGGTCGCCGACCTAGTGCACGAGGCCGGCGGGACCGTCGTAGCCGCCGCGGCCCTGATCGACCGGTCAGGCGGCCGCTGGACCCTGCCGGTTCCGCTGCAGGCGCTGCTCCGGCTGGACCTACCAACCTATGCGCCCGAAGACTGCCCGTTGTGCCGGCAGGGCACCCCGGCGGTGAAGCCGGGAAGCCGGACGGGTCCACCCGGTGGGAGCGGCCTGTGACGGGCTATTCGGGCATCATGGCCCCAAGGCAACCTGGCCCGGGTTCTCGCATCCAGCCTCCCGGTGGAATCGCGAACGATTCCGCGGGGGCATCAGTAATTATTCGGATTGACGGCCTATGAAGCCGACCCTATAATGTCGCTAATCCCCACGAGGTGAAGACATCCATTGACACTGGCGGATGACATCGAGGAAGTCCTCATCCCGGAGGAGGTCCTGCAGGACCGAATCCGGGAACTCGGCCGGCGGATCGGGCTCGACTACAACGACAAAGAACCGCTTCTCGTAGGCATCCTCACGGGTGCCTTCGTGTTTCTCGCCGATCTGCTGCGCGCGATTCCCATTCCCTGCCACGTCGACTTCATGGCCACGCAGTCCTACGGCACCGGTACCGAGAGCAGCGGCATCGTCCGCATCCTCAAGGACCTCGACCAGAGCATCGAGGGTCGGCACGTGCTGGTCGTCGACGACATCATCGACACGGGCCTGACCATGGACTACCTGCTCGAGACGCTCAAGGCGCGCTATCCGGCGTCGCTGCGCGTGTGCGCGCTGCTCGACAAGAAGCCGCGGCGTCGCCGCGAGGTGGCGATCGACTTCTCGGGGTTCGAGATTCCTGACAAGTTTGTCATTGGATACGGTCTCGACTACGCGGGGCGGTACCGGAATCTGCCTTACATCGCGGTGTTGAAGCCGGAGCTCTACGGACCCTAGTCTCGGAGGTGACGGGGCATGCGGACGCAGACATGCGAGGTCGGCCGGATCCAGGACCTCGAGGGCGACATGGCGCTTGGAGTCGGGCGGCGGATCAGGCGGACCTACAGCCTCGACGAGATCGCCCTGGTGCCGGCCGCCGCGACCCTTGACCCTGAGGACGTCGACTGCTCGTGGCAGGCTGGCGGGCACACCTTTCGTCTGCCGTTCGTCGCCGCCGCCATGGACAGTGTGGTGGACGCCCGTACCGCCGGGATCATCTCGGCGCTCGGCGGACTGGCGGTGCTGAACCTCGAGGGCCTGCAGACCCGCTACCCGGATCCCGCCGAGCCGCTGGCGGCGATCGCCGCGGCCGGGCCGGAGGACGTGATCGGGCTTATGCAGCGGCTGTACCGGCAGCCGATCAGCGAGGGCCTCGTCGCCGCGCGCGTGCAGGCGATCAAGGCGCAGGGGGCGCTGTGCTGCGTCTCGGTGACGCCGTCGTCCGCACCGCGCCTGGGGCCGCTGGCCGAGGAGGCGGGCGCCAACCTGCTGCTGGTGCAGTCGACCGTGGTCACGGAAGAACACCGGTCCACACGCGGCCGGGCGACGTCGCTGCGCGGGTTGATCCTGCGGCTCCACATCCCCGTCATGGCGGGCAACTGCGTGGGCTACGAGGCGGCTGCGGGTCTCCTCGACGCTGGCGTGGCGGCACTCTTCGTCGGCGTGGGACCCGGCGCGGCCTGCACCAGCCGCCGTGTGCTCGGCATCGGCGTGCCGCAGGCCACCGCGATCTGCGATGTGGCCGCGGCGCGCGACGACCACGAGCGCCGCACCGGGCGGTACGTGCCGATCGTGGCCGACGGTGGGATCGCGGTGGGCGGCGACGTGGCCAAGGCGATCGCCTGCGGCGCCGACGGGGTCATGCTGGGGTCGGCGCTGGCGCGCGCCGCCGAGGCCCCGGGCCGCGGCTGGCACTGGGGGATGGCGACGCCGCACGCGGCGCTGCCGCGCGGCACGCGCATCAAGGTCGGCACCACCGGCACGCTGCAGCAGATCCTGCTCGGCCCCGCTGGGGTCGACGACGGCTCGCACAACCTGGTCGAGGCGCTGCGGACGGCCATGGGGATGTGCGGCGCGGCCACGATCCGCGAGATGCACCGGGCCGAGGTGGTCATCGCGCCGACGCTGGCCAGCGAGGGCAAGGCGGTCCAGTTCAGCCAGAAGGTCGGGCAGGGTCGGTAGCGCGGTGCGGTTGTGACGCAGAACCCGCGAGGATGGGAAGAGCCGACACCGTGAGTGTGACGCTCCCCCAGCCGACCCTCCACCTCGGGACCGGGAGCGACGCGCCCCTGCGGCCCGTCATCGTGTTGGACTTCGGCGCGCAGTATGCCCAGCTCATCGCCCGCCGCATCCGTGAGAGCCGCGTCTACAGCATCATCCTGCCGTTCGACACCCCGCTGGAACGGATTCTCGCCCACCGGCCCCAGGGGCTGGTGTTCTCCGGCGGGCCGGCCAGCGTCTACGACCCAGGCGCGCCGCGGATCGACCCCGCGATCTTCGACGCCGGGATTCCCGCGCTGGGCATCTGCTACGGGATGCAGCTGATGGCGCACCTGCTGCCCGGCGGCGGCACGGCGGCGGCGGCGCAGCGCGAGTACGGCCGCGCCCGGCTGTTCGTGGACGACGGGGCGGACCTGTTCGCCGGGCTGGAGCCGCGCCTCATCTGCTGGATGAGCCACGGCGACTCGATCACGGCTCTGCCCGGAGGGTTCGTCGCCCTGGCCCATACCGACCGGACGCCGATCGCGGCGATGGCCGACCGGAGCCGCCGCCTGTACGGCCTGCAGTTCCACCCCGAGGTCTCACACACGCCCTGGGGGATCGAGGTCCTGCGCAACTTCCTCTACCAGGTCTGCGGCTGCCAGCCCACCTGGACGATGACCTCGTTCATCGACCGGAGCATCGGCGCGGTGCGCCAGCAGGTTGGGTCGGGCCGGGTCCTGTGCGCGCTGTCGGGCGGGGTCGACTCGGCCACGGCCGCGGCGTTGGTGCACCGGGCGATCGGCGACCAGCTCACGTGTATCTTCGTGGACCACGGGCTGATGCGCCTGGGCGAGCCGGAGCAGGTTGTCGCGACCTTCCGCGACGCGTTCCAGGTTCCGCTGATCCACGTCAACGCGCGCGACCGGTTCCTGGCGCGCCTGGCCGGCGTCACCGACCCCGAGCAGAAGCGCCGGGCGATCGGTGAGGAGTTCGTGCGCGTGTTCGAGGACGAGGCCCAGCGCCTGGGACAGGTGGACTTCCTGGTGCAGGGGACGCTCTACCCTGACGTGATCGAAAGCGGCACCCGCACGGCGGCGCGCATCAAGACCCACCACAACGTCGGCGGCCTCCCGGAGCGCATGCGGTTCAGCCTGGTCGAGCCGTTCCGCGACCTGTTCAAGGACGAGGTGCGCGAGGTCGCGCGGCAACTCGGCCTACCCGACCGGATGATCGCCCGCCATCCCTTCCCGGGGCCGGGCCTGGCGATCCGCGTGCTGGGCGACGTGACCGCCGAGAAGCTGGACCTGCTGCGCGAGGCGGACGCGATCATCCTGGACGAGCTCCGGGAGGCTGGGCTGGCCCTGGAGATCTGGCAGGCGTTCGGGGTGCTGCTGCCGGTCCACACCGTCGGCGTGATGGGGGACGCGCGGACGTACGGCCAGGTGGTGGTCGTGCGTGCGGTCACCAGCGAGGACGGGATGACGGCCGACTGGGCGCGCCTGCCCGACGAGGTGCTCGAGGCGATGGCCAGCCGGATCACGCGCGAGGTGCCCGGCGTCACGCGCGTCGTCTACGACATCACGAGCAAGCCCCCGGCGACCATCGAGTGGGAATAGTTTCCTGTCTAGATCGTCTTCTCGAGATCTAGTCCACCGAGCACTACCGTGGGACCGGGTTGTGCAGCGTGCGACGACGACTCGCTCGTCCCCTGCCACATACGGGAGGCCGGTGTGTCGATGCTGGCGTCGGCTGACGCCACGTTCAACAGGGTGCCGGGCATCCAGCGTTTCGGTCCAGCGGACATCTGATCCTCGAAGGACCCCAGAAGGCCCCTGAAGGATGCGGGGCCACTTGCCGATGGACTTGATGGGGGACTGATTTGGAGGATGCTATACTCTCACCATGGCGCCTGAGATCCGGACCCCAACCTCCGTCGAGGAGTTCTGGCACCTGGCCCATCGGCTACCCAGGGCAGAGCTCGTCGCAGGGCAGGTGGTCGAGCTGGTTCCGCCGGGATTTCGCCATGGGGCGCTGGCCGGCGGCCTGTTCCAGCGACTCCGCGAACACGTGGCCGCCCGCGGCCTCGGCATCGCAGTGCCTGATGCCGGTTTCATCCTAACCGTCGAGCCTCCTACAGTCCGGGCGCCCGATGTCGCGGTTGTCCTGCGAGACCGCGTACCGTCACCGTTGCCTGCGAAGTTCTTCCCGGGCCCGCCCGATCTCGCGGTTGAGGTGCTTTCGCCCGATGACCGCCCGGCCGAGGTGGCGGCGAAGGTCGCCGACTATGTGAAGGCCGGGGCGCGCTCGGTGTGGGTTGTTGACCCTGACGCGCGGACCGTGAGCGTGCACACGCGTACCGATGTCACGCGATTCACGGAGGATGAGGTGCTGCGCGGGGTGCCTCCGATCCCAGACTTCGAGTTGCCGCTTCGGGCGCTGTTCGCAGAGATTGACTGAGCGCCTCCTCGCATCGCTGAATCCACAGCAGCGCGACGCGGTTGTCCATCCCGGCGGCCCGCTGCTGATCCTGGCCGGTGCCGGGTCCGGGAAGACCCGCGTGCTCACGCACCGCATCGCCTACCTGATCCGCGAGCGCGGCGTGGCCCCGTCGCGGATCCTCGCGGTGACGTTCACCAACAAGGCGGCGCGCGAGATGCGCGAACGCGTCGACGCGCTGCTCGGCGGGCCGGTGGCCCGGCCGATCTGGATCGGCACGTTCCACGCCGTCTGCAGCCGCATCCTGCGGGCCGACGGCGAGCACATCGGGGTGCCGCGGACCTTCACCATCTACGACGAGGACGACCAGCGGCGTGTGATCCGTGACTGCCTGGCCGACCTGCGCCTCGACGAGCGGCGCTACCCGCCGGCGGTCATCCACGCCATGATCGGCAAGGCGAAGGACGAGGCGCTGGATGTCGCGCGCTACGCCGCCCGCGCGTCCACGTTCATGGAAGAGGCCGCCGTGCGCGTGTGGCGCGCCTACGAGGCCGAGCTGCGCGCGCGCGGCGCGCTGGACTTCGACGACCTGCTGTGTGAGACGCTGCGCCTCTTCGACGAGCACCCCGATGTGATGCGGCGATACCAGGAGCGGTTCGAGCACGTGCTGGTGGACGAGTATCAGGACACGAACCACGCGCAGTACCTGCTGGTGCGGGCCGTCTCGGGGCTGCACCGGAACGTGACCGTGGTGGGAGATGATGACCAGTCGATCTACGCATGGCGCGGCGCCGACATCCGCAACATATTGGAGTTCGAGCGCGACTACCCCGACGCCACCGTGGTCACCCTGGCCCAGAACTACCGCTCCACCAAGACCATCCTGGCCGCGGCGCACGCGGTGATCCAGAACAATCCACACCGCCACCCCAAGGAGCTGTGGACGGGCAACGACGACGGGGTGCCGGTCACGGTGTACGAGGCGTTGGACGGCAGCGACGAGGCGCGCTACGTCGTCGAGCAGATCCGCGCGCAGGCCGCCGACGGCCTGCGCCTGCGTGACATCGCGGTCCTGTACCGCACCAACGCGCAGTCCCGGCTGCTGGAAGAGGAGTGCCTGAAGGCCGGCGTGCCCTACCAGGTGGTCGGGGGGGTCCGGTTCTACGAGCGCAAGGAGGTCAAGGATCTCCTTGCGTACCTCCGTCTCGCGATTGCGCCGGGAGATGACGTGAGCCTGCGCCGCGCGCTTGCCACACCCCGCCGTGGCATCGGGGACATGACCCTTGGTCGGCTCGCCGCCTACGCCGCCGCGGCCGGGTGCACGATGCTCGACGCGATGCACCGGCCCGAGGCGCTCGGCGACCTGCCACGGGCGGCGGCGCGTGCCCTGGAGGAGTTCGCGGCGGTCATCGCGCGTCTGGCCGACGACGCCGGCCGCCTCCCAGCCAGCCAGGTGATTGCCCGCGCCATCACCACGACCGGCTACCAGGCCATGCTCGAAGCCGAGGCTACAGACGAGGCCCAGGAGCGCCTCGAGAACCTGCGTGAGCTGGTGACCGTGGCCCGTGAGGTGGAGGAGGCCGCCGGGGAGCCGCACGTCGCGGCATTCCTCCAGCACCTGGCGCTGGTGGCCGACATCGACGCCTATCGCGACGATGTCGACCGCGTGACCCTGATGACGCTGCACAGCGCCAAGGGGCTCGAGTTCCCCGCAGTGATCGTTACCGGTCTGGAGGAAGGCCTGTGTCCGCACGTCCGCGCCCTGGACGAGGAGGGCGGCCTGGACGAGGAGCGGCGGCTGTGCTACGTCGGGTTCACGCGGGCCAAGCAGCGCCTGATCCTGACGCACGCCCGCAGCCGTTCGGTGTTCGGCAGCCCTCACCTGGGCGTGCCGTCGCGGTTCCTGGAGGAGATTCCAGAGCGGCTCGTCACCGCCGTGGCGGCGCGTCATCCCTGGGAGGTCGTCGCCCCCGCGGGCCAGGCCCGGTCCCGGGCAGGCGGCGACGGAGCGGCCAGGCCGGTACAGCAGTTCGAGGTGGGCGCCCGAGTGCGCCACCTGAAATTCGGCGAGGGACGGGTGCTGGAAGTCGAAGGCGAGGGTGCAGCGGCCATCGTCACGGTACAGTTCGCCGGCGCCGTGAAACGCCTGGCCCTCAGCTACGCGCCGCTGGAACGGGCCGAGTGAGGAACCTCTCCCCTGTCTACAGCGTAGGGACGGCGCAGACGGGTCTGACCCACGGTCGGGGCCTTCGGGTTGCAGCGGGTGTTCACTCGGGTATACTGCGGTGTAGTGGACGACACCTCATGCCGGAGCCCCGAAGAGGCCCGGCCGATGTGAGGAGGGGGCAGATGGGTGCACCGGTTCTGCGGATGGTGGTGATGCTACTGGCAGCGTGCCTGGTGGTCGTCTCGCCGGTTGGGGCGCAGACGCCCAGGCCGTCGCTGCCGGACGTGCCGAATCCCAAACTGGTTGAGGCCGAGGCCGGGCGCTTCGGGGGTACGCTGGTCGTGACCTCGATCTCCGACCCTCGCACATTCAACCCGATCGTCGCGCAGGAGACATCCTCGACGACGCCGCTGGGCTACCTCTTCGAGAGTCTGGCCGAAACCAACCGGTTCACGACCGAGGTCGAGCCCAACCTGGCCGAGTCCTGGACCGTGAGCCGTGACGGCCGCGTCTGGCAGTTCAAGCTGCGGCAGGGCGTGACCTGGTACGACGGCCGGCCGGTGACCGTGGACGACGTCATCTTCACGCTCGATGCCGCCTTTGCCGAGGGCGTGCAGTCGAGTCTGCCTGACGTGCTGACCATTGCCGGCAAGAAGATCGGCTACCGCAAGATCGACGACCGGACGGTCGAGTTTCGGACCGAGCAGCCGTTCGGGCCGTTCCTGCGGACTGTCGGTGGGCTCCAGCCCGTGCCCAAGCACAAGCTCGAGGCGGCGCTGCGCGCCGGGGCCGCCGAGTTCAACCGGACGTGGGGCGTGAACACGCCTCCCCGCGAGCTGATCGGCAACGGTCCCTTCATCATGCAGTCGTACACGCCGAGCCAGCGGATCATCTACACGCGCAACAGCCGGTACTGGAAGGTCGACCGGCGGGGTCAGCGCCTGCCCTACCTGGCACGGATCGTCATCGAGATCGTCCCGAATCTGGACGCGGCGCGGCTCAAGTTCCAGGCTCGCGAGACCGACGTCTACGGCGCGCGGCCGCGCGAGTACGCGGAGTTCGCGCGCCTGCAGCAGTCCGGCAACTTCACCATCTTCGACGGGCCGCCCACGTTCGGCACCGAGTTCCTGATCTTCAACATGAACCCGGCGGGGGTGCGGCCGCCGAAGCTGACGTGGTTCCAGAATGTCAGGTTCCGCCAGGCGGTCAGTCACGCCGTCGACCGGGACGCGATCATCCGTCAGGTGTACGCGGGTCGCGCCTCGCCGCAGTGGGGGCCGGTGAGCCCGGCCAACAAGTTCTTCTTCAACCCCAACGTCCGCAAGTATCCTCATGATCCCGCCCGCGCCGAGGCGCTGCTCCGCGAGGCCGGCTTCACCAAGGGCGCGGACGGCCTGCTGCGGGACTCGGGCGGCAACGTCGTGGAGTTCACGATCTCGACCAACGCCGGCAACGCCGACCGCGAGGCCATCGGCAACCTGGTCCGCCAGGACCTGACCAGGCTCGGGATGAGGGTGACGTTCGTGCCCGAGCACTTCAACACGCTGGTGGGCAAGCTGACTGGGACCTTCAACTGGGAGGCCATCGTCATCGGCCTGACCGGCGGGCTCGAGCCGCACAACGGGCAGAACGTCTGGCGCTCCACCGGCTCGCTCCACATGTGGTGGCCGCGGCAGGAGCGACCGGCCACCGACTGGGAAGCCGAGATCGACCGGCTCTTCGACCAGGCCGCGACCACCGTCGACCAGAGCAAGCGGAAGCAGCTCTACGACCGGTGGCAGGAGATCGTCGCCGAGCAGGTGCCGGTCATCTACTTCACCACGACGCTGACGCAGCCGGCGTTTCGGAACACCCTGGCCAACTTCAGCCCTGCGCCGCTGGCGTTCTACGACATCGAAACGATCTACTACCGCACGCCGTACCGGTGATGGCACGGCGGGAGGGGTCGGGCCCCTCCCGCCAGCACGCATGCTCCAGCACATCCTCCGACGCCTGCTGAACCTGATCCCCATGGTCCTGGGGATCTCGCTGATCTCCTTCATCGTCATCCAGCTCTCGCCGGGTGACTTCCTGGCCGAGATGCGCCTCAATCCCATCGTGAGCCCGGAGACCGTGGACCAGATGCGGGTGAACTTCGGGCTCGACCAGCCGCTGCACATCCAATACCTGCGATGGCTGTGGAACGCGGTGCGCCTGGACTTCGGGTACTCGTTTGCCTTCCATGTCCCGGTCATGTGGCTGATCAGCTCGCGGCTGGCGAACACCCTGCTGCTGAACGTCGTGGCGCTCACCGTGGCCTGGCTGATCGCCATCCCCCTCGGCATCCACGCTGCGCGGCGCCAGTACTCGTGGTCGGACAACTCCCTGTCGTTTGCCGCGTACGTCGGCATCTCGACGCCGACCTTCTTCTCGGGGCTGTTTCTCCTCTACTGGGCGTTTCGGACCGGCTGGCTGCCCATCGGGGGCATGACGAGCATCGACTACGACCTGCTCCCCTGGTGGGGGAAGATCCTCGACGTCGCCCACCACATGGTGATCCCGGTGCTCGTGCTGGGCGTGTTCTCGGTGGCCGGGCTGATGCGTCAGATGCGGGCCAACCTGCTCGAGGTGCTGCGCCACGACTACGTGCGCACCGCACGGTCGAAGGGCCTCGGCGAGTCGACGGTGGTCAACAAGCACGCGGTGCGCAACGCCATCAACCCCCTGATCACCATCTTCGGCTTCGAGCTCGGCGGCCTGCTGGGCGGCTCGGCCATCCTGGAGACCATCATCGGATGGCCCGGGCTCGGCCGGTTGATCCTGGAGTCGGTGATCCAGAAGGACCTCTATGTCGTCATGGCCTCGCTGGTCATCGGCTCGGTCACACTGGTCGTGGGCAACCTGATCGGCGACATCATGCTGGCCTACGCCGATCCAAGGATCCGGTATGACTGAAGCCGCATCGATCCGCACCCCGGCGCAGCTCGCCTGGCGGCAATTGCGCCAACACCGCATGGCCCTGATCGGCGGCGCGGTGCTGGCGGTGCTCTACCTCACCGTCCTGTTTGCCGAGGTCCTCGCCCCCTACTCGCTCGACTACGCCGACCGCGAGCGCTTCTACCATCCGCCGGTGATCCCGCGGTTCTGGGACGCGCAGGGCCCGAGCCTCCGGCCCTTCGTCTACGCGACGACCCTGGAAGATCCCGGGCTGCGCCAGTACGCCGTGGACACCTCGCGGCGGTACTACGTGCGCTTCTTCGTCCGGGGCGAGCCGTACCGGTTGTTTGGGCTGATCCCGGCGTCGATCCACCTGTTCGGCGTGGAGGATCCTGCCCGGATCTTCCTGATGGGCACCGATCTGTCGGGCCGCGATCAGTTCAGCCGCATCATGTACGGATCGCGGATGTCGATGTCCATCGGGATTCTGGCCGCGGCGATCACCATCCCGATCGGCATGGTCTACGGCGGGATCTCCGGCTACTACGGCGGCAATGTGGACAACGTCATGATGCGGATCGCTGAGATCATCATGGCGTTTCCGGGCTTCTACCTGCTGCTCACGCTCTCGGCGGTGCTGCCGACGCAGGTGGGCTGCTACACACGCTTCTACATGATCACATTCATCCTGGCCTTCATCGGCTGGGCGAGCTTCTCGCGGCTGATCCGCGGGATGGTCCTCTCGCTCAAGGAGCGCGAGTACGTGCTCGCCGCCAAGGCCGCGGGCCTCGACGATTTCCGGATCATCGTGCGCCACATCCTGCCCCAGACATCGTCCCTGGTCATCGTCGTCGTCACCCTGGGGATCCCGGGGGCGATCCTGGGCGAGTCGGGGCTGTCGTTCATCGGCTTCGGGGTCCGCGAGCCGTGCGCGTCGTGGGGGAACCTGCTGACCGCGGCGTCGAATCTGCCGACGCTCATCCTGTCGCCCTGGCTCCTGTTCCCAGGGGCGTTCATCATCGTGGCCGTGGTGGCGTTCAACCTGTTCGGCGATGGGCTCCGAGACGCGCTCGACCCGAGGCAGCGCACTGGATGAGGATGGGCACCCGCGGGGGTCGCCCGAGGGGCCGCCCGGCCGCCTGGGCGTGGACCATGGGGGCCGTCGTCGTGGCGCTGATCGCCGGCGGCCTGGTCGCGGCCGACCGCGCCTGGCAGGCCAACGAGCGTGTCGGTCCGGCCGATCCCGCGACGCGGGTGGCCGGGGCGGTCCGCAGCATCTCCGGGAGCACCAGCGTGCGCCGCGCGGAGTACAATGAAGCTGCGAAGACCGTGCGCGTCGAGGCTGTCTCCCGATACTACGATGCCTCGAAGCCTGCGGAGGAAAACCGGGAGTACCTGGCGACTGAGGGCCGGCTGGCCGCGCAGCTTGCCCTGCACGATCACGATGCGGTGCACGAGGTCAGGATCGAACTGTACGCCCCGCAGCGATTCGCCGCACACCTGCTCGGGCCGGGGACGCGGCTGGCGACGGTCACGGCGCGGCAGGGGCAGGCCTACGACGAGATGAAGGTGGAATACAGCGGGCCGCTGACGTATCCATGACCGAAGGGGGTGATCGGGCCGTCTGCCTGGGCATGCGGCGCGGACTTGCAGATCAGACTCTTGCCATCACCCGCACGCAATGGGGAGGCACGACATATGGATGGCATCCGGAAGGTGCTCGTGCTCACGCTGGTCGTCGCCCTGCTCGGACTCACCGGTGTGGCGCACGGGCAGGCGCTGAGGAACCCGGACACGTACGTCGTCGTCCGGTTCGGCGATCCAGAGAGCCTCGACCCGGCCTACGCGTATGACACGGCCAGCTCCGAGATCACCCTCTGGCACATCTACGAGACGCTGATCTTCTTCACCGTGGATGTGCGCAGCATCACCTTCCCGCAGCTCCTACAGGCCTACCGGGAGAGCAAGCTCCCCATGTGGGTCCTGGGGTGGGCCGCCGACTTCCCGGATGCCGACAACTTCGTCACCCCGTTCCTGCACAGCGCCGGTACCTACTCAAACGCCCAGGGGTACAAGAACCCCGAAGTGGACAAGCTGGTCGAGGAGGCGCGGTTCGAGACCGACCAGGCGAAGCGCCGCGCCATGTACGCCAAGCTCCACGAGATCGCGTACAACGACGTGCCTGCTCTGTATTCGTACCGGGTCAACTTCCACGTGATGCGGACCTGGGTGCGGGGGTGGTACCACAACCCGGCCTTCTTTGCGCCGTACATCTACCCGATGTCCAAGGCGCAGTAGACCGGTGAGCAGGGGGGCCCGGGCCTGTGCCCGGGCCCCCCGAACGGCCATGGCCAGCTATATCGCCCGCCGCATGCTGATGCTGCCGGTGGTCGCCGTCGGCGTCACCGTGCTGATCTTCGCGCTGCTCTCGTTTCTCGACCCGGCGGTGCGCGCCGGGGCATTCATCACGAACCCCAACCAGCTCAAAGCCATCGACGCGATCATCCGGAACTACGGCCTGGATCAGCCCATCTACAAGCAGTACTGGACCTGGCTCACCGAGGTGGCCCGGGGCAACCTCGGGTGGTCGCAGACCGCCCGGATGCCGGTCCGCGAGGCGATCACTGTGTTCTTCCCGGGGACTCTCGAGCTGACGCTCTACTCCTTCGTGCCGATCATGCTCCTCGGCGTGTGGCTCGGCACCGCGGCCGCGGTCCACCGCGATCGGGCGATAGACCACCTCTCCCGCGTGTTCTCCATCTCGTTCCGGTCGCTACCGAGCTTCGTCTGGGGATTGCTCGTGCTCATGATCTTCTACGGCCGGATGACCTGGTTTCCGCCGGGGCGGCTCTCGCTGGAGGCCGATCTGTTCGTACGGTCCGGGGAGTTCAAGGCATATACCGGGCTGATGACGCTCGACGCCCTGCTCAACGGGCAACCCTGGATCTTCTTCGACGCGCTCCGCCATCTCGCCGGTCCGGCGATTACCCTGATCATGGTGTCGATCGCGCTGTTGGTGCGTGTGATGCGCTCGTCGATGCTCGAGGTCCTCAACCAGGACTACGTGCGCACGGCGCGGGCCAAAGGGCTGGCGCAGGACGTCGTCAACAACAAGCACGCGCGCAAGAACGCGCTCATCCCGGTGATCACCCTGTCGAGCTACACCATCGTGAGCCTGCTCGGCGGGGTCGTGATCACCGAGACCATCTTCAACTTCCCGGGGATCGGCCGCTGGGGGGCGTTTGCGGCCCAGCAGCTCGACATCCCTGGGGTGACAGGGTTCACGATGTTCGTCGCCGCTGTGACCGTGCTGGGCAACCTGGCGGCGGACGTCCTCTACGCGTTCTTCGACCCTCGGATCAGGCTGCAGTAGCCATGGGATTGCTCACCATTGCCGCGCGCGGCCTGCAGGCCCACCGCCCCCGGGTGGCAGCCCTTGCCGCTGCGGTGGCGGCCCTGGCGTTGGTCGCGCTGGTCATCCCCATCACCCGCGACCGGATGGCGGCGGCGCCGTTGTCGGCCGCGCAGTTCCTGCTGCTCGTGCTCGTGGTGGCGGCCTTCTGGACGGTGCCGTCGGACCTGGCCAAACGCATGCGCAAGAACCCGCTCTCGGTGGTTGGGTTCTCGCTGATCGCGGTCTTCGTCGCCATCGCGTTGCTGGCGCCAGCGCCGGCGCCGCCGCCGCCGACCTCCCGCGATCCCTACCTGATCCCCCAGGAGGGCTTCGCCAGCGTCCCGCGGCCGCCGCGGCCGGGGTTCCCGTTCGGCACCACCGAGGGGCAGTACGACCTGTACTATGGCATCGTCTGGGGCGCCAGGACCGCGTTTCGGGTCTCGATCCTCGTGATCGCGGTGGCCGTGGCGATCGGCCTGGTCGTCGGCGGACTCTCGTGGTACTACGGCGGGAAGATCGATGAGATCATGATGAGGCTTACCGACATCTTCCTGGCGTTCCCCAGCCTGGTGCTGGCCGTGACGGTGGTGGCCGTGCTGGGGCGCAGCCTGACCAACGTCATGATCGCCATTGCGATCGTGCACTGGCCGATCTACGCCCGGCTGCTGCGCGGGGACATCCTGGGCGTGCGCAGCCGGGACTACGTCGAAGCCGCCCGCGCCGCCGGCGCCGGCGATCTACGGATCATCACGCGGCACGTCATCCCCAACGCCATCTACCCGTTTCTCGTGCTGAGCTCGTTGGACATGGGCCTGATCGTCATCATCGCCGCGGCACTGTCTTTCCTCGGGTTGGGGCCCGACGTGGGGTACGCGGACTGGGGGACGCTCATCAACCTGTCGCGCAACTGGATCCTCGGGGCGCCGGGCGATCCCTTCGCCTACTGGTATGTGCTGATCTACCCCGGCGCGGCGATCTTCCTCTTCGTGCTGGGCTGGAACCTGCTCGGAGACGCCTTCCGCGACATCCTCGACCCGCGCCTGCGGGGTTCCGGTTAGACCCGGTGCGCCAGCCGACCCCCGGGGCCCTCGTCTGGCTCATCGCCGGCATGACGCTGGTCAGGGTGCTCGTGGCCGCCGCCACGCCGCTCCTGCATGACGAAGCGTACTACTGGCTGTGGGCGCGCCGGCTCGACTGGAGCTACCTCGACCACCCGCCGATGATCGCCTGGCTGATCCGCGGGGCCACCTGGGGTGGCGACACGGAGCTGTGGGTGCGGTTGCCCGCGCTCGTCCTGGGGGTCATCATCGCCTGGGGACTGTTCGTGCTTGGCCGCGAGATGTTCGACGCGCGGGTGGGACTCCTGGCAGTGGTGCTCTACCAGGTGACGCCGATCCTCGGTGGCGCGGGGTCGTTCTCCACGCCGGATGCACCGATGTACGCGGCGTGGGTGGCGGTGCTCCTCCTTGCCTGGCAGGCCCTTCACGTCCGGCCTACCCGATGGTGGGGTGTGGGGCTGGCCGTGGGGCTGGGCCTGCTGAGCAAGCTCTACGTGGCGCTCCTGGGGGTCGGCCTGGCGCTCTACCTGCTCTTCCAGGAGAAGTCCTGGCTGCGCCGGCGCGAGCCCTACCTGGCGGCACTCGTCGCCCTTGTGGTCTTCCTGCCGGTCCTGTACTGGAACTGGACGCACGACTGGGCGATGGTGCGATTCCTGGCATATGAGCGAGCGGAGTCGGGTGCACCGTTTGGTCCAACGGCGATGAGGCAGATGCTGGAACTGCACTTCCCGCTGATCCTGACGCTCTTTCCCGCCTATCTGTGGGCCATGGCGGCCGCCTGGCGCCGGCGAGCAGACGCCCGGTTCAGCTTCCTGCTCCTGACTTCGCTCCCCGCACTCATCCTACCGTTCGTCCTCGCGCCGACCGGCGCGTCGCGCGGCCACCTGCCCGGCCCCGGCTACATCGGGCTGGCTGTGGTCCTCGCGGCGCTCTGGACCCGTGCCACCGCCGCGCTCGCCGCGGCGAACGCGGCGGTCCTCGCGGCGTTTGCCGCGCTCGTGCTGGTGCCGTCGCTGCCCCCGTTTCCCGGAGCCCGGGAGTACTACGGATGGCGCGAGGCCGGCGCGCGGGCGGTCCAGGAGGTTCGAGAGGCCGGTGGAGGGGCCATCCTGGTTGCCCACCGCTATCAGGTGGCCGCCCATCTCGGGTACTACACCCAGGATGCCGCTCCGGTCTTGGTTCTCCCGCGCCCACCGGCTGGATCGATCTGGCCGGATCCGCGGGACTACGCCGGCGCCACGGCGATCGCCATCACGTACGACCCCGAGCGCTTTGCCTGGGAGCACTGTTTCAGTACGATCGAGGAGCGCCCCGATTTGAGGGTCATCCTGCGGGGGCGTGAAATCCAGGCCTTCCGAGTGTTTAGGTTTAGTGGCTTTTTGGGAGATTGCCAGACGGGTGGCCCGTGACCCTCTCCAGCCCCAGGAGCGAAAGGCGCCCGCCGGTCCAAAGGACAGGCGAGGACAGGAGGACGGAACCCGGCTGCCGTGGTATAACGTAGTATATAATCAAGCATCCTGGTACACGGAGTGGTCCGAGTGGCATCACATGCTGGCCGGCGGACGGATCGTGAAGATCCCGACCCCGGGCAGATCATGACCGTTGAACAGGTCGCCGATTACCTGCAACTGAACCGCCTCACCGTCTACCGGTATGTCAGGGAAGGGAAGATCCCCGCCGCCCGAATCGGAAAGCTCTACCGGATTTCCAGACGCGACGTTGACCAGTTCCTCGAGGCGCGAAGGGTCGGCGAACCCGACCGAAGGCGACGCCCGGTCCGGCACGCGGGCGCGCGGGTGCGCCCGGTCGTCGTCCGGCCGGCGCACCCCGAAGATATCTACACAGGGCCGACCTGGCGCCAGGAGATCAAGGAACGCAAGGACCGCGAACTGGCCGTCTTCATCGGATATCCGCTGGACTGGGTCATGCCGGGGCTGCGCTGAGGCGCAGACGATCACGCGGAGAGGTGGACAGCAGGGGACGAGGGATCCAGGCCGAATGAACTGAGGGTTTGCACTGGTCACGACAGAACGGCACGAAGACTCTTCGGTAAGGAGGAAATCGTATGCAGAAGCGCGTTCGCCCGATCCTGGCGGTGGCAATCATCGTCACGTTCGCGCTCGGCATCAACGTCGGCGCGGCCTCGGCGCAGCGTGCCAGGGACATCGTCGTCTTCGGCATGGCGCAGGAGCCCGACGGCCTGCTGATGGCGTTCCACTCGATGGCCGCCGGCCGGGCCGTGAACAACTCGATCTACACCGAGCCGGTGGCGTTCAACGACAAGTGGCAGCTCTACCCGCGCACCGTCGAGAAGATCCCGACGCTGAAGGACGGCGACTGGGAGCTGCTGCCCGGCGGCAAGATGCGCGTGACCTGGCGGTTCCGCCGCGACTTCACCTGGCACGACGGCCGGCCGTATACCGCGCTGGACGCGTCGTGGTCGTACCTGATGCTGCGCAACCCGCGCAGCCCGACGGTCAGCCGGACGGTGCTCCGGAAGGTCGACAACGTGATCGTCCCGAACCCGCAGGATCCCTACACGCTGGTCGTCCAGTGGAACGAGCGTTACCCGTTCGCGAACGTCTCGCCGCACGGGTCTGACTGGGTCTACCCGCGCCACCTGATGGAGCGTGAGTACCTGCGCGATCCATCGACCCTCAAGGCGCACACGATGAACCGGATGCCGGTCTTCAACGGCCCGTACAAGGTGGTCGAGTGGGTGGCCGGCAGCCACATTACCGTCGAGGCGTATGACAAGTACCCCGGCGGCGCGCCCAAGATCCGGCGGCAGACCTGGCGGTTCATCCTGGACGGCACCGTGCTGCAGGCGAACGCGATCGCCGGCCAGGTGGACGTGACCGAGATCAACAACATCACCGACTGCGGCGCCCTGGAGCAGATCGAGCGCCGCAACCCGCAGGTGCAGGGCCACTACACCCCGGCGCTCATCTGGGAACACGTGGACCTGAACCACGACAACGAGTGGCTCCGCGACAAGCGCGTGCGGCAGGCCATCGCGCATGCGCTCAACCGCGAGGCGATCGCCGAGCTCTCGTGCTCGGGCGGCCGCCAGCCGGTGGCGCACACCTGGCTGCCGGAGCGGCATGAGGGCTACAACAAGGACGTCAAGAAGTACGCCTTCGACCTGGCCCGGGCCCGCGCGCTGCTCGCCGAGGCCGGCTTCACGATGGGCCCCGACCAGATCCTGCGCGACCGCCAGGGCCGCCGGTTCGAGATGACCATCATGACCACCGCGGGCAACGCGCTGCGCGAGCAGGTGCAGCAGGTCATGCGGGAGCAGCTCAGGGCGGTGGGCATCGACCTCCGCATCGACAACCGGCCGGCGAGCGTGCTCTTCGGCCAGGTCACCGCCCGGCGGCAGTTCCCCCACATGGTCATGTATGCCTGGCTGATGACCCCGCTGAGCCTGGGGAACACCCTGTGGAAGTCGGATCAGATCCCCAGCGCGACAAACAGCTGGGAGGGGCAGAACTACCCCGGCTTTCGGAACGAGGAGAACGACCGGCTGCTGACCCAGATCGAGACCGAGATCGACACCGCCAAGCGCGTGCAGATGCTGAAGCGGCAGCAGGAGATCTGGGCCGAGGAGCTGCCCTCGATCCCGCTGTACTTCCGGCTGCACCTGACCACCTCGCACAAGCGGCTGACCAACGTCAGTCCTGCGGGGCTGGCGGGCACCTATATCAACTGGAACGGCCACACGTGGGCGTGGGCCCAGTAGGCTAGGCGGTTCCCGCACACCGGCAGGGGGTGGGGATAACCCCACCCCCTGCGCGGAGGGATCCTGATGCAGCGGTTCCTCGTCCGGCGGGCGATGCACGGTGGGATCATTCTCATCGGGCTCTCGATCCTGCTCTTCACCCTGCTCGTGATGACTCCAGGCGACCCGGTGGAGCTGATTGCCGCCACCACGCCGGACATCAAGCCGGAAGACGTGGCCGCGCTGCGGGCCTACTACGGGCTCGACGACCCGATCTACATCCGCTACTTCAAGTGGGCGCGCTCGGTGCTCAGCGGCGACCTCGGGTACTCGCGCACCTACGGGACGCCGGTGACCAGGCTCATGGGTGAGCGGCTGCGGAACACGCTCATGCTGCTCGCCACGTCGGTCGCGGTGGCGCTGACCGTCGGGATCACCGTCGGCATCTACTCCGCCCTGCACCAGTACTCGGCCACAGACTACACCGTGACCGTGCTCGCCTTCGCGGGCCTGGCCATGCCGGTGTTCTGGCAGGGCATCGTCTTCATCCTGATTTTCTCGATTTGGCTGCCGGGCATGTTCCCGTGGTTCCCCAGGTTCCCGGCCGGCGGCATGATGACCCCGGGCATCGACCCCGGGTGGCCGATGTTCTGGAACCGGATCTGGCACATGATCCTGCCTGTGGCCGTCCTGGCGACCAGCGGCATGGCGTCGTGGACGCGGTACATGCGCAGCAGCATGCTCGAAGTGGTCCGGCAGGACTACGTGCGGACCGCGCGCGCCAAGGGCAACGCCGAGAAGGTCGTCATCAACCGGCACGCGCTGCGCAACGCGCTGATCCCCATCATCACGCTGGTGGCGCTGTCGTTGCCCGGGATCCTGAACGGTGCGGTGCTCACCGAGACCGTCTTCTCGTGGCCGGGGATGGGCCTGCTGCTGTTTCAGGCGGTGCTGGGCCACGACTACAACGTGGCCATGGCCGTCCTCTTATTCGTGGCCCTGATGACCGTGATGGCCAATCTGCTCGCGGACATCGCGTACGCGATCGTGGACCCCCGCATCCGGTACGACTAGGTCGGGGCTGAGGAGCAGCCAGATGGCTCGCGCAACCCCGCGACAGATCGCGCTCGACCTGGAGCGGCGCCGGAAAGAGGCCGCCGGTGTGGCGGTCGGCCAGTCCTACTGGTCGATCGCGCGCCGCCGGTTCCTCAGACACCGGCTGGCGCTGATCGGCGGGACGGTGGCGCTGCTGCTGACGGTGATGGCGCTGCTCGCGCCGTGGATCGCCCCGCAGCCGTTCGACCGGATCGACCTGACGCGGCGTTGGGCAACGCCCAGCCCGACCGCCAACCTCTTCGGGACCGACGAGCTCGGCCGCGACGTGCTGACCCGGATCATGTACGCCGGCCGGATCTCGCTCGTCGTGGGGTACGTCACGGCCATCTCCATTTCGCTCATCGGCTCGCTGGTGGGCTCGGTCGCCGGGTTCTACGGCGGGTGGGTGGACAGCGTGCTCATGCGGCTGGTGGACATTCTGATCTCGGTGCCGACCCTCCCGCTCTACCTCATCCTGGCGGCGCTGTTGCCCGGCGGCGGCGTCGGCCGCATCGTGCTCGTGCTTTCGGTGTTCGGATGGACGACGGTCGCCCGGCTCGTGCGCGGGCAGATCCTGTCGCTGAAGAGCCAGGACTTCGTGGAGGCCGGCCGCGCGATGGGTGCCTCGGAGGGCCGCATCATCCTCAGGCACCTAATCCCCAACGCGCTGGCGCCGGTGATCGTGGCCTCGACGCTGGTGGTGGGCAACGCCATCCTCATCGAGTCGGCGCTCTCCTACCTGGGGCTGGGGATCCAGCCGCCGATCCCCTCGTGGGGCAACATGCTCCAGCGGGCGCAGGAGTATCTCCTGACGGCCTCGTACCTGGCGGTCTTCCCGGGGCTGTTCATCTTCATCACGGTGCTGTCGTTCAACTTCCTGGGCGACGGGCTCCGCGACGCGCTGGACCCGCGCCTGAAGACGTGATCGGGCAGGTCAAGATGGGAGCGCGAGCTTTGCTTCAGGAACTCAGCCTGAAAGGAGGTCCGACATGACGCAGAGGCGGTATCGGCTCGGAGCAGTCCTGCTGGTGGTCGGGCTCGCGGTGCTGGCGGCCAATCCCGCCGCGCACGCGCAGCGGCGCGACTCGGTCACGATGGCGATGGCCCAGGAACCTGATATCGTCGGGCCGTTCTCGATCATGGCGGCGACCGGCGTCATCCACAACATCATCTTCGGGTACGCCGCACCCTTCAACGAGAAGTGGGAACGCGTGCCGGTGATGGCGGAGAAGCTCCCCTCGCTGCGGGACGGCGACTGGGAGGTGCTCCCGGGCAACAAGATGCGGGTCACCTGGCGGCTCAAGCGCGGCTTCACCTGGCACGACGGCCGGCCGGTCACGGCGCTGGACTGGCGGTTCACCTACGGCCTGATGCGGAACCCGCGCACGCCGTCGACCGCCCGATTCGTCGTCAACAAAGTCGATAACATCCTGATCCCCAACGTCAATGATCCCTACACCATGGTGGTCCAGTGGAACGAGCTGTGGCCCTTCGCCGGGTCGGAGCCGTTCGGCCAGCCGTATGCCCTGCCGCGACACGTGCTCGAGCGGCCGTACCTGGCGAACCCCGCCAACCTGCGGGCGGAGCCGTACTTCCGGCTGCCCGTGACGAACGGACCCTATCGGATGACCGAGTGGGTGGCCGGGAGCCACATGACCTTTGAGGCCTACGACAAGTGGCCGCTCGGCGCGCCGGCCGTCAAGCGGCTGACGGTCAGGTTCATCCTCGACGCCACCGTGCTGCAGGCCAACGTCATCTCGGGCAGCATCGAGGCGACCGACATCAACAACTTTAGTTGTCTGCAGATGGAGCAGATCGCCCAGCGCAACCCCAGGGTGAACGCCCACCACCGCGAGGCCATGGTCTGGGAGCGGATCGACTTCAACAACGATGACGCCTGGTTGAAGGACAAGCGCGTGCGGCAGGCGATCGGCTACGCGCTCGACCGCCGGGCCATCGCCGAGGTGTCGTGCGCGGGCGGCCGCCAGCCGGTGGCCCACTCGTGGCTGGCGCCGGGCCACCCCGCGGCGCACCCCACCCTCAAGAAGTACGACCACGATCCGGCCCGCGCCCGGGCGCTGCTGGCCGAAGCCGGCTTTCGGCCCGGCCCGGACGACATCCTGCGCGATGCCACCGGGAAGCGCGTCGAGATGGAGATCTCCACCACGGCGGGCAACGCCATCCGTGAGCAGATCCAGCAGATCATCAAGGAGCAGCTCCGCCAGGTCGGGATCGACGTGCGGATCAGCAACCGGCCGGCCTCGGTGTTCTTCGGCACCTACACGACCCGGCGGCAGTTCCCGCACATGGCGATGTACGCCAGCCTGTTCACCCCGGAGTCGGTGCCCCACGACAGGTTCCACAGCATCGGCATCCCCACCGCGGCCAACAACTGGTCGGGCAACAACCGGGTGGGATGGCGCAGCGCCGAGAACGACCAGGTCTGGGACCAGATCGTCGCCGAGCTCGACGTGCAGAAGCGCACCGCGCTGCTGCGCCGGCAGCAGGAGATCTTCGCCGAGGAGCTGCCGAGCCTGCCACTGTACTTCCGGCTCAGCCTGACCACCTATCCCAAGACCATGCAGAACGTCCGGCCCGTGGGCCTGGGGACGTACTACCTCCCCTGGAACATCTGGGAGTGGCGGTGGGGCGATCAGTAGGCGCGCCGCGAAGCGCAGGATTCACCCCGCCCGCGGCGAAGATGAGGGGCAAATCCAGAGGTGAGTCGAGTGGCTGAGCCGCTGCTGTCGGTGCACAATCTGAAGACCTACTTCTATACGGACGAGGGGGTCGTGCGCGCGGTCGACGGCCTCACCTACGACCTGCACAGGGGTGAGACCCTGGGGGTCGTCGGCGAGTCGGGCTGCGGCAAGAGCGTCCACGCGTTGTCGGTCATGCGGCTCATCGCCACCCCCCCGGGGAAGATCGTCGAGGGCGAGATCCTCTTCGAGGGCAAGAACCTCCTGCGGCTGTCCGACGAGCAGATGCGGCACATCCGGGGCAACCGCATCGCCATGATCTTCCAGGAGCCGATGACGTCCCTCAACCCGGTGCTCACCATCGGCGAGCAGATCGCCGAGGCGGTGATCCTGCACCAGAGGCTGGACAAGAAGGCGGCCTGGGAGCGGGCGATCGAGATGCTGGAGCGGGTGAAGATCCCGCTGGCCCGCGAGCGGGTCAAGGACTACCCCCACCAGTTCTCGGGCGGCATGCGGCAGCGCGTCATGATCGCCATGGCGCTGTCGTGCAACCCGTCGATCCTGATCGCCGACGAGCCCACGACGGCCCTCGACGTCACGATCCAGGCCCAGATCCTCGATCTGATCCGTGAGCTCCAGCAGGAGTTCAACATGGCGGTCATCCTGATTACCCATAACCTGGGCGTGGTGGCCGAGATGTGCGACAACGTCGTCGTCATGTACGCTGGCAAGCCGGTGGAGCACACGGACGTGCGCCGGATCTTCCAGGATGCCAAGCACCCGTACACCTGGGGGCTGCTGCACTCCATCCCGAAGCTCTACGAGCGCAAGGAGCGCCTCATCCCCATCGAGGGCCAGCCGCCGTCGCTCATCGACCTGCCGCCGGGCTGCCCGTTCGCGCCGCGCTGCCCGTTCGCGATGGAGATCTGCGTCCAGGAAGACCCTCCGGATGTGGACATTCAGGCCGGGCACTACGCGAAGTGCTATCTGTACACCGATCACGCCACGCCCGAGGAGAAGAAGGCGGCGGAGGCGGCCGGGCTGCTGGTGACCACCCGGAAGTCGTAGCCGTTAGGAGGACAGATCGTGGCGAACGGAAGCAACGGGGACAGCATCCTCGAGGTCACGCGGCTCAGGAAGTACTTCCCGATCACCAAGGGCTTCATCTTCCAGCGCCAGGTCGGGGCCGTGAAGGCCGTCGACGACGTGTCGTTCTTCATCCGCAAGGGCGAGACGCTGGGGCTGGTGGGCGAGTCGGGGTGCGGGAAGACGACGACCGGACGCGTGATCCTCCGCCTGATGGAGCCGACGTCGGGCGAGGCGTACTTCGAGGGGCGCAACATCTTCACGCTCGGCAAGGAAGACCTGCGGCGGATGCGCCGGAACATGCAGATCATCTTCCAGGATCCCTACTCGTCGCTGAACCCTCGGATGACCGTGGGCGACATCATCGGCGAGCCCCTCGAGATTCACAACCTGGCCCGCGGCAAGGAGAAGGTGCGACGGGTGCAGGAGCTGCTCGAGGTCGTCGGCCTCTCGCCCTATCACACCAACCGATACCCCCACGAGTTCTCGGGCGGGCAGCGGCAGCGCATCGGGATCGCCCGGGCGCTGGCGGTGAACCCCAAGCTCATCATCTGTGACGAGCCCGTCTCGGCCCTGGACGTCTCGATCCAGGCGCAGGTGCTGAACCTGCTCGAGGAGTTGCAGAAGGAGTTCGGCCTGACCTACCTCTTTATCGCGCACGACCTGTCGGTCGTGAAGCACATCAGCGACCGCATTGCCGTGATGTACCTGGGCAAGATCGTCGAGGTCGCGCCGGTCGAGGAGCTGTTCGCCAACCCGCAGCACCCATACACCGAGGCGCTGCTGTCCGCCGTCCCAATTCCCGATCCGGGGATGCGCCGCGAGCGGATCATCCTGCCCGGCGACGTCCCCAGCCCGGTCAACCCTCCCTCGGGGTGCCGCTTCCACACCCGGTGCCTGTACGCGAAGGAGTCGTGCAGCGTCAACGATCAGGAGCTGGTCGACATCGGCGGCGGGCACTTCGTGGCGTGCGAGGTGCTGCCGTTCAAGCACCAGCGCAGCAAAGCCGCGGTGCTGAAGGCATCACCGGCGTAGCCGTCGCGCGGTAGGTGGTCCGGCGGCGCCGGGGTGACCCCGGCGCCGCCGCGTTTCGGAGCGGCCGGGCCGGCGCGGGATCGCGGAAAGAGAGGCGGGCAAAGCCATGACGATTGACCCGGCGACGGTGGACCATGTGGCGCGGCTGGCCCGGCTGGCGCTCACCGACGATGAGCGGGCACGGTTCGCCGAGCAGCTCGCCCGGATTCTGGAGTCCTGCCGGCTGCTGGACGCCCAGCCCATCGAGGGCGTGCCGGCCACCTCGCACGTCCTGCCCGTCACCAACGTCGTACGCCCCGATGTGGTGACCCCGTCTCTGCCGCGCGATGAGGTCCTGTCCCAGGCCCCGGCCCACGACCAGGGATTCTTCAAGGTCCCACGGGTGTTTGAGCCTGAGTAAGGAACCTTCGTGACCCTGCCATCACCTGCGCAGACCGCGCGTGCCCTCCGCCGCGCGTACGCGGACGGGACGCTCCGGCCGTCCGAGGTCGTCGAGGCGGCGCTCGATCGCATCGCCCGAACCGATGACAGCCTGCACGCCTTTCTCCATGTGGACGCGGAGCGCGCACGCCGCGAGGCCCTGGCCTGGGACCGCCGGTATGCCGGCACAGAATCGACCGACGGCCTGCCGCCGCTCGCCGGCGTTCT
>JBBIOB010000036.1:0-28564 GCA_037443565.1 Armatimonadota bacterium | reverse complement strand
TCGGCCCCGTGGCGACGGGACCTCGGCTGGATGGGGGCTCGGCAGCCGGGCTCGGGCCCCAGGCTGATGTAGAAGTTGGAGAGGATGGGGGTGCCGGCGCTGCACCCGGCACCGCGGCGACCGGCGGCCTTGCCGCCGCTGACCGTCGGCCCGAAGGCTCAGCCGCGGGCATGCCGTCCGTCGGCGATGCGCGGGATCGGCGGCGCCGATCCCGCGCGGGACGTGACGATGCCGACCGGGCCCAGGAACGGCTCAGGTTCTCCGCGGTCGACTACCGCCTCCCGCCGCAGTCGGTGCTCGGGGACAACGGCGGAGCCCGGACCAGGACGCGCGTGGATCCCGCCGATACCGCGCGCGCGCTCGAGCAGACGCTGGAGAGCTTCGGCGTCAAGGTTCGGGTTGTGAACTGGGAGGTCGGCCCGGTGGTCACGCGGTTCGAGGTGCATCCTGAACCGGGCGTCAAAGTCCAGAAGATCACCAGCCTGACCAACGACATCGCCCTCAACCTGGCCGCGCAGAGCGTGCGCATCGAGGCCCCGATCCCCGGCAAGTCGGCCGTCGGCATCGAGCTGCCCAATCAGAAGGCCAGCCTGGTGCACCTGCGCGAGATCCTGTCCAGCGACGCATTCCAGAAGGGGCCCGGGCCGCTCGTGGTCGCGGTCGGCAAGGACATCGCCGGACACCCGGTCATCGCCGAGCTGACCGAGATGCCGCACCTCTTGATCGCCGGCGCCACGGGGTCGGGCAAGTCGGTCGCGCTCAACGCGATGATCGCCAGCCTGCTGTTCCGGTGCACGCCCCGGCTGGTGCGCTTCGTCATGATCGATCCCAAGCGCGTCGAGCTGACCGACTACAATGAGATCCCGCACCTGCTGACGCCCGTGGTGACCAACCCGCGGCAGGCGGCGAGCGTGCTCAAGGACATGCTCCGGGTGATGGAGCAGCGCTTCGAGCTGTTCGCGCAGGCCGGCGCCCGCAACATCCAGAGCTACAACCAGCTCACGGACGTCGAGCCGCTTTACTACATCGTCATCATCATCGACGAGCTGGCCGACCTCATGATGGTCGCGCCGGCGGACTTCGAGGACATCATCTGCCGGCTGGCGCAGATGACCCGCGCCACAGGCATCCACCTGGTCGTCGCCACGCAGCGGCCGTCGGTGGACGTCATCACCGGGCTCATCAAGGCGAACATCCCCTCGCGCCTGGCGTTTGCCGTCTCCAGTCAGGTGGACAGCCGCACCATCCTCGACACGACCGGCGCCGAAAAGCTGCTGGGGAGAGGGGATATGCTGTTTCTGCCGCTGGGCGCCTCGCGCGCGATTCGGGCCCAGGGCGCCTACGTGGCCGACGATGAGATCCGGGCGGTCGTGGAGTGGTGGCGGGCGCAGGGCCGGCCCGAGTACGACCAGCAGCTCGTGGAGGCGCAGCGGGCCGCGCCGGTCGAGGAGCATACCGACGGCGAGCGGCTCATCGAGGCGGCGCGGCTGGTAGTCCGCTCGGGCTACGGGTCGGTGTCGCTCCTGCAGCGGAAGATGCGCATCGGCTACGTGACGGCGGCCCGACTGATCGACGAGCTCGAAGCGCGCGGGATCGTCGGCCCGGTCCAGGGAAGCAATCCCCGGGACGTGCTGGTGGGCCTGGACGAGCTGGAGCGGGTTCTGCGCGCCAGGCCGTCGGGCAGGAAGGAGTAGACCCTCCACGGGCTGCATCATCACGGTCAGGACCTTCGGGCCGATCACGCGGTTCCGCATGGCGCGCCAGGTGCTCGGACGGCCCCTCTACTGGGTCTGCGCCTTTCATGTGGACGGCCTGCTGATCGACACCGGCTGCGCGCACACCGCGGGGGAGTTGATGACCGCGCTGGAAGGGTACCCGGTGGCACAGGTGGTTTGCACCCACCACCATGAGGACCACATCGGCGGCAACGTGGCGGTCAGGGCGCGCTTCGGCATCAGGGCGCGGATCCACCCGCTGGGGATCGACCGGGCTCGGCACCCCGACCCGCGGCTGCCCCTCTACCGCCGGGTGACATGGGGCCGTCCCCCGGCGGATGATCCCGAGCCCCTCGGCAACCGGGTGGACACCGACCGGCACGCCTTCCACGTGATCCACGTGCCCGGCCACAGCCCCGACCAGGTCGTCCTGTTCGAGGAACGGGAGGGATGGCTGTTCTCCGCGGATTGCTATCTCGGGGAGCGGGTCCAGTACCTGCGGCAGGACGAGGACCTCAAGGAGAGCCTGGCGTCGCTTCGGCGGATCGCGGCCCTGCCGGTGGGCCGCCTGTTCTGCAGCCTGGGCGCGGTGCACGACGACGGCCAGGCCGCGCTGGCTGCCAAGCTGGCCTACTGGGAGCACCTCTGCGCCCGCGTGGCAGATCTGGCTGCGGCCGGCCTCCCCCCGGCGCAGATCAGGCGGCGCCTGCTCGGCACCGAGGGCATCCTGCGCTGGGTCAGCCGGGGCGACTTCTCCAAGCAGCATCTTGTGAATCAGGCGCTTCGCCTTGCCTCCAGAGGACTCCACCCCGAGCAGCCCGAAGTACCACTCGTCCGATAGTCACGACGAACACAAGACAAGGAGAGGGGTGGAAAGCATGCGGCACGTCGCGGTGCGCGCGACGGCGCTCGTTGTCTCAGCGCTCGTCGTCCTGACATTCGGGGGGTGCGCGAGGCCTGCGGCGACCCCAACCCCACCGGAGCAGCCCAAGCTCCGCATCGGCATGGTGTACGACGTGGGGGGACGAGGCGACCTCTCGTTCAACGACATGGCCTACGAAGGGCTCTCACGGGCCCAGCAGGAGTTCGGGGATAGAGTCGAGGTCAGGGACCTGGAGCCGGCCGCCGGCGGCGAGAACCGAGAGGAGCTGCTGCGGCTACTCGCCGGCGAGAAGTACGATTTGATCTTCGGGATCGGGTTTCTGTTCACGGACAGCATCACGCGCGTGGCACAGGCGTTCCCCGATGTGAAGTTCGGCATCGTGGACGGGTTCATCGAGAATGTCCCCAACGTCGCCAGCCTGCTGTTCAACGAGCACGAGGGATCGTTCCTGGTCGGCGCCGCGGCGGCGCTGAAGTCCAAGACCGGACGGATCGGGTTCGTGGGCGGCATGCGCATTCCCCTCATTGAGAAGTTCGAGGCCGGCTTCATCGCCGGTGCCAAGTTCGTGAACCCGGCCATCCAGGTCTTCTCGGACTACGCAGGCACCACGGGAGAGGCGTTTCGCGATCCCGTCAAAGGCAAGGAGCTCGCCACGGCGCAGTACGATCGCGGGGCGGACATCATCTACCATGCCTCGGGCGGCACCGGCATCGGGGTCTTCGAGGCGGCGGTCGCCAAGGGCAAGCTCGCAATCGGCGTAGATGCCGACCAGTCGCTGACCGTGGGACCGGATCAGCGGGCCCAGATCCTCACCAGCATGGTCAAGCGCGTGGATGTGGCCGTCTACGAGACCATCAAGGCCCTCGTGGAGGGCCGGTTCCAGGCGGGCGTCCAGACCTTCGGGCTTCAGACCGGCGGCGTGGGATACGCGGTGAACGACCACAACCGCGAGATGATGAGCGACATCACCGCACGCCTCGAGGAACTCAGGCAGGACATCATCGCCGGCAAGATCCAGGTCCCCACCGATCGGGCCCAGCTCGAGGCCTTCCTCAAGACCTTGCAGTAGCAGCCGGGCGGGGGCGGCGCACGGCGCCGCCCCCACACCGCGCATGGCCTCGGTCGTCGAGCTGAGCGGGATCACCAAGCGCTTCCCCGGCGTCGTTGCCAACGACCGGATCTCGCTGGCGATCGCGCCCGGAGAGATCCACGCGCTGGTCGGGGAGAACGGCGCCGGCAAGTCCACCCTCATGAAGATCCTGTACGGCCTGTACCAGCCCGACGAGGGGTCCATCGCGATTCGCGGCCGGCAGATCGATCTCGACTCGCCGCGCACGGCCATCGGGCTCGGCATCGGCATGGTCCACCAGCACTTCATGCTGATCCCGCGGTTCACCGTGGCCGAGAACGTGATCCTGGGATCTGAGCCCGCCCGTGCGGGCCGGTTGGATCTTGCCAGAGCCCGGCGGCGCGTCGTCGAGCTCGTGGACCAGTACGGCCTGGCCGTCGACCCCGACGCCGAGGTCTCGGTGCTGTCGGTGGGCGAGCAACAGCGGGTCGAGATCATCAAGGTGCTCTACCGGGGCGCCGAGGTGTTGATCCTCGACGAGCCCACCGCGGTGCTCACCCCCCAGGAGGTGGACGACCTCTTCGCCAACCTGCGCCGGCTGCGCGGGGAAGGCAAGACCATCGTCTTCATCAGCCATATCCTCGAAGAGGTCCTGGCGATCGCCGACCGGATCACCGTGCTGCGCGCGGGGCACACGGTTGGGACCCTTCGCGCGGCGGAGGCCACCAAGGCCCAGATCGCCGAGATGATGGTAGGCCGTCCGGTCCTGATGGAGCTCCCGGTCGCGGACGTGACCCCGGGCGAGGTTCAGCTCCAGGTCGAGGACGCGGTGGTGATGGGAGGGCGCGGGCGGCCGGCGGTCCGCGGCGTGTCGTTCGCCGTGCGCTCTGGGGAGATCTACGGGATCGCCGGGGTAGAAGGCAACGGCCAGGCCGAACTGGTCGAGGCGCTCGTGGGGCTGCGGCCGCTTGCCTCCGGCCACCTGCGCGTGGCCGCGCAGGACGTGACCGGAGCCGGCGTTCGTGGCATCCGGCTGCTGGGCGTGGCGCACATCCCGGAGGACCGCCACCGGCGCGGGCTGGTGCTGCCGATGGAGGTCTGGGAGAACCTGATTCTAGGACACCATGCACGGGCGGAGTTCGGTCGCGGCGCCTTCCTCGACCGCGCATCCATCGCCCGGTTCGCCGAGGATCGGGTCTCGCGCTTCGACGTCCGGACGCCGTCGCTGAGGACCCCGGTCCTGGCGCTCTCCGGCGGCAATCAGCAGAAGGTCGTGGTGGCCCGCGAGTTCGGCTTCACGCCCCGCGTCCTGGTGGCCGCGCAGCCCACCCGCGGGCTCGACATCGGCGCGACGGAGTTCGTCCGGCGTCAGATTCTGGAGGCGCGGGCCGAGGGCATGGCGGTGCTGCTCGTGTCCGCGATGCTCGATGAGATCTTGTCGCTCGCCGACCGCGTCGGCGTCATCCATGCCGGGCGGATCGTGGCGGAGTTCGCCCGCGGGACGTCCAGTCCCAGGGAGATCGGGCTCTACATGACCGGCACTCGGCGCGCGGAGACCCCGGCATGAGCGCGGGCCTGCGGCTGAGCCTGCTCCAGGTCTTCACCCCGCTGCTGGCGATCCTCTTTGCGGCCCTCGTGGCCGCGGGCATCATCCTTGCCATCGGCGAGAGTCCGCTCCAGGTCTACGCGATCATGGCGCGGTTCAGCCTCACACGGATTGACAGCCTGGCGGTGATCTTCTTGCGGGCCACGCCGCTGATCTTCGCGGGTCTGGCCGTGGCGCTCGCGTTTCGCGCCAACGTGTGGAACATCGGGGTCGAGGGGCAGTACTACGTTGGCGCGTTCGCCGCGGCCTGGGTGGGGTTCTCGGTCACCGGGCTGCCGGCCGTCATCCACCTTCCGCTCGCCGTGCTGGCCGGAATGGCCGCAGGGGCCCTGTGGGCATTCGTACCGATCGTACTCAAGCTTCGGCGCGGCGCGCATGAAGTGATCACCACCATCATGATGAATCACATCGCGGGCGCCGTGGTGCTCTACCTGCTCGCTGACGTCTTCCGGGACCCCACCCAGATCGGGACGCCACGTGTCCGCACACCGCTGTTCCCGGACAGCGCCCGCGTCCCTCTCCTGGGACCGATGCTGCGGTGGATCGGGGTGGACATTCCCGCACACTCGGCGCTGAATTGGTTCCTCGTGCTGGGCGTGGTGGTGTGCGCCGTGGCCGCCTACGTCCTGGCGCGCAGCCGGTTCGGCTACGAGGTACGCGCGGTCGCCCTGAACCCGAGCGCCGCCGAGGCCGCCGGGATCAGCCTGGACCGCATCCGCTTCATCATGTTCACGACCAGCGGCGCGGTCGCCGGGCTCGTGGGACTGTCTGATATCCTGGGATTCTTCGGGTACTTTGACATCGACTTCCCGAAGGGGCTGGGCTTCGTCGGCATCTCCGTCGCCCTGCTGGCCAGGAACAATCCGCTCGGGATCATTCCCGCGGCGTTGCTCTTCGGGTTCCTGGAGCGCGGCGCGCAGGGTGTGCAGGTGTTCGCCGGCGTGCCGCGCGAGGTCATCACCATTCTCCAGGCCGTCATCATCCTGACCATTGTCGTCGCGTACGAACTGCTGACGCGGTACGTGCGGGTGCAGCGCAAGCGCGAGGCGGAGCGGGCGCTCGGCGGCCCCGCGGTGGCCATCGCGACGGCGGACGGGGGCTAGCCGCGTGGATCTGTTGATCTCCCTCGTCAACGTGGCGCTGCTGGCCTCGGCCGTGCGGCTCACGGTGCCGATCCTCCTGACCGCGCTCGGCGCGGTGTACACCGAGCGCGGCGGCGTGTTCAACATCGGACTGGAAGGCACCATGATCATGGGCACCTTTTTCGGCGCGGCGGTGACCCATGTGGTGACGCAAGCCCTACCTGCGCCGGCCGTGCCCGCGCTCGCGCCGGTGGCCGGCATGCTGGCCGCCATGGCCGCCGGCGTGCTCTTCTCGCTCATCCATGCGGTGATGTCCGTGACCTTCCGTGTGGATCAGCTCATCAGCGGGGTGGCCCTCAACCTGCTCGCCGTGGGCCTGGCGCGGTTCTTGAACATCCTGTTCTTTGGCGTGGCCACCCAGTCGCCCAGCATCCGCGGGTTTGCGCCGCTGAGCGTGCCGGTGATGCGGGACATCCCGGCTCTGGCCCCGGTGGCGACCGGCATCTCGCCCATGATCCCGGTTGCGCTTGCGCTGGTGGCCCTTGGCCACTGGGTCCTGGTCCGGACGGTCTTCGGGCTTCGGCTGCGCTCGGTGGGCGAGAATCCGCATGCGGCGGATACGCTCGGCGTCAACGTCGTGCTGCTGCGGTACATCGGCGTGCTGATCAGCGGGGCCATGGCTGGTCTGGCCGGGGGCTACCTCGCCATCGAACAGGGGCGGGGCTATCTCGAAGGCATGACGCAGGGACGGGGCTTCATCGCGCTTGCGGCCATGATCTTCGGGAACTGGTGGCCGGTGGGTGCGTTGGGCGCTTCCGCGCTGTTTGGGTACTTTGACGCGCTGAGCCTCCGCGTGGTGCATACCGGCGTCCCCTATCAGTTCATCACCGTCCTGCCGCACATCGCCACAATCCTGGTCCTGGCCGGATTCGTGCGACGCGCAACCCCGCCGGCTGCGGACGGAATCCCCTACACCAAGGAAGAGGGGTAGAGCGGCGTGATCGCGGCCGCCGGTGGTGCGCTCGTCGATGTCCGCGCCCGCGCCGCCTCCCGCTGGACGCCGCGCCGATCGTTGCCCGGGACGGTCAGGCTGGTGCCGGGCGGCGCAGCCCGCAACGTGGCCGCGGACCTGGTCCGCCTTGGGCACGGCACGGTCCTCCTCACCGCGGTCGGCGACGATCCGCTCGGACAGTGGGTCCTCGATCAGGCAGAGGCAGCGGGCGTGGACATGGCCGCTGCGCTGCGGCGGCGGGGACCGACGGGCGTCTATGTCGCGGTGGGGCCGAAATCGGGTCCGGCGTGGTGTGTCTCGGATGCGGGCGTGATCGAGGGCCTCACACCGGCGGATGTGCAGGCGTGGTATGAGATCCTCGGCGGGTCGCGCGCAGTGGTCTGCGACGCGAACTTCACGGCTGAGACGGTGCAGGCGATCGCGATGATGGCGTCGGGCCAGCCCCGCGTCCTGCTCGCCACTTCCCCAGACAAGGTCTCGCGGCTCGAGGCGGTGTTGAGCGGAGCGGTGGTGCTCGTGTGCAACAGGCGGGAAGCGCTCGCCTTGACCGGACTGCGCGGCGACGCGACATGGCGTACCCTCGGGGCGACGATCATCGCCCGCGGCGTCGAACGGGTCGTGTTGACGCACGGCCCGCGGGGCGTCGCAGTCATGACGCGGGATGACGCCGCCTGGGCGCCTGCGCTCGGGGTTCCCGCCGTGGATCCGACCGGCGCGGGCGACGCGGTCGCGGCGGTCGCAGTGGCTGCGCTGCTGCGCGGGTTGTCGCCCGCAGAGACCGCGCGGCTGGCGGCGCGCGCCGCTGCGGTCGTCGTGCAGTCGGAGCAGAACACTCCCGAAACGCTTTCGGGGGTGCTGACATGAGGCCTGGGCAGGCGGGTTCAACGCGCCCATGAAGATGGTCATCCCGGGGTGGGTCTCCTTGCACCCGGTGGTGGAACGCGCCCTGAAGAATGGGCGACCGCTGGTGGCCCTCGAGAGCGCGGTGTTCTCGCACGGACTGCCGCCGAGCCCTGCCCGGGATCTGGCCCGAGATCTCACAGAGGCTGTCTGGGCGGTCGGCGCCACGCCCGCCTGCATCGCGGTCCGCAGTGGTCGGGCTGAGGTCGGCATCGGCGCCTCGGATCTTGAGTTCCTGTTCGCGCCCGGTGTGATGAAGTTGGCTGCGCGCGACCTGGCCGTGGCCGTTGCGCAGCGGAGATCGGGTGGGACCACCGTGGCCGGGACCTTGGCCGTTGCCCACGCGTGCGGCATCCGTGTGATGTCCACAGGGGGGATTGGCGGCGTCCACCTGGGCGCAGGCGCCGCGGGCGATGTCTCGGCGGACCTGCCCGCGCTGGCTGAGCATCCGCTCGTGGTCGTCTGCGCGGGCCCCAAGGCCGTCTGCGATCCCCGCCGGACGATGGAGATGCTCGACACGCTCGGCGTGACGGTTGTGGGGTATGGGACCTCGATGCTCCCGGGATTCCTGGCGCAATCGGCGGGCGTCCCGGTTCCTCACAGGGTCGACGATCCGTCCGGTCTCGCAGCAATCGCCGAAGCCAAGAGGCGGATTGGCGATCGGGCGGCCCTGCTGGTCGCGCAGCCTCCTCCGTCTGGGGCGGCCCTCGACGCGCGCGAACTGGACCGCGCGGTGTCCCTGGCCCTGGAGCGCGCGGCAGAGGCAGGAGTGGAAGGGACCGACCTGACGCCATACCTGCTGGCCACGCTCGCCGAGGTCACGGGTGGCCGCTCGGTAGCCGCAAACGTGGCCGTCCTCGTGGCGAACGCCCGGCTGGCTGCGGAGATCGCGGTCGCGATCGCGAGTGGCCGCCCGAGCTCCGCCTGACAATCCTCGAGGGTCCGGGCGAAGGGAAACTCGGGCAGCGCGCGGAAGATCGAGCCTGTGGTCACTACGCCGAGCAGCCCACAGCGCGCACCCGGAGAGGGTCTCGGCGACTCGCTGCGCCGCGCACGAAGCGACCGCGGACTTTCGCTGGCCGATCTGCAGGCGCGCACAAAGATCCGCGCCAAGTATCTGGCGGCCCTGGAAGACGAACGCTTTGAGGATCTCCCGCCGCTGCCGTTCGCGCGCGGGTTCCTGCGGGCCCTGGCCAGGGAGCTCGATCTCGATGTCGACCCTCTCACGCGCCGCCTCGAGGCCGCAGTGGCCAGAGCCGATCTGCCTTTCGCCCAGGCCTGGGGACGGCTCGATGGTGCGATTACCCCAGCGGTCCAGCCATCTCGACTCCGGCGGCTCGCGGTTACGGTTGCGGTGGTGGCTTTGGTGGTCGGCGCGGCGCTGGCCGTGTACTTCGCGCAGCAGCTACGCCAGCTGGGCGAGCCCGCGGTCGCCCCCGTTCCCCCGGCCGTCTCGACGTCGGTGGTCGGACCCGCGACAGAGTCCCCTGCCGAGCCCACAACTGCCGTGGCACAGCCTACCCCCAAGCCCCGGGATCCGCGCGAGATCCCACCCGCAGACACGGGCATCAGGGTTGAGGTGATCGCATCCGGTCGATCTTGGATCCGGGTCGTAGCGGACGACCAGAGGGTGTTCGAGGGCTTCGTGGGCGCTGGGGAGGTTCGGCGGTGGGACGCCCGGGCGACCATCACGATGCGAGTGGGGAACGCTGGCGCGGTCTCGGTGCTTGCCAACGACCGGAGCCTCGGCACTCTGGGACGACCGGGCGAGGTCGTTGATCGGACATTTTCAAAGGACGACGTCCACTAATCAACTCGGCGCGACGCCGTCGCGGGGGTCGGATGCGCGCGGAAATCGTCTCGGTCGGCACAGAACTGCTGCTCGGCCAGATCACCGATACCAACGCCACATACCTGGCGCGGCTGCTAGCATCCCACGGCGTCGATGTGCTCTTCAAGCAAACCGTGGGCGACAACCTCGGCCGCGTCCAATCCGCGCTGGAGCTCGCGCTCACCCGGGCCGAGCTCGTTGTGACCACAGGCGGGCTCGGCCCGACAGAGGACGACCTCACCGTAGATGCCGTCGCCCTGGCGGCCCGCGTCCCCATCGTGTTCGACCAGTCGGTCGAGGAGACGATCAGAGCGTTCTTTGAGGTCCGGCGAAGAACTCCGCCCGAGTCGGTCTTCAGGCAGGCGCGCATTCCGCAGGGTGCGCGCGTGATTCCCAACCGACGCGGCACGGCGCCGGGGCTCATCGTGCCGGTCGGGGACCGCACCGTCTTCCTGTTTCCCGGCGTGCCCAGGGAGATGGAGGGGCTTGTCGAAGACGGCCTGGTGCCCTGGCTCAACGCTCACGCGGGCGGGCTCGTGATCCGGTCGCGAGTGCTGCGCATCGCCGGGCTCGGCGAATCAGTGGTCGAGGAACGTGTCAGAGACCTCATCCATGACCCGAACCCAACCGTGGCGCCGCTGGCCAAGTTCGGCGAGGTCCACCTCCGCATCACCGCGAAGGCGGCACCGGATCAAGCCGCGGCCATGATCACCCGGACCGAGGAAGCCCTTCGGCAGCGTCTGGGCGACGCGGTGTTCGGCGCAGACGATGAGTCGCTGCACGCGGCCACGGCGAGGTTGCTGATCGACAGTCGGCGCACGCTCGCCGTGGCCGAGTCGTGCACGGGCGGCATGGTCACCGAGCGCCTCACCGAGGTGTCGGGCAGCTCCGCGTTCCTGCTGGCTGGCTTCGTGGCCTACAGCAACGACGCGAAGGTCCGGGCCCTGGGTGTCCCGGAGTCGCTGCTCGCCGAGCACGGTGCCGTCAGCGCGGCCGTGGCGGAGTCCATGGCACGGGGAGCGCGGGAGCGAACCGGCGCCGACGTCGGCTTGGCGATCACGGGCGTCGCCGGCCCGACCGGGGCGACGCCTGGGAAACCGGTCGGGCTGGTCTTCATCTCGGTGGCTTCGGCCGCCGGGGCACGCACCGAGGAACTGCACTTCGGTGATCAGGCCGGCCGCGAGGGAATTCGGCATCTGGCGACGCAGGCGGCGCTCAACCTGCTACGCCTGGCCCTGCTGCGAGGATGACCCTCCACCGCACGTTTATCTCGGTCGAGCTGAGCGACGCGACCCGACACCGGGTAGCGGACCTCCAGGATCAGATGCGTGCTGCGGGCGCCCGGCTGCGCTGGGTGCGGCCACCGAACCTGCACTTCACGCTGCGGTTCCTCGGCGAGATCCCCGCGGCCCAGGTCGCCCGCGCGGTAGTGGCCACCCGCGAAGCCGCCCGGAGCACCGATCCGTTCGAGGTCACCATTGCCGGACTGGGGGTCTTTCCGTCATTCGAGCGGCCACAGGTCGTGTGGGTCGGCACCAGCGACGGAGCTCCCATGCTCGAGGCGCTGGCATCGGCACTTGCGGCCGTGCTGGCTCGGGAGCGGTTCCCGGTGGATTCCAAACCATTCCGGCCGCACCTGACCCTGGGCAGGGTCAGAGACGAGCGCCAGTGGGGAGACCTCGTCCGCGTGCTCCAACGGTTCCGCGATGTCGTGATCGGGCCTGAGCCGATCCGAGCCGTCTCCGTAATGGAAAGCCGCCTGACTCCGGACGGGCCCGTCTACAGCCCCCGCGAGCAGGTCTTTCTGGGCCACGGGTTGAAATCCTCGGCTGACTGACCCCCAAATCTTGTATATCGGCAGAATCGGGGGATGTTGCAGGGTTGACGAGCGAACATTTGTTTGGTATTCTCGGGACATCGCGGTTCTCCGGGAGGTCGGGAATCATGAGTGAGCGTCAGCGGGCGCTGGACCTGGCGCTGTCCCAGATCGAAAAGCAGTTCGGCAAAGGCTCCATCATGAAGCTCGGGGAGGCGTCCGCCAAGCTTCAGGTTGAGGTCATCTCGACCGGTGCGCTCGGCCTCGACCTCGCACTTGGGGTAGGGGGGGTCCCACGGGGCCGCGTCGTCGAGATCTACGGCCCGGAAGCCTCGGGAAAGACTACCCTTGGCTACCACATCATCGCCGAGGCGCAACATGAAGGCGGCTTGGCCGCCTTCATCGACGCCGAGCACGCGCTCGACCCTTCGTATGCCCGGGCGGTCGGGGTCGACGTTGACAACCTGCTGCTCTCGCAGCCTGACAGCGGGGAGCAGGCGCTGGAGATCGCTGAGACTCTGGTGCGCAGCGGGGCGATCGATGTCGTGGTCGTCGACTCGGTCGCCGCCCTGGTGCCCCGCGCTGAGCTGGAGGGCGAGATGGGCGATGCGCACGTCGGGCTCCAGGCACGCCTGATGTCCCAGGCTCTCCGCAAGCTGGTCGGGACGATCAGCAAGTCCCGCACCACCGTGGTGTTCATCAACCAGATCCGAGAGAAGATCGGTGTGATGTTCGGCAATCCCGAGACTACGACGGGCGGTCGCGCGCTGAAGTTCTACGCCTCGGTCCGGATGGAGATCCGCAAGACCGAGAACCTCAAGAGCGGCGACGAAGTTCGGGGCATGCGCGCGAGGGTGAAGGTCGTCAAGAACAAGATGGCGCCGCCGTTCCGCGACGCCGAGATCGACATCATCTACGGGCAGGGTATTTCGAAGACCGGGAGCATCCTCGACGTCGCCACGGTCATGGGAATCATCCAGCGCTCCGGCGCGTGGTTCACCTATGGCGACCTGCGCCTGGGACAAGGCCGCGAGAACGCGCGAGAGTTCCTCGAGAGCAACCCTGAGGTGGCCCGTGAGATCGACCGGAAGGTCCGCGAGGCGCGGGGCATGCTCAAGATCCGTGAGGGAGTGGCCGAGACGCCCCCCCCGCCTGAGCCCGCCGCGCGGCAGGTTCCGGCGCGGGCGCGGGGCTAGACCGGCGAGGTCGGGTGGCTGAGCGGACAAGCGACGCACGGGTCGTGCGGGTCGCGCCCCAGACGCGTGCCCCATACGCCTGTCGCGTGGACATCGAGGGAGCCGGCTCGTACCTCCTTGACGCGGTCACGGTGCATCGCCTGGGCCTGGAAGCTGGGGCGGTGCTCGACGCCCAGGCTCTGGCCACCGTCCGAGAGGCGGCGACCCGCCATGAGGCCCGGGCGGTCGCCATGCGCCTGCTCGCCCGGCGGCTGCGCAGCCGCGTCGAGTTGGAGCGCGTGCTTCGCCGGCGCGGCATTGCGCCCGAGGTCGTGCGCACGGTGTCTCTGGCGCTGCGGCGCGACGGGTGGCTCGACGACGAGCGGTTTGCCCGGGCGTGGGTCCGCGATCGCCTCGCGCTTCGGCCGTGCGGACCGCGCCGGCTGCGCGCCGACCTCGTGGCCAGAGGGGTCGCCCCCGATATCGCGGGGCGTGTGATCACCACGCTGCTCCCGTCCTCGATGGAAGACGATCTGGCCGCCCGGCAGGCGCAGGCCCGGCTCGACCGGATGAACCGACTTCCACCTGACATCGCGCGTCGCCGGCTGGTCGCCTGGCTGCTGCGGCGGGGATTTGGCGGGGAGACGATCGCCCGGGTCCTCCGAAGGCTGACTCCGGCAGGACCGGTGAACCGTGATGACGATTCTGCCGCCTGACCGGTCCGCGCCGGCGATGCTCCAGCTGGGGCTCGACCTTGTGGGCGCTCCCTCTCCCGATGTGGGACCTGCGGCCGCGGCGCGCGCCCTCGAGGGTCTGACCGAGGCCCAGGCTGCCGCGGTCGCGCACGGCGACGGCCCGCTGCTCATCGTTGCCGGCGCCGGTACCGGGAAGACACTGGTCATCACCCGACGCATCGCCTGGCTCATCGCCACGCGGCGGGCCAGGCCATCGGAGATCCTTGCTCTGACCTTCACCGAGAAGGCCGCGGCCGAGATGGAAGCCCGGGTGGATCTGCTCGTGCCCTACGGCTTTGTGGACACGGCGATCAGCACATTCCACGCCTTCGGCGACCGCGTACTACGGGAGCAGGCGCTGGAGGCGGCCCTCGGCCCGGACTTCCGGGTCCTGTCCAGGCCCGAGCAGTTCATCTTCCTCCGCGACCGGCTCTACGAGCTGCCGCTCGACCGTTACCGGCCTGCGGGAGACCCCACCCGGTACATCGACGCGCTGATCTCGCTGTTCAGCCGCGCCAAGGACGAAGACATCTCTCCCGAAGCCTATGCCGCGTTCAGCGAAGAGGTGGTGCGGCAGGTCCCGGACCGACCTGCCGCGGGGGATCAGGACGAAGCCGCGGCGTCGCACAGCGAGCTGGCGCGCGCCTACGCGACCTACCAGCGGCTGCTGCGCCAGGCCGGCCGGGCCGACTTCGGGGATCTCATCACGCTGCCCCTGCAGCTGTTCCGTGAACGTCCCGACGTCCTGGCACGCTACCAGGAGCGGTTTCGCTACATCCTCGTCGACGAGTTCCAGGACACCAACCACGCGCAGTTCGAGCTGGTCAAGCTGCTCGCCGCCGGGCACCGCAACATCACCGTCGTCGGCGATGACGACCAGTCGATCTACAAGTTCCGCGGTGCGGCAATCAGCAACATCCTGGGATTTTCGGCCGCCTACCCGGATGCGGCGCAGGTCGTGCTCACCGAGAACTTCCGGTCCACCCAGCCGATCCTCGACGCGGCCTACCGATTGATCCAGCACAACAACCCGGATCGGCTCGAGGCGCGGAACGACCTCGACAAACGGCTGGTTGCCCGGCGGGGCGGTGGCGCCGCCGCGCAGCATCTGCACTACGAGACCCTGACCGACGAAGCCGACGCGGTGGCGCGCATGATCGGCGAGCACGCCGCCGCCGGCGGCCGCTACGCCGACTGCGCCATCCTGGTCCGGGCCAACAGCGATGCCGACCCCTTCATGCGCGCGCTCAACGTGCGAGGCATCCCCTGGTGGTTCTCGGGTACGCGGGGCCTATACGACCGCGAAGAGGTACGCGTCGCGCTGGCCTTCCTGCGCGTGCTTGCCGATCCCGCCGACAACCTGAGCCTCTACTACCTGGGGACATCGTCGCTGTACGTCATCGATGCGACCGACATGGCGCGCGCGCTGAGCTACGCGAGCCGGAGGCACCGGTCGCTGGAGCACACGTTCCGCAACCTGCGCGACGCCGGCGATCTCGCCGCGGAGCTCTCACCTGAGAGCCGGGCCACCATCGCCCGGCTGGTCGAGGACCTCGATGAGATGCGCCGGCTGATGCGCGAGCACGCCACCGGCCGCGTGCTGTACGAATACCTGGTCACGCGCACCGGATACATCCGCCGCCTAGCGACATCAGAGCAGCCCGGCGACGAGGTCCGGGTGGCCAACCTCGCGCGGTTCTTCGACATCGTCGCCCGACACGGCGACGTGGCGGTTTACGATCGGGTCCCCGAGTTCGTCCGCCGAATGGAGGATCTGATTGCCGCGGGTGACGACCCACCGACACCCGAGCCTGACCCCGACTTCGACGGGGTGCAGATCCTGACGGTCCACAAGGCCAAGGGGCTGGAGTTCCCGGTGGTGTTCCTGGTGAACTGCGTCGCCGACAAGTTCCCGGCCCGCGCCCGCCGCGAGCCCCTCGAACTCGCCGACGCCTTGATCCGCGACCGGGAGGTCCTACCCACCGGCGATGCCCGCCTGCAGGAGGAGCGGCGCCTCTTCTACGTCGGGATGACGCGCGCGCGCGACCGGCTGGTGATGACCAGCGGCCGCGACTACGGCCGGATGCGCGCGCGCAAGGTCAGCCGGTTCGTCCTCGAGGCGCTGGATGTCTCGGTGGTCGACCTCACCGCCTACCGCGCCTCGCCGGCCGAGGCCATCGAGCGGCACGCCCCGCCGGCCGGCGATCCCGCCGTCATCGGCATCCTGCCCGGCATGGCACCGTCCGATACGCCGCTCGCCCTCTCATTTCGGCAGGTCGATGACTATCAGGTCTGCCCGCTGAAGTACAAGTACACGCACATCCTGCGCGTGCCGCTTCTGCGTGACCACCGCGTCGTGTACGGCTCTGCCGTACACGCCGGCGCGATGGAGTACAACCGCCGACGGGCGCGAGGCCAGCCGGTGACGCTGGAGGATCTCTACCGGGCGTTTGAGAACGCTTGGGTGACCGAGGGCTTCGTCAGCCGTGAGCACGAGGATCAGCGGCTGGCCGAGGGACGCGACGTGCTGGCGACGTTCCTGGCCTTCCAGCAGGCGAGCGGAGCGGTACCGACAATGGTCGAGAGCCGGTTTGGGTTTTCGATCGGCCCTACGCGCGTGCGCGGCCGATGGGACCGCGTGGACATCCGCCGGAACGGCGCCGGCACGGGAAACGAGATCGTCATCATCGACTTCAAGACCAGCGACGTGCGCGCGCAGCGGGACGCCGACCGCCGCGCCAAGGAGAGCCTCCAGCTCGCCATCTACGCGCTGGCCTACGAGCGGCAGTACGGTCGTCTGCCGAACCGGCTTGAGCTGCACTTCCTGGGGCCGCGGCAGGTCCTCATCGGCGGCGTCGAGCCCAGGCCCGCCATGCTCGAGGAGGCCGCCGAAGCGATCGAGCGCGCGGCGGCGGGTATCCGACAGCAGGTCTTTGTCGCCACGCCCGACTACTACCGGGCCTGCCGCTACTGTGCTTTCGCGTCGATCTGCCCGTACACTGCCCGGGAGGATTGAAGGCACGCCATGTCTGAGATCGTGACCCTGATCGTCATCGCCGCGGCCGCCGCGGGCGCGGCCACCCTGGCCGTCATGCTGGTGCTCAGGCGGCCACCCGCACCGGACCAGGGGTTGCTGCTGATGCAGCAGCAGGTCGACGCGCTTCGGGGCCAGGTCGGTCAGAGCCTCGAGGCCACGACGCGCGCCGTGACCGAGCGGACCGACAGTCTGCAGGCCCAGGTGAGCGCCCGGCTCGAGGACATCACGCGCACGGTCAGCGAGCGCCTGGCAGACAACACACAGGCGCTGCAGCGGGTCAATGACAGCCTCGGCCAGCGGCTCGACGCGAACCTCCAGATGGTCGGCCAGCGCTTCAGCGATACCGCCGGCCTGGTGACCTCGATGCAGGAGAAGCTGACGGGACTCGAGGAGGCGGCCGCTCGGATCTTCGAGATCGGCAAGGATCTGGCGTCGCTCCAGGAGATCCTGCAACCGCCGAAGCTGCGTGGCGGGGTGGGGGAGGTCCTGCTCGAGAACCTGCTCCGGGAGATCCTGCCCGGAGCCCACTTCGAGATGCAGTACCGGTTTCGCAACGGCACGATGGTCGATGCGGTCATCCGGCTGGAAGGCCGGCTCGTGCCGGTCGACTCGAAGTTCCCGTTGGAAGGCTTCCAGGCGATCGCCCGAGCGGAGACCGATGAGGAGCGGAACCGGGCCCGGCGCGAGTTCCTCCGGCAGGTGCAGGGGCACATCAAGACCATCGCCGACAAGTATATCCTGCCCGATGAGGGCACGTTCAACTTCGCGTTGATGTACGTGCCCGCGGAGAGCGTGTACTACGAAGCGGTGGTCCGCAGCGACGATGCGGGGAGCCTCCAGGCCTATGCGTGGGAACGGCACGTCATGCCGGTCTCGCCGACGACCTTTCACGCCTACCTGCTGGCCATCGTCCACGGCCTGAAAGGCCTCCAGGTCGAGCGCCAGGCGGCCCAAATCCGCGAGGGGCTGGCCCGCCTGGCGCTCGACTTCGACCGGATCCGCCAGCCGATGACCACGCTCGGCAACCAGCTCCGCAACGCGCAGGCGAACTACGAGCGGGCCACGAGGGCCCTGGACGGGTTCGGCGACCGCCTGGGCGGGCTGTCCGGCGTGTCGCTGCCCTCGGGTGAACCACAGGCGCTGCCGCTGGAACTGGGTGAGCAAAGTGACTAGCCTTCCTGGAACTGTCGTCCAGCGGAAGACATTGGGGGCGTGGTACACTCCAGCGTCGCTCGCCTACCCGCTGGTCGAGTGGGCACTGCGATCGCCTGACGATCACGTACTGGATCCTGCGGTGGGAGATGGGGTGTTCCTGGTTGAGGCTGCTCATCGTCTCAAGGCCTATGGAAGCCGACCGATGGGCCACCAGCTTCATGGCGTCGATGTCAACCCGGAAGCCGTCTCCTGGACGGTGGATGCTGTCAAAGATGTCCTCGGATCCGGCGACCCCGATGTTCGGCTGGCAAGCTTCTTTGATCTTGATCCCCCATCTGGACTCCTGAGCGATGTCCCTCACGTCGATGCTGTCATTGGCAATCCGCCGTACATACGCTATCAGTCGTTTGCAGGCAGGGGGCGCATCAGTGCGCTGTCCCGGGCGGCCAAGCAGGGCGTGCGGCTCACAAGCCTTTCATGACGCCGTGTATCCCGCCAGCGGAGTGGTGGAGGTCCTCATCGAAACCAAGGTCCTTGGAGCCCCGCGAACGCGCCGAAATCCACGGCGGCGCAACCCGCTTGGGCGGCCAGGCAGTGCCGATCTCGACAAGCGCGTGAAAGAGGCCGGCTTGAAGACTATTGACCTCAAGGCGGAGTGGGCTCGCCTCGCCGGGCAGGGCGGAGGGCCGGGCGCCGACTTCGTCACGTGGCTCAGGAGGAGCAGGCCGAGTTGCTATCTGCTGTTGTCCGTGCGAACCGTTGACGAGGCAGACTACCGGCGAGCGATCAGGCTGGCCGAGGCCGCGAATCAGGTCATGGACGCCTGTGGGCTCCTCTGCTACTCGCCCGGCGACGGAAGCTACGGCATGCGCGACGTTCCCACGCACCTTGAGCTTGACCGGGTGCTCAGCCGGGTGTGCGATGAGCTGCGGCAGCTGGGGTGATGCTGGCACGAAGTCGACACGATCCTTGACACGCTTTTTTCAGGCTCGGTACAATCATCTGAAAGGCTGTACTCCCATCATGATGACACCGGAGGCTGAGACCCGGACGACGGGAGTAACCTGAGGGGGTGAAGTGCCATGGAGCTGGGGCCCTACGTGGTGGCCATCGCGGCGGCCCTGATCGCGCTCCTCCTTGGGTGGCTCCTCCGCAAGACCATCGCCGAAGCACGGATCAAGTCAGCCGAAGAGCATGCCCAGCAGATCCTTGAGAATGCGCAGAAGGAGGCCGAGGCCAAACGGCGCGAGGCTATCGTTGAGGCCAAGGATGAGGTGTTCCGCATCCGGCGGGACGCAGAACGGGAGGTCCGCGAGCAGCGCGCGGAGCTCCAGCGGCTGGAACGGCGCGTGGTGCAGCGTGAGGAGAACCAGGAGCGCAAGCAGGAGAATCTGGAACGGCGCGAGCGGCAGCTCGCCGAAGAAGAACAGCGGCTGGCAGGTCTTCGTGAAGAGATCGGCCGGCTGAAGCAGGAGCAGTATCAAGAACTCCAGCGCGTCGCCGGGCTCACGGCGGAGGAAGCCAGGGCGCAGTTGCTGGCAACCGTCGAGGCTGAGGTCCGCGACGATGTCGCCCATCTGATCCGGCGGATCGAAGCCGAGGCCCGCGACGAAAGCGAGCGGCGGGCGCGCGACGTCTTGGCGCTCGCCATCCAGCGTTGTGCCTCGGAGCACACTGCCGAGGTCACGGTGTCGGTTGTGCCGCTCCCCAACGAAGAGATGAAGGGTCGGATCATCGGACGCGAGGGGCGGAACATCCGCGCCCTCGAGAACCTGACCGGCGTGGACCTGATCATCGACGACACGCCCGAGGCGGTCACCATCTCGTCGTTCGACCCGGTGCGTCGCGAGGTGGCCCGGCTGGCCCTTGAGAAGCTCATGGCGGACGGCCGCATCCATCCGGGCCGGATCGAGGAGATCGTGGAGAAGGCCCGGCGCGAGCTCGACGATCTCGTCCGCGAGGCCGGCGAGCAGGCGGCCTTCGAGGCCAATGTCCACGGCCTCCATCCCGAGGAGCTCATGGTCCTGGGCCGGCTCAAGTTCCGGCACTCGTACGGGCAGAACCTGCTGCGGCACTCGGTCGAGGTCGCGCTGCTGGCCGGGCTGCTGGCCACCCACCTCGGCGCCGACCCCAAGCTGGCCCGGCGGGCGGGTCTGCTGCACGACATCGGGAAGGCGCTGACGCACGAGGTTGAGGGCACGCACGTCGAGATCGGCGCTGACCTCGCGCGGCGCTACCACGAGCCGCCCGAGGTTCTCAATGCCATCGGGTACCACCACGGCGAAGAGGAGGCGGCGTGTCTGGAAGCCGTGCTGGTCGCAGCCGCCGACGCCATCTCGGCCAGCCGGCCGGGCGCACGCAAGGAGACCGTGGAGATGTATATCAAGCGGCTCCAGGGCCTGGAGCAGCTGGCCACGTCGTTCCCGGGGGTCGAGAAGGCCTACGCCATCCAGGCGGGACGGGAGATTCGTGCGATTGTCAAGCCGACGGAGGTGGACGACACGGGTGCCGCGACCCTGGCGCGCGATCTGGCCCGGAAGATCGAGGAAGAGCTCAAGTATCCCGGACAGATCAAAGTGACCGTCCTGCGGGAGACGCGCGTCGTGGAGTACGCGCGGTAGCCGCGTGAAGCTGCTGTTTGTCGGCGACGTGACCGGGAAGCCCGGCCGCAAGATCCTGGCCGAGCGGCTTCCCGGGCTGCGCCGGGCCCACGGCCTTGATGTCGTCATCGCCAACGGGGAGAACGCCGCCGGCGGTGTGGGCCTCACCCCCAAGGTCGCCGCGGAGTTCTTCGCTACTGGCGTGGATGTCATCACCGGCGGCAACCACATCTGGCAGAACCGCGAAGCCTATGACCTGCTCGACGGCGATCCCCGGGTGCTCCGCCCCGCGAACTTCCCGCCGGGCGTGCCCGGCCGCGGCGCGGCCGTGATCGAGACGTCCGCCGGGGCGCGGATCGGCGTCCTCAACCTGCAGGGACGGGTGTTCATGGCGACCATCGACGACCCCTTTCGCATCGGCCGCGAGCAGGCCGCCGCGTTGCAGTCCCAGGTGCCGACGGTGGTGGTGGACATACACGCCGAGGCCACCTCGGAGAAGATCGCGTTGGGCTGGTACCTCGACGGCCGCGTCAGCGCTGTAATCGGTACGCACACGCACGTGCAGACGGCCGACGAGCGCATCCTGCCCGGCGGAACCGCGTACATCACCGACGTTGGGATGACCGGGCCCCGCGACGGCGTCATCGGGATGGCCCGTGAGGCCATCCTGGAACGGTTCCTCACGCAGCTTCCGGCCAAGTTCGACGTCGCCCCGGGACCTGTGCAGCTCAACGCCGTCGTCATCGACATCGCCGCGGACGGTCGGGCGACTGCCATCGAACGGCTTCAGGTGGTCACCGGCGCGTAGGGCCATGCGCATCGACCTGCACACCCATACGACCGCGTCCGACGGGCTGCTGGCGCCGCAGGCGCTCGTCGGTGAAGCCCGCGCGCGCGGCGTCGGGCTCCTAGCCATCACCGATCACGATACGACTGCGGGCCTCGAAGAGGCCCTCGCAGCAGGTAAGGCGGAGGACGTCGAAGTCTGGCCGGCGGTGGAGCTGTCCTGCGACATGGCCGTCGGCGAGGTCCACATCCTGGGATACTTCGTCCACTGGCGCCTCGAGTGGTTCCAGGCCCTCTTGCACCGGCTGAGCGAGGGCCGGGAGAGGCGCGCTGAGCGAATGGTCGAACGCCTCGCCGCGTTGGGCGCGCCCGTCGCGTTCTCGTTGGTGGAAGCGCTGGCCAGGGGCGGAACGATCGGCCGCCCGCACGTGGCGCGGGCGCTCGTGGAGGCTGGCCACGTGAAGTCGGTCAGCGAGGCCTTCGACCGGTATATCGGCCGCCACGGGCCGGCCTATGTCGAGCGCCTCAAGGTGACGCCCGCCCAGGCCGTTGAGGTCATCCGGGCGGCTGGAGGACTCGCGGTGCTGGCACATCCTGGCTGGGGCGTCCCAGATGACCTGATCCCCGAGCTGGTGACAGCGGGCCTCGATGGCGTCGAGGTCTACTATCCCGACCACGTGCCTGCGCAGGTCGAGCGATACGCGGCTCTTGCCAGGCGCCATGGCCTGCTGGCCACCGGCGGCACCGATTTCCACGGCAACAGCCTGGCGACGGGCGTCACGGTCGGCAGCCAGTATGTGCCCGAGGCCGTGATCGAGCCCCTTCGGGCGGCGGCGGCCGCGCGCGGTCCAGCCGGGCGGGTCCCGGCCCTTGAGGTCGACGCGGAGTGATCCCGACAGCGTGAGAGGAGCCGGTCTATGCGATGTCCCAAGTGCAGCACAGAGAACCCGTCGGGCCGCAGTGTGTGCCTGCGGTGCGGGACGAGGCTGCGGCTGCCCAGAGGAGCGGCGGCCAGCGCATTGACCACACCCGAGGCCGGGGCGAAGCTGATGCAGTGGCTGCGCGGCGACCTCCTGCGCCTGCTCCTGGTGGCCGCGGCCGTGGTCGCCGCGGCCGTTACGATGGGCCTGCTGCTCCAGTAGCGCAGGCCCCGGCATGGCCAGCAACCCGGCCCTACGTCAGCTCCCCTCTGTGGGCCGCGTGCTGCGCGGGTTGGAGTCGCGCGGCCTGCTCGGGATGTTCTCCCGAAGGGCCGCCACGCTGTGTGCGCGCGACGCCGTGGATGCCGCCCGCCGGCGGATGCGGGCCGGCGGTGCCGATCCCCTGGGCCTAGGTGCCGTGATCGATGAGGCCGAGGCGCTGCTGCGGCATCGCTTCGGCGCGACGCTCCGTCGCGTGATCAACGCCACCGGGGTCATCCTGCACACGAACCTGGGCCGGGCACCCCTCTCCCTGGCCGCGCAGGCCGCCGTGGCCGCGGTCGCCGAGGGATACAGTACCCTGGAGATCGATCTGGCCACAGGCGAACGCGGAAGCCGACAGGCGCACCTGGAGAACCTGCTCGTCGCGGTTACGGGGGCCGAGGCGGGGTTCGCCGTGAACAACGCGGCCTTGGGCGTGGTGCTAAGTCTGGCCGCGATGGCCGGCGGTCGCGACGTCGTGGTCAGCCGGGGCGAACTCGTCGAGATCGGCGGCAGCTTCCGCATGCCCGAGGTCATGCTGCAAAGTGGAGCGCGGATGGTCGAGGTCGGGACGACCAACCGGACCTACCTCACCGACTACGACGCCGCGGTCGAGCTGGGAGCCGCGGCCATCCTGAAGGTGCACCGCAGCAACTTCACCCAGCGTGGTTTCGTCCATGATGTGTCCGTCGCCGACCTGGTTGCCCTCGGGCGCCGGCGCGGGGTGCCCGTCATCTTTGACGTCGGCAGCGGCTGCCTGGTGGACCTGGGCGTGGTCGGACTGCCGCCGGAGCCCACCGTCCAGGCGGCCGTGGGAGCCGGTGCCGATCTGGTGATCTTCAGCGCCGACAAGCTGCTCGGCGGGCCGCAGGCCGGTATCGTCGCCGGCGACCGGTCCGCGGTGGACCGCTGCCGCCGGCACCCGCTGGCGCGCGCCGCGCGGATCGACAAGCTGGGGCTGGCCGCGCTTGCTGCCACCCTACGCGCCTACCTGAGCCCGGAGACGGTCTGGCGTGAGATCCCGATCCTGGAGATGCTGTCGCATACGCCGGCGCAGCGGCGACGCCGCGCGTCGCGGCTCGCACGCGCGGTGTCGCGGGCGCTCGGGTCTGCCGCGTCTGTCGAGGTCGTGGAGACCGCCGGCGAGGTCGGAGGCGGATCGCTTCCAGGGGTGACCCTGTCCTCCTTCGCGGTTGCGATCCGTCCGAGAGACGGCCGTCCTGGGGCCTGGGCGAACCGGCTGCGCGAGGGCCCGGTGCCTGTGATCGCGGTCGTCCGCCACGATGCCCTGCTGATTGACGTCCTGGCCCTGCTGCCGGGCGACGACCGGGCGCTGCCCGGCCTGGTGCGCCCTCTCGCCGACGCATGATGCGGCCGGTGACCATCGGGACGGCCGGGCACATCGACCACGGCAAGAGCGCGCTCGTGCGCGCGTTGACCGGCATCGATCCGGACCGGCTCGCCGAGGAGCAGCGCCGGGGCATGACGCTGGACCTCGGGTTCGCCCACCTCGACCTTCCCGGCGGCCGCCGCATCGGGATCGTCGACGTGCCCGGGCACGAGGCCCTCATCCACAACATGCTTGCCGGTGCGGGCGGCATCGACCTGGTCATGCTCGTCGTGGCCGCCGATGAAGGCGCCATGCCGCAGACCCGCGAGCACCTTGACATCATCCGGTTCCTGCCGGCGTCCGGCGGCGTGATTGTGCTCAGCAAGATTGACCTGGCCTCGGATGCCGACTGGCTGACGGCGGTGGAGGAGGATCTGCACAGCCTCACGGTCGGGACCCCGCTCGAGCACGCGCCGGTGGTCCGTGTCTCCGCGCGTACCGGCGAGGGGATCCCTGACCTCGTCGCGGCACTCGATCGCCTGGTCGCCGGGCTCCCGCCCCGGCCCGCAGATGGCGCGGTGCGTTTGCCCATCGACCGCTCGTTCACGATGCAGGGGTTCGGCACGGTGGTCACTGGGACGCTCTGGAGCGGCACAATCAGGCCGGGGGACGTGCTGGTCCTGCTGCCGGAGAGTCGCGAGGTCCGCGTGCGCGGCGTGCAGGTACATGGAACCGCCGTCCAGGCCGCGTACGCCGGCAGTCGGGCCGCGGTCAACCTGTCGGGGCTCGACAAGCGGGAGATCGCGCGCGGTGACGTGCTGGCCACGCCCGGGGCGTTTGCGCCGACGGAGCGGCTCGAGGTCCGCCTACGACTGCTGCCATCGGCTCCCCAACTGAAGCAGTCGTCGCCGGTGCACATCCATCTGGGATCGGGGACGGTCGTTGGGCGGATCACCTTCCCGGACCGGACCGCGCTCGCGCCGGGCGAGGAAGGCGTTGCCCGCGTGCGCTTGGAAGCGCCGATCGTCGCCATCCACGGCGACCGGTTTGTGGCGCGGCGCTACTCGCCCACGACGACGATCGGCGGCGGCGTGGTCCTCAACGCCGCCTCCTCTCTGCGGCGGCGCGGGCATCGAACGCCCACCGAGGTGTCGCCCGCCGGGGGGCCCGAGGCGCTGGTCATCGCGGCGGCGGCCGCGGCCGGACCATCGGGGCTTCTGGTCGGCTCTGTCGCCGCGGCCGCGGGTGTTGAAGCGGCCGCGGCCGCGGATGCCGTCGCCTCCGCCCTCGGCCGAGGCAAGTTGGTACAGCGCGGAGAGCGCCTATTTGCCCTGGCGGCGGTTGAGACGGTTCGCCGCCGGATCACCGAGGCGCTGTCGGCCTACCACGCGCGCGTTCCCTGGCGGCATGGGATGTCCCGCGAAGACTTGAAGAGCCGAGCCGCGGCCGGAGCCGAGGACCGGCTCTTCGATGAAGTGCTGGCCGAGATGGTCGGTGCTCGGACCGTCGTGGAACGCGGCGCGCTCCTCGCTCTGGGCGACTTCACGGCCGAGGTGGACGAGGCCTCTCAGCGCGTCCGGGCGCGGGTGCTGGCCTCCATCGAGCAGGCCGGGGCCTCACCGCCCACGGCCGACGACCTGCGCCGGCTGGCATCGCCGGAGATTGTGGACCGCGCTCTGCAGGGCCTCGTCGATGATGGCCTCGTGGTTGCGGTGACGCCCGAGCTGCGCTTTGCCGCCTCGGTGCTCGAGCGCATCCGCGTGGAGGTGGTCGAGGTGCTGCGCGGCGGCGGGGAGGTCACCGTGGCCGCACTCCGCGATCGCCTCCAGACCAGCCGGCGATACGCGCTGGCGTTGCTGGAGTACTTCGACCGGATCCGCATCACCCGCCGGATCGGCGATCGGCGCGCGCTCGGGCCGCAGGCCGATGCGCCACTGCCGCCGCCGCGTTAGTCGACCAGACGTACGGACGCGATCCTGGCCGATGAGGAGACGACGATGAACTCGTGGCAGGCGTCGGTCGGCGCCGTCAGTGGCACCACGGCTCGGGCTGAACCTCCAGGGGGGATCGAGGGAATCGCGACGGACGCGCTTCGCGAATCCAGGATGAACCGGCCGGGCGGAGGGAACCGGACGAAACACCGCGTCTGGTAGTCGACAACCGCCGTCGCGCCTGCGACCGCAACCGAGAGCCCGCTTCGGATCTCGACGATCAGCCGGGCAGGATCTGCGAGGAACTGCACGCCGACCTGCAGCCTGCGGCTCGCCACCGGGGCAAACCGCTGCAGATCCCTGATCTCCACGACCTGTTCTGCCAGCGCGCCTGTGATCGTGCCGACGGGGCGCACAGAGACCACAAGGCGTTGGACGACGTCGTCGATCCGCAGCCGGACTTCAAAGGTGCCGGGTCTCCCGGCTGCTACGGGGTTGGGGTGGGGGACACCATCGCTCGAGGCGATCCGCGCTCCCCGGCTGCTGAGCGCGTTGACCTCGGCGTAGACACGCACCGGAGGACCGCGGGTCTCGATGACGCCGGTCACGACCAGGATCGAGTCCTCGACGCTCGCCCCGAGGTCGCGGAGGCTCCAGAGGGGAACGGGACTGGGTACGGGTGTCGGTGCCTCCGGAGTGGGCGAGGGCACGGCGGCCGGACGGACCGGCGATGGGTGCGGCGGCGGCGGGATGCCGAGCGCCTCAGCGGCGAAGACCTCCACAGCAACCACGCGGTCCCCGCGTGAGGCAAACGCGATCCCGCTGAACGGGTAGGAAAGCAGCTCGCCGTCTGTCGAGGGGGTAACGGCGCTCGCCACGGCACCCGCATAGACCCTTCGAACCGCTGCCAGCAAGGCTCCCGGTCCGATCGCCGTGCGGGTCCGGCACTCCGGGGATCTGGTGCTCACGCGCACCACGACGCCGTGCGAGACGCTCGCCTGGTACCACGGCGCCCGCAGCGTCAGCACCGACTGTGGGGCCTGCACCTGCTGGGCGGCGGGCGTTCCGGCGATGGCGAGGACCGCCATCGCTGACATCCCGAGGCGCACCGCGCCGATCGAGACCCCTTCGACAATCGTGCACGGCGCGGGTGCCGCCGTCGCGGCGGGCATCAAGGCTGACGGCGCATGGGCCGTGACCAGCGCGCACACCACGAACAACGCCGCCAGGGCGGACCTGTCCGCGCGGTGGATCATGCTCCGGTCTACTGGGCGATGCGGACGTCCGTAACCCGTGCTCGCGCGGACCAGGTCGTGAATGCCAGGCACACGCCGCCGCTCAGCGGTACGGCGGCGCGCGCGGTCGACCGCGCGGCAATCGATGTCACTGAAACCGCTCCGGTCCACACTTCCTGTATGGTCCGCGGCGTGGGAGCCGGCGTCGGCGTCGGCAGGGGGGTGGGAGGCGCGGCGGCCACGGGCAGACCTGCAGCGGCCATCAGTATGGCGGGGCGCCCCGCCACACGGCAGGTAACACTCATCTCGACAGTGACAGTGGCAGCTTCAACGGCCAGAGGGCTGCCGTTGGTCACCAGGGCCACGAAGGTGTCCTTGGTCGGCACCGCGGCCGTGGACCGGATCTCGACCGTCACCAGCCGAGCCGCCATCGCCGCGAACTGCTGCTGGTCTCTGATCTCCCCGGAAGCCTCCACGAGCGCGATCGTGGGTGAGCCGGCGGGCCGGATCGTCACCAGGTACCGCCGGACCACGCGATCGATCGAGATCCGGACCTGGAAGGCTGCCGTTCCGCCCGCGGGGACGAGGGCCGGCTGAAGCGGGGCCTCGCCCCGCCCGACCTGCTGGCCGGCGTCGTCCAGCACGCGGACGTCGGCGTAGGCGGCAAGGGGGCGGCCGCGGTTCTCCACGACTCCGCTGATGACCAGCGTGCCGTCCTCCACACGTGTCTCGCTCGAGCGGACGCCCCAGGCACCAGGCGCGACCGTTGGGGTCGGGGTGGGCGCACCGGGCGCTGTAGGGCTGACGGCGGGCGAAGGTGCCGGAGACGGAGTGGCCCGAGCCGTCCCGACCGGAGGGAGCCGCCGGGCGCGAAAGACCTCAACCAGATCGACCCGGTCCCCGTGCACCCGGAAGGCGACCCCACGGAACGGATACGCCAGCACCTGGGCATCCTGAATGGACGTCAGCGTGCTCACCTCGGTTCCTGCGTACGCCTGTCGCACCTGCGCAAGGCTGGATCCAGGGCCGACCCCCCCGGCGGTCCGGCAGTGGGACGACGTCGTGCTCACGGTCTCCACCATGCCCCGATCCGCGACCATCTGCGACCAGGGCGGCCGGAGGGTGAAGAGCACCTGCGTGTCGGTGATCTCTTCGCGCACGGGCGGGCCTGTCAGGGCAAGCGCCGCGGCAGAGGCCATGCCAATCTGCACTCCCGCGATGCCCGCCCCCTCGACGATGGCACAGGGTGCGGGCGCCCCCGCGGTTGGCAACGGCGAGGGCGTCATGATCAGAAGCGTCAGCAGGATCAGCGCGAGACGCATCGACACCACCCTTTGTGGGACATTCGACTGGTGCATCGTTGTCCCTCTCTCCCTTCTATGTCATGGTGTGTGTCGAATCATGCGTGCTGAGGATGCCCCTCCCGGGGAGAAGATCAGCTTTCCCTTGCGGCTCGACCGCCTGCGCAAGACCATCTCTCTCCGGG
>JBBIOB010000035.1:0-28764 GCA_037443565.1 Armatimonadota bacterium | reverse complement strand
CCATCGCGGTCGGGCCCACGATCACGTAGCCGAGCGGCGCCAGGCTGCCGGGGGGCAGCGGCGGCAGGCCGCGCGCCGCCGCCAGCAGGAGCAGCGCGCCGAACCCTAGCGTGTAGACCACGGTGGTCAGCGGCGACAGCCGGCGCAGCGCCGTCTTCCCGAAGATGCTGTACAGCGCATAGGTGAGTCCGGCGCCCAGCCCCGCCAGCAGCCCGGCGGGGGTCAGGCGCACGGCGCCGGGCCCCACCGCGCCGACCACCAGGACGCATCCCGCGAAGGTGAGGCCCACCGCGGCCGTCTTCATCGGGGTCATCGGCTCGCCGAAGAGCGCGCGCGCCATGAGCACCACCCAGGCCGGCGCGGTATAGAGCAGTACCGCGGCGGTTGCCACAGTGGTCAGGCCGATCGCCGTGAAGTAGATCGTCATGAACCCGGCCACGCTCACAGCGGCGTAGGCCGCAAGCAGGGGGATATCGCGGCGCTCCACCCGGAGCGCCGACGGGTTCAGGGCCAGGCTGAGGACCAGCAGCAGGACGAAGGCGCCGGCCGCCCGCCACGCGGCGGCCTGCAGCGGGGTCAGGCCCGCGGCGAAGAGGCGGCGCGCCGCCAGCCCGATGGTCCCCCACAGGACGGCGGCCGCGGCGACCTGCGCGTACCCCCGGACTGCCGCGCTCACGCCTCTGGTGCCACCGGCGACGTCAGGGCTCTGAGACGGCGAACAGCTCGTTCTGCCGCATGAAGCTGTGCAGCAGCAGGCGCAGGTACGGGCTGTCGAGCTGGCTGCGGTACTCGCGCAGCGCCGCCTGCTTCGCAGCGAGCTCCTCCGGGGTCAGGTCAAACCGGACCCACGCCTGACCGTTCCGCAGCGACCTGGGCGGCAGCAGCGGCTGATCCGGCGCGTACCTAAGCGGCCTGGGAAAGTCCCACGCGTGTACCAGGAAGGTGAACAACTGCGGCTGCGGCAGCCGATCCTGCTGCGCGAGCGACCGGATCGTCTCCCGCGCCAGCATGTTCAACGCCTGATGGTCGCTGTGCCGGTCGCTGGCATGGTGGGTGAGGACCACGGTGGGGCGCGTCTGCAGCATCACGCTCTCCAAATCACGCAGGAGATCGGCGCCGGTGTACGGGGCGGCCGGCCGGAACGAGTCGGCGTACGGAGAAGCCGAGGCGCGCGTAAACGGGGAGATGTAGGGCCGGCCCGGATCCCGCCAGATCGACGCCAGGGCCATCAGGCTCCGGTCGGGATAGCCGAGGAAGATCGCCCGATCGGCCGGCAGGCCCAGGGTGCCCAGCACCCGGCGCGCTTCGCGCTGCCGCGCCCTGCCCTCCGCGATGTAGTCCGAAGCCCGCGCGCGCAGCCGCTTGCCGGCGATCGAGGCCCCCACCCGGTTGGCGTCGCCGTTGGTCGCAAAGACCACCCAGACGCCGGCCCCGGCGGCGAGCGCGCGCTGGATCAGCCCGCCCGCGGCGAGCAGCTCGTCGTCGGCGTGCGCCGCGACGATCAGGTACCGGTCGCCCATCGCGGGCTCAGGGAACACGTCGAGCGCGCTGCCGACCGCGCGCGTGGAGAAGAACAGTCCCATGGCCAGATAGGTCACCATCACCACGAGGCCGTACCGCGTGGTCGCCAGGTGGGGCTGCGCCAGCAGGGCATCTCGGCGCACCACCCGCAGGCCGGAGAGGGTCGGCAGCACGTGCTGCACGAGGTCCTCGGCCAGCACGCCGACGGCCATGCCGCAGCCCTCCGTCAGGACCGGCTTGATGAGGGCGCTGATCTCACGAGGCTTGAGATACTGCAGGTCGGCGTCGAGCAGGAGCACCACGGGCTCTTCTGCGCGCCGGACGCCGGCCATGATGGTGCCGCCCTTGCCTAAGTTCTTCGGCAGCCGGATGACCAGGTCGGCACCGGCGGCTGCGGCGATCTCGGCGGTCGCATCGCGGGAGCTGTCCGAGACCACGATGATCTCGGACACCTCATCGACCTGCCGTGCGGCTCCGATGACCGAGGCGATCGTGCGCTCCTCGCTGTAGGCCGGGATCACACACGACACGCGCTGCGTCGGGGTCCTCTCGCCGGTCACGCGCGGACCACCTGCGCCGTCTTGCGGGCGATGAAGTACCGGCCGGACTCCACCTGGCGGGTGTCCACCTCGTCGCAGCCGAGCCGGCGCAGCTGGTCCACCAGCGCGCGGACGATCCAGGGCAGCACCGGCCCGCCGGCCGAATACGAGAGGATCACGCGGCCGCCGGGCTTCGTGACTCGAACCAGCTCGGGCGCCACCGGGAACGCGTTCTGCACGGTCACCAGCTCGAACATGCCGCCGGCAAACGGTAGTCGCGCGGCGTCCGCGGAGATGAAGCGGATCGCCGCGCCGATGTCGCGGGTGTTGCCGACCGCGTGCGACAGCATCGCCGGCGAGAGGTCAACCGCGTACGCGCGGCAGGCCGGGAATCGCCGCGCCACCGCTCCCACCACCGCACCGGTCCCCGTGCTGACGTCGAGCGCGACCGTCGGGGGTGTGGGGAGCCGATCAAGGGCCGCGTCCAGCGGCGCAAAGTAGCCGGCCTGCGGGATCACGCTGGCGTCGTAGTGGGCCGCGAGCGAGCCGTAGCGCCGTCGGGCCAGCGTCTTCTGGAGCGGCGAGCCGACAAAGCGCGTGGTCCAGGCGCCGGCGGCCAGATAGATCGTGTCGGTGATGAAGGATCCCAGCCAGATGGCCCGCATCAAGACGCCCCGTGTGAAGCTTGCGGTAAGAGGTTCCCTTTCGGTCCGGGGCATCGACCTCCTGCAGGGTCTACCTCACAGCCACCGGATCCGCGAGCTGTAGCGGTCGATGAGGCCGCGATTTGCCTCGTCGCCGCCGGGGATGTTTGCGCTCGTCCAGACCGGAGGCATCACGCCCCGCTCGAGGAGGCGCCTGACGGTCTCACCCACCAGCATCTCAATGACGAAGGCGACCAGAATTGTCGAGACCGGACTGACCCACTGCGCCAGGTTCGCGAACTGCAAGACCGCGTCGCGCAACGGCATCCGGCAGTCGATCACGTGGTCCGCAACATCAGCGAGATTTCTCCCGGTGGGATGTCGGGCAGGGTGGTCTGCCGGGATCTGCCGGGCGAACGACGGCGACGTGATGGCGACGGTGGTGATGCCGCGTTCGGCCGCCCACAGGGCCGCGTCGATCGTGCAGGCGTTGATCCCCCAGGCGTTCACGATGAGGAGGACGTCCTCCGGCGTGATGGGATAGGTCCCGAGCACGGCACGGGCGTAGCCCGCCGTACGCTCGACCGCGGTCGATCGGCGCGCGCCGAATCCCAGCGAGACGCCCGGATCCAGGACCGGATGCACCGCGGCCAGACCGCCGGCGCGCCAGGTCATCTCCTCCGCGGCCATGTACGAGTGGCCGCCCGTCCCGAAGACGTAGATCAGGCGATCCCGGGCGATGACGTCGGCGAACAGGCCGCCGACCCGTTCGATGGCGCCGCGCTCGTGGGTTGCGATCTGGTGCAACAGGTCGCTGACAGTCTGGTGATACCGGTCGATGGGATCCACAAGGGGTCCCTCCCTCTCGTTGCTGCGGCCGCGCACGGTCCGCCCGTGGCTCCGTTCACGCTGTGCCGCGCGGGGTTGCTCCGTCCGGAGCGGGCTGCGCCATCCACTTGGGGGCATGGACGGCGACCAGCTGTTTGACCCGCCGCAGGTGCTCGGCGATTGCCTCAGCCGCCACGGCCTGACGGCGGGCCTTGAAGGCCTCCATGATGGCGCAGTGCTCGGCCCAGGTTTCCTCAAGCTCGCGTTCGCGGACAGGTTCGGTGTAGTAGAACAGCCGCATGGTGTACATGTGCGAGTTCATCGAGCGAAACAGCCGCAGCAGCATCGCATTGCCCGCCGCCCCGACGATCGTCTCGTGGAACTCCCGATCCGCAGTGTTGTTCTCGCCGATTCGCCGGGCATCCAGCGCCTGTCGGAACCTGGCGTGGATCGTTTCCAGTCCGCGGAGGAGGTCGTCGCTGATCGGGTCGATGGCCCGCGCGGCGAAGGGCTCGATGGCGAGCCGGCAGTCCAGCATCTCCTGGAGTTCCCGTACGGAGACCGGCGTCACCTGATAGCCCTGGCTTCGGCGGTACACCAGCAGGCCCTCGCCCTGGAGGCGGCCCAGGGCTTCGCGCACGGGGGTGGGACTGACGCCGAGCTCTCTCGCGATTCGGTCGATCGTCAGGCGCTCTCCGGGCTTGAATGCCTGCTCGAGGATCCGCTGCCGCACAGCGTCGGTGACCTGCTCGAGGATACCCAGCATCCTTGATCGTATGTCCAATATTCTATATGATATCACTTGTAGAGTAGTGCGGCGGAGCAGGTCTGTCAATTCGCCTGGGAGCGTGAGCCGTGAGGATCAACTGCTGCTGGCTCTACGCCATCAACAAGTACGGATATCCCCCGTCCATCGCCGACACCCATAGAGCCTTGGACGAGATGGCGCACCTCGGCTTCGACGCGGTGGAGCTTGAGGGCGTGCGCGACGAAAACATGCGCGCGGTGCACGCGGCCCGTGCCGATCTGAAGCGGCGCTGCGCCGACCTGGGACTGGAGATCATGAACTTCTGTCCGGTCCTCCCAGACCTGGTCAGCCTCGATGGCGCCAGGCGGCGCGCCGCGCTGGACCTCTTCAAGCTCGCCGTCGAGGCAACGGCGTTCTTCGGCGCGCCCACGGTGCAGGTGGACAGCTACGCGGCGCCGGTGGAGTACGTTCGCCACCGTCCGTATGCTGAGAGCGTCGAGTTCAACCGGCAGTTCGACGTGCGGATTCCGCTCGGCTTCTCGTGGGCGCGGACCTGGGAGACGCTCGTCGAGACCGTGCGCGCGTGCGCCGCGATCGCCCACGACGCGGGCCTGCGGCTGTGTCTGGAGCCCCGGGTCGGCGAGCTTGTGAGCAACACCGACGGACTGCTCCGGCTCATCGAGCACGTGGACCACCCTGCGCTCGGCGCGGTGCTCGACTGCGGCCACCTCCACGCGCAGAAGGAGATCCTGCCGCTGTCGGTCGAGAAGCTGGGGGCCCGCATCCTCTATGTCCACGCCGCGGACAACGGCGGCCGCGACAACGAGCACCTGGCGCCTGGACGCGGTACGGTGGACTGGGAGGCGCTGGTCGACGGGCTGAAGCGATGCGGCTTTGCCGGCTACATCGGGATCGACGTCGGCGGCGTGCCCGACCTCGACGCCCAGTACCGGGAAGGTCTCGCCTTCGTCCGAGGTCTGCTCGAGCGGGCTGGCGTCCTGGAATCGGCGGCGTAGGCGTCGCCTGCGCCCCCCGAGAGCCGAAGAGAGTGATGGTCAGACCGCGACGCGTGAGTGGCGGTGCTGAATGATGATGATGAGGCCGGGCGCGACGCTCGCCGGCCGTGATCCGTTCCTCGGCACTCCGATCGAGGTGACGCTCGACGGGATGGCCATCGAGCGGATCCGCGAGGTGCGTGCCTCCGCGGTGCCCGAGGACACCTGGATCCTGCCCGGGCTCGTCGACATCCAGGTCAACGGGTTTGGCGGCGCCGACTTCAACGGCGAGGCGATCGACGTGGACACCGTCGCCCGTGCGGCGCGCCGCCTGCAGGCGGTAGGCGTGACGCGCTTCTGCCCGACGATCTGCACGCAGAGCCACGAACGCATGGCCCGGGCGCTGCGGATCGTGGCCGAGGCCTGCCAGGCGCATGACTGGATCAGCCGTGCGGTTCTGGGGATTCACGTCGAAGGCCCGCATCTCTCGCCGGAGGACGGTCCACGCGGGGCACATCCCCGCGAGCACATCCGGCCGCCGGACTGGGACGAGTTCGTCGAGTTCCAGCGCGCGGCCGACGGCCGCATCCGGCTCGTCACCCTCTCGCCCGAGTGGGCCGACGCGCCGGCGTTTATCCACCGGGTGGCATCGGCGGGCGTGGTCGTGGCCATCGGCCACACGGCCGCGACATCCGAACAGATCCATGCGGCCGTGCGCGCGGGCGCGCGGCTGTCGACCCACATCGGGAACGGATCGCACGCGGTGCTGCCGCGCCACCCGAACTACCTCTGGGATCAGCTCGCCGCCGACGAGCTGGCCGCCAGCATCATCGCAGACGGCCACCATCTGCCGCCAGCTGTTGTCAAGACGTTCGTGCGCGCCAAAGGCATCGCGCGGACGATCCTGATCAGCGACGCGGTGGCCCTGGCCGGGATGCCGCCGGGGGAGTACGACTGGCTGGGCCTGAAGGTGATCCTCTCGCCCGAGGGGCGCGTGGGCCTGGCAGGCACGCTCTACCTGGCCGGGTCGGCGCTCGATCTGGCGTCGGCGCTCCCAAAGGTGATGCGCTACGCTGGGGTCGCGCTGCCCGATGCCGTGACGATGGCGGTCGCCAACCCGGCGCGCCTGTTGGCCGCCGATCCCGGGACTCTCACCGAAGGCGCGCGCGGCGACCTGGTCGTCCTCAGGATGGCGCCCGGGGTGGACCGGGCCGAAGTGGTGCGAGCGGTCGTCGGCGGCGAGACAGTCTGGCCCGCCGAGGGTGTGTAGATTGATGCAGGGCACTAGCACCGAAGGCGATCGCACGGGGGGAGGAGACGTGTCATGAGTGAGAGCAGGCACGACCCGCGAGGAATGAAGCGGCGGGAGTTCCTCAAGACCGCCGGCGCCGCAGGCTTCGGCCTGGCCGCCGGCCAGCTGCTGTCGCCCTACAGGCTCTGGACGGCCTCGGCCGCTCCGGCTGCGGGCACGCCGCGCCAGGGCGGCAGGATCACGTTTGGCAGCGCGGCGCTGCCGGCCAGCATCGAACCGCACCTGGAGGGCGCCGACATCTACCAGCGCCGCAAGTTCCTCTTCTACGAGAACCTGGTCTGGGTCGACTACGACCTGGTGCCCCGGCCGCAGCTCGCCGAGCGCTGGGAGGAGCGGTCGCCCACCGAGTACATCTTCCACCTACGCCGCGGCGTCCGGTTCCACAACGGCAAGGAGATGGACGCCGAGGACGTCAAGTTCAGCTACGAGCGGGTGATGGATCCGCGCACCGGCTCGGGCGGTCGCGGCGACCTGGTGATGATCAAGAGCATCGACATCATCGACCGGAACACCGTGCGCTTCACCCTCAACGAACCCACCGCCACCTTCCTGATTAACATCGCCGGCAAGTACAACGGCGTGATTCCCAAAGACGCAGTGCGCACCGGCCGCGAGCTGCAACACGCCGCGATCGGCACCGGACCCTTCCGGGTCCGGCAGTTCGAGCCCAACCGCCTGATCGTCCTCGAGCGTTTTCCCGAGTACTGGGATCGCGGCAAGCCCTACCTCGACGGCCTGACGTTCCAGGCCCTTCCCGACGAGACGTCGCTGGTGGCCGCGCTGCGCGCGGGCCAGCTCGACATGGTGCAGTTCGAGAGCGGCGTGAACTTCAAGCTGGTCCGCCACCTGGTCTCCCTGAACCACATCCAGGCGCCGGCGATCCGCTGGGTCGTGCTCGACCTGGCCGGCGACCAGGCGCCGACCAGCAACCCCGACATCCGCCGCGCGATCGCCCTGTCGATCGATCGAGAGGCGATTCTCCGCATCGCGGGCGACGGTCTGGGAACCCGCCTGGGCTTGCTGCCCACGGCCATGGCGTTCTGGGCGATGTCGCTCGACCGGCTGCCGAACCAGAATCGTGACCTTGGCCGCGCGCGCGAGCTGATCCAGCGGGCGGGCCTGCGGCCTCCGGTGCCCCTGACGATTCGCAACATCGTGGGGTTTCCCTCGCTGATTGCTTCGGTGCAGGTGATCGCCGACAACCTGAAGGACGCCGGCTTCGACGTGCGTGTCGAGACCGTAGACATCGGCGTCTGGATCCGGGACTGGATCGCCCGGCAGGCGCCTCCGACCATGAACGAGTGGGGCGGGTTCGTCGATCCCGACCAGGCCTTTTACCGGCACTACCACACGCCGCCCAAGGGCATGGACTTCCGCCGGTGGAACAACGCCGAGGTGGATCGGCTGCTGGACGAGGGCCGGTCGACGATCGACCGCAACCGGCGCAAGCAGATCTACGACCGGATCCAGACCATGATGGCCGAGGACCCGATCAGCATCCCGCTGTACGCGCCGAACTCGCTGTACAGCATGAACCGGAAGATCAAGGGATTCCGGCCCTATCCCACCGGGTTCATGTTCGGGCTGCGGGAGACGTGGGTCGAGGGATAGCCGGGCGGCGCTGAGTGCGCGCATACATCTTCCGCCGGCTGCTGGCCATGGCGGCCACGCTGCTCGGGGTCAGCGTCATCGTGTTCACCATGATGCGCCTGATCCCGGGCACGGTGGTCGAGCAGCTCCTGGGCCAGAGCGCGCTCGTCGGCGAGGAGACGATCCGCGCGTTGCGGGAGTTCTTCGGCCTCGACCGGCCCTGGTACGTGCAGTACGTGGACTGGCTGGGCGGTCTGCTGCGCGGCGACCTCGGCATGTCGTGGCGCAGCAACCGCCCGGTGCTGTCGCTGATCCTGTCGCGGCTGCCGGTCACGGCCGAGCTGGCGCTGCTGGCCGTGGCCTGGTCGTTGCTCATCGGCATCCCGATGGGTGTGGTCGCGGCCCTGCGCCGCGGGGCGACGCTGGATAGCGTGATCCGGTTCGCCTCGACGCTCGGCCTCTCGGTGCCCGCGTTCTGGCAGGGGACACTGCTGATCCTGCTGTTCTCGATCTACCTCCAGTGGATGCCCTCGATCCAGTGGGTGTCCATCCGCGAGAACGTCTGGGCGAACCTCTCGATCATCGCGCTCCCGGCGCTCACCCTGGGGACCGCCACGGCGGCGATGATCAGCCGCATGACGCGTTCGACGATGCTCGACGTGCTCGGCTGCGACTACGTGCGCACGGCGCGGGCTAAGGGTCTGCGCGAGCCGCGCGTGGTCAGGCATCACGCGCTGCGGAACGCCTTGATTCCGGTCATCACCGTGGCCGGGGTGCAGATGGGCTACATCCTGGGCGGCATCGTCGTCGTGGAGGACGTCTTCAACCTGCCGGGCATCGGCCGGCTCCTGCTCGACGCCATCTTCCAGCGCGACTACCCGGTCGTGCAGGGGACGATCCTGGTCGGCGCCGCGCTGTTCATGGGGTTGAACTTCCTGGTCGACCTCCTGTACGCGGCCATCGATCCAAGGATTCAGTACGAGTGAGGCGCCGGTGAGACCCGTCAGCCGGATCTGGCTGTCGCGCCTGCGTCGGAACCCCCTGTTCGCCGCGGGGACGATCATCATCACGACGTTTGTGATCCTGGGGATCCTGGCGCCGTACGTCGCGCCCTACCCGCCGATCGCGGTCGACGCGATGAAGATGTTCCAGAGCCCGTCGCGTGACCACCTCTTCGGCACCGACCGGTTCGGCCGCGATCTGCTCAGCCGCGTCATCCACGGCGTGCGCGTCTCGCTGGGCATCGCCGGACTGTCAATCGGCATCGCCACGGCCGCCGGCTCGGTCCTGGGGCTGCTGGCCGGGTACTTCGAGCGTGGCGTGGACCAGACCCTCGGCCGGGTGATGGACGTCTTCTTCGCCTTTCCCTCGGTGCTGCTGGCGCTGGGCATCTCCGCGGTGCTGGGGGCCGGCGTGCGGACGGTGGTCATCGCCATCGCCGTGGTGTACACGCCCTTGTTCTTCCGCGTCATGCGCGCGAGCGTGCTGGCCGAGAAGCAACTGACCTACGTCGAGGCCGCGGCCTCCATCGGCGCCGGCTCGTGGAAGATCATGCTCCGACACATCCTGCCCAACACCCTGTCGCCGCTCATCGTGCAGGTGGCGGTGTCGCTCTCGTATGCGATCCTCATCGAGTCGGCGCTGAGCTACCTGGGCGTCGGCGTCCAGCCACCGACGCCCTCGTGGGGGACGATCCTGAACGAGGGCAAGGAGTTCCTGCCGATCTCGCCGTGGATCTCCCTGTTCCCCGGGCTGTTCATCATGCTGTCGGTGCTCGGGTTGAACTTCGTGTCTGACGGGCTGCGCGACTACCTCGATCCGAGGCTGCGGACGTGAGCCGGCCGCTGCGCGTCGGCATCGCCGGCGTCGGGAACTGGGGCCGGCTGCACGCCGAGACACTGGCGGCGCTTGCGGGCGTGTACTTGGTCGCGGTCTGCGATCCGGATGCAGGCCGCCGCGCGGTCGTATGTGAGGCGATACGGCAGGCAGGCTCCGCGGCGCCCGAGGCCCCGGCCGAGTACGAGTCGCTTGAGGCGTGCCTGCGTGAGGCCGACCTCGACGCCGCGGTCATCGCCACCCGGGACGAGCAGCACGCGGGGCACGCGATCGCCGCGCTCGAGCGGGGATGCCACGTCTTCGTCGAGAAGCCCCTGGCGCTATCGTTCAGAGACGCGCGGGCGGTCCAGGCCGCGGCCGCCCGCAGCGGCCGACTGGCCATGGTCGGGACGATCCTGCGCTTCAGCCTGCCCCACCGGCAGCTCGTCGAGGCGGTCTGCGGGGGACGGCTGGGCCGCGTGCTGCACGTGCGGAGCGTCCGGTACGTGACCGCGGGCTGGCTCGCCCGCACCTCCGTGCACACCGCGATCCGGCTGTCCGTCCACGACATCGACCTCGTGCTCTGGATCACCGGGCGGCGGGTTGTCCGCGTGGCGGCCGTCGGCCACACCCTGCCGGACGAGGACCGGCCGCGCTCACTTGTCGGCCTGTTCTGGATGGACGGCGGTGCCTCGGCCGTCGTGGAGACACACTATCTGCTGCCTCCAGCGTTTCCCAGCAACACGCTGCCCCCTGAAGCACCCGGCACACGGGTCGGGATGGTCGAGGTGTTTGGCGAGCAGGGTGTGGCGCGGCTCGACGACGCGGCAGGCCTGGGGCTGTGGACTGCCTCCGGCGCGTTCAGCCCCGACCTGTTCGTGGCGCCGCGGATGGACGGCCGCACCACGGGCGCGCTGCGCGCCGAGCTCGAGCACTTCGTGTTGTGCGCGGCCGAGGGCATCGCGTCGAGTGTGGCACCGCTGGCCGATGCCGTCCATGGCATCGCCGTCGCCGAGGCGATGGTCCGCGCCGAGGCCAGCCAGTCGCTCGAACCTGTGGAGGAGAAACCGTGAGAAGCCCCGCACCCGCCCCGCCCCCCGACAAGGTCGGGGGATTGACCGAAGCCGAGATGAACGCGTTCCTGGCGCAGCCGTTGAACGGCCGGCTGGCCACCGTGACCCCGGAGAACACCCCGTGCTCTTCCGATCTGTGGTACGAGTACGATCCGGCCGCGCGCGCCTTCTACATCGTGGCCCGCGAGCGCGCGGCGTACATCGCGCACATCCGGCGCAATCCGGCGGTCGCCTTCCACATCGCCGACGACGCGCACCTCGAGCACACGCGCGTGCTCGTCGAAGGGGAGGCGGAGATCCTCGAAGGCCCGGTGGCGCCCGCTGACAGCCCGCGCATCCGGGCGCTGGCCGAGACGATGACGCGGAAGTACCTGGCCGATCAGGGGCCGGAGTACGCGCTGCGAACCGATCGCCGGCCGCGCTACCTGATCCGGATCACCCCAAAGCGCTGGCACACCTGGACGGGCAGGGAATGGGCGTCGAAATACCGCCGGTAGCGCCTCCCGATTACGTCGAGGCCCGCCTGACCCCGGATGAGGTCCTCGAGCTCGCCCGGCGGCTGGTGGCCGTTCCCAGCTTCGGCCCCGAGCATGGATGGGAGTCGGACGTGGCCCGGGCGCTCGAAGACCTGCTGCGCGCGGAAGGGCTCGTCGTGAGCCGTCAACGGGTCGCGGAGGGCCGCGAGAACCTGACCGCCGTGCTCGCCGGGGTCCAGAGCGGCCCTCCGCTCCTGATGCTCAACGGCCACATGGATACGGTACCGCCGTCGTCGGCGATGCGCCGGCCGTTCGCCGCAGAGGTCGCCGACGGCCGGCTCTGGGGCCGCGGCGCCGCGGACATGAAGGGCGGCCTGGCCGCGATGGTCATGGCGGTGATCGCGCTGCGCCGCGCCGGGGTGCGGCCACCGCGGCCGGTCCTGATGGCCGCCGTGGCCATGGAGGAGATGGGGAACTCCGGCACGTTTGCCCTGGCCCGCGCGCTGGCCGCCGCCGGCGCCCCGGCGTCGTTCGCGGTCGTCGGCGAGCCCACGGGCCTCGATCTGGTGACGGCGCACAAGGGTGTGGACCGCTACCAGATCACGGTTCGGGGCCGGGCCGCGCATGCGGCGACGCCGGAGCGCGGGCTCAACGCGATCGTCCGCGCCTCGCGGCTTATCGCCGCGCTCGACGACACTTTGGCGCACGGCGTCCGGTCGCAGACGCACCCGCTGCTGGGATCGGCGTCGTACAACGTCGGGACCATCAGCGGCGGCACCAGCCGCAACGTGGTGCCGGACCGCTGCACCTTTCAGATCGAGAAGCGGTACCTGCCCGGCGACAGCGCCGCGAAGATCCGCGCCGAGCTGCAGGCCGTTGTCGAGCAAACCCTCGGTCCAGACGGCGCAGAGATCGTCCATGAAGACGGGTTCGACCGCATCGCCCACCCGCCGCTGAGCATCGCGGGCGACCATCCCGGCGTGCACGCGCTGGCCGCCGCGGCGGAAGAGGTCACCGGCCGACCGCCGGCGCTGGTCGGGTGGCCGGCCTTCACCGACGCGGCGATTCTCCAGTCACACGGCACGCCGGCCGTGGTCTGCGGGCCCGGGGCGCTCGAGGCCGCGCATGCGGACGACGAATCGGTGCCGGTCGCGGAACTCTGGGCCGCGGCCCGCGTCTACGTCCGCCTGGCGCTGCGGCTGTGCGAGGACGCGATCGCCACCGGCTGATCCCCGCTGCCCTGGAGGGCCTTCCGAACTCGTGCGCTATCTCGTATAATCAGGCGGCCGGTTGGTCCCCCGGCCGCAGTCCTGCATGCGTGGCCCCATCGTCTAGGGGACCAGGACGCGGCCCTCTCAAGGCCGAAACGGGGGTTCGAATCCCCCTGGGGCCACCAAGGCCTCGCGTGCATGTTGTGCATCCGTCGGTAGAGACCTGCCTCTAGTAGGTGGGTACTCCGGGCATAGTGCCGCCCTCGAGCCGCGCTTGCACCAGGCGAGCGAGGAAGGCGGCGAACGGCTCAATGTTCTGATCGACGCTCGCCGTTTCGAGCACCGCCATGTATTAGCTGCGTTCCTCAACCGGCAGTACCGTCCACGGATAGCCGCCGGCGGCAAGCATGACATTCATCAGGAATCGCGCCATGCGGCCATTGCCATCCATATAGGGATGGATGTACACAAAGACGAAATGCCCCAGTATCACGCGCACACGGGGTTCTTCCTCTGCGCGTAGCAGATCGAAGAACGCTGGCATGAGATCACGAACGGCTTCATGGCGAGGCGGCATGTGCTTTGAGCGCTGGATATAGACCTGGCCACTGCGGTACCCTGCGAGGTCCGCTGCATTGTTCTTTGAGGACACCATCTTTGAGAATACAACCGGCCAGCCCTACAGGCCGGTCGACGCCTGCCAGCGCGTGGTGAAGCGCTTCCCCCAGATGCGGCCCTACTACTCGGTCCACCAGGAGACCCGTCCCTATGTAGGCACAAGGAGCGTGGTTACCAATGTCACCGGTGAGTGGGATGAGTGGAATCCTGCGACCTCGGAGGCCATTCATGATCCCGACGCGATCCTCGAGATCTCCAGGGGTGTGCCGCGCTCCTTCCCGCTGAACTACGTCGTGTATGTTCTCGACAAGATCCCGTGGGGCTTGGCGAAACCCGCCCGGTCAGAGCCGCTCGCCACCACGAGGAAGCGCTCGGCGAGGTTTCCGGGCCGGTGGGAACCCTCCGACTGTATCACGCTGAACAACAGCGCGCGATTCCCTGGGCGCCACAACGAACTGACCGCTCACGTGGAGCTGCCGGTATCGACGGTGATGACCCGGCTTCCTGATGTTCCGGCAGCCGCCCGTGGAGTCCTCGCGAGCCTGGGGTCGATTCGCGGTGCCGAGATTGTGGCCTACCGGTCGGTGGGGGAGGAGTCCGCGCTGTCGCGGGCAGATCAAGAGGCCGCGCGACTGCGTGAGGACCTGATCGCGGACCAGTCCACTCCGGCGTTCCTCGCGAAGCTGCCACACCGCCTGTCATCGCCACAGAAGGTCTACCCCATCTACCCTCGCCCCGATCCAATTCCGTTCAAGAAGATCATCACGCCGCGAGTGAAACGTTGGGCACATGTCCTGCGCGATGCGGGTGAAAGGCCCGATCTGGGACACCTCAGTAGACCTCTGGTTCTCGGATCGCTTCCAGTATGATGTAGGATCCGCTGAAGATGTCGAGCGCGCCGTCGACAACGTGGCGTTCGTGACAGAGTGGCTGGAGGAGCGCTTTGTGGGGGCGCTTGAAGCGATCTATGGTCCAGCTCCCCCGTGGTTCCGGTACTTCGGCTGATGTCGGCCGCTCACGGTCGCGGGGCCGCGGGAGGTGCCGCAGTTGGGGCTGGCTCGACCGCGCACCGCCGCACGTACGCCGTCCCTTCCTGCTCGCAGCGGCCCGGGCAGGGGTCCCAGGAGATGCGCAGCGTGTCCCGATCGTAGACCGCCATGCCGTACCAGCGGCCCGGCGAGAAGATCTCCACGTAGGCCGGCAGCGCCAGGCCGTGCCCGCGCAGCGCGGCGCCGACCTCGCGGGCCTTCTCCATGGCCAGACCGCGCGCGGCCTGACGGCTGATGTCGCGCTCCAGCATGATCGTGGCCTTGATCTGCGGCTGCGATCGGCCCACCGCGCGCGCACAGACTTCGGCCGGAGCATCGGGCGCCAGCACCCGGGCCACGTCATCGAGCACGACCTGCGCGACGAGCGGCGACGCCGGCGGGCTCACCGCGGCCTCGGGGATCGATTGGCCGCGGCTCAGGTAGGTGTGCGAGACGACGTACGCCCCGGCGAACAGTCCGACCATCAGCACCAGCCGGAGCGCCGTGGTGACGGTCTGCCGGCGCAGCCGGACCTCTTCGCTGGCCCGCAACCGCGCCTCGACGCGAAACCGCTCCTCTTCGAGGATCCGCTGACGGAGCTCCGGCGAGAGACTCACAGCTCTGCCCCCTGTCGCCGTGGAGGTTTCCGGCCACGCCGCCACAGGAGATGTGAGTAGCCGCGCAGACGCCGGTGCGGGCAACCGGCACCGGAGAATCCGCGCGGGGTTGAGAGGTGGTCGTTGGGATTGTGCCCAGACGCGCCGCCGCTTAGGCGCGCGTCACAGGCCGAAGGCTACGGGCCGCCGGATGGACTGGCGGATGGACCGGCGGGATCGTGGGAGCACGCTACCAGTTGGCCGAGGCCTCGTACCAGAGGCGGCTCACATAGCCGATGTAGAGCCCGAACGCGGCCAGCGTCAGGCCGAGCATCATTCCGAGCACGATCATTGACACCCGCGCGTGCCGCATTGCCGTCCTTCCTTTCGCCCCCCTCTTTCACTCATACCACGGAACCGAACGCGGATCATCGGTTCTTCGCCCGACGGGGACGGGTCTGGGGCTCCCGGCGGGAACGGTCCAGAGATGCCCGGCGCCCGGGGGCGCGTGGCTGGCGGCTTGATCCCTCGACCGGCTCGACCACCCGCTCGTGCAGGTTGAGGAAGAGCCCGATGATGTCGCTCGCGCTGACGATCCCGACCACGCGGCCGTCCCGTTCGATGGGAATCCTGCGGATCGCCTGCCCGAGCATGATGCCGGCCAGCTCCTCGACAGGCGCGTCTTCGGGCGCGGTGATTGGGTCCGGGGTCATGACGTCCGCCACCACGTTGCCGGCCCGGCCGACCAGGTCCACCACGCTGATCATCCCGACCAGGCGCCCGTCGTCGTCGACGACCGGCGCGCCGTGAATCCTGAAGTCCACGAGGAGCGCGCCGACCTCGTCGAGCGGCATGTCGGGGGGCACGGCCACGACGTCCCGGGTCATGATGTCCCGCGCCAGGAGCATCGGCACCCGTCCCCCCGCGGGTCCCCTACAGCAGGCCTTCCGCGGAGGCCATCCCGATGATGAGGCACCCCCACATCAGCTTGAAGGCGCGCACGTAGTCGGCGTCGGTGACCGCGATGGTGCGCGGGCCCCGGCGCTCCACGCCGGGAAACAGCGTCGCCATGTGCGCGGGCGCGGTCCGCTTGAAGTCCACCTCGAAGGTGACCGGCGACGGCGGGCGATACAGGTGGATGCGGCCGGACTGCACCGCGCGGATCGCCTCGGCTGCGCGCTCGCGGATGAGCGTCCGGGCCGGTTCGGGCGTCAGGCTCAGGCCTGCGAACCGGTCATACGCCTCCTTGATCGGCGCCGTGATCACGCCCGGGATCCGGCGCTCGGCGTCGGCGCACACCGAGGCATCGCCGGTGACCAGCGCCACCGGGACGCCGAACGCCCCGGCCAGCCCGGCGTTGACCGCGGCCTCATCGACCGGCTCGCCGTTGAGCCGCACCTCGTAGACCACGCGGCCGATGAACGTGTGGTTGAGGATGCCGTCGCCGCCGCCCTCGCGCTGATGGTAGCCGACCAGGAAGGCGGCCGCGAACCCGCCGTCGATGCCCTCCATCTGGCAGAGCAGCCGGTTGCTGCCGCTGATCAGCCGGGCGGCCGGGTGCAGCTCCTCGATGAGCACGTTCGTCATCGGGCCGTGGCCGTCGCTCACGACGACCTCGGTGGCGCCCGCGGCCAGCGCGCCCTCGATCGCCGCGTTGGCGTCCTGCGTCATCAGGCGCCGGAAGCGGTCGTACTCCTTCTCGTCCGGCTGCACGTGCTTGCCGACCGCGACGCCGGTGATGCCTTCCATGTCGACGGACAGATAGACGCGCATGTCTACGCCGTGGGGACCCGCTCAGCCTCGCGGAGCCGCTCCGAGAGCGCGCGCATGATCTTCGTAATCAGCGGCGGCGCCTCCCGCAGCAGCGTCCAGAACTCCCGGTGCCCCACCACCAGGAGCTTCATGGGCGTGGCCGCCTCGACCTGCGCGGAGCGGGGCCCGCCGTCGATCAGGCTCATCTCGCCGAAGAACTCGCCCGCCCGCAGCCGCACCGAGCGTCCACTTGGGATCTTCACCACCGCCTCGCCGGCGACGATCACGTACAGTTCGTGCCCGGCCTCGCCGGCGGTCGCGAGCCGCACCCCGGACGGCACTTCGACTTCGTCGGCGAGTCTCGCGACCTGCTCGAGCTGCCGCTGCGAGAGCCCTCGGAAGAGCGGGACGTTGCGAAGGAGCTCAACCTTCTTTGACTTCGACCGCCACAGCGACACCCGTCTCACCTCCGCGCTGGATTCGTCACGTGATTCACGCTGCCGAGGGCCGTTCCTGCCGGGGCGACACGGTGGTCATGGCTTGCCGCGGTCAGACGCGCCCGTCGGGCGCACCGGCCGGGCGCGTCAGGCGCAGGCGGACGATCGATTCGGCCAGGTATGTGTCGAGCAGCTCGACCGACCGGTCGTCTTTGATCGATCGGAACGGGTCGGGCCCGGGCGGGGTGACTTCGAGCACGGCGGCGCCTCGATAGCCCGCGGCGGCCGCGGCGGCCAGCACCGCGTCCAGATTCAAGTGTCCGCGTCCCAGGCCCTGCCGGTTGGTGTCCGCCAGGTGCAGGTGGCACATCGCGGGCCCGGCGCGCCGGATCGCGGCCGCGACGTTGGCTTCCTCGATGTTCGCGTGGAACACGTCCACGGTCATGCCGACTGATTGTGAGCCCACGTCAGCCAGATACGCAAGCGCGTCGTCCACCGTCGTCACCAGATACGCCTCGTACCGGTTCAGCGGCTCGATCGCGACTTGCACACCAGTCCGCTCCGCCTCGGCGGCAGCCTCCCGCATCCCGTCCACCGACCAGCGCCACTCGTCGGCACGCGACGCGATCGGCGCCAGCCGGGTCTCGCCCGACGGCAGCATCTGCACCAGCGGCGCGCCGATCGCCTCGGCGAACCGCAGGCAGTCGATGATGTAGCGCACCGCCTGCCGGCGGATCGCGGGGTCGGGATGGGCCAGGTCGCGCGGGGTCTGCGGGACCATGCACGACGCGGTCAGGGCAAGCGGCGCGAGTCCGGCGTCGCGCAGCGCGCGGCGGACCTCGGCCGGCTCCCAGCGGTCCGGCTCGCCCGGGATCTCGACCCCGTCGTAGCCGGCGGCCGCGATGCGGCGCAATGTCTGGGGGAGCGGTGCGTCGCCGTAGATCCATGCGCAGACGCCGAAGCGCAAGCCGAACCTCCCTTCCGCAATCCAGCGCCGCGAGGGTGAGACCCTCGCGGGGCGTCAGCGCATGACGTGCCGCACGACGCTCTCCATGTACCTGCGGCCGGCCGGGGTCACGCCGTTGTAGGCCCAGACCGGGCGCCCGACGCGCTCAGGCTGGCGGGATCGCTAGGCGCCGGCGCATACTTCACGTCGGCGCGGCCGACCCCGTAGGTGTGGACCAGGTCGTACTTGCAGGCCAGCACCGCGCCCAGCGTGTTGCGGCCGTAGTCGCCGTCGAGCGTGAAGCGGATGCCGTAGTAGCCCAGGCGCAGCAACGCCCGCTGGAGTTCGCCGACGGCCGGCCCTTTGTCTCCGTGCGCGACTCCCACCGCGTCCTCGAGCCCCACGACCCTCACCCCGTTGCTAATCGCCGTACTTGAGCCGCAGGCGCGGCGAGAGCCGCAGCAGCAGCTGCACGCGCTCCACCTCGTCCATCCAGTCGCCGATCACCGCGTCGACGTACCCATCCTCGGGGACGGCGAGCCCGGTCGGGCAGGCCGCGCCCAGGCGCTCGTGCGCCATCCGCCGGTACATCGCGATCGTCCGGTCGCCGTACCGGCCGCACTCCTCGAAGTCCTCACTGATGAAGACGACCACCGGCACACGCCGGCCCTGGTTGAGCACGAGCGCATCCTGGACCTTGGGGTGGGCATCTCGATCGACGAAGCGCAGGTCGACCGCCGGCGAGGCTTCGCTGATCCGCTGCAGGATCGGCCCCTGCAGGACGCAGTCTCCGCACCAGGCACCCGCCAGACACAGCACGTGCATCCGGCGCGTGAAGCCTGCCAGCAGCTCGCGCTGCGCGCCGGTCAGCGCGGTCGCCTCGTATACCCGCTGCCAGCGCTCCTGATGCCGGGGCTCGCCGTGTTGCTCGAGAAACGCCGCGTATGGGAGCGCCGCCTGCCAGACCTCATGCCAGTTCATCGTCTGCTCCGCGATGCGCTACAATGGCAGAGGCCATGAATCTCTCGGAATCCGACGCCTACCAGCGCATTGCCCAGGTTGCCCGGGCGTTGGATCGGGAGCTCGTCATCGATCGGGGTGCGGTCCACCGGCGTGATGCTCCCTATCCAGGCGTCGCGTTCGGCGCATCGCTGAGCGGCGCGCACGCCCTGTTCTTCCTGCCCGCCGCCGACCTCACCGCGCCGGAGTGGGAAGACCGCGTCCGGCAGCGCCTTGAAGCCGCCCGCGAGTACCTGGCCGGATTCCCGGCGCGGGCCCGTTGACCGGCGTGATGCTCTATTCCGCGCGATGATCATCGACACCCTCCAGCTTGGACCGGTCGGGACGAACTGCTACATCGTGGGCGACGAGGCCAGCGGCCAGGCCGCGGTCATCGACCCCGGCGACGATTCGCCGCGTGTGCTGGCGGCCCTGCGTCGGTTCGGCCTGACCGCCGGCCTGGTGGTGGCCACCCATGCGCACTTCGATCACGTCGGCGGGGTGCGCGGCGTGACCGAGGCCACGGGCGCGCCGTTTCTCATCGGCGAGGAAGAGCTGCCGGCCCTTGAGGTCGCGGCCGAGCACGCGCTGCTGCTCTTCGGCATCGCGATCCCCAAGCCGCCGGCGCCCGACCGCCTCCTTCGTGAGGGCGACGTGCTCGCACTGGGCGGGCGCGACTTTCGGGTCGTGCACACGCCCGGGCACAGCCCGGGCCATATCGCGTTGCTCGGCGATGGCGCGGGGTTCGTCGGCGATGTGGTCTTTCAGGGCAGCATCGGCCGGACCGATCTGCCCGGCGCCGACCACGAGACGCTCCTCCGATCCATCGCGCGGCACATCCTGCCGCTGCCTGACGAGACCATCCTCTACAACGGACACGGCCCGGCCACGACCGTCGGCCGCGAACGGCGCACCAATCCGTTCCTGATCGGACTGGCGCCCATCCCCGACCAGTGAGCGCGCTCACGGACGGCGGCGGCCTGCTCTTTCTCCACGGCGCCGGTGGTCGCGGGCTGGTCTGGCAGCACCAGGCGCTGGCGTTCCCCAGGGCGCAGACTCCGGACCTGCCGGGCCGGGACGGCAGGCCTCCTGAGGGTGTGGACGGCTATCTCGCCGCGATACGTGGAGACTCGGCGGTGCGGGACGCGGCGCTGCGCGGGGGCCTGCCGGCGCAGCGTGTGCTCGCCGGTCACTCGCTGGGCGCGTCGATCGCGCTGCTGTGGGCGCTGCGGCACCCGGGCGAGGTCCACGGCCTAATCCTGATCGGGGCCGGTGCGCGGACCCGTGTCAACCCGGCATGGCTCGAGGGCGTCGCCCGAGGCGACGCCGCTGCCGTCGAGGACTTCGGCTCGTGGTGGTTCGGCCCCGACGCTGCCGCGCGCCTGCGCGAGAAGTCGCTGGCCCTGCTGCGGGCTACGCCCCCGGAGGTCCTGCTGGCAGATCTGCGCGCCGCGGATGCCTTCGACGTCACGGCGCAGGTGGACCAGCTTCGCATCCCGGCGTTGATTCTCTGCGGTGCCGACGACCGCCTGACACCGGTGAAGTACGCCCGGTACCTCCACGAGCGCATCGCAGGGTCGACCCTGGAGGTCATCGAAGGCGCCGGTCACATGGCAATGCTGGAGCGGCCGCAGGCCGCGAACGCGGCAATCCGGGCCTTTCTCGACAGGCTGGAGCAGGAGGCCGCGGATCGGGGGGCGGCTGGAGGGATCGTGACATGAGCGCGCACATCGACCTCAACGCCGACGGCGGCGAGGGGTTCGGCGCCTACACCATCGGCGCCGATGCCGAGCTGCTGGCCGTCATCTCGTCGATCAACGTGGCGTGCGGATATCACGGGGGTGATCCTGTCGTCATCCGGCGGACCATCAGGGCCGCGGCTGCCGCGGGCGTTGCGGTGGGCGCGCATCCAGGATTTCCCGACCTGCAGGGATTCGGCCGGCGGGCGATGCACATCGCCCCCGCCGACCTGGCGGCGATGCTGATCTATCAGGTTGGGGCGGTGGCGGCGCTTGCGCGGGCCGAAGGCGTGCCCCTGCGGCACGTGAAGGCGCACGGCGCGCTCTACAACCTGGCGGTAGGCGACGCCGCGGTCGCCGGTGCCATCGCCGAGGCGACCGCGGCGTTCCCGGGTGCCTGCCTCTTTGCGCCCCTCAACTCGGCCATGGCCGCGGCCGCGCAGGCGCGGGGCATCGCGGTCGTGCACGAGGCGTTCCTCGACCGGGGGTACCGGCGCGACGGCACGCTCGCGCCGCGCGCCGATCCCGGTGCGCTGCTGACCGATGCAGCCCAGGTCGCCGCGCGCGCGGTGATGCTGGCGACCACCGGCACGGTGGCCGCGGTCGACGGCACACAGATCACAGTACGGCCGCAGACCCTGTGTGTGCACAGCGACACGCCCGGCGCGGTGGAGCTCGCTATCGCGGCGCGCCGGGCGCTTGAAGCCGCGGGGGTGACCATCGCATCACCATGAAGAGTCGGCGCCTGCTGGGCTACATCCTCAGGTACCGCGTCGCCTACCTGACCGGGTTCGCGCTCAGCCTCGCCAGCACCGGGGTGGCGCTGGTGAACCCGTGGGTGTTGAAGCAGGCCGTGGACGGGATCCAGGCCGGCGCGCCAGCCGGCGTGCTGCTGGGCCTGGCGCTGGCCTACGTCGGCGTGGCGGCGGCCGGCGGGGTGATCCGGTACTTCTGGCGCATGCAGACCCTGGGCGCCGCGCGCCGGGTCGAGTACCAGATCCGCAGCGACTACTTCGCCCACCTGCAGCGGCTGCATCAAGGGTTCTTCCAGCACACCCGCACGGGCGACCTGATGGCGCGGGCGGTCAACGACCTCAACGCGGTGAGCCGCATGGTGGGCGCGGGCCTCATGCACTCCTTCAACACCGTGGTGATGCTCCTTGCCGCGAGCGCGCTGATGGTCACGATCGATCCGCCGCTGGCGGTGGTCGTGCTCGCCATCCTGCCGATGGTCACGATCGTGTTCCTGGCCATGGGGCGGCGGATCCACCGGCAGTTCGAGCAGGTGCAGGAGCAGTTCTCCGCCATCTCGGCCCGCGCCCAGGAGAACTTCTCGGGCATCCGCGTGGTCAAGGCTTTCGCGCAGGAGGCCGCGGAGATCGCGGCGTTCTCGGAGATCAACCGCGAGTACGTGCGCCGCGCGATGCGCCTGGCGCGCACCCAGGGTGCGCTGTGGCCGGCGATGACGCTGATCCTCGGCGCCGCGGCGGCGGCCGTCCTGTGGCAGGGCGGCCTGGCCGCAGTCGCTGGCCGCATCACGCTGGGCCAACTCGTGCAGTTCTTCGGGTACCTGATGATGCTGTCGTGGCCGATGATCGCGCTGGGATGGACCACGACCCTCTTTCAGCAGGGGCTGGCGTCGATGGGCCGGATCGAGGAGATCTTGAGCGCGCGGCCGGCGATTGCGTCGCCGGCCGCGGCGGTAGAGCGCGCGCGCCTGCGCGGCGAGATCGAGTTCCGGAACGTCGCGTGTGCCTACGATGGGGTCTCGGTGATCCGCGACGTCTCGCTGAAGATCCCTGCAGGGGCGACGGTGGCCATCGTGGGGCCGACCGGGTCAGGCAAGACGACGTTGGTCTCGCTGGTCCCACGCCTGATCGATCCCACCGTCGGCGCTGTGCTGCTCGACGGGATTGACGCGCGGGAGTACAGCCTCGAGACGCTGCGCGCCAATATCGGCGTCGTGCCGCAGGAGGCGTTTCTCTTTTCCGATACACTGGGTGAGAACCTGGCGTGGGGGGTTGATGGCCGCCAGGGGGACCGCGTGCGCACCGCGGCCGAGACGGCGCGGCTCGACGGCGACGTCGCCGACTTCCCGCTTGGCTACGACACCGTCGTGGGCGAGCGCGGGGTGACCCTTTCCGGCGGGCAGAAGCAGCGCGCGACCATCGCCCGGGCGCTGGCGCGGGACCCCGCGATCCTGATCCTCGATGATGCGCTGAGCAGCGTCGACACACGCACCGAGGAAGAGATCCTCCAAGGCCTGCGGCGCTTCATGGCCACGCGCACGAGCCTGATCATCTCGCACCGCATCTCCACGGTCCGCGAGGCCGACCTGATCGTCGTGCTCGACCAGGGCCGGATCGCTGAGCACGGCACCCACGAGGAGCTGCTGGCCGCCGGCGGTCTGTACGCCGATCTCTACCAGAAGCAGCTCCTCCGCGAGGCGCTGGAGGCCGACGAGAGCCTGACACCATGAGCACCATCTTCCACGAGGACGAGATGCTCGGGCGCGCCTACGATCCGCGCCTGATGCGGCGGCTGCTGGCCTACGTCCGGCCGTACCGGCCGCAGGTGGCGCTGTCGGTGGTCCTGCTGCTGCTGACCTCGGCCGCCGGCCTGGCCGGGCCCTACCTCGTGCGCATCGCGATCGACGACCACATCGCCCCGGGCCGGCTCCAGGGGCTGGGAGTGGTCATCGGCGTGTACGTCGCGGCGCTGGTGGCGACGTTCGTGTTTCGCTATGCGCAGTCCTACGTCATGCACTGGGTCGGGCAGCAGGCCACGTACCGGCTGCGCATGGAGCTGTTCAGCCACCTCCAGCGGCTGTCGGCCGCCTTCTACACCCGCCAGCCGGTCGGGCGGCTGCTGACCCGCGTGACCAACGACATCGACGCGCTGAACGAGATGATCACCCAGGGCGTGGTCGCCATCTTCGGCGACCTGTTCACCCTGGTGCTGATCGTCGGCATCATGCTCGCCATGGACTGGCAGCTGGCGCTGGCGACCATGGTCGTGATGCCCGCCATCATCGGGTTTACCGCGCGGTTTTCGGCGCGGGCGCGCGAGTCGTACCGGGCCGTGCGCGTGCGCCTGGCCCGCATCAACGCGTTCCTCAACGAGCACATCATGGGGATGGGCATCGTGCAGCTGTTCGGGCGGGAGCCGCGCGAGCAGAGCCGGTTCGACGCGCTGAACCGCGACCATCTGGCGGCCAGCATGGCGGCGCTGCGGTCGTTCGCGTCGTTCTTCCCGGCGGTCGGGGTGATTAGCGCAGTGGCCGTGGCGATCATCATCGGCTACGGCGGCATGCAGGCGCTGGCTGGCACGATCAGCGTCGGCCTCGTCGTGGCCTTCATCCAGTACGCCCAGCGGTTCTTCGAGCCGATCGAGGATCTGGCCGAGAAGTACAACATCCTGCAGTCGGCGATGGCGTCATCAGAGCGCATCTTCAAGGTCCTGGATGAGCCTGTTGACGTAGAGGACCCGCCAGACCCGATACGCGTCGAGCGCGTGCGCGGCGAGATCGAGTTCCGCGACGTCTGGTTCGCCTACGAGCCGGACGACTGGGTGCTGCGGGGCGTCTCGTTCCGCATCGCGCCGGGCGAGAGCGTGGCGCTGGTCGGGCACACCGGTGCGGGGAAGTCGTCCATCATCAACTTGATTGCGCGGTTCTACGATCCGCAGCGGGGGCAGGTGCTCATCGACGGCCATGACGTGCGGACCTGGGCCCAGCGCGACCTGCGCCGGCACGTCGGGCTCGTGCAGCAGGATGTCTTCCTGTTTTCGGGTACGATTGAAGACAACATCAGGCTTGGCACCCGGACGATTACGCTCGACGAGGTCCGGCGCGCGGCCGAGTTCGTCAACGCCGCGTCGTTCATCGAGCGGCTGCCCGGTGGCTATCAGGCCGCGGTGCAGGAGCGAGGCGCCACGCTCTCGGTGGGGCAGAAGCAGCTCGTGGCGTTCGCGCGCGCCATCGCCCATAACCCCGAGGTGCTACTCGTGCTCGACGAGGCCACCAGCAGCGTGGATACAGAGACGGAGATCCTGATTCAAGATACCTTACGCCGCGTGATGCGCGGCCGGACCTCGATCATCATCGCGCACCGGCTCTCGACGATCCAGCACGTCGACCGCATCCTGGTCATCCACAGGGGCCGGATCGTCGAGGAGGGGACCCACCGCGACCTGCTGGCCCGCGGCGGGGTGTACACGAAGCTCTATCAGTTGCAGTATCGTGATCAGGAGGTTCGCGGTGAAGCCTGAGAGTCGGGATCCGGTGCTGAAGCAACTCCGGGAGATCGCCATCGCCGCGCTCGAAGAGCGCCGCGGCCTGGTCGTCTACTCGCGCATGGACGCCCAGGAGATGGACCGCCTGGCGCGTCAGGTCGAGCGGGATGCGCTCGAGAGGATTCGGAGCGCGCTCCCCGCGGCCGCGGCCGCGCCCGAGGTCTCGGGCGTGCGCCACCGGCTCGAAGGCATGGACGAGCTGTTGCAGGAACTCGACGCGAGAGAGGATATCCCCGAGCGCTCGCGCCAGCTCGAGCGCGACGATATCACCTGGCGGACGTTCGAAGAGGTGGTCTGGGCGCTGGGGATCGAGTAGGGGGCTACTTCCTGCGCCGGCCGCCGCGCTTGGCCTCGGTGTTGCGCTTGAGGTCGAGCAGCCGCTCCTCGCTCTCCTTCATGAAGGCCTTGAGCTTGTCCTCGAACGAGGTGCGCGCGCGGGCCCGGGCGGCCCGCTCCTCGGGGGAGAGCGCCTGCTTGACCGAGAGGTCGAGCTTGCCCTTCTCGTTCAGGCCGAGGATCTTGACCCGGACCTTTTCTTGTTCTTTGAGATAGTCTTTGACGTCTTTGACGTAGGTGTCAGCGATCTCAGAGATGTGCACCAGACCGCTCTTGCCGTCGGGGAGTTCGACGAACGCTCCGTAGTGGGTGATCTTGACGACGGTCCCCTCAACGATCGTACCTGGCACTGCCGTGCTGGGTATCGCGTCCATTCCTACACTGCCACGCTCCTTCCGCTGGGGCTCGGGCACGTCGGAGTATACGCGCGCCCTTCCAGCAAAGTCAATCAGGTCCCCAACCTGCTCCCTATCGGCCCCGGGACCACAGCCGCGTCCACCACGGTTCGGTCCTTGCCGGTGTGCTCGCCGCCGCCGTCGGCGCCGGCGAGGGGGCTGGCGTCGGCCGCACCAAGATCACCGCGATCTCGTCCGGCCGGACCAGGCCGAGCTGCTCACGGGCGAGGCGTTCGATGTATTCCGGCGTGTTCAGCAGCCTGATCTCCTCGCGCAACTGCGCGTTGCTCTGCCGCAGGTCCTCCCGCTCCCGCTCGAGGGCGGCCGCCTCGCGCCTCAACTGGTAGCCGTTCCAGTAGGCAGCACCAAAGGCTGCCCCGATCGCCAGGATCAGCGCCGTGGCTGCCAGCGGGCCCACCCAGCGCGGGATGAGGCGGCGGGCAGATCCGGGAGGCAGGATGACACGGCGGGCGGCGTCGTTGGCCATGATGGATGCTGCGACGAAAGGGTGCGATGCCGGTTCGAAATCCCACCCGCGCGATTCGCGGGACAGGCCCGGAATCCTGCCCCTGGTCGCGGCCGGAGCGGCACCGCCGGCTCCGGCCGCCGGGCTCACGCAAGCCGCCGCGCGCCCGATGGGAACGCCTCCCACCCGGCATATCGCGCCCGGCTGCCCAGGGCTTCCTCGATCCGCAGCAACTGGTTGTACTTCGCCACCCGCTCGCTGCGCGACGGCGCGCCGGTCTTGATCTGGCCCGCGCCGGTGGCCACGACCAGGTCGGCAATCGTCGTGTCCTCGGTTTCGCCGGAGCGATGCGAGATCACGGCGGCGTAGCCAGCCTCGCGCGCGATCCTGATCGCTTCGAGTGTCTCGGTCAGCGTGCCGATCTGGTTGAGCTTGACCAGGATGGCGTTGGCCACGCCGTCGGCGATGCCGCGCTGCAGGATGGCGGGGTTGGTGACGAACAGGTCGTCGCCGACGATCTGCACGCGATCGCCGAGCCGCACCGTCAGCGTCTTCCAGTCCGGCCAGGCGTTCTCGTCGAGGGGATCCTCGAGCGAGATGATGGGATATCGGTCGATGAGTCCCGCCAGGAAGTCAAGCATCTCGCCGGCATCGCGCGTCGCCCCTTCGCCCGCGAACTGATACGCGCCGTCCTTGAAAAAGCTGCTGGCCGCCACGTCCAGCGCGATGGCGATCTGCTGCCCCGGCCGGTAGCCTGAGGCCTCGATCGCCTTCAGCACCGCCTCGATGGCGGCCGCCGTGGACGGCAGGTCCGGCGCGAATCCCCCTTCATCGCCCACCGCGGTGGACAGGCCGCGGGCGTGCAGCGAAGCCTTGAGCCGATGGAAGACTTCGGTACCCGCCCGCAGGGCGTCGGCAAACGAGGCGAAGCCCACGGGCACGACCATGAACTCCTGCACATCGATCTTGTTGTCGGCGTGCGCGCCGCCGTTGACGATGTTCATCATCGGCACCGGCAGCAGCCGGGCGCCGTCGCCGCCCAACGCCTGCCACAGCGGCAGGCCGCGCGAGGCGGCCGCGGCGCGGGCCACGGCGAGCGAGACCGCCAGGATCGCGTTGGCGCCCAGCCGGCTCTTGTTCTCGGTGCCGTCCACCTCAAGCATCAGGCGGTCGACGGCCGCCTGGTCGAGCGAATCGCGGCCGGCCAGACGCGGGCCGATGTCCTCGATGATGTGACGGACGGCCGACCGGACCCCCTTGCCGAGGTAGCGGCCGGCGTCGCCGTCGCGCAGCTCGAGCGCCTCGCGCTCGCCGCGGGACGCGCCGGACGGCACCGCGGCGCGGCCTCTGGCCCCGTCGCTGAGCGTCACGTCGGCCTCCACGGTGGGGTTGCCCCGGGAATCGAGGATCTCACGGGCGGTGATGCTTGCGATGGTCGGCATTGCTACTCCCTCTCAGGATGGATTCAGACCCCGGCGCCGCCGGGCCCGCGCCGTCTGCGGGCCGCCTGCGCGCCTACCAGGCATCGCCGACGCGCGCGTCGGCGATGATCTCGACGACCGGGTCTGCCTTAGGTCTTCCCTCTGGGATGCGCAGCACCCTTGCGGTGATGCGTCGGGTGCCGAAGTTCACGCCGATTTCGTCGCCGGCACCGACCTCGGCGGCGGGCTTCGCCGGCCGGCCGTTGAGCGTCACCCGGCCGGCGTCGCAGAGCCGGTTGGCCATGGTGCGCCGCTTGACGAGGCGGCTCACTTGGAGGAACTTGTCGAGGCGCATGGTGTCGGACTCCTGTCGCGATTCAAGCATACGCCAGGGCCGAGCGATGCGCCTCCACGGCGGCCTGTTGACACGCGGGTAGACGGCCCAGCATCCTGGTTCCAGCGTGCATCCTCTGGCTCACATGCTCGCCGGCGCGCTGGTCGGGCAGCTCTCGCCGTCGGCACTCGTGGCGTTCGCCGGCGGCTTCGCCAGCCACCTGGCGCTCGACGCGGTCCCGCACACTGAAGGCGAGACGTTGGGCGTGGCAGGCGGGGGCTTCCTTCGGGCGAACGTGCTCGAGGCCGGGCTCGAGCTCGCCGCCGGTGTCGTCATCCTGGGATGGCTGGTCGTCCGCTGCCCCGAAGCCGATGGCGTGCTGATCGCGGTCGGGGCGCTGGCCGGGCTCGTCCCAGATCTGGTCGATCAACCCTCCGAGCGGATGCTGGGAAAGACCTTCCTGCATCCCCGGCGTCTGCACTGGACCGTGGGCCACCAGCACTGGGTGTGGGGAGTGCTGACGCAGGTCGCGGTGATCGGGCTGGCGCTGTGGGGGCTCTGGCGGCTGGCGGGGTGTGGGTGATGGCAGGGGGGCATCGGTGGGTGGGCTGCCACCGGGCAGGTCCCTGTCGAACTAGGTTCTGAACCGAGT
>JBBIOB010000034.1:0-29245 GCA_037443565.1 Armatimonadota bacterium | reverse complement strand
ACTTCCCGGCCGGCGGCGCGTCGGTGATGCACATCGCGGCACCCGGCGAGGTGACGCTGGCCCGGCTGGCCAGGCGCAACGGCAAGTACTGGATGGCCATCGTGCCGGGCGAGTTCGTGGAGTTTCCGCCCGATGTCGCGGTGGCCAAGGCGCGCGCCACCACGCCCGAGTGGCCGCACGCGTTCGCCCGCTTCAAGGTCCCGGCCGACGAATTCCTGAGTGAGTACGACTCCAATCACATCCACGGCGTCTACGGCAACTACGTGGACGACCTGGTCTGGTTCTGCAAGATGACGGGCATCGAGCCGCGCGTGTTCGTCTGAGGGCCGGCGCATGGCGCGCTTCACCGTCGGACTGGACTTCGGCACCGAGTCGGCGCGGGCGGTCCTGGTGGACGTCGCCGACGGCCGCGTGATGGCGACGGCGACGTATGCCTACCCGCACGGGGTCATCGACCGGACGCTGCCCGAGACCGACCGGCCGCTGCCGCCGGACTGGGCGCTGCAGCATCCCGGCGACTGGGTCGAGGGGCTGGCCCTGTTGCTCCGCCAGATGGCTACGGCTGCCCCTCCCGAAGACATCATCGGCATCGGCGTGGATTTCACCTCGTGCACCGTGATGCCCACCGACGCCAGTGGCACGCCGCTGTGCCTGCTGCAGCAGTTCACGCGGGACCCCCACGCCTGGCCCAAGTTATGGAAGCATCACGCGGCGCAGCCCTACGCCGACCGGATCAACGCCACGGCCGATCGCCCCGGGGGCGAGTTCCTCCGCTTCTACGGCGGGCTGACGTCCTCGGAGTGGGCGTGGGCGAAGGCCTGGCAGGTGCTCGCGGAGGCGCCCCATGTCGCGCGGGCCGCCGGCCGCTGGATCGAGGGCGGCGACTGGATCACCTGGCAGCTTGTCGGCGACGAGGTGCGCAGCGCCTGCCAGGCGGGCTACAAGGCGCACTGGCAGAAGGACGCCGGCTACCCTCCGGCGTCGTACTGGACATCGCTGCATCCCGACCTGCCGTCGTTCTTGGAGAAGCTCGGTCCGCCGCCAAGGCCCGTGGCGGCGCGCGCCGGCGGTCTGTCCGCGGCGTGGGCCCAGATGACAGGGTTGCGCCAGGACACGCCGGTCGCGGTCGCGGTCATCGACGCGCACGCGGGCGTGCCGGCCGTGGGCGTCTCACAACCGGGCCGGCTCGTGGCGATCATGGGCACGTCGACCTGCCACCTGCTGGTCGATTCGGCGCGTCGGGAAGTGCGCGGGATCTCGGGCGTGGTCGAGGACGGCATCCTGCCCGGGATGTTCGGATACGAAGCCGGACAGGCCTCGGTGGGCGACATCTTCCAGTGGTTTGTGCGCGAGGCCGCCCCGGCGCGGTACGGCGACGCGACCGGCGGAGAGGCCGCGGTGTACGACCGCCTGGAGGCTGAGGCCGCGCGGCTGAAGCCGGGTGAGACCGGGCTGCTGGCGCTCGACTGGTGGAACGGCTGCCGGACTCCATTGGTCAACGCCGAGCTTTCGGGCCTGCTGGTCGGCGTGACCGTCACGACCCAGCCCCCCGAGATCTACCGGGCACTGTTGGAGTCCACCGCGTTCGGGACCCGGCGGGTGATCGAGACGTTCGAGGCCGGGGGCGTGTCGGTGCGCGAGGTGCACGCCTGCGGCGGCCTGGCCGAGCGCAACCCGCTGCTGCTCCAGATCACCGCTGACGTCATCGGGCGCGAGGTCCTGGCGGCGCAGGTACCGCATGCGTCGGCCGTCGGCGCGGCGATCTATGCCGCGGCGGCTGCCGGCCCGGCTGCCAGCGGGTATCCGGACATGAGTGCGGCCGTCGGGCGGATGGGCGCTACGGAGCGGGTGCGCTACACCCCGCGGGCGGCGGAGCAGGGCCTCTACGAGGCGCTGTACCATGAGTATGTGGAGTTGTCCCGGTACTTCGGCGAGGGGACGAACGACGTGATGAGGCGCCTGCGGCGCCTGCGGAGCAGCGCCGCATAGGGCCGCGCGGGGCAGCGACGGGCGATGGAGATCGAGAAGGTGCTCGGCGAGGTTGTCCTGCCGCTGGTCACACCCTTTGACACGCAGGGTGAGATGGACGCGCCCGCGCTGCGTCGGCTGGTCGACTACGTGATTACCAACCATATGGCCGACAGCCTGTTTGTCGCCGGCACGACCGGCGAGTTCTACGCGCTGACGATGGCCGAGCGACAACGGCTGTTTGAGGACGTCGGCGCCGCGGCTGCCGGCCGCATCCCGCTGGTCGCCGGTACCGGCGCGGCGTCGACCCACGACACGGTCGCCCTCACCGATGTCGCCGAGCGCCTGGGCTATCACGCCGCCGCCGTCATCTCACCGTACTTCAGCCGGCCCGGACAGGAGGAGCTGTACCGTCACTTCGCGGCGGTGGCTCGGGGCACGCGCCTGCCCGTGGTGCTCTACAACATCCCCCTATTCACCGGGGTGAACCTGACGCCCGAGACGGTCGCCCGCCTCGCCGACATTCCCAACATCGTGGCCGTGAAGGATCAGGCGACCGCGAATCCCGTGCAGGCCTCGGACTACCTGCGGGCCGCGCCGCGGCTGCGGGTCTACTGCGGCGACGATCCCATGATCCTGCAGGTGCTGGCCCAGGGGGGATCAGGTGCTGTGAGCGGCAGCGCCCACATCTTCGGCGACCTGATCCGGGAGATGATCCATCGGTTCAAGGCGGGCGCCGTCAGCGAGGCAACCGCTATCCACCGCCGCCTGCTGCCGTTCTACAGAGCGCTCACGCCGGCGGGGAGAACAAACCCGGTCCCGGCGCTCCGGGAGGCCGTCCGGATGGCCACGGGCCTCGACGTCGGCCCACCGCGGCCGCCGCTGCTGCCGCCGACGCCACAGGAGACCGACGGTCTGCGGTCCGCGCTGACCGCGCTCGAGCGGCTGTCCGTCAGGGGGTGAGATCGACTCATACGCGTGTCGCCAGAGAGCGAGTCATGGAGGTGACGGAGATGGACGGGTTCGGAGGTCACGGGCAGGGGACACGCCTGACCCGGCGCACGTTCCTCAAGACGGCCGCGGCGGCCGCGGCATTCGCAGCGGTCGAGGGGGCCAGGCTCCCGCGGGCGCTCGCCCAGGAGCGGGTCATGACGCTCGACTACTACACGCTGTTCCACAGCGGCGACGCCGCGGCCATGGAGCGCATCGTTCGCGCGTTCAACGCCGAGCAGCGGACCGTCCGGCTCAACCTGCTGCAGGGGCAGTGGGCGGAGTACTACGCTCAGCTCTTCGCCGCGGTCGGCGCGGGGACCGCGCCGCACATCGGCATCTGCCATACCAGCCGCATTCTGGACGTGTGGCGGGCACTGACGCCGCTCGATGAGTCGCGCGCGGGCAACCTGCTCGAGGCCGCGGCGATCCGCGAACGCGACTACACCAAGACGGTCTGGGATGCCGGCATCTATCAGGGCCGCCGCTACCTGGTGCCGCTGGACTCCCACATGTGGGGTCTGTGGTACAACAAGGACATCTTCCAGCGCGCGGGGCTCGATCCGAACAGGCCGCCGGAGACCCGGGAGGACTTCGAGCGCGCCTGCGAAGCCATCAGGACCCGCGCCAACACCTTTGCGTTCCATCCCGCTGAGGACGCCTTGCCGCGCAAGATCCGCCGCGCATGGGAGATCCTGTTCTGGGGGCAGGGCGGCAGCTTGGTCACCCCCGATGGGCGCCGGGCCGCCTTCAACGAGGAGCGCGGGCTGCGGGCGCTCGACTACCTCGCCGGGATGATCCGGCGCGGCTGGAACCAGCCGGGCACCGACGGCTTCAAGCAGTTCGCCGCGGGGCAGCTCGGCATGCTGCTGGCCGGCAACTGGTACCTGCCCACGGCCAAAGACAGCAAGGTGAACTTCGGGTTCCACTACGTGCCGAAGTTCTTCGACAGGCCGGTCACGTGGGGCGACAGCCACAACCTGGTCATCCCGCGACAGCGGCCGGACCGGACGAGCAATGAGATGCTTATCGCGGCCATCCGCGCCATCAAGTGGATCAACGAGCACTCCGACGTGTGGGGCATCTACGGCGGTCACATCCCGGCGTTCGTCCCGGCCCAGCGCGCGAAGGACCTGCTTGAGTCCGACTCGTGGAAGCTCGCCCTGAGCAAGTTCACGGACATGGCCAACCGGGGCTACGTCCACTACCCGCTCATCCATGCGAAGGCGCCTCAGGTGCACTCGGCGATCGAGCCGCACATCCAGGAGGCGTACAACGGCCGGCTCGCGCCAAGAGACGCGCTGGCCCGCGCGGAATCCGAAGTCAATCGCGTGCTCGGGAGTTAGCGCTGCCGCGGGGAGGGCGCCGCGCGGCGCTCTCCCCGGTCACCCGCCGCGGATGTCTCGCGTCTGATGGCCCGCCGCTCCCACCTCGGCCGAGTCGTCGAGGTCGCGCTCTTCCTGCTGCCGTTCGCGGCCTTCTGGGTACTCTTCCGTCTGGGCCCGGTGCTGTACGGGTTCTACATCAGCCTGTTCAAGTGGGATCTGCTGGGCGATGTGGAATTCACCGGCGTCAGGAACTACCTCGTCCTGGCCCGCGATCCACGCTTCTGGAATGCGCTGCGGAACACGATCGTCTTTGCGGGTCTGGCGATCCCCCTGATCGCGGGCATCGGCCTGCTGCTGGCGTTGTTCATCTTCGGCGCCCGACGCCGTCGCGTCGGGCGGTGGCTCGAAGCCGGGTTCTTCTTTCCCTACCTGCTGACAGTCTCGGTGGTGGGCCTGATCTGGCGGTGGATGATGGATCCCGACTTCGGGATCCTCCTGATCGCCCTGCGTGGGATGGGGATCGACGCGCCGGTGTTCCTCAACGAGCCGCGCTGGGCTATCCCCGCCATCGCCTTGACCACTGCCTGGTGGCTGGCCGGGTACCGCATGGTCCTGTTTCGGGCGGCCCTGGAAGACATCCCGGACGAACTCTACGAGGCGGCCCGCATCGATGGCGCCTCGGGGGCACGCGTCTTCTTCTCGATCGTGCTTCCCCTGCTCCGGCCGGCGGTGCTGTTCGCCCTGGTGCTGACGACGATCTCAGGGTTCATCGTCTTCGGGCAGGTGCTCATCATGACCGCGGGCGGCCCCGGCCGGGCTTCCGAGGTGCTGGCCCTGTACCTGTACCGCTACGGCTTCGAGTTCTTGGAGATGGGTCAGGCCGCGGCGGTGGGGGTCGTCCTGTTCGCCATCATCCTGGTGCTCACGCTGCTGTCGTTCCGCTGGCTGGGCTACGAGTCGCAGCTATGACCGGCGCCCGTCCCTGGTCCCATGTGCTGACCGCCGCCATGATGGTGGTGGGGCTGCTCTGGATCGCGCCGCTGTTCTGGATGTTCTCCACCGGGGTCAAGCCAACGCCGGAGATCTTCACCACGCCCCCGCAGATCGTCCCGTCAGAGCCGACGCTCGACCATGTCCACGTCGTGCTCACCCGATGGCCGTTTCTCAGGTGGTTGCTCAACAGCGTCGTGGTGGCGACCGCGACGACCGCGCTGTCGGTGCTGGTCTCGGTGCCGGCGGCCTACGCGTTCACTCGCATGCGCTGGTGGGGGCGTGACGCCGTGTTCCTGGTCTTCCTGTCCTCGATGCTGATCCCACTCGAGGTCAACGTGATCCCCCTCTACTTCCTGATGAACCGGCTCCACCTGCTCAACACGTATCCCGCGGTCTTCCTGCCGATGATCGGCATGCCGATCGGGATCTTCCTGCTGCGGCAGTTCTTCGTGAACATCCCCCACGAACTGGACGACGCCGCGCGGGTGGACGGCTGCGGCAATCTACGCATCCTCTGGCATGTGATCCTCCCGCTGTCGCGGCCGGCGATGGCGGCCCTGGTCATCTACATGTTCACCTTTGCCTGGAACGAGTTCTTCTGGTCGATGATCGCCCTCTCGTCGCCGCAGATGTTTACGCTCCCTATCGGGCTTCGGGCGCTGCAAGGCGCGTACGACATTGACTATGGAATTCTCATGGCCGGCGCGTCGCTGGCCGCGCTGCCGGCGCTGGTGCTGTTCCTGTTCCTGCAGCAGTCCATCATCCGCGGGATCACGATGACCGCCCACAAGTAGCCGTGGCCGTGCGCCTGATCGCCCGCCTGATCGCCACGAACCCGCTGCCCACCGCGTTCTGCCACGGCGCGACGCTGCTACCCTTGCCCGGCGGCGACCTGCTCGGCGCCTGGTTCGGCGGGACGGCCGAGGGCCTCCCAGATTCGAGCGTGTACGTCGCGCGGCGGCGCGCCGGCGCTCAGGCATGGGATCCGCCCGCGGAGGTCGCGCCCCACGACGGGCACCCATGCGGGAATCCTGTGTTGTTCCTCGGCGCGCCCGGCGTCGTCTGGCTGGTCTACTTCAGGGTTTGGGGAGCGTGGTGCACGGGCGGCAGGCCCTGCGCGCGCGTGTCGGTGGACGACGGGCGTACCTGGAGCCCCGAGGTCGTGCTGCTCGACCGCTCGGGCGTGTTGACTAAGAACAAGCCGCTGCGCCTGGGCGATGAGCTGCTGCTGCCCGTGTACGACGAACGGTCCTGGCAGGTCGGCGTGGCGCGGCTGAACGTGCTCCGCCACGCGCTCGACTGGCGGTTTGACGGCCTGGCGATCGGCGCAGGCAGCGGCGTCCCCATGATCCAGGGAACCCTCGCGGAAACGCGCACGGGCACGCTGCTGATGCTCATGCGCACCAAGGTCGGCCAGACCTGGCGGGTCGAGAGCTCAGACGGCGGTGTGACGTGGCTCAACCTGCGGCCCACGACGCTGAGGAATCCCAACGCAGGGATCGACATGGTCCGGCTGCCCGATGGGCGCCTGTGGCTGGCCTACAACGACACCGACCTGGGCCGCGATCCGATGGAGTGGGATCTGCGCTATCCGCTGTGCCTCGGCGAGAGCACCGACGACGGCGAGACGTGGCGCACCGTCCTGACGCTCGAGGAGGGGCCGGGGGAGTTCTCGTATCCGGCGATCGTGGTCGACGGCGCCGGACTCGTGCACGTCGCCTACACGCACCGCAGGTCGGGCATCGCGCACGCCGTGCTGCGCCCCTGACGGATCGAGCTATCTCGGCCCACGGGGTTCCATGTGGGAGCCCCAAGGAAGTTCACGTGTCATCGTCTGCATTCGGCCGATTAAGAATTGTGGCAATGGCCTTTGGATTGCGACGGTGTCTACAAGTATCTAGAATGTAGTCACAAGGGAGGGCGTCTCATGGCGACCGTCGGCGTGAGGGAGCTCAGGGCGCGCCTAAGCCACTACCTGCGGCGTGTCAAAGAGGGCGAGCGCATCGTGGTGACAGAACACGGGGAGCCCGTCGCGGTGATGGTGTCGGCACCAGCAGGGGTGATCGACGAGCGGCTTGAGGCGATGCTCCGGGACGGCACGGCACACTGGGAGGGTGGGAAGCCTCGAGGACTTCGCAGACCCGTGAAGGTTCGTGGCCGGTCGGTAGCAGAGGCCGTCCTTGAAGATCGACGATGAGGCTCTACCTTGACACCAGCGCTCTCGTGAAGATCTACCTCGAAGAGGAGGATGCCGCGCTCGTGCGCAATGCGGTTGAACGGTCCCAACTGGTGGCCACGTCATCCATCGGATATGTTGAGGCGCGAGCGGCGTTTGCGCGTCGGTCTCGGGAGGGCGTGCTATCCGCTCAGGGCTACAGGGCGATTCTGCAGCAGTTCAACGCGGAGTGGGGGAGGTATCTTCACCTCGACGTCACCGATGCGATCATCATGACTTCGGGGGATATCGCCGAGAGGTATCAGCTTCGCGCCTACGATGCCATCCACTTGACTTCCGCGTTGGTTCTCAAGGACCGTCTGGCGGCCCCTGTGGTGTTTGCCTCCTGGGATGCCGCGCTCGGTGTGGCGGCGCGTCAGGTCGGCCTCGAACTCCTTCCGAAGGACCCAGACCTGTCCTGATCGGAGGGGTCCGCAAGCATCCCTCACACCACCGGCGGCCGCAGCATCGCCTCGCGCGTCTCGCGCGCCAGCAGCCGCAGCGCCGGCTGGGGCAGGCCTTCCAACTGCATCAGGATCTCCGCCGCCTGCAGGATCGTCCGCTGCAAGTCGCCCTCCTCGACGTCGCTCGCGGCCACCAGCTTCATCCACTCGGCGCCGCGCGCCCAGGCTTCCGCCGCGTCGGCGCGGCGCTCGGCCGGCGAGGGCATCACGCGGCGGCGGACGCGGTGCCACTCGACCTTGAACTCACCCGCCACCGGATCGGGCTCCAGGCCCAGCTCGTGTTCGAGGCGCGTCACCTCGTCGACCACGTGCGACAGCGCGGCCAGACGTGCCTTCGTGCCACCGGCCCGCGGCGGGCGCTCGGTGCCGAGCGCGGCCGCAAACGCCGCCAGCCGCGGTCCGGCCGAGGGGACCTGTCCGCGGCGGACCAGCTCGGCCAGCACCAGCAGGCGCGGGTGCCGTAGCCGCATGGCCCACCGTCCGGCCTGCGTGAGGCGCGCCTCGCGGTCGAGGTAGCCCAGCGTCTGCAGCACCGCAGCATGCAGCAGGAACCCGGCACCGAGCGCGTCGCTGGCCCGCAAGGCCGCCTCGCCGATCACACCCGGCGGCAGCCGCCTGGGCAGGCGGGGTCGTCGGCCCTGCAGTCCCTGGTAGGCGGCAAACGAGCGGTCGAGCTCTCGGAGCGCCTCATCGAGCGAGCGGCGGGAGAGCACGTTCAGCACCTGCGTGTACGACGGCGCGAACGCCGATTCCACCGGCTCGGGCTCGGCCTCGGCGAGAGCCAGACCCAGGTGCGCCTCGCTGCGGTCGGCCGCCGGGATCACCACCACGCCGACCCGGTCGCGGCCGCGCCGGCCGGCGCGGCCGGCCATCTGCTGGAACTCGGTCGCCGAGAGTCCCACCGGCCCGTGCGGGCTGTTGCGCACGAGCGTGCTCAGCACCACCGTTCGGGCCGGCACGTCGAGCCCGCTGGCCAGAGTCGTGGTCGCCGCGACCGCGCGGATCAGCCCGCGCGCCAGGAGGTCTTCGACCGCGAGGCGCCAGCCCATCAGGTGCCCGGCGTGGTGAGGCGCGATCCCCGTCTGGATCAGCGTGTGCCTGAACGGATGGCCCATCAGCGTCGGGTACTCGGATTCCCAGCGCCCAAGCGCCCTCGCGCGGTCCTCGGCATCGGGCTGCCGCAGGGGCGCGAGATCTCGGGCCGCCTGGTCGCACTCGCGCCGCGAGGGGAAGAACAGGATGGCCGGCAGCAGCCGTCCGGCGTCGAGCTGCCGCAGCAGCTCGACCAGCCAGCCGGCCCGCCGCTCTTCGCGCTTCGGCCTTCCGGTAAGCGCGGGCGGCATCAGGCGGCCGCGCGGGTCGGCCAGCAGCAGGCGGAGCGGCACTGGACGCTCGTGCTCGTAGACGACCCGCGGCTGGCGGCCGCGCACGACGCCCAACCAGCCGGCCAGCTCGTCGGCGTTGGGAATCGAGGCCGAGAGCAGCAGCAGTCGGGCGCCGCGCGGGGCGAGCATGAGCACCTCTTCCCACGCGGTGCCGCGCTCGACGTCGCCCAGGTAGTGCGCCTCGTCGAGCACGATGAATCCAATCCCTTCAGTGCCGCCGTAGAGGATATTGCGGAGGATCTCGGTGGTGCCGACGATGATCGGCGCGCGCGGGTTGATCCGGCGCTCGCCGGTCAGCAGGCCGACGGCGTCCTCGCCGAACAGGCGCTGGAACTGCCGGAACTTCTGGTTCGAAAGGGCCTTCAGCGGCGTGGTGTACCAGGTCTGGCCGGAGCCGGCGACCTGCGACTTGATGGCTTCCTGCGCGATCCACGTCTTCCCGCTGCCCGTGGGCGCCGAGACCAGCACGTCGCCGGCGGCCAGCGCGGCCAGGGCCTCCTCCTGGAACCTGGCCGGGACGAACGGCCCCGGCGGGACCTCGCCGACCTCGATGAGGGTGGGGCTCAGGCCCGGGTGGAGGGTGACTGGTGGGGGGCGGACGCTCACGAGGTCCCTATTCAGCGCGGGCGCCGGCATGCCCTGGCCGGTCGCCGAGGAGCCCGCGCGACGCCCTGCCTGGACGAATCGGGTCCCGACCTGATAGGCAGCCCCCGGGGCCCGCGATATCGTGAAATTGACCTAGGGCCCCGGGTACTGCGGGCGCTCTCGGTGGGTAGAACTGAGGCAACCCCTGGCGAGGGCAGGAGCAGGCCGCGACCAAGAAGCGGACCAACGCCTCCTCAGCAAGGCACCAGGCAGGAAAGCCCAGTCACCCGCGCGGAGTACCGAGAGAATGCCTGACCTACCCGGGGCCTCCATGTTCGGGCGCGACACGAGTGTCGCGCCCGCTTCCGTGCGCAGGGTCGGCGCCAGGCCACTGCCGAACCCTCAGGAGTGAGCCGCACCCGCGCCACGCAGGTCCTTGATGCCCTCGGGGTTCCATACGAACTGCTGGAATTTGAGGCTCATGACTTCACCGCCGCCGAAGCCGCTGCGCGGCTTCGGCTGACTCCGTCTCAAGTATTCAAGACCCTCGTCGTCCGGACCGACGGCGGTCAGGTGCTCCTGGCGCTGGTCCCGGGAGATCAGGAGTTGAGCCTCCGCGCCCTCGCGAGGGCGGCCGAGGTCAAGCGCGTCGAGATGGTGGATGCCTCGGAGCTCGCACGTCTGGTGGGGTACATCAAAGGTGCCGTCTCGCCGCTCGGCACCAAGCGGCCATACCCCGCATACGTGGACCGCTCAGTGCTCGACCATCCGCGCATCAGCGTGAGCGCAGGGATCAGGGGGCTGCAGATCTGGATCGATCCCCAGGATCTCATCAGGGCCGTCGGCGCCAAGGTCGAGACCCTGACGTGAAGCGATGGAACTCTCGGGGAAGGGAGGCGTCATGGAGCGGGATGTCGCCGGAGTGAAGATCGACCTGCTCGCGAGGTGCTACAGGGGGGCGCTCCACCTGGCCGATGAGCGGGGACTTGCCTCAGTGGCCTTTCCCGCGATCTCGACCGGCGCGTTCGGCTACCCCGTGGAGGAGGCGGCCGAGATCGCGCTGCGCGCGATTGCGGAGACGGCACCACGGCTGCGCTCTGTCCGGCGGGTTCGCCTCGTCCTGTACGGCAGATCGGCGCTGGAAGCCCACGAGCAGCCGGTGCGTCGGCTGCTGGATTGACTGGGGCGGGTCCGAAGGTCGATACTGGCGCGACGTACACGTGGATCCCGCGGCCGAGACATCGAGAGAGCCGGGACACCGTCCCGGCTCTCTCGCGCCGTTCAAGTCGACGAGCGCGACCTACCGGTGGATCGTCACGCCCAGGTAGACACCCTGCCACCGCACGGCCGAGTTGAGCACACCAGCATCCCCACTGGTGATCTGCGTGTTAGTGAACCCGCCGGACCGCCAGCCGAGCTCGACTTTGGCCATGTCGCCCGGCAGCTTGTAGCCGATCCCGGCCGAGTACAGCGCGAAGTTCGACAGACCCTCCGCCCGGGGATCGGCCGGCGGACTGTTGGTGTACTTGAACGCGTGGCTCGGCCCCAAAGTCGCGCTCCCGGCAAAGTACCACCGCCCGGAGATCGGCACCCACACGTCGGCGCCGAACACGAAGCCGTTGGCCTCCTGCCGGGTGATTACGGTACCCAATTCGCTGAAGTCTGCCTTCTGACTGCCGAAGCCCAAGAACGGCGTGACGTGGGCGCTCCCCAGGGTGAAGGGGACACCCACAGCAAGCTCGTAGTTCCGCCAGTGGCCGCTATCATAGATGAGGAAATCGCCCTGCAGGTTGCTCAGGCCTCCCGTGTCGATGTTGAGCCTCAGGCCCCACCGCTGTCCGGGGAGCATCAGGAAGCCGGTGAACCCAAAGATCGCTGTGGAGAAGTGAACCGGCAGGTCGAAGAAAAATGGTGGATCCTGCTGCCATGTCCCGGAGCCCGGCACGAGCCGGAACTGGAACCGGTTCGTGGCGGAGGCAGGAGCAGATGAGACCACGATCAACGCGACCGCCAGCGCCAGTGCTATGAGTGCTCTACGCATCGTTCGCCTCCAGTCTTGTGTTGATTGGTCAGCCCAGCGGCGGCGGTTGCCAGGGTTGTCCACCGTCGCACGTTCCGACTCCAGAGGGAGTGGTTCGGCGTCATCGGGAGTCTTCCTCTTACGGCTAGTGCCGCCGCCGGCGCAGGATCCCCAGATTCCTCCTGGAGCGTCGGACGCCTCCTGGAGCGTACGGCTGGGCTGGTGGAGACGAGGGGATTCGAACCCCTGACCCCCTGCGTGCAAGACGTGGAAGGCGGATGGGCGAAGGACTGACGTGGGCGAGGCAGGCGTGCTTCACCGTCCGCCACGCTGTAGCCGCCGACGTTCGGCCCTACTCGGGGGCCGTCCGCCGGGGCTTGGTACCGGCTGTGGTGGGCCTTCTGCACGAAGAACTACTTGGCCGGTCATCTTGACCCACGCCCGACCGTGATGGTTCTCAATGATCTTCGACGCGGGCGTTCCGGAAAAGGTGTGCATAGCAACGTGGTGGACGGAGAGCACGGCGTCCTGCAATTCCCCGTCTGCTTCTAGGCGCGTCACCTTCACCCCTTTCTCTATCGCTTGGTCGGGACCGACCCTGCGCCCATGCGATTGGAAAGCCTCGTAATCCGCGAACCAGTTGGCAATCTGATCGGCCTTCTGTTCTGACTCGGGATCACCCGCGAGCATGTACCGCTTCAGCCAGGATGAGACCATTGTGATGGCGAGTTTGCGGGAGTCCTCGCACTGCGTAAGGAGGCCGGGGAGGTAACTCCGCAGAATGGGCAGCCATGCTGGCAGGTTCGCGGTATCCTTGCATTGCTGCTTTGCCAGTTCGAACTGGTTCAGGATGGCTTTGGCGGGCGCAGATCGGGGACCTTCCGGCGTCGCGACAATGAACTGCGGATCGATCGGACCAAGTTGAGAATGCTGACCCATGATGATCTCGTCGGCGGATAGCGCCAGCATTGTCGCGGCCGACATGGCGGCTACGGGCACAAAGACCCTAATGTGGTCGAATCGTTTTCGGAGATACTCGACCATCGACTCCGCTGCCTCGGCCGAGCCACCGGGGCTGTGGAGAATCAGGTCTACGCGACGCTCCTCGATGTTCGAGCAGGCCTCCATAAGACCCATCATGTCGGCGAGGCTAATCTGCAGGTCGGCCGGGGGGATCGAGCGCGACTCCAGGAACGCGGTCGTGTACAGGATGACCGCCCTTCCCGTGCGCTGCTGGAGAGCCTTCAGATACCTTCGACGGACGCCGTCAAAGTCGGGGCCGCCGCTTTCAGGCGCCTTGGCCTTCTGGAGTTCCTTGAGAATCTCTCCCCAGGTTGGCAAACTTTCTACCGCGCTTGCCGGGGGTTGGTGACGTTCGTCGTGGCGAAGGCGATCTGGTCTTCTTCGAGCGCCCTGGATGCGTTGGCATACACTTCTTCTACACGGGCGTAGAAACTCAGCAGGTCCGCCACACCAGCCTCCCTGGCTTCGCCCGCCCGCACCAGCGCCTCGTGCTCATCGGCTTTGGACATCCTGCGCCTCCGCGATGGTTTCTTCATCTTGGGAGAGCCCCTGTAGTCTAGCATTTCCGGCCTACCCCGGAAATCCTTCGACAAGACTATTCCCTGTTCGCACTCAGTGAAGGCGGCCGCTCTTTGGGTCGGCCGGCGACGCCGCTCTTCATGGTCTAGCAGGTGCCGGTTGTGGCGTTTTCACAGCCGGTCAGGCGGTGACGAGCAGGCTCTATCCCACTCCCTCTTCACCAGGGGGGTGTGGTAGGCTCACAACTCCGAATGGCGCACCTGATTGCGGCTTGCATCCGAAGGAGCTTCTGGACGTGGGCGTCCTCAGGTACCCGAGGGAGGGTCTTGGGAGGCCGCATCGTGATGCCGCGCATGGGGTTGCTTGGTAGAGCTCGACCTCGACCTCCGACGACCAGGCAAAGAACGTCTTCAGCGTGCGGAAGTGCTGGTGGACGCTGACCGGCTTCATGCGGTCGTGGAGGCTCGTCAGGTACCGCTGGATGGCCAGGGGTTCGGCGTCCTCGAGGGGCTGGATCGCGAGGGTGCGCTCAAAGCGCGTCAGGTTGGCTTCGTAGGCTTCCAGGGTGCGGGCCGAACAGTTGCCGACCCGGCGGCTGAGCAGGAAGGCGTCGGCGGCGGCCCGGAAGGTGCATGCGGGGTGAGCACCTGCTTTTTGGGCCCCTTCTGAGGGGGCGAAAACGGCTGAAACCCGCGTCCTGACTGGATTGGTGGAGACGACCGGATTCGAACCGGCGACCCCCTGCGTGCAAAGCAGGTGCTCTCCCGCTGAGCTACGTCCCCGCTAGGTCGCTTGCATCACCCATCATAGTCAGGCGCACTCCTGGTGTGCAACCCGCGGTAGAACCGCGAGGGGCCAGGGGGCATGCCCCCGGCCCCTCGTCGCGCGCCACGATCGCGCAATGCTTACGGTAGGGCGATGTTCACGCCAATGTACGGACCGGTCCAGTTGATCCCACACGGCGTGGAGCCGCCGCACATGATCACGGGATCGTAATGAAGATGGATCCATCGGTACCCGACCTCGGCGCCCCACGCGTTGGCCATGTACCCCAGCCCCACGCGGTAGTTCCCCACCGACATGGGGACGCTCACGACTCCTCCAAGGTTGAAGTTGAGCTGCTCGCCGGTCTGTCTTGGAGTGAACGACACGTCGCCAACGACGTACAGGTTGTTCCGGAAGTTGATCTTGACGTCGGCGCCCACGCGGAAGCCGCTGACGCGGACGTAGAATGGGAAGGCGGTGTCCTCAAAGTTGTGGCCCCCGTATCCCACGTACAGGCTCGCCATGCCGGACTGTATAGGGAAGTTGCGGTGCAGGTTGACATTCCAAAACCGATTGGAGAGCTGAGTCCCTCCACCGCCGGTCCAGTTCGAGACCCCACCGGTGTCAAAGTTGAAGCTGCCGGCCCACTGGCCGCCCATGAAGTCACGGCGAAGCGTCAGACCGAAGAGGCCGGAGTTCGCCGTGTTGCCGATGTCCGTGGTCAAGATGTTGCTCGGCCAGTACCTGAGCTGGATCCACGTCGCGGCCGATGCCGGCACGCTGGCTGTGATCACCAGGGCCGCCGCAAGGAGTGCGACGACTGCCATCCGATGCCCCTGCGACATTCTCATCTCTATCCTTCACCTCCGGCTGCACGGCCAAGTGTTCCGCGCAGGCAGCCGACGGTGGTCCAGTTTCCCGCCGTCGCCTGTGCGAACTGGGCAACCATTCGACGTGAGGGCGCTGCTTCCCTCCAGGGCGCCCGCTTCCTATTGGGCGCCGCGCAGAGCGCGCACGATCCGCTCCGCCGTGAGCGGCAGCTCGGTGAACCGTACCCCCGTCGCATCCGCGATGGCGTTGGCGATCGCCGCCGCCGCCGGGACGACCGGCGGCTCGCCCACGCCCTTCGCGCCGAACGGGCCGTCGTCTGAGGGCACCTCGACCACGATGGTCTCGATGCGCGGCACGACCGCGGCCCTGGGCAGCGCGTAGTCGGCGAGCGTGCCGGTGAGCAGGTTGCCCGCCTCGTCGTAGGCCACCTGTTCCAGCAGCCCCCAGCCGATGCCCTGGGCGACGCCGCCCAGCATCTGGCCCTCGATCGCGGGCGGATTGAGGGCGTGACCGACGTCCTGCGCGACCGCATACTCGAGAACCGTCACCGCGCCGGTCTCCCGGTCGACCCTGACCCTGACCAGGTGTCCCGCGAATCCGGGCGACTGCCGGGTGATGGCCGTCGACCCCTGGCCAAAGACCGGGGGATACTTGGCGCCGAAGCGCATGCTCATCGTCGCAATCTCGGCCAGCGACAGCGTGACCGTCGGCGAGCCCTTCACGCGGACCGCGCCCCCGGCGATCTCGAGATCCTCTACCCGGGCCTCGAGGTGGCTGGCGGCGATGTTCAGGATCTGCCGCCGGGTGTCCTCAGCGGCGAGCTGGACCGCTTTGCCGACCGTGTAGGTGATCTTGCTGCCTCCCGACATGCCGGCATACGGCGCCTGGCTGCTGTCCGGCGTGACGACCCGGATTTGATCCGGCGTCACGCCGAGTGCTTCCGCGGCGATCAACGCCATGGTGGTCGCGGTGCCCGTGATGTCGATGGCGCCGGTCAGCACCTGGAACGTCCCGTCGGTATTGGCGCGGATGCACGCGGTGGCGGACTCCAGGCCCCCCAGCCACCCGCCCACCGCAACGCCGATGCCCTCGTCTGGGCCCTTGGGACGTTTTCGCATGGGATGGCGGTCGAGGGCCTCGAGGACCTCCCGCAGGCCCATCCTGGCCCATGGCCGGTTGTGCGGTAGGGGGTCGCCTGGGGCCGAGGCGTGGCGGAGACGGATGGCGATCGGGTCCACGCCCAGCTTGTCCGCCAGCTCGCTCATCGCCGACTCGATCGCGAATGTCGCCTGCGGCGCTCCAGGGGCGCGATATGCGCCGATCGGCGGCTTGTTGGTCAGTACGTCCACGAGCTCGATCGACAGGTTCGGGAACTTGTAGTATCCGCCGAGCAGCAGACCGCAGATCGACAGGGGCGACCCCGGCTCGCATCCGGAGTCAAAGTGCACCCTGGCGCGCAGGGCCAGCAGCGCACCGTCCCGCGCCGCGCCGAGCTCGAGTTCGATGTGCGTGGCCGGGCCGGGTTCGGTCGCCAGAAAGTCCTCGCTGCGCGTCAGGACGAGCTGCACCGGTCGCTTCGCCAGTAGGGCGAGCGCACCGGCCAGCGGCTCGAAGAGGCAGATCTTGCCGCCGAACGCGCCGCCGACGGGCATCGCGACCACCCTGACCTGCTGCTGCGGCATGTCGAGCGCCTTCGCAACCTCGGCGCGCGCATAAAAGAGCGCCTGCGTCGAGGTGTAGATCGCCAACTCGCCGGTGACTGAGTCGCTCGTCGCCACCACGGACTGCGGCTCGATGTACCCCTGGTGGATGCGGGAGGTGGTGTAGGTGCGGCGGACGATGACCTCGGCCTGCCGGAGGCCCTCGTCCGCGTTCCCGCGCACGAAGGTGACCCGGTTGGCCAGGTTGCTGGGCCGCTCTCCCCGGTGCTGCTCGACGGCCACCGTCGCGTGCGCTTGCGCGTCGCCCTCCTCGACCTCGGCAGACTCGCGGACGAGCGGCGCGCCGTCGCGCAGGGCCTCATCGATGGTCAGGACCGCGGGCAGCGGCTCGAAGGTGCTGGCCGCGCGCAGCGCCTCGAGGCCGTCGACCGCTGCCTGCTCAGTCTCGCCGAGCACGACCGCGACCGGCTGGCCGGAATACCGCGTGACCGTCCCGGCGAGCTGATCGCGCGCCCCGCTCCCCAGTCGGGCGAGGTCCTCGGCTGTCGCGACACCCACCACGCCGGGAACCGCCAGGGCCTCGTCCCGTCCCAGCCTGGCCACGCGGGCCCTGGGATGCGGGCTCAGCAGCAGCCGCGCGTAGAGCATGCCGGGGAGCCTGAGGTCCCCCGTGTAGCGTACCGCGCCGGTGACCTTCTCCAGGCCCTCCGTCCGCCGTGTGGCCTTGCCGATGACCGACATCGCGGCCTCCTACAGACCCATGTCCGCCGAAGGGTTTCGCCGTGCTGCCCCGCGGGGCCTACATCCTGGCCCTCCCCTGACCCCGGTTGTTCGCACTCCCGGCCCCGCGTATTATCCAGAGCAGGACGGCCCACGGGAGGGAGCGCCATGAACCGGTCCGACCAGCCGCGCACGGAGGCCCTCGTCGACCAGCGGTGGGACGTCGAGGGCTACGGCCGTATCAACGCCGCGCGCCTGGAGACGTTCCCCTATGAGTATCCAGGCAGCGACGCCGTGGTCGAGATCTCGACCGATGAGTTCACGGCGGTGTGCCCGTGGTCGGGCCTGCCGGACTTCGGCCGCCTGACCGTCCGGTATGTCCCCCAGGAGTCCGTGCTCGAGTTGAAGTCCTTCAAGTACTACCTGCACTCGTACCGCACCGTCGGGATCTACCAGGAGCACGCCGCCAACCGCATCCTGCTCGATCTGGTCGACGCGGTCGATCCCAAGTGGATGGAGCTGGCGCTCGACTACAACGTGCGCGGGGGGGTGCACACCACGGTCACGGTCCGATGGCCGAAGCCGGAAGAATGATGCGCGTCTTCGCCGAGATCACCGTGGTCGCGGCGGCCTATGCCGCGCTGACGATCCTGCTGGCGCCCCTGAGCTACGGTCCGGTGCAGTTTCGGATACCCGAGGCGCTGAAGTCGCTGGTGATCTGGCGGCCGCACCTGATAGGCGCGTTCGTGCTCGGCAACTTCCTGAGCAACACCACGAGCCCGCATGTGGGTCCCTGGGAGCTCCTGTTCATGCCGGCCGCCAATCTGATCGGCGCGTCGCTGTGCGCGGCGATCGGCCGACGCTCGCCCTATCTAGGCGCGGCCGTCTACGCCGTGACGATCGCCCTGGCCGTCGCGCTCATGCTGTCGGTGCTGACCGCGGTGCCGTTCGTCATCCTGCTGCCGCCGCTGCTGGCAAGTGAGGTCATCCTCATCGTCGGCGGCGTGCCGATTATGCGGCGCGTCCACCGGGCCATCGAAGGTTAGCGGGGGTTCCGGACCGGCGCCGCGCGCCCGGCGGGCACGGCCACCGGGGCCGCCGCCTTCGGCGTTACTCTCCAGAACTTCATCAGGTGGGCCTCCCAGTTGCCAAGCAGCATCCGGGCCCGGCGGCTCTTCGTGGCCCGGTGGTGCTCGGCAATCAGGTCGCGCAGCCGGGCGGCGGCCGGATCATCGATCTCGAGGCGGGTGATCGTGATTAACTGCGTGTTGTAGCGCAGCGGAAACGTCCCGGTCTCGTCGTACACGAACGCCTCCCCGCCGGTCATGCCCGCCCCGAAGTTCCGTCCGGTCTCGCCGAGGACTGCGACTGTGCCCCCGGTCATGTACTCGCAGCCGTGGTCGCCGCAGCCTTCCACCACGGCCGAGGCGCCGCTGTTGCGCACCGCGAAGCGCTCACCCACGCGGCCCGCGGCGAAGAGCCGGCCGCCGGTCGCGCCGTAGAGCAGCGTGTTGCCCGCGATCACGTGGCGCCAGCTCTCGGCCAGCAGCGGCGCAGGCGGGGCGAGCGCGATCTCGCCGCCGGCCATGCCCTTGCCGACATAGTCGTTGGCCTCGCCGACCAGCTGCAGGTGCATGCCGGGCACCAGGAAGGCGCCGAAGCTCTGTCCGGCCGCGCCGGCGAAGTGCAGACGCACCGAGCCCTCGGGGAGCCCGGCCTCGCCGTACCGCTGCGCGAGCGCCCCGGCCAGGCGCGCGCCGACCGCGCGGTGCGTGTTGCGCAACGGCAGGTGCAGCTCCACCGGCTGCCCGGTGGCGATCGCGGACAGCAGGGGCATCAGGTGCAGCTCGTCGTACGGCTCGTCGGGCCGCATGTTGCGGGCCGTGGCGCCGCGCCGGGGGCGGGGGTCGTCAGGGCCCGGAAGGGTCGCCAGCAGCGTGGCGACGTCCAGCCGGGCGTCGGGCTTCGGCCGCAGCCGGTCCGCCCGCCCCACGACCTCGTCGAGCCGGCGCGCGCCCAGGCGCGCGAGCAGCACTCGGACTTCTTCGGCGAGGCCGAGCAGGTAGTTGACGACGTTCTCGGGCCGGCCTGGAAACTTGCGGCGCAGGTCCTCGCGCTGGGTGGCGATGCCGACCGGGCAGGTGTTGAGGTGGCACTGCCGCGCCATCACGCAGCCCAGGGCCGCGACCGCCGCGCTGCCCAACCCGAACTCCTCGGCGCCGAGCATGGCCGCGATCACCACGTCGCGGGCCGCCTTCAGGCCGCCGTCGACGCGCAGCCGCACGCGGCCGCGCAGCCCGGACTCGACCAGCACCCGCTGCGTCTCTGCCAGGCCGATCTCCCACGGCAGGCCGGCGTGCTTGATCGAGTCCAGCGGCGAGGCGCCGGTGCCGCCGTCGGCGCCGCTGATCTGGATCGTGTCGGCGAACCCCTTGGCCACGCCGGCCGCGATGGTCCCGACGCCGGTCTCGGCCACGAGCTTGACCGCCACGCGCGCCGTGGGGTGCACCGCCTTCAGGTCGTAGATGAGCTGCGCCAGGTCCTCGATGCTGTAGATGTCGTGGTGCGGTGGTGGGGAGATGAGCGTGATGCCAGGTTGCGACCGGCGGATGCGCGCGATCTCCCCGCTCACCTTGTGGCCCGGGAGCTGGCCCCCCTCGCCCGGCTTGCTGCCCTGGGCCATCTTGATCTCGAGTTCGCCGGCCGAGACGACGTAGGCCGGGGTGACCCCGAACCGGGCCGAGGCGATCTGCTTGATCGTGCTGTTGGCCCAGTCGCCGCCCGCCCGGCGCGGATAGCGTGAGGGGTCTTCGCCGCCTTCACCGGAGTTGGAACGCGCGCCGATGCGGTTCGCGGCGATGGCCAGGGCGGTGTGCGCTTCCAGCGAGAGCGCGCCGTGCGACATCGCCGAGATGACGAACCGCGTGACGATCGCTGATGCGGGCTCGACCTCCTCGAGCGGAACCGGATCCCCTGGGGTGAACTCGAGGAGGTCGCGCAGCGCCACGGGCGGCCGGCCGTCGACCAGAGCCGTCAGGGCATGGCGCCCATCGGTGTGACGTCCGTTGGCGTCACCTGTGCTGTCAACCTGCGGCCTGACGCCGGCGATGCGGTGGATCGCCTTGATGACCTCGGGGTTGAAAGCGTGATATACTCCGCCTTTGCGGTATCTGAGCCATCCTGTCTCGAGCAGCGGTCCCGTGGCGCGGAACGCTTCGGCATGCCGGCGCAGGACGATCCGGGCGATCTCGTCCAGGTCTGCGCCGCCGACCTGCGAGGGGGTGCCGGGGAAGTACGCGCTGACCAGGCGAGGCGCGAGTCCGACCGCCTCGAAGACCTGGGCGCCGTGATAGGCTGATAACGTGCTGATGCCCATCTTCGACATGATCTTGAGCAGCCCGGCCTCGACCGCCTCGCGCCAGGCTTCGATGCGGCGCCGGGCCTCTTGCTCGTCTCCGGCGTCGGCGACGACCGTCTGGAGCGCCAGGTACGCGTAGACCGCGCTGGCGCCGTACCCGATCAGGCAGGCGACGTGGTGGATGTCACGCGCCTCGCCGGACTCCACGATCAGTCCGACGAGGCCGCGCAGACCGGCTCGAATGAGGCCGTGGTGCACCGCCGACGTCGCGAGCAGCATCGGGATCGGCGCGTGATCGGCGTCTACACCCCGATCGGACAGCACGATCACGCCGACGCCCGACCGCGCCGCGTCGCAGGCAGAGGCGACCAGCGCCTCCAGCGCGCGGCCCATCTCGTCCGGTCCCCCGCGCGCATCGAACAGCGTCGAGCGTTTCGCCACCGGCGCCGGCGCGCACGCGCGGATCTCATCCATCATGGCCGCGGTGAGCACGGGCGAGGGGAGGTAGATCAGCCTGGCATGCTCGGGCCGCTCCTCGAGCACGTTGCCCCTCGGTCCGAGGTATCCCGCCAGCGACATCACCAGCCGCTCCCGCAGCGGGTCGATCGGCGGGTTGGTCACCTGCGCGAATCGCTGCCGAAAGTACTCGGGCAGCGCGCGGGGCTGCTCCGTCAGGGCCGCCAGCGGTGTGTCGTCTCCCATGGAGAAGACCGGGTCTTTGCCCTCGTCGACCATCGGCCGCAACACGCGAAGCACATCCTCCCCCGCATACCCGAACACGCGCTGCAGGGTCACGAGGTCGGCCGCCGCGAGGCGTGGCTGTGCCGCGGGGAGCGCCGGGTCGCGCCGCTCGCCGAGCCGGATGAGGTGTTGCACCACCCAGTCGCCGTACGGCCGCTGCGCGGCGCACAGCATCTTGACCTCATCGTCGTGCAGGACAATGCCCTTGTGCGTGTCCACCGCCAGGGCCTGTCCGGGGCCCAGCCGGCCGCGCTCGATGATCTGCTCCGGCGCGACCTCGAGGACGCCGGCCTCCGAGGCGACCAGCACCAGGCCGTCGCGGGTGATGGTGTAGCGGGCTGGCCGCAGCCCGTTGCGGTCGAGGGCGGCCGCGGCGAACCGCCCGTCCGAACAGGCCAGCGCCGCCGGACCGTCCCACGGTTCGGTCAGGCACGCGTGGTACTCGAAGAACCCGCGCACGTAGTCCGGCAGATCCACGATGCCTTCCCAGGCGGCCGGGACCAGCATGAGCAGCGCGTGCAGGAGGCTGCGGCCGCTGCGCCGGAGCAGCTCCAGCACGTTGTCGAGCATCGCGCTGTCGCTGCCGCCCGCCTGGATGACCGGCCGCAGGTCGCCAAGGCCGTCCGGCCACAGTGGCGAGCCCAGCAGCGCCTCACGCGCGGCCATCCAGGTCGCATTCGCCTGCAGCGTGTTGATCTCGCCGTTGTGCGCCAGCAGCCGGAACGGCTGCGCCAGGGCCCATGACGGGAAGGTGTTGGTGCTATACCGCTGGTGGAAGACCGCGATCGCGGTCTCAAACGCCGGGTTCTCGAGGTCGGGGTAGAACTTGGGAAGCTGCGGCGAGACGAACAGGCCCTTGTAGACGACCGTGGCACGCGAGAGCGAGGGGATGGACAGCCCGAGCCCGCGTGAGGCAGCCCCCCGCTCGATCAGCCGGCGCGCCCGGTAGAGGGCGCGCTCGAAGGCCTCGTCGTCGCATCCGCGCGGCCGGCCGACGGCGACCTGGGCGATCTCGGGGAGTGTGCGGCGCGCGTGCTCGCCCAGCGCGGTCGGGTCGGTGGGCACGATCCGCCAGCCGAGAACGGGTACCCGGCACTCATCGAGCGCGGACGCGACGAGCGTCCAGGCCTCGCGCGAGGCATCCACCTCCTGCGGCAGGAAGAGCATCCCCAGGCCCAGATCGGCGTTCGGGGTCCTCAGGCTGAGGTCGCGGCGCAGCAGGGTGTAGGGGATCTGCGTCAGCACACCCGCGCCGTCGCCGGTCTTCGCGTCGGCGGCCAGCGCGCCGCGGTGGCTCATGGCGGCCACGGCGGCGAGCGCCCGCCTCAGGATCGCGTGGCTGTGCCGCCCCCGGCGGTCGGCGACGAATCCGACCCCGCAGGCATCCCGCTCGCGCTCCCATGTCGATGGCACAGGTGTCGAACGGCGCTCCGACACTGGTCAGGCTCCGATGTCGTTTGTGCTGAGGAACCTGCCCGTCAGGGCTTCTCTCCCGACGGTGTAGCGGATGGGGTCTCCGCCTGCGCCGCTTGGACCAGACCGGCCGGGGTACGGCCGCGGAACGCTAGGCGCACTTCCTCGACCTGCCGGATCCGCGTCGCCAGGCCTCCGGCACCGCGCGGACCGTTGTTGCGTGCTACCTTACGCACAGGAGCGCGTGTTGTCAAGACACAACACGCACGCGTCCACATCAGGGTATCCCTCACCATCCTGTTATAATGAAACCACCACATCATCGACCGTTGCATTGCGTCGCCCCTCCCTTCCGGGCCGGCGAGACCGTCGCCGCGCTGCGCGGGGAGTGAGATCATGGAGACACCCAGACAGCCCGAACGTCTCGTTCAAGTCCAGGCCGCGGTTCGCGAGCTGCTGGGTGACCGGCAGTTGATCGTCGTCAGCAACCGCGAGCCCTACGTGCATCATCGCCGGGAGGGGGGGCTCGAAGTCGAGAACCCTCCCGGCGGCCTTGTCGCCGCGCTGGATCCTGTGCTCCAGGCCACAGGGGGCGTCTGGGTGGCCTGGGGTAGCGGCGACGCGGACTTCGAGGTGACCGACGAGCGGGACCGCGTGCAGGTGCCTCCCGGCGCTGGAGCCTACACGCTGCGCCGCGTGCGCCTGACCAAAGACGACGTCGATCGGTTCTACAATGGCTATGCGAATCAGGCGCTGTGGCCGCTCTTCCACCTGGCGGTAGACAAGGCACGCTTCACGCGCCGGCACTGGGCCGCCTACCAGGAAGTCAACCGGCGCTATGCCGAGTCAACCCTCGACATGGTCTCCGGCGACGCCGTGGTGTGGGTGCAGGACTATCATCTCGCTGTTTGTCCCGCATACATCAGACGGCAGCGGCCTGATGCGTTTCTCATGCAGTTCTGGCACATCCCGTGGCCGTCGTGGGATGTGCTGCGCATCTGCCCGCAGAGTGCCGAGCTCGTCGAGGGGCTGCTGGCAAACGACCTGGTCGGGTTTCACCTGCCCCGGTTCGTCGAGAACTTTTTCGACTGCGCCCAGCACGAGCTCGGCGCTGACGTCGACCGGGAGGAAGGCGTCGTCGAGTACGCGGGGCGGCGCACGGCGGTGCAGGCGCTTCCCATCAGCATCGACGTCGACGCCTGGGAACACCTGGCAACGTCTGAGGCATGCGAGCGATGGATGGTGCGGCTGCGGAACCGGCTGCGTCTTGATGGCCGCTTTCTTGGCGTGGGTGTCGATCGCCTCGACTACACGAAAGGGATTCCCGAGCGGCTTCGCGCCATCGAGATGATGCTGCAGAGGCATCCGGGCCTGCGTGGCCGGCTCGTCTTCGTACAGAAGTCGGCGCCCAGCCGGACGCGGATCAAGGCCTACCGCGACCTCCAGGATCAAGTCGAGGCCGCGATCGAACGGATCAACGCGACCTACGGTTCCGAGTCCTATCAGCCGGTGGTCCACATCCCCCGCCCCCTGGCCCCGGCCGGCATGGCCGCGCTGTACCGCATGGCCGACTTCTGCCTGGTGTCGTCGCTTCAGGACGGGATGAACCTGGTCGCCAAGGAGTTTGTCGCGGCACAGGTTGACGGCCGCGGCGTGCTGGTGCTCAGCGAACTCGCCGGCGCCGCGGACGAAGCGCCCTGGGCTGTTACCATCAATCCGTTCGATGCGGACGGCACCGTTGACGCGCTGGTCAGGGCCCTGCACATGCCGGCCGCCGAGCGTCGGGAGCGCATGCTTCAGATGCGGGGTCACCTGCGGCAGCGGGACGTCTACCACTGGATGGAGCAGCACATCCGCGCGGCTGGACACCTGCTCGCCCGTCGGGTGGCGACGCGATCGGCATGGGAGGATCTCGAGGCGATCCGATCCCTTGTCCAATCCCGTGGGCACCTGGCCGTGCTCCTCGACTTCGACGGTACACTGGCGCTCCTCGAGGACCGCCCCGGGGACGGGACGTTGTCGTCCTTGACCCGCGGAGTGCTCGCGCGGCTGGCGCGCCGCCCCTGGTGCGATGTCGCTGTCATCAGCGCCGGGGCCATGCAGGAGCTCAAGGATCGCGTCGGCCTCCAGGACCTTGTCTACGTGGGGAATCATGGCTTCGAGATCACGGGGCCGGGTTGGGCCGCCGAGCGCCGGGACGCCGCCGAGGTCCGGGCCCTCATCGCGGGATGCAGCCGGAGACTGCGCGACCGACTGCGCAGCATCCGCGGCGTCGTCATCGAGGACAAGGGAGTGAGCGCTAGCGTCGACTACCGGCTCGTCCGCCGGGAACAGGCCGATGCGGTCCGCCAGGCGGTGCTGGAGGAAGTTTCGCGGCTTCCGCCCGGCCGGGTCGAGATCCGCCGGGGAAAGATGGTGCTGGAACTGCGGCCCGCGATGGACTGGGACAAAGGGCTGGCGGCGGTGTGGCTGCTCGAGCAGCTCGCGGGCAGGGACTGGCGCGACCGGTGCGTGGTGCTCTACGCGGGCAACGATCCGACCGACGAGGATGCGTTCCTGGCGCTCGGCGATGCCGCGGTGACGATCAGGGTGGGCACGGGTCCGCCGCCGACGGCCGCCAGGTACATGGTGACCGGCATGTCCGACCTGACGCGGTTCCTCCAGACGGTCCTCGAGTGGGAGATGTCGGCGCCGTCCGCCGGGGAGGCGGCGGCGCCCCGGTGACCTGGGTGGGCCGCGCGCAGCGCCTGCCGCGGGCGTGTTCCCGGCCCCCGGATCTTCTGGTAGCATAGACGTAGGCGCTCGCGGCACTGACGGGATTGGCAGAGGGACTGACCGCCGGTCGGTCCCTCATTGTTTTCCCGGCCGCGCCATCGTGGAACCCCGGAGGTGCGACATGCTGCAAACCCGATCCAGGTCTTCGATTCGCCGGCACGCCGTGGGGCTGCCCGCGCGCGAGACCGAGGAGCAGCTCATGCGCCGTCTCGTCGTCGAGGTGCGACGCTCATTGCTGACGTTCGCGCTGGTGGCGGGGGTTGCCCTCGCGCTGGGGTTGTGGACCCGGTAGGGCGGCCTGCCGGTCGATGTGTCCGGCGATCTCGGCGCCGACCAGCGTGACGAGCGCGCCGAGGTACAGCCAGATCATGAAGATCACGATGCCGGCCAGGTGGCTGTACACCAGCGGGTAGTCGGCGAGCGCGCGCAGGTACCAGAAGAAGGCCAGCTTCGTCGTCTCGAACATCACCATCGCCGTGGCGGCGCCGATCAGCACGCTGCGCCACCGCAACCGCACGTTAGGCAGGAAGCGGTAGATGACGACAAACGCCGCGCCCGAGAGGATCCAGGGGCCGATCGCTGTGGCCCACAGCAGCAGGCGGATCCTCCGCAGGGCCGCCGCCGCGCCTTCCAGCGCCGGCACCGCCTCCAGAATCTCGGCGGCGGCGCTGATGATGAGCGACAGGCTTATCAGCGTGCCGCCCAGGATCACCATGACCAGCTCAACGAGCTTGCGCCGCCAGAACGGCCGTGACCGGGGGGCCTCGAGCACCCGGTTCAGGCTGTGCCGCAGCGCGCTGGCGGCCGCGGTCGCCGCCCAGAAGAGCGCCACGGTTGCCACGATGCTCGCCGTACCCCTGGCTCGGGTGGCGGCATCCAGCGCGCCCCAGACCAGGCTGACCACGCCGGGCGGCAGATACGGCGTCAGCGCCCGAACGATCGCCTGCTGCGCCGCGGCATGCTCGACCCAGCGCGTGAGGATCGCGATCAGCCCGACCAGGAGCGGGAAGAACGACAGCATCGCCGTGTAGGCGATCGCCGCCGCCAGCAGGAACACGTCATGCCGCCGTAGCCGCCGCAGGAATTCCCAGGCCGCGTCGCGGACTGCTCGCACGGCTCCCACTGAACCCCGCCCCTACTGAGCCTCCGCCTTGTCGCGGGCAACGTAGAGGAGCTGCGTGGGATACGCGAACTCGATGCCCTCCTCCTGAAAGCGCCGGTAGATCTCCAGGTTGATCGCCTGCTGGGTGTCCATGTAGCGGTCAAAATCCGGGCTCTTGACGTAGTACACGACCTCGAACTGGAGCGCGTAGTCGCCGAAGGCCTTGAAGTGCGCGCGGTCGAACCGTGCCAGCTCCTGGGCCTCAACGATCTCGCGGAGCATCGCGGAGATCGCCTCGAGCTTCTCCCGTGGCGTCTGGTAGACGACGCCCACGCCGAAGGTGACGCGACGCTCGAACATGCGCTTGAAGTTCCGCACGCGGCTCGAGAGCAGGTCGCTGTTCGAGAAGATGATCTGTTCACCCGACAGGCTGCGGATCCGCGTGGTCTTCAGCCCGATGTGCTCGACCGTGCCCAGGTATTCGCCGACGATGATGAAGTCGCCAATGACGAACGGCTTGTCCAGGACGATCGAAAACGACGCGAACAGGTCGCCCAGGATGTTCTGCACGGCCAGGGCCACGGCGATCCCGCCGACGCCGAGGCCCGCGACCAGGGCCGTGATATTCACGCCCAGGTTGTCGAGCGCGATGAAGACGATGATCGTCCACAGCGCTAGGCGGGCCATGAAGCCAAACGCGCTCACCGTGGTAGCCGCGGCGGCGTCGGACTCCATTTTGCCCTTCACGTACCGGCTGATGCCGTGGGCGATCAGCCGGCCTCCCCACACGGCCGTCTGGAGCAGCACCGCGAAGAGGACGGCCAGGCTGACCAGGCGGGCGGGCCTGGCGGGCAGGTCGAGGACGAAGGTACCGGCGGAGAGGGCGAGGGCCAACAGGAAGTATCCCCGCGTGCCCTGGACGAGATCGAGCACGAGCTCGGTCATGTCAACAGGTGCCTGCGCCGCCCGCGCCGCGAGCCGGCCGATGAAGAGTCTCGTGAGGAACGACAACAGCGCAAGCACGGCGACAAAGACGGCGAGCGCCACGATCCACGTCTGCACACTGTTGCCGTAGTAGACCCGGTTCAAGATCTCCATGCCCGGATGGATCCCTCCGTGAAACAGCGTGACTCGCCAGCACTTTCACCGCCAGCGCACAGTCTCCCTGCGCAGTGACAAGCGGATCCACGCGACGGCGGGCCCGAGCGGTGGGGAGGAGAGGCGGCCCTTCCGGGGAAAGCGTCCGCAGAACCGAGTGGGAGGTTCGGGTGTGGTGTGCCGACACGCTCCGTGCAGGCCGTGAAGCGCATCGCAGTTCTGACCAGCGGCGGCGACGCCCCGGGGATGAACGCGGCCATCCGGGCCGTGGTCGGCACCGGGTTGAGCCACGGGTGGGAGGTCTTCGGTTTCCGGCACGGGTACGCCGGGCTCATCGCCGGAGATCTTGCCCCGCTTGGGGCCCGCGACGTCGGCAGCATCATCCAGCAGGGCGGGACGATCCTGCGCACCGCCCGCTGCCCGGAGTTTACGACCCCAGCCGGACAGCAGCGGGCCCTCGAGGTGATTGCCAGGCACGGTCTGGACGCGATGGTTGTGATCGGTGGAAACGGCTCTCAGGCCGGAGCCCAGGCGCTGGCGCGCCTGGGCTCCGTGTGGTCGGGGTGGCTTCGACGATCGACAACGATCTCTACGGCTCCGAGATCACGATCGGCGTCGACACCGCCTTGAACATCGCCCTGGAAGCGATCGACCGCCTGAAGGTCACCGCCTCGTCTCACACGCGCGCGGTGCTCGTCGAGGTGATGGGCCGCGACTGCGGGTATTTGGCCCTGATGACGGCCATTGCCGGTGGGGCCGAGGCCGTGGTGATCCCCGAGGTTGAGACGGATCCGGAGGCGCTGGCCCTTGAGCTGCGGGCCGCCTACGAGCGGGGCAAGGCGCACGCGCTCGTCGTGGTGGCCGAGGGGGCCCGCTACAACGCCGAAGGCCTGGCGCGGTACTTCGAGGCACACCGGGATCGCCTGGGCTTCGAGCTGCGGGTCACGGTCCTGGGACACGTTCAGCGCGGGGGCGCCCCGAGCGCGTTCGACCGGCTGCTGGCCACCCGGCTCGGCGCCGCAGCCACGGCGCGCCTGGCCCGGGGCGAGCATGGGGTCATGATGGGGCTGGTGAAGGGAGAGATCACCTCGACGCCGCTCGACGAGGTCGTCTCGACGGCGAAGCCGCTGGACCTCAGCCTGCTGCAACTGGCGAAGGTGCTAGCCGAGTAGCGGCGCCGATCACGCCCGCGATGCGTCTTTGCGCGCCGGACGCGCGGGAAGCTCGAGCGATGCTCCGGCCTCGACTTCGACCGAGCGCCGTTCCCCCGGGGGGCCAAAGGGCCTCGCGC
>JBBIOB010000033.1:0-30903 GCA_037443565.1 Armatimonadota bacterium | reverse complement strand
GGTGCGGGCATGTGGGCGGCAATGGTGGTGTGCCCGCCCCGCACGTCACTGCGCCGGTGCGCGGCGACGCGTTGGCCGCGGTGGAAGATCTCGACCGTGGTCGCCGTGAAGCGCACGTCGACGGTCTCGTGGACGAGCGTGAATGGCGTGGAGTAGTAGTGCCCGTGGAGTTCCATGTGGTAGTCAATGTTGACGCGAGCGACTTTCCACTCACCGTACACGAAGGGCTCGGTCGGCAGCGGCTGGAGCGCTGGCTGATCGAGGCGCTCGAAGAGCTCACGCCGGCTTGCCTGATACAGGCGCATGGTCCGGCGGTTGAGCTCCTCGACGAGCTCGGCGATCCGCGCATTGAGCGCGTCCAGGGAGAAGAAGGTCTCATGCCGGAGCCGGGCCAGGATCCACCGCTGGGCCACCAGTACCCCGGCCTCGATTTTCGCCTTATCCCGGGGCGCGTGCGGGCGCGTCGGCAGGATCACCGCGCCATAGTGCCGGATGAGGTCCTCGTACGTCCGTTGCAGCCCCGGCTCATAGCGGCAGGGGACGACGACACCGCTCTTCAGACAGTCGCACACCACCAGCTGCGCGGCGCCGCCGAAGAACTCAAACGCCCGACAGTGCGCCCCGATCCAGCTCGGCAGGTCCTGGGCGAGGGTCCCCTCCAGGGAGGTGAAGTTGCTGGCGCCGAGGGCCGCGACGAAGATCGAGGCCTCGCGGGTCTGGCCGGTCATGCGATCCACAATTGGGATCGTCTGTCCCGCGAAATCGACGAACATCTTCTCGCCGGCCCGATGGGGCTGCCGGAGCACGACGTCGAGTTTCTGGGCCCACCGGCGATACCGCTCACAGAACCGGCTGTACTGATAGCCGCCCTCGGGGTGCTCGTGTCGGTACTCCTGCCAGAGCAACCGTAGGGTCACCCCTTTGCGCCGCAGCTCGCGGTGGATCTCCTCCCACGCCGGCTCCGGCCGCCGCAGGGATCGTCCGGGATTGGGCGGGTAGAGCCGCGCTTCCAGGACCGCATCGTCAACCTCCTCCGGCAGAGGCCAGCGCAGTCCCAGCGCCTCGGCCCGATGGAGCACGCTCAGGACGGTGCTGTGGGAGAACCCCAGGCTTTGAGCCATCTGGCGTCCCGTGAGCCCATGGGCAGCCTGAAGTCGAAGAATGTCGCGGATCTTGTGCATCGGTAGCCTCCTGCGCGCCACAGTCATCGCACCTCCGTTCCTCGTGATCAACACTCACGAGATTGCGAACGACAGATGCGAACGCCTGTACGTGTTGGCCTGGCCGACGCTCGCGACCGGTCGGAGCCCGGAATCGGTGGACGAATTACCCCGGAATCAGTGGACGATTTGAATTGGAACGCGTGGACGATTTGCGTCGGAATACGCATGCGCCGCCAGGCAGGTCTTCAGCGGCTGATAGCGCGGCTGATGAAGGTGGCCCCGGGATGGTGGGCGCTCAAAGGCGGGCTGGGGCTGGAAATCAGGTTGGGCGAGCACGCGCGCCCGTCGCTGGACCTGGACGCTGACCACGCGAAGGGTGCAGCCGCCGCACGGGAAGATCTGCAGCGCGCCGTTGCTGAGGATCTGGGCGACCACTGTGCCTTCGCGATCGCCGCTCGGCCTCCGCCGGCGGCTTGGTACAATTCCTCCGGGTGATGGGTGAAATTCACCCACTGAACGCTTGATTATCACCCAAGCGCGCCTTAGACTGTGGATGTGTTCCGGCGACACCTCACGACACCGCTCCTTGCCGCGCTGGGCGACACGCCTGTCGTACTGCTCCACGGCGCACGCCAGGTTGGCAAGAGCACACTGGTGCAGGGGATTGCCTCCGGGCACCATCCGGCGCGCTACCTGACGCTTGATGACGCCACAGTGCTCGGCGCGGCGCGCGGCGACCCCGCGGGTTTCATCAGCGGACTCGAGGGGCCGCTGGTCATCGATGAGGTCCAGCGGGCGCCGGAGTTGTTCCTCCCGATCAAGGCCGCCGTCGATCGTGACCGGCGGCCCGGCCGGTTCCTGCTCACCGGATCGGCCAACGTGCTCCTGCTACCGAAGCTCTCGGAGTCGCTTGCCGGCCGGATGGAGGTCTTGGGACTGTGGCCGCTGTCCCAAGGCGAGATCTCAGGCGTGGTCGAGGAGTTCATCGACCGGGTGTTTGCGCCGACGATGGTCCTGCCGTCGAGCACCACCCTCGAGCGCGACGAACTCGCGCGCAGGATCGCGGCCGGTGGATACCCGGAGGCCGTCCTCCGCTCGCCCGCTCGCCGACCGGCGTGGTTTCGATCGTACGTGACGACCATCCTCCAGCGTACGGTTCGCGATATCGCCGACATCGAACGCCTCCACGAGATCCCACGGCTGTTGAGCGTGCTGGCAGCGCGGACGGGGACCCTGCTCAACGTGGCCGACCTCTCGCGGACGCTTGGGATTCCGCAGACCACTCTACAACGGTATCTGGCGCTATTGCAGACAACGTTTATCGTTCACCTCCTGCCGGCATGGACTGCGAAGGTGCGCAAGCGGTTGCTGAAGTCTCCCAAGATTCTGATCGTCGATACGGGGCTTGCAGGGCATCTCGCCGGTGTAGATAGCCGGGCCCTGCCCACGCACCCAGAACTGTGGGGGCCGTTCGTCGAGACGTTCCTGGCGATGGAGTTGATGAAACAGGCGGGCTGGAGCACGACCCAGCCCACGCTGTACCACCTGCGGACGGCAAAGGGGGAGGAGGTGGACGTAGTGTTGGAGGCGCCGTCCGGGGAGATTGTCGGTGTGGAGATCAAGGCGGCGGTCTCTGTCGGTGCGGATGATGTTCGCGGCCTGCGCACTCTAGCCGAAATCGCCGGGCGGCGGTTTCTGCGTGGCATTTTGCTCTACCTCGGCTCCCAGGCGGTGCCTTTGGGCACAAACCTTTATGCGCTCCCGATCTCCAGCGTCTGGCATTGGCGGCAGCCGGGACCCACCGGCCGCGTCCCCGCGGCAGCCCCCAGGGCTCGCTCATCCGCTGCGCGGCGGCGGGTGGGTAGGTGACGGCTCAGCGACATCGTGATCTACGGTATCCAAGAAGTAGTCCTGTTCGGGTTGCGCTCAAGGAGAGCCAGACGCCAAACGGGCGGCCCAGAAGTTGCGCGCCCGTGGCGGCGAGCACCGCGTACCGCGATAGCGATCCTGCTCCCAGGCCGTCCCATGGTTTAGGTGATCTGGAGTCCCTCACGCGAGTGAAGTGGTTGCGGGAGAGCCAGCCCGAGCACCACGCCCCACACGACGTGGGCGATCGCGAACATCGCTCCGTTGAGGTTGAGCATGACAGGGTCAATGGTGGGGACCACGGCGTACCACATCACCAGGAAGATCGCCAGCCCGTAGAGGGCGCCTGCCTGAAGGAGCCTGGCACGCGGGATCGCCATGCGGGAAACGAGCCAGGCAAACAGGATGCCGAAGAGGGCGATCATGCCCATCACGATGCTGGCAACGAGCCCGGTTAGGATGGCGTGGCGGAGATTATCTCGAGACGGCTCCGCAGGTTGAGCTTCTGGAGGATCAGGTGCACGTAGTTCTTGACGGTCTGGGGCTGGAGGTAGAGCTGCTGTGCGATCTCCCTATTGGTCAGGCCCTCGGCGATCAACTGCAAGATCTGCTCTTCCCGTGGCGTGAGCGGGGACGGAGGTGGACGGTCGTCCCCCGCCTGAAGCTGGGCCACGTAGCTCCGGCGGCTGGCGAACTGGGTCCGCGACAACTGGCACCGTCCGGATGAAGGCGTCTGGGAAGTCCGCGGCGCTCGACAGCATTTCGTGTACTCCAAACTCATGTGCTGCATGGTGAAGGGGTGGAGCCGGGAACGCCAGGCGTTACGGCAGCGAGCCCCTGGACGCTGCCAACCTCGAACTTCCCCCAGGCTTCACCCACACGTAGCTCATGTGGGCGACACTACCATCCTTCTACAACCGGCCCGCCGACGATGGGGGCTGATCCTCCACGTCGTCGCCGGTCGGCATGAGGTGACCAAGACGAGGGATGGGATGCAGGACAGCCCCGTTCGGAGATCGCGCAGAACCGCTGAGGCGCCGCGCGCCGGGGTGGAGGAGCGTTGAGGAGGACGAGATGGACGACACCGATCTGGTGGCCCGCTACAACTACGACGAGTTCACGCCCGAGAAGTTCGGACCATGGCTCAACTTCGCGGCAAGCCCGCCGCTCGGTGAGCCGGCACCGGACTTTCCCTTGTGGACGCTCGATGGCGACGAGACCCGCCTGAGCGCCATCTGGTCCCGGCACACCTACCTGGTCATGGAGTTCGGGAGCTTCACCTGACCGTACTGCGGGATGGCGGCGCCATCCATGAATACGCTCGCCGAGCGCTACGCCCCCCGGAATGTGGGGTCGATCTTCGTCTACACGCACGAGGCCCATCCCGGGGAGCACTATCCGCATCTGACGTCAATGGCGCAGAAGATGCGCCACGCCAGGGCCCTACGGGATAGACTCGGCGTCACGCGCCCGATCCTTGTGGACGCGCTGGATGGTGCGTGCCACCGGGCCTATGGGTCGATGCCGAATATGACCTGGATCATCGCGACGGCGGGGGTCCCGGTGTACAAGTCTGACTGGGCCGACCACCACAGCGTCGCCAACGCCCTTGACTACCTCCTCGACGTCACGGAGCGCCGACGGGCGGGCGAGCGGTTGGCCCCCTTCCGCGTCGAGCGGCTCGACTTCCGGAATCGCGACATGGAGGCGTTCTACAAGGGGCTGGAGCGCAACGGGCCGAAGGCGGTGCGGGAGTTTCGCGCGGCATTCGGATAGGTAGTCTCGGGGCGACCGAGGGTTGGGCCGGGCGCGCACGCGTCGATCAAGGGCCCTCGCCGATCGCGGACTCCGCCCGTCGCAGGCATCGCGGAGCTCGTTGGTCTGGACCGGACCTTGGGGCAGAAGTGTCCCCGGGAGAGGACAGGATTCGGACTCTTCGCGAGTGTCAGACGGGTCTGCCCGCGGTGTGTCAGCCACCATTACAAAGGGGTGAGGGCATGATCAGGGCAAAGCGCGTGACAAGAGGTGCCTGACGCACCGTCGAATGATCGACAAGGCGTTCGAGCCTTGGAGGGAGCTGTGGACAGACTCAGGTGGGGCGTCCTGGGTGTGGCAAACATCGGGCTGCGGGCCGTCATCCCCGCGATCCAGGCGTCGTCCAACGGACGCCTGGTGGCGATTGCCAGCCGCCAGGAGGCGCGGGCGCGCGAGGCCGCGGCGCGCATCGGTGGTATCCGGGCGCATGGGACCTACCAGGCATTGCTTGAGGACCCCGGGGTCGACGCGGTGTACATCCCGCTGCCGAATGCGCTCCACCGTGAGTGGACGATCCGCGCGGCCGCGGCGGGCAAGCACGTGCTGTGCGAGAAGCCGCTTGCGACCACGGTCGCCGATGCTGAGGCAATGATCGCCGCCTGCCATCGCCACGGCGTCGTCCTCATGGAAGCGTTCATGTACCGCTTCCATCCTCGCACCGAGCGGGTCGCGCAGCTCGTGGCGGATGGCGAGATCGGCGACGTACGGCTCGTGCGGGCCTCATTCACGTTTCAGATCCGCAGGGCTGACGACATCAGACTGCAGCCCGGTCTTGGGGGCGGAGCGCTCTATGACGTCGGGTGCTATGGGGTGAACGTCAGCCGGATGCTGCTCGGGGAGCCCGTTGAGGTGGCTGCTTATGCCCAGGTGGGGCCAAGCGGCGTGGACGAAGTCCTGGCGGCGGTGCTACGGTGGCGCGACGGTCGGCTGGCGGTGGTCGACTGCGGTCTGGCGCTGTCGAACCGGCAGGAGTACGAGGTCGTCGGGACCTCGGGGCACCTGCGGGTGCCGCTGGCGTTCGTACCGGGGACCGGCTCGGCGACGATCGACCTCGTCCGGAATCGCGAGACGTCCACACTGACCGTGCCCGGCGCCGACCAATACCAGTGCATGGTAGAGCACTTCGCGGACGCCGCCCGGAGCCGTGTGCCACTTCGCCTTCCTCCAGAGGACGCGTTGGCCAGTATGCGGGTCATCGCGGCTGCGCTCCGGTCCGCATACACGGGCAGTGTCGAGCGCGTGGCGTGAGAACCTGGCAGGGCCGCCCGCTGTGGGCGCCGCGATCATGCTACTAGGCCAGATCGAGGGCGAACCTGATCGCCTGCTCAAGTGATTCCATCTTCGCCGGCGGGAGCGTCGTCAGGTACTGCTCCACCCAGCGCTTGGGGACCGTCACGATGGCGTCGGCATTGGCGACGCTCGGATGAGGCACGCCATCGATGGGGCCCAGGGGGACTTCTGACTGGATGGCCCGCGCCGTGCGGGTCAGGGGAACGACCGTCACCGCGTTGCGCACCTGATAGGCTTGATTCCGCGAAACCAGCACGGCGGGCCGGCGGCCCACCGGCGGCCGAAACCTGACCCACCAGATCTCGCCGCGCTTCACTCCCACTTCTCCTCAGGCAGCACCTCGGAGGCCGCCGTTCCAAGAACCTCTGCCTCGGCGACATCCTCCGGGACCCGCCGATACCCCTCTTCATATTCCCTGACGGCCGCGATGAGGCGCTCCTCGGCCAGGTACCGTGCAATGGCATGCTGGATGATCCGGCTCCGCGGCAGGCGCTTTCTCCGGCGAATCGCCTCGATGGCCTTCGCCTGATCTTCAGGAATGGTGATGGCAATCTTCCTCATACCCAAATCATACCTTACTACTACCCAACGTCAACAAGCACACCCGCCGCGATGCGTGCGCATCGTGCGTCCTCTACACCCTCCAGCGGGACCCTGATGGCACGAGGGCGGTGGCCTCCGCTAAGGTGGAGATGGATGGAGCCTGAGCCCGGTGACAATCTCCGCCGTGGTCGCTGACGTGAAACCGCTGCCTCAGCAGCGCTGTGCGTTGTGCGGCGCCCGCTCTCACACCATCGCCTCGCATCTGGGCGTCTGCGGTCCCTGCATTCGCGGGCGGCCGGCCGACGCCCGACCGTGGATCGAGCGGGCGCACGCCCGAATCCGCCGTGCGTTTGAGATGTCGCCAGCGCCTCCACGCACCCCCGGCGGCATGCGCTGTGGCCTGTGCGCGCACCGGTGCGAGATCGGCGAGGGCGAGGTCGGCTACTGCGGGTTGCGGGTGGTGCGCCGTGGCCGGCTTCTACACCTGGCCGGCACCCCGGCCCGCGGCCTGCTGCACTGGTATCGAGACGCGCTACCCACGAACTGCGTGGCCACGGACGTGTGCGGCGGACGCGACCGGCGCCGCGGCCACAACCTGGCCGTGTTCTACGGGAGCTGCACGCTGAACTGCCTGGCGTGCCAGAACTGGCACTACCGGGACCTGCTGCCGACCCAAGCGGAGGTTGGAGCCACAATGGGCGCGACGGCCGAGGAAGTTGCCCCTTCGCTGATCGGCCGCAGCATGAGTGCCCGCGAGCTGGCGCAGGCGGCCGGGCCGGATACCTTCTGCGTGTGCTACTTCGGCGGCGATCCGGCCTCGCAGATGCCCCACGCCCTGGCCTCGGCGGCAGTGCTGGCATCGCAGGGGGTGAGGGTGTGCTGGGAGACGGCGGGCACGGCGAACCCGGGCCTGATGGCCCGGGCCACCGACCTCTCGCTGAAGAGCGGCGGGACCGTCAAGTTCGATCTCAAAGCGTGGAATGAAGACCTGCACATGGCGCTGGCGGGCAGCTCCAACCGGCCGACGCTCGACGCCTTCGCCCGCGCGGCCCGCCGGTTCTCCGAGCGGCCTGCCCCACCGCTCGTGGTCGCCAGCACATTGCTGGTCCCCGGATACATCGACGCCGAAGAAGTCGCGCACATCGCGCGCTTCATCGCTGGTTTCCACGGTGAGATTCCGTATGTGCTGCTGGCGTTTGCGCCGAACTTCTTTGCGCCCGATCTCCCGTGTACACCGGTCACCCTGGCCCAGGAGGCAGAGCAGGCGGCTCGGGCTGCGGGGCTGGCAAACGTGCGGGTCGGGAACAGACAGCTTCTGGGCATCGGCTGAGCTGATCACTGGAGATCGGCTGGTCGACCTGAACGGCAATCAGGAGACCCAGAAGCGGGAGACCTGCGTTTGCTTCGGCCCCGCCCGCGCGTTCACGCCGTCGCATCCGCTGGTCAGCCCGCGGGGCTTGACCATGTGGCTGGGCAGCACGTATAGTCGTGCTGCACGTAATTCCGTGCCTGAGGGAGGTCATGAAGACGAACGTCACGCTCAAGCTTGATGCCGATCTCCTGCGCGAAGCGCGGGTGCTGGCCGCGGAGGAGGGGCGCTCGCTCAGCGCCCTGCTCGCCGACCGCCTCGAAGCGATGGTTCGCGAGCGGAGGGCGTTCGATCGTGCGCGCCGTCGGGCGCTGGCCCGCCTGCGCGAAGGCCTCGACCTCCGGTGGACGCCCCCTCGCTCGCGGGACGAGCTTCATGAACGCTAGGCAGTTCGTCGATACGAACATCCTGATGTATGCGCATGATGTGTCCGCGGGCGCAAAGCACCAGCGGGCCAGGGCGCTCATCGAGGAGCTCTGGCGGACCGGGGCGGGTGTGGTGAGCACGCAGGTATTGCAGGAACTCTGCGTCAACCTGCGACGCAAAGCCGGCCGTCCGCTCGAGCTCAAGGCCACGCGCGACCTCATCGCAGACTACCTCTCCTGGAAGGTCGTCGTGAATACCGGGGAGTCGGTCCTGGAGGCGCTCGAGCTCGAAAGCCGCTACCAGATCTCGTTCTGGGACGCGCTGGTGGTTCATGCTGCACAAGCATCCGGCGCCGACGTTCTGTACAGCGAAGACCTGGCGGACGGACAGACGTACGGGACGGTGCGTGTCGTGAACCCGCTGACTCCGGTGCGGTGATGTCTACCGTAGGCGAACCTCGATGAAGAGCGGGTCCACCGTAATCGATGGCGCTGGCCGCCGCACCGTCCAGTGGCGGGCTGTGCACACGAGCGGCTACGGTCTGAACGTGCCACCGGGACAGACCCGGACCGCCGCATTCCCCATCCCGCCAAAGCTCGCGACGCCCGATCGGTCCTACCAGGGGCTGTTGCTCCCTCTGCTCGTGAGGCCGGCGTTGCGCGGCTCTCAACGCCCTGCTATCCTAGAATGTGGATACAGTTGTGATCACATCCACGGCCATGCGCCCGGAGGGTTGACCATGCGTGCGGTGGGCATCCGAGAGCTCAAGCAGCGCACCAGCGCCATTCTTCGCCGAGTCCGGGACCAGGGCGACGTCGTCGAGATCACTTATCGTGGGCGTGCCGTGGCCCGGCTCGTACCCCTTGCGCAGCAGGGAGGCGATGTGCCCGCTCCATCGCGGAAGGTGTGGGATGAGCTTACCGAGGCGATCGCCAGCCGTTGGCCTCGAGCGACATCAGCGCTGGACGCGGTGCGCGAGCAGCGGAGGGATCTGTAGATGGTCGTGGACGCGAGCGTCTGGGTGAGCGCTCTCGTCGTTCATGATACGCACCATAGAGCAAGTCGGCGCTGGCTACGGCGCCACTCGTCGCGCGGGTCGGTCCTGGTTGTCCCGACCCTGGCCCTCGCAGAGGTGGCAGGGGCCATCTCCCGGCGCACGGCAGATCCGGCCCTGGGCGGGCGCGCGGTGGAGGCGATCCTCGGCCTACCTCGACTCCGCCTCGTGCCGCTAGACCCCGAGTTGGGACGTGAAGCCGGGCGCATCGCCGCAGATCATGGACTGCGCGGCGGAGACGCCGTGTACGTGGCGACCGCGGCGCGTCACGCCTTGCCCCTCGTGACCTTGGACGCCGAACTTCCCACCAGGATTGGCCGCGTCGTCAGGATCCTTCGACCGTAGCGGGTCGGCCTCGTCAATCCTGGCCGCGGATCAGATCCGTGGAAATCGCCGGGCCGAAGAGCCGATCGATGCGGGAGACCGTCATCGCGTTGTCCCACAGGGCCGCTTCGGGCCGCATGCGGAGTTCCTGCTCGGCCTTGACGCTGAACCGTCTGCGGACGCGCTTACCTTCGAGCACGATGGCGACCGCGAGTCCACCCAGGACCAGGGCGATCCAGACGACCTTCGTGCTCATTGTCGGCACGCGGTGCGATCGGTCACGGCGGACCGGCGGGCATGCGACGAACGACTGCGCCGTGCGATCAAGTGCTTGAGGCTGTGATGAACCTGATACTACTCCACGGGACCTGGAATTCCTCCTCCGCTCCCCGCAGGGACTCTCCCGCCGCAGGCGGAGGCTACCGCAGGTGAACGTCGATGAAGAGCGGGTTGACGGTGATGTCTGACCCGCTGCGGCCTCGGTCCCAGTCCGCCTGCGGGACGAGGGGCGGACGGTCGGCGTCGTCCGGCCAGCCGGCGTCCGAGCGCAGGACCCGCCCGCGCGTCTTCTCCAGCAGCCGCCGGTAGAGCGGCGCCGCGGGCATCTGCCACGGCGGGGTCTTGTTGAGCGCGACCGCTCGGTCGACAGGGATCAGCGCGACCAGGTCTTCCCGCTGCATGAGCTCGAGGCCGCGCTCGCTCGCCGTGGCGTTGTGGCTCGCGTGATGTCCGACCTTGTACAGCACGGTTCGGCTCAGCAGATCCGCGGCGGTCACCGCCCGAGGTAACCCATCAGCGTTGGTGACGTCCCACGTGAGCTCGTGCCAGGAGAGCCAGCTGCCGAGCTGCGCGTCGCCCGGGAACAGCAGGACGCGTCCGTCGGCGATGCGCTCGATCGCCAGCACGAGACTGGTGTTGTTGGTGGCGTTGTCGAGCTGCAGCCCCAGATCGCTCGCCGTCGTGAGCCAGTCATAGTCGATGCGCCGCCACGCGGCCGCCGGATCGTCGTAGGAGGCAAGGTGCTTCCTGCGGGGCTCATCGGAGGTCCATTCCATGCGAAAGCGCGGATCGAAGGGGAGCCCACGCTCGAAGCGCTGGCGCTCGCCTGCCGGCAGGCCGTCGCGATAGGGTGCGAACGGCATGTCCGAGGTGAAGAATCGCGCGCCGAGCGCGAGATCGGCGCCGCGCTCGGCGGACGCGTGATAGAGGTCCGGAGACCCGTGCGCGCCCAGGGTCCGCATGGCGGCCTTGCTGCGGGGCGGGCCCAGCACGTAGACCCGCACCCCCGGAAGCCAGTCGGGCTCGAGCACCTGCCCGGGAAGGAGGAAGTCCGGGGGACGGCCTGCCCGCATCGTCGCGTAGCTCATCGCCGCGTGCACGGTCTCCGCGAAGCCGGCCGCCAGCGGTGTCCCGGCGGCCGGAAGCTCGCCGTAGAAGCCGAGGAGTTCGCGGACCCCGGATCCCACCCCCGCCAGGGACCTCCGCTCACGGCCGTCGGCCGCATGGTTGGCTTCGAGCGCATCGGCGGCGAGCTGCAGCGAAGCGATCAAGTCGTCGGCGTACTTCCTGAGCTCGACGGCCAGATCGTCCTTCGAGTTCTCAGTCCAGGCGACCCAGACCCGATCAACGTCGAGCTCGTCGAACCGCTGCTGCTGGGACAGAAAGCCCGAGACGTGATCCCGGTGCTCATGCGTCGCGACCAGCACGTGCAGGCGGCCGCCGGTCTCATCGGCGATGTTCTGGACGACGTCGGCCATCGAGACGCCGGTGGTCGTCGCGCCGAGCGTCCCGCAGTCGATCAGCATGTGCACGGGCGTGGGGCCGGTGAAGAAGGTCGCCAGGAAGCAGTCGCCCAGGCCCTGACGGTACATGCGGACGCGCACCCAGGGCGGGCCCCCCGATCTGGCCCGGCGTCGGGCCCTGCGCCGCGGGCTCCAGCCGGTCGCCCTCCTTGCCGGCACGGTCAGCGCCCTCCGAACGCGCCGCGGTGGAGCAGCGCGAAGGGTTCAGGGGCGTCGTCGAGCGGGCCCGTCCCGAAGTACGTCGCGCGCAGCGGCGTGTGTGCGAAGCGCTCCAGGAACTCCATCTGCCGCGCGCGGCGTCCTTCGCTCCCGACGGGCTTCCGAATGCAGTAGGCGATTCGCGGCTCCTGGAGATCCGCCACCACCGTGCTCCCGCCTTCGAAGCGCATCGGCGCGACGCCCGGCGATCCGCCCGTATCATCTTCCTGGGTGATCTGCAGGATCACCTGAGACAGCAGGTCACCGTCCGGCCCGATGCGTGCGGCGAAGTGGGCCGAGTGGACCTCGAACGGCGGCCCGGGGACTTCCAGACCCAGAAACGCCGCGTCGAGCGTCCCGGCCGGGCCGCTTCGGAAGTGCACCTCCAGGCTGCGTTGCAGCGCCCGGCGGACCTCCCGTTCTTGATGAAACACCTGCTCCCGGCTGCGGGCGTAGTGCTGCCGGTGCGCGTCCTCCCGCAGCCCTTCGATGATCCGCAGCAGGTCCGGGGAGTGCCGGCGGTCGTCGTTGTGGGCACCGCGCCACAGGAGGTTCTCAACCGACAGCGTGCGCACGTCGCGGGGGAAGATGCCGCGCCGGCGAAACGCCTCGGCGAACGCGACCCGGTAGTTCCGGTCATCGTCAGGCACGATGTCGTGGTCCGCGGTGATCAGGGCGCGCAGGTACTCCCCAAATGTGAGGTCGACGGGCGGGCAGTAGTCCAACGCCCGCACGCACATCGTGAGCACATGATTGGCGGCCTTGCTGGCTTCCTGGCCGAGCCGGTGGACCAGGTCCGGGTGGACGGCGCCGGCGGGCAGAACGCCTGTACCTCCGGTGTACAGTCGCAGCAGGTCGGCGGTCCGGGCGTTGTAGATCGATAGGAAGGCGTCGAAGATCGCCGCGACCAGGATGGCGCCCCGGCGATGGGGTGCGAGGGTCCGCTCGTAGTCGGCCGGGCTCGGGCGGTGCGGCTCCCAGCGGCCGCTCTCCGGGTTGAACTGCCCGATGGCGTCGCGGAGGGCGCCGCGCGCGCCAGTGGCGCGCCCGAACTCGCTGGCAAGCTGGCCCAGCAGGTTCTCCTGCGCGCGGATGTCGCCGCGGGTCCGGGCGATCTGGTGCCGGAGGATTTCGGGAAAGGTGAAGTGCTGGAACAGCGCGACGACGTCGGCGAACGCCTCGTGGAAGGCGAGCATGTCCGGATTCGTCGGCCGGTTCAGGCGGCGGTGGATCCCGTCGAGCAGCGCGTGCGCGGTCTCGTGCGCGATGATGTCATGCGACAGGCTGGTGAAGACCATCGCGCCGGGGATGTGGCTGGCCGGGTCGTCCTCCGACGCCGGGAAGTAGCCGAACAGCAGCGCCTTCTTGGCAGGGCTGTAGTAGGCGTTTGCCTCCCGGAGCGCGTGGGGGTAGATGCGCAGCCTCGGCACGTAGTGCGAGCCGTCATCGGGGTTGTCCGGATCGAGCGAGGGACCAGGCGACCACTGCGCCAGGCGTCCCAGCGCACGCTCGAAGTTCTGAATCGTGAGCTGCGCGACCGCGTAGACCATCTGCTGGTGGAACTGCGGGGTGCCCTCAGACGGCGTCAGCCCATCCTGAGCCAGTAAGAAGGGGTCGTTGAGGTCGACCGGCTCGTAGAAGCACTTTCCCGCCGGGTCGTAGTCGATCACCTCCAGGTACTCACCGACGGGCCCCGGTGCCAGCGGCTCCCACGGCACCGTGAAGACGACCTGGCTGATCGGGGCGGTCTCGAGCTGCTGCGCCAGGCTGGGGTCGAGCGCGTAGCCGCGGAGATGGCGGTACGCGGGAGCCGAGAAGTACTTCGCGGTCACAGCGCGCGGCGTCATGGACTTCGTGTCTCCTGACCCTGGTCGGGCTCCTGAGGGTTCGCCACGTCCGGGAGGACGACCTGCGCCGCGGTGCGAACAGCCCGGTCTCCGAGACCGCCGGCCTGGGCATATCCTTCTGAGAGCAGCCGGATGCTCTTTGATCCTACCGGTGTAACCCTGCGACGCTTCGAGGGGAACGCGATCGGCTGCGTCCGTGCGGAAATGGAGGCCGGCGGCTTGACGATGGAGGACGAGCAGGGGCGGCCCGCACCTGACGCCGGGCAGCAGCGCGTGCATCTGCGTCTGAGTCTCCGTGGGAAGTTCACGCTGCTGCTGGCCTGCTGGCTTCTGATCATGTTCGGGGCCGTCGTCGTGGCGATCAACGCCGGGACGACGCAGGAGACCACCCCGGGGCGCATTCGGAACCTCGCCCTGGGCATCAGCGTCGGTCTCCTCGGGACGGCGTCGTTTGCCTACATTCTGGTGCGCACCGTTACGCGGCCGATCTCAATGCTGATCGCCGGCACACGCAGCGTGGCAGAGGGCATCCTCGACACCCGCATTGACATCCATACGAACGACGAGCTCGAGGTCCTGGCAACGTCGTTCAACCAGATGACCAGCAATCTCCGCAAGATGACGGAATCTCTCCAGTTCAGCGCCATTCACGACATGCTGACGGGGCTGCCAAACCGGACCCTGTTCACGGACCGGCTCAAGCACGTCGTGGATCGCAATGCCGGTCGCGCCGCGCCGTCGAGCTTCGGCGTCATGTTCCTGGATCTGGACCGGTTCAAGTTGATCAACGACAGTTTCGGCCACAGCGCCGGGGACCAGCTGCTGGTCGATCTCGGGCGCCGGCTGGGGACCTGCCTGCGCCGCGGTGACACCATCGCCCGGCTGGGTGGGGACGAGTTCGGCGTGGTGCTGGAAGACCTTGAAGGAACCGAGCAGGCGATCACCGTCGCCCGGCGGATCCAGCGTATCCTCGAGACGCCCTTCCACCTTCGCGGACAAGAGGTGTTCGCCACGATGAGCATCGGGATTGCGGTGGCGTCGCAGGGCGACGTGGATCCCGAGACCATGCTGCGGAATGCGGACATCGCGATGTACCGCGCGAAGCAGATGGGCCGGGGTAACTACATGATCTTCGACGACGAGATGCGCGGGGACGTGCTGAGGACCCTGCAGATGCAGACGGCGCTCCGCCGCGGGTTCGACCGAAAGGAGTTCAATCTTGTCTATCAACCGATCGTACTCCTCGGGACGGGTGAAGTCGTCGGATTCGAGGCGCTGGCCCGCTGGAGCTCCCCGCATGGGAGTTCGGTGCCCGCGGGCGAGTTCATCGCCCACGCCGAAGAGACCGGACTGATTCTTCCGATCGGCGACTGGGTGTTGGGCGAGGCCTGCCGACAGCTGCGGCGATGGTCGGCGGCCCATCCGTCCTTGACCCCGCTGTGTATGAGCGTCAACATCTCGCGCCGTCAGCTCGCGCAGCCCGATCTGGGTCCGCGCGTGCTGCAGATCCTTCGCGAGCTGAGCCTGGATCCGAGCCAGCTCATGCTCGAGATCACCGAAGGCGCCATCATGGAGAGCGCTGAGGACGCGGCGCGCATCCTCGCGACCCTCCGGGCACACGGCATCCGTATCGCGATGGACGACTTCGGGACCGGCTACTCGTCACTCAGCCTGCTGCAGCGATTCCCGCTCGATGTCGTGAAGATCGACCGGAGTTTTGTGGGCGAGTTGAGCGCGGCGTCCGCCGACGGTTCGCAGGTGCTGCGCGCCATTGCGGGGTTGGCAGGCAGCCTGGGTCTGGACGTCATCGCGGAGGGCGTGGAGCGAAGGGAGCAGGTGGCGCTCCTCCAGGGGCTGCACTGCGCCTACGGACAGGGCTACTATTTCTCGCCTCCCCAGGATGCCGTCTCGCTGACGGTGCTCCTCGACGGGCAGCACGCCGGCGGCCTCATGCTCCCCCTCGACGGTGAATCCATCCCGCCATCCGGCGGTCCTGTCTCCTCGGTGTTGGAGCCGCTGTCTCCTGAGCTTTGAGGGAGCGCGCTCCTGACGCCGCGGGAAAGTCTCTCACAGCCTGACGCGTCTGCGGTGCAGCCCGGTCGCCCCTGACGGATGCGGCGGCGCTGGCTGGACGATCTGCATCACCCCCGTCCCGTCATAGCACCGGACCGTGAGGGTATGGGACCCCGCCTCGAAAGGCCAGTCGTACCGCCAGATCACCCATGTCGCTCCCGCGAGCGGATCCCGGAGCTGCGCCGGACGCCACGTGCCATCGTCGACGCGCACCTCGACCCTTGAGATGCCCCGCGCCCCGGCGTGGGCGATCCCGCCGATGGGCACAAGCCGGCGCCCGTCCGGCCCCGTCGTCGCGGCATCCACAGCGACCGTATCGATCACCGCCGTCGCCCGCATGATCGCGTCCCGATCCCAGCCGCGCACGACCCAATAGCCCGGCTCCCACTGCGCGATCGCCTCGACGGAGGCGATCCACTTGGGCTGCTTCATGCCGTACCGGTCGGGGATGTAGATCCGCAGCGGGAAGCCGTGCTGCTGGCGCAGCGGCAGGCCATCCCAGGCATAGGTCAGCATCACACGATCATCGTGGGCGATCAGGTCCAGCGCTACGACCTCGAAGAAGCCGTCCGCCGCCCTGATCCTCAGGTGCGTGGCCTCAGGGCGCAGCCCGAGCGCCGGCAGCAGCCGCCGCAGGCTCACGCCCGTCCAGCGCGTGGTGCTGATCAGGTCGCCGCCGATCTCGTTCGAGATGCAGGAGAGCGTGACGAACTGGTGCATCGGCGGGTAGGCGCGGAGCTCGTCGAGGGTCAGGTCAGTAGGCTGCTCCACCAGGCCGCGCACCTGCAGCCGCCAGTCCGCCTCCCTGATGGCCCTGGGGGCGAGGTTGATGTCGATGCGGTAGTGCTGCTCGTGCGGCGTGAACTCCGGCCGGGTGCCCGGCGCGGGCCGGACCGCGGCGCTGGCGTTCGGCAGAGGATGCGTGGCCGACCAGCGGCCGTCGGAGACCACGACCGCGCTGCGCCGGTTCCCGCTGGACAGCGCGCCAACGACAGCGCCCGACACGGTGATCGCCGCGGCGGCGCTGCCGAGGCGGATGAGGAAGCGGCGCCGATCGAGGTGTTCGACGAAGAGGGTAGGCGACGCTTCAGCGACAGGTTGGATATCAAGGCCGGCCGGCGGTTGCGGTATCTCGCGCGCCGGGCTGAGGCGTTCGTGCACACGTCCAAAGGCCGAGCCCCAGGTGAGGAAGGCGGCCAGGGTCCACAGCATGGCCGCCAGCGGGCCGCTCGTGGCGGTCCCGGTGAACCTATAGCTGATCAGAGCCGCCGGCACGCCGATGACCGCGCCCAGGATCATCCCGGCGCCGCGCCCGGGCGCATCAGGGCGAGCACACAGGGCGGCGAAGAACGCGGCGCCGCCGGCCACGCCGGTCGCCAGCAGCCCCATCACTGCCATCAATTGCTCGGCGGCCTTGGCCACGTCGGCAGTGCTGCCCAGGTTGAGCGCGCCGATGATCTTCACCATCGTCGCGATACCGAGCGTCACCACCGGCCCGGGAAGTCGCCGCGCCACCCAGTCGAACACGTCGAAAGGGACGAACGGCAGGCCGATCAGCTTCCAGCCGGCGTAGAGCGTCGCGATGAGCGGCGCGGTCAGCAGCGCCCCGATCAGCGCGCCGGTCCAGACTCCGGGTCTTGCCGCGCGCTCCTGCATGCCACGGTTGTACCACATCAGGCCGGCCATCGACATGGGGTATCGCCCCGGACCACCTTGGAGGAATCGCGAGGGAGCGGGCGGAAATGCGATGTCCGCTCGAGTGGAGCGGCCTGGGAGGCGGATGGTGGCGCCGAAGAGCTACCTGAATCTGGATCTCGCCATCGAGCGCGCAGAGGGCGGCTACCGGGCGCGCGTGTTGAGTTCTCCCGCGGGTGAGGCGGCTTCCGAGTTCGCCATCCCATTTTCGCCGCTCGAGATCGAGAACTTCCTCCTCCGCATCGGCCGGCGCCGCGCGACGCGTCGGCTCGAGACCAGCGAGGTGGATGCGGCAAAGGCCTTCGGTGGACGCCTCTATGCCGCCGTGTTCGGCCAGAGCCTGGGTCGGGTGCTGAGCAGCAGCATCGATGAAGCATCCCGTCGCGAGGCGGCGGGCCTTCGCATCAGGCTCCGCCTGCGCGACGCGCCCGAGCTCATCGATCTGCCCTGGGAGTTTCTGTACAACCCCGAGCTGAACCGCTTTCTGTCGTTGTCCATCCAGACTCCGGTCGTCCGCTACCTGGATCTTCCGGAGCGCATCCGGCCGCTCGTGATCAGGCCGCCGCTGCGCATCCTCGTGATGATCTCGAGCCCGCACGACCTGCCGCCCCTGTCGGTGCATCGCGAGTGGGAGAAGCTGAGCGACGCGCTCGGCGACCTCCGGCAGCGCGGTCTGGTCGACGTGGACCGTCTGGACGACGCGACGCTGCCCGTGCTGCAGCACCGCCTGCTCGCGGGCGAGTATCCGATCTTTCACTTTGTCGGCCACGGGGTCTTCGATGAGCGGGCCCAGGACGGGATGCTCGCGCTCGAGGACGAGGCCGGACGGAGCCGGCTGGTCAGTGGGCAGTACCTCGGCGCCTTGTTCCACGACCACCGGGCGCTGCGCCTGGCCGTCCTCAACGCCTGTGAAGGCGCCCGGACCTCGCGGAGCGACCCCTTTGGCGGCGTCGCGCAGAGCCTGATGCAGCAGGGAGTCCCGGCCGTGGTCGCCATGCAGTTCGAGGTCACCGACGAGGCGGCGATTGCCTTTGCGCACCGGTTCTACGAGGTGCTCGCGGACGGCCACCTGGTGGATACCGCGGTCGCCGAGGCGCGCAAGGCGATCTTCGGTCAGGGCAATGAGATCGAGTGGGGGACCCCGGTCCTCTACCTGCGGTCGCCGGAGGGGCAGATCTTCGATCTCGAGCGTGTCGAGGAGACTGTCTCGGCGCCACGCCCAACGGAGCCGCGCGAGGGCGAGGCAGCACGCCTGGATCGGCGGCGGGAGGCCCGCGACGCCCCGGTCGCCGAGAGGTCGCCGGATCGGCCCACACTGGGCGCCGCAGCCACGACAGGACCCGAGCCGGCGGCAGGGGCATGGGCTCCGAAGGACTACATGAGCATGATGATCATCGGCACGCTCTGCCTGTGTCTGATCGTCGCGGTGATGATCATCTCGCTGGGCGTGCTGCGGGGCACCATGTCCCCGGACCTGCTGCTGAAGGCGGTCGGGGTGGCGGTCGGCGGCGGGCTGCTCGCGCTCTTCGCCATCTTCTTTAAGACGATCAAGGTTGCAAAGGGTGGGGTGAGCCGGCTGTGAACGAACACACGACGAGGGGAGTGGGGCGGCGGGCGGCGAGGGGACTGCCGCTCCTCGTGATCATGCAGGTGGTGATCGCCGCGGTCACCGTTGTAGTGGCGGGTGTGGTGGGACGCGCAATCCCGCCGCTCATCCAAGAGAAGCAGCGCCTGGAGGATGAGAGCCGCGCCCTGCAGGTGGAGCTCTCCCAGGTGAGGGCCGAAGTGACCGGCCTGACGGCCCGACGGGACGCACTACTCGGGGAGATCGCCGCCCTGGAGAAAGTGGTCGGGGCCCTCGCCCCGTCGGTGTCCGCGCAGGTCGTCCAGCAGGCCTTCACGATCGCGCCCCGGGCGGCCGTCGTGGTCCCGCGCGTCTACATTCACATCGTTCGAGAGGCGCAGCGCGAGCAGGCCCGGAGGATGGCACGCGTTCTCCAGGAACGGGGCTACGTCGTGCCCGGGATCGAGCGGAGGGACGAGGGGCCGCGGTCGACGGAGCTCCGCTACTTCCACAGCGACGAGTCGGCCGAGGCGCGCAACATCGTCCGCGCGCTGGAGGGTGCGAACCTCGCCACCCTCCCCGCGCGATTCTTCCGCGGCTTCGAGGGCCGGGTCAGGCCCAGGCACTACGAGATCTGGTTCGGGGTCACCGTGCCCTGAGCCTCAGCGTCCCCCTGGCTCCGAGAGCATCCTGACGGCACCAAGTGACGCTTGGATGTCGACGCGCCGGCCGAGCCCGGAGATCCTGAGGGCACCCCAGTTTTGGGTTCCCGGCCGCAGTCGCCCCGCTCGCGCCAACCGATCGTGCCAAGACAGCGCGGCGGCCGGCGGCGGCCCGATCTCCGCAACGGGCTCATCCCTGTCCCTGACGATGATCCGCGATCCCCGCGCCGCCATTCGAAGGTACTTGCTCAGACGTGCTTTGAGTTCACTCACATTGATATCCTTCATGGTCTTATCATAAGGCCATGAAGGACCTAGAATGACGACCTCCTCCCAACCTGCTACCAGACCCGGCATCGGCCTCGGGGTCGGAAGGCGGCAGCACGATGTTGCAGTTGGCCACGGGTAGCCGCGTGGTTCCCGGAGCATGCGCAATCGCAGGTCGTCGGCATGAAGACGAAGCCGGCGGCGGTCTCGAGACCGCCGCCGGCTGGCTGGGCGCTTCCGTCTGAAGGATGCGGTGTTCTCTGTCTCGTTGTCCTCCCTGTTCGCCGTTCAGCGCCGCGGCGTTCGCGTGGGTGTGGGCTGCGGACAGCGGTTCGGATCGTAATTCGGGCTGCGCGGATTGCAGTCCGGCGGCCTGTTCGGACCGACCGCTCGCGGAGGCGCCGGGGCACCCCGCGGCTGCGGCTGCGGCCGGACTACCTGAGGTGTCGGTCGTGGCTGCGGTGTCGACACGACCTCAGGGGTCCGGTTGGGTTGATGCGGCAAGGGCAGCGGCTGCGGCCGCGCGACTTGCGGCGTCGGCCTGGGCTGCGGCGTCGGCCCGACCACGGGGGCAGGCACCTGGACTGGTGACGTCCCACCGCGCCTGGGGTCGGCGACGGGCCTGACCGGCACGTTTCTGACCGGCGCCCCGATCCCGCCCTCCTGAGGCTTGGGTGCGGGCGGCGTCCTTCGCACAATGACCGGGCGCTGCTCCACGACCACTGGAGGCCTGATCGCTCCTGTGCTGCCCTCCGGTCGACCCAGGATGCTCCGGATATCCGGCCTGATGGGGACGGTGGCGGCAACGTTCGCCCGCTCGATGTCAGGCTGCGAGACCGAGATGATGGAGTGCGTAATCGGTCGTGCTCCTCCAAACATCTCCGTCCGCACGACGGTGATCGCCTTCGGGGACTTGCGGTGGACGTACCTGATGCTCGTGACGTTGATGTTCGTGATGTTCACGACGTTGATATTGACCACGGTGATGTTGATCGTGCGGAAGTATGTCGGGCTGACACGATACGGCGGCACGTACACCTCACGGGGCGCCAGCGGGAACCAGCCGATCGTCGGCCCGATGATGACGAAGACCACCAGCGCCGGGGCGAAGACGGGCCGCACGGTTCGGGGGACGGGGACCCAGGCCCATATGCCGTCGATCAACACCCAGCGGCCGTAGTGGAACGGCGCAAAGCCCCACGGCGCGTGGTCGACCCACGTCCACCCCCACGGCGAGATCCACACCCATCGCCCGTCCCGGTACGGGGCCCAGCCCGTCGGGACCCTGGGGAACCACACCGCGCCATATGTCGGAACCGTCCGCCAGGCTCCATGGTAGACCAGATCGTCATATCCAGTCATCGCCGGCGACACGTACTGCGATGCCGCCTGCAGGGCCTGCTGCTCTCGCCGCTGGCGGGCCAGGCTCCACTGCTCGAATTCGTCCAGGGCCGGGGTCGCCACCAACTGAGCGACCGTCCCGCTGCCGGTGTCGACGATCCAGACGGTCTGACCGGCCTGCACGGCGAACGTCGCGGTAGAGGTGGCAACGTCCACCCTGCCGGACCGGACGGTCACCAGTGTGCCGTCGCCGGTGACCTGGATGCGATAGTGACCGGGGTTCACCAGGGCGAGCGATGCCGTCGGGGTGGCGACTTCAAACTGCTCGTCGGCGCCGAGGTGATACAGACCAACATCGATGGTCCCCTGCGCCACACGGAGCTGCGCCGCCTGGTCGTCCAGATTGAGAATGTACAGCTCTGTGAACTGGTCCATGCGGACTGCCGTCGAGCCGATGCGCAGCTCAGCTCGACCACGCTCATCCGTCCACAGCGCGGTGCCTGTCGTCAGTGGGTAGTTCAGGAGCGCCTCCGCCCACTGGTCGACGCCCCCAGGGGCGTAGGAAACCGGCCCACGCATGTAGCTCAGCCGCCCGACTCGCCCCGGAGGGTCGGTGGACTGAGCCGATGCCAGGCCTGCAGGATGGCTGATTGGTGCCAGTGGCGTCAAGACCAGTGCAACGAGCACGCCCGCCACCGTGGCAATCTGCGTGAGGCGCATGACGACATCCTCCTTCACTGCGGGCAGGCTCCGGCATGTCCTCGAGTGTCCCCGCTGTCCTCTGGACATGTCTACGGCCCGGTTCGTTGAGAGGTTCCAGTCGGCCGTCTGTGTTCGGATCGCGCGGGAAGTTGCCGGGATGTTCGTGGGCAGGACAAGGGATCAAAGGCAGCGTAGTAAACCTCTGGTTGCTCCTGAGAAGCTGAACGACACGAGACGATTGTCCGGCAGGAATCGCGGCTGAGAGGAGAGCGGAGTGACGCGCATCGTTCGTGGTGCGTTGTTGCAGGCGACCTGGACCGGCGATAAGCAGTCCATGATCGACAAGCATGTGGCCTACATCGCCGAGGCGGCACAGGCGGGCGCGCAGGTGATGTGCTTTCAGGAGCTGTTCTACGGCCCGTACTTCTGCCAGGTCCAGGATCCCAGGTACTACGACCTGACCGAGCCGATTCCCGATGGCCCCACGACGCGCCTGATGCAGGAGCAGGCCCGGGCGCACCGCATGGTGCTGATCGTCCCCATGTATGAGGTGGAGCACACCGGGGTCTACTACAATGCCGCCGCGGTGATCGATGCCGACGGGGCATATCTCGGCAAGTACCGCAAGACCCACATCCCGCAGGTGACCGGGTTCTGGGAGAAGTTCTACTTCAAGCCCGGCAACCTGGGCTATCCGGTCTTCGACACGGCCGTCGGCAAGGTGGGGGTGTACATCTGCTACGACCGCCACTTCCCCGAGGGACCGCGGCTGCTCGGGCTGCACGGCGCCGAGATCGTCTTCATCCCGAGCGCGACGTCACGGGGGTTGTCGATGCACCTCTGGGAGATCGAGCAGCGCGCCCACGCGATCTTCAACGGCGTGTTCGTGGGAACCATCAACCGCGTGGGGCAAGAGGCCGAGTTCGGGCCGAACGACTACTACGGATCGTCGTACTTCTGCGACCCGCGCGGGCAGTACGTGCCCGACGCGCGCACCGGTGAGCTCAAGGCCAGTGATACCCGTGAGCAGTTGCTCATCTGCGATCTGGACTTCGACATGGTCCGCCAGGTGCGCAACACCTGGCAGTTCTACCGCGACCGCCGGCCCGAGATGTACGCCGACATCGCCGATCCCACAGCCTCCTGAGACCCCATGAGTCTGCTCATCAAGCACGGCGAGATCGTGACCGCGGCCGACCGCTACGTCGCGGACATCTATTGTGAGGACGAACAGATCACTCGGATCGGGCGCGACTTGGACGCGCCGCCTGGGGCGACGGTCATCGATGCGCGGGGAAAGTACGTCTTCCCCGGGTTCGTCGATCCGCACGTGCACGTCTACCTCCCGTTCATGGGGACGTTCGCCAAGGACACCTATGAGACCGCGAGCCGTGCGGCCCTGGTCGGCGGCACGACGTGTCTGATCGAGATGTGCTGTCCGGCGCGCGGCGACGAGCCCCTGGCCGCGTTCGAGCTGTGGCGCGCGCAGGCCGAGGGCCGGTCGGCCTGCGACTACACCTACCACATGGGCATCTCACGGTTCGATGCTGCCGTGGAGAGCCAGGTGCGGGAGATCGTGCGCCGCGGCGTGCCGTCGTTCAAGATCTTCCTGGCCTACAAGGACGCCTTTGGGATCAGCGATCACGAGCTCTATCAGACCCTCCGGCTGGCCAAGGACCTGGGGGTCATTACGTGTGCGCACTGTGAGAACGCGGACCTGGTCGTGCTCCTGCAGCAGAAGCTGTTGGCCGAGGGCAAGACGGGGCCGGAGTGGCACTACTGGAGCCGGCCGCCGCGGGTGGAGGCCGAGGGCACGCATCACCTGATGACCTTCGCCGAACTCCACGACGCGCATGTGTACGTGGTACACCTGAGCTGCGAGGAGTCGCTGCAGGCGGCGCTGGCGGCCAGGGCCCGGGGCGTGCGGGCCTGGATCGAGACGTTGATCCAGTACCTGGTCCTCGACATGACTCACGCCGAGCGTCCGGACTTCGAGGGCGCCAAGTACGTCATGTCGCCTCCGCTTCGTGACAAGAAGAACCAGCCGGTGCTCTGGAACGCGCTGCGCCAGGGGCTGGTGAACACGGTGGCGACCGATCACGCGCCGTTCGACTTCCAGCCCCAGAAGCACATGGGCCGGGACGACTTCACCAAGATCCCCAACGGGATCGCCTCGCTGGAGGACCGGGTCAACCTCCTCTACACGCACGGCGTGGTCGAGGGACGGCTTGACTTGCACCGCTTCGTCGACGCCGCCAGCACGCAGGCGGCCAGGCTCTTCGGCCTGTATCCCCGCAAGGGGACGATCGCCGTGGGCAGCGACGCCGACCTGGTCGTATACGATCCGACCTACCAGGGGAAGATCTCGGCGGCCACGCACCAGATGAACATCGACCACAGCGCCTTCGAGGGATGGACGATTAAGGGCCGGCCCGCCGTGGTTACGGTGCGCGGCGACGTCGCCGTCCGAGACGGCGCCTTCGTGGGCACGATCGGCCGCGGCCGGTTCGTCCCTCGGGAGCCCACGCACTACTGAGGCCCGCGCGTGGCGCTTCTACCGCACGCGTACCGCTTGACGACCAGGCGCAGGGCCTTCTCCGACTGCCTGCTCGGCGGTGCGCAGCGTCAGTGGCCTACCTCAGCCAGAACACGGCCAGCAGGATGTGCGCCGCCCCCACGGCAACCACGGTGAAGGGCACACTGATCTTCATGTAGGCGCCCAGGTGCACCTTGTGGCCGTGGCGCTCGAGGAAGCCGCAGGCGAAGACGTTGGCGGTCGCGCCCACGGGCGTGATGTTGCCGCCGCTGCCGGTGCCGATCAGCATCCCGTAGAGCAGTGGCCAGGCGCTGACCCCGAGCAGGTTCGCGAAGTCCTGCGCGACTGGGATCATCAGCACGGTGAAGGGCACGTTGTCCATGAACGACGAGGCGGCGACGGAGATCCACACCAGGGCGCCCATAGCGAGCGCCGGGGTGGTGAGCCCGGCGCGGTGGAGCAGCCCGGCAAACTCGGTCAGCAGTCCGGTGGCGCGCAGCGAGTGCGCCACCACGAAGATGCCCATGATGAACGCGAACGAGTTCCAGTCGAACTCGACGAACATCGCCCGGAGGCGCGCGCGGTTGAGCCACAGGGCGACGATCCCGGCCCCGAGCCCGACGAGGCCGGGCGGCAATCCGTACTCGTGGCCAAACGACAAAATCGCCACCGAGGCCACGAACAGGATGGTCGCGCCCCAGCTGACGTCGTGGTGCTCCGCCTCCAGGTCGATGCGCTTCGACATGCCGCGGAACTGGAACAGCAAGGTGAGCAGCGCCGCGCAGGCCGCCACCACCGTGAGTGTGCCCAGGCCCGGCCGACCTAGGAACCAGTAGAAGTCTTTGAACTTCATGCCGGTCTCGAGGGCGAGGATGATGGTGGGCGGATCGGCCACCATCGTCACGGTGGTCACCACGTTGGAGGCGATCCCGACGGTGACCATGTAGGGGAAGAGGGACGAGTTGAGCCGGTGGCTGATCTGCAGGGCGATCGGCGCCATCATGAGCACCACGCCGACGTTCTCCATCCAGACCGAAAGGCCTGAGGTGACTGCGGCCAGCAGGAAGATTGCTTGTTTCTCTGTGTGGGCTGCGCGCAGGATGCGCTCGGCCAGCAGTCTGGGCACCCCGCTGTCCATGAAGGCGATCGAGACCATCATGAACCCCCAGTAGACACCCAGTACGTCCCACTTGAGCGCCTGGGTGACGACTTCGTGCGGGGTCAGGATGCGGGTCACGATCAGGAGCAGCGCGGCGATCACCGAGACGTACGCAATCTTCACCACCCGGCTGACGGCCAGCACATAGGTAGTGACGAAAATGGCCAGGGCCACCATCTGCTCCAGGCTCATGGGCACGCGGGGATCCTTCGAAGGAATCGCATCAGATCGCCGACGAAGGGCCATTCTGGCCTATCGTCCTGTAGGAGAGATTCGGGCGCGACCGGACCGAACCTCCCGTCCCGATCGGAGTTCGGTTGCGGCTGTTGCCGGTCCACGCCCCGCCGCAGTCACCTCGGCCTGCGTGTAGCGGTGACCCCCACGGCGAAGGCCATCGCCATTGGAGCAAGCAGACTCAGCCGCGCCAGCTCCACCGTCTCCATAGCTCCAACGGTGAGCCTTCTACGGACGCCCAAACACCGGCCTGATGTGCCGCTCGACGAGGTTCTCTGTGACCAGCGGACTGATCACGGACGCGCAGTCATCCACGGCCTGCAGGTACGCCGGGCCCATCTCGGCGGCCACTTTGAACGCCACGTGGAGCAGTTGCCTGACGTGCGGATTGTACGCCGGGCTCGCCGGATCGTGGCGCAGCGCGGCTGCGTACTCCGCGCCCGACCATGCCCGTACCGCCGCGGGTTCCGGGAGCCGCGCCCGGTCGATGTCGATGACCGCGGCGTACGGCCGGCACAGCTCCTCCACCCGGGCATACGCCTGCGCGTAGATCTCCCGGGCAACGGCCAGCGCGTCGCCTCCGGCTGTGGCGAGTCCTTCCACCTCGGCCAGCCAGGTCGTGCCCGCGGTCTTGAGGTGCAGGCCCGCATCGTGCGCGTGGATGGCGCGGGCCATCGACCGGTAGATCGAGAACTTGTCGCTCCCGGAGTGCACGCTGAGCTTGAGGGTCGCCGGCAGGCCGAACTCGCGGACCGCGAAGGCCACGACGGCGAGGTCGTGGTTGAACTCCCGCTCGAACTGCGCGGGATCACCGGCGTAGTCGACGCCCTTGTTGAACCGGCCGGTGAACTTCGGGGCGATCGTCTGGACCGGGACCTGCTCGTCCGCGATGGCGGCGAGGATGACCAACAGCTCGATGGGCGTCTGCGGCGCATCGGTCTCGTCGATGGAGATCTCGGTGATGAACCGGCCGCGGCCCCTGGCGGCCTCGATGTGGCGATAGATGGCGCCGGCCTCGCGGATGGCCGCCAGGTACTTCCGCGCGATCGCGGCGATCTCGTGCGATAAGACGCGGGGCGGAGGATCAACGCCGGGAATCCGCAACCCATGGCCCAGGCGGCGATGCCGCGCCACGAACGCCTCGATCTGGTCCTCCGGGGCGGCCCGGCCGACGAAGTCGGCGACGTCAATGGTGAAGAAGTCGCTGGACGCGATGAACGCGTCTACTGTCGAGCTCGTGATGTGGTCGGCGTCCACGAAGTAGGTGCCGCTCCAGCTCAGCGCGCGTACCGCGGCATCGGCCTCGGCGCGCACACTGTCGGGGTGCGTCCCGATGATCTGGTGCTCGCGGTGCGACTTGTTCCACACCGGGGTGAGATCGACGCCCAGCGCCCTGGCCTGCGCAAACGCCGCGAGCTGCGCGGCGCCCTGGCGGCCGAACCGGTCGCCGACGCCCAGGCTGTGCCTTGGGAGAACCAATCCGGGGCTCCCGGCGGTGCTGCCCGTCATCGACGGGAACGAGGCCGGTGAGCGCGTTTGACCGATGTCCTGGCGGCCCGCGCCGGCCTGGCCGTCTCCTTGAACACCCGCAGCGTCTCATCCCGGAAGGCGTCATAGGCGCCCTTGAACTCGGCCAGGGTCTTGCGGACGGAGCCAAACTCGGGCCACTGATCGGGCGTATGGCCGCCGTCTCCGAACTCGCCGGTGATGCCGGCGTCCCGCAGGACCGCGTTGAGCTCGGGCGTGAGCTCGTAACCGGCGCGGAAGTCCGGCAGCGTGTACAGCCGCTCGAGCACCTGAGACGGGAACTCGCCGGCAATCGACTCCGCGTGATCCTCCAGGCGGAACCCTTCGGCGTCGGCCATGCGGCGCACGTTCTCCTGGTGATTGGGGAACTCGGTGTGGACCAGATTCCTGCCGGCCAGCGTCCAGTAGGTGTCCTCAGGCTTGCGCTTGGAGGCCGGCAGATAGTGGAGCCGGCCGAGGATCATGGCAGCCTGCTCGCGGGCCACCTGGTGCGTGCGCCTAAGGTAGTCGATCCACTTCTCCCGGTTCTCAGGTGAGAAGAAGATGCCCCACACCCGGCGGGCCACCAGGGTTCCCGACTTTCCGATGGCGTCCTCCCAGGCGCGCAGCTCCTCCTCGGACGCTACGTCACGAAGCGCCGCGATGGCATGGGGGTCGATCGTCCGCTGACTCGCGTAGCGCGTCGCCGCGATGACCTTGGCCTCGTAGCCGCTGGCCTGATCTGCTCTGGCGCTGCTGCCATTTGCGGCAGCGAGCTGGTTCACGCGGTCCGTGGCCGCGGCTTCGCCGATCTTCCCCCTGAGCCCGGCGAACAGCTCCTCGAGTTTCACCTCGCGCAGGTGGCTCTCGAATCGGCCGCCCATGTTGGTCATGTAGAGCTGGGTGGGGACGATCCCCTTTCTGACCGCAACAGCCATGCCGGCCAGCTCCTCGAGGATCATGGTGACCTGCTGGGCCGCGGTGAAGCTGACCGTGATGTTGGAGCCGATGCCGTAGCCGTTGATCGTACGGGCGATCTCGCGGGCCGCGGGCGATGAGGCCGCCACCTTGATCACCATGTTGGGTCGGGCACGCTCGCGGGTGGCTTGGTACCCCGCCAGCAGATAGGCGTCGTAGACCCGGAGGTCCTCGGCGGCCTGTCCGGTCGCGGCGAAGACGTCCGCGACGCTCTCGCGGACCAGGTGGGCGATGTTGGGGTTTAGCTGGAACGAGACCACCCCGCCTCCCGATTCGCCGGCGAGGTTGAAGAAGATGGGCCGGAAGACGTGGAGGTTGTCCCACAGGGCCAGGAGCGTGGCGTAGAGCGCGATCTCATCTCCGCACCGCTCGGGGGCCTTCACCCATTCGGCGAACCTCGGGTGCGCGCGCACCTCCGCTGCAAAGGTCTGTCGAAGGGTCGGATCGTCCTGGTAGGCCAGCGCCGCCAGCACCGGATTGGTGGACACCTGCTCGAATCCCAGGTGGCGCAGCCAGCGGAGTCCCAGCGCGTAGTCGTTCCCAAACCGGCAGCGGCCCTCCCGCACCATGCGGGTGTAGACGTTGTGCTCGATCTCGACCCGCGCGTGGTCCAGGAAGGCGACCAGCACCGGCCGCTCGAAATCGAGGGTCTCCTCGATCCGCGCGGCCGTCCTGGCCACCATGCTGGTCCCCTTCTGGACCAGCTTCATCCGGTGCAGGAGGTGCCGCACCACCTCCGCCGCCACCGAGGCCGTGTCGTTCTCTTCCCACTCGGCCAGGGCGGCGCGGATGCTCTGGATCGCCCGGTGCGTCTCCCCTGGGTCCAGCCACCGGCTCTCCATCCCGGAGAAGTTGAGCGCCATCTCGATCAGGGTCTCGTAGGCGTGCTGCCGCGTCCGGATGTCGGCCTCGATGGCTTCTCGGGCACTCCCGGCGTGAGGTCGTGCGGCGGCGATGCGAAGGCCGAGCTGCCGGATCACCCCGGCGACGACCGCCGGGAGCGCTCCGTTGATCTCCGGAAACAGCAGGTGGTCCGCGGCCAAGGCGCAGTGTCCCCAGTCAGCGAGTTGAACGACATGCGCCGCGTGGTCTTCGGGGATCGGACGCCTGGCCGGGTCCTGGAGCCGCTCCGGCCGGCTGCCGGTGATGATGGCCCGGATCTGCTCCCGCGTCATCGTTTCTTGCCCCCTCGGCATCCAGATCGGTCTTGTGGGCGAAAGCGTCCACGTCTGATCATGCCAGACCACTGCACCCTTCGACGAGTCCTGGGCGGAGTCCCGGCGCCGCACGTCCTGCGCGCGTATCTCGTCACCGACCACCTGGTGAACCGGCGCGGCCTGGAGCCGAAGCCCGATGCGTCCGGTTCACTCGCGGAATTCGTGACGTGGCTCGAGGCGGTCCTCGGCGTCGATCCGGCGTAGGCCTCAGGCGCCCGGCCCGTACCGCCTGAGCAGCTCCTGCCGGGAGAGCCAGACCACCCGCGGTTCCAGGTTACGTCCCTGCAGCCGGTTCCATCCGAGCGGGTGGTCGCGGGCCATGAGCATCCTCAAGTACCACGTGAAGAACCGCGGCCCCCAGCGTCCCGCAAGCGGCCGCACCTCGCACCCGAGGTAGGGGGTCCCTTCCCAGAACAGCGTCGTGCCTCTGAAGGCCTTGGTGGACACGTAGCGGGGATCGCGGGCGACGAGCGCCGCGAGCTGACGCAGCGAGCGTTCGACATCGCGGCGGAGCGCGAAGATCACGCGGCGCGGGGGGAGCTCGGCGTGGAGACGCATCACGTGATGGCGGTCGAAGTGCAGCTCACAGACCGCATCACCCGAGGCAATCAGGGTCCCGTCGCCGAGCCTCACTGTGGGACCACGGTGCGTGGTGGGGCCGATCGCCAGGAGGCCCACGTCGCCGACGGATTCCAGTCGGTAGGCGCGCGCCCAGGCCCGCTCATACAGATCCCACGCGCGCGAGATGAGGCCGCGAGTCCGCACCGCGGCCGGGGACGCATCGAGCAGCTCGCTCAGCGTCACGCAGCGGTATCCCCTGGTTGCCAGCATGCTGAGGATCGCAGGCAGCGCCTGGGCGGTGTGGATGAGGCGGCCCGGCGCGTGGGCGGCATCGTGCAGATCGATAATCGCGCCGGGGTGCAGCCGCCGGTTCACGGCGCGTACGATGGCCTGTGCGTCCGGAGCCGGTCGCCAGCCTTCAGGCCGGAGTGACCACAGGACGCGCCGCTGACCCAGGCGCTTCGCGTGCCGGTAGGCCGCCAGGTTGAACTTGCCCCACGGCGGTCGGAAGTAGCGCACCGGCATGCCGGTGATCGCAGCCAGCGTCTCGGCCGCCCGGTTCATCTCGTCACGCGTGCGTCCGGGAGGGAGCAGCCAGAGATGCCGGTGGGTGTAGGTGTGGCTGCCGATCTCGTGGCCGGCGTCGGCGATGGCCCGGACGATCTCCGGATGCTGTTCCGCACGCGCGCCGATGAGGAAGAACGTGGCGCGGGCGCCGAAGCCGTCGAGCGTCTCGAGCACCCGCGGGGTGCTGGCGGGATCGGGACCGTC
>JBBIOB010000032.1:0-33243 GCA_037443565.1 Armatimonadota bacterium | reverse complement strand
GGAGCGGTCCGAACTCGCTGATGCGGACGGAGTCCGCCGTCGCAAGCAGCAGCGGACGGGCGCAGGCGTGGGCCGCCATCCACAGGCAATAGAAGTCGCCGACGGCCACAGCGAGATCACACCGACCGCGCTGATCGGCCAGTGTTCGGCGCTGCGCCGCCCAGTGCGACAGCAGCCCGGCGCGAAGATCGGCCATCAGCCCCCGGTTCCCGCCGCGGAGCGAGAAGCCGGCGCTGGGCATCTCGCGCCTCGGGTCCAGCAGCGGGACGCGGTCAGGATAGACGCCCCTTCCGACCAGTGGATACGCGGTGACGGCCACGCGATCGGCGGGGAGTTCTCGAATGACCCGGCCAGCGATCAGGTCCTCGCCGATGCCGTTGCTGACGAACAGGAGACGCCGGCTCATCCCGGAGGCCGCTCCCACGATGTGGCGGGCCGGCCTCCGGGACGATGGTCGTCGCCCTCCCGCAGCGCGCGGAAGACACCCTCGTAGTACGACCGCCACAGCAGGTGGCTGTAGATCTCGTTGGCGATGATCGTCAGCCCGGTGCGCTCGGCCACCCAGAGGACCGGGAGGAGCGCGGCGGTGAAGATCCCGGTCCGGTAGACCAGCCACTTGAGGGGCAGCATGACGGGCAGGATCTCCAGGAACAATCCCAGACTCCTGTCACGTCGGTGCTTCTCCCAGAAATACACGGCGCCGGCACCCGCCTCTATCATCTTGGCCCTGGTCTCCGCCAGCGTCTGCACATGGTAGTGATAGGCCAGCGCCGTGGGTTCGTATCGGAGCATGACTCCGTTGCGGACCATTCGAAACCCCAGCTCGATGTCTTCCCAGCCGTAGCCCCGAAATGCCTCGTCAAAGCCTCCCACACGCCGAAAGGCGCCGGCATCCACCGAGAAGTTCCGCGTGACCACGTGGTAGGGCGACATCCCCTCGCGACGCCTGACGGTCGTGTCCGGGATCACATTGCGCGCGCGCATAAACATCGTGGTGAGACTGTCAGGGTGATCCCTCCATCGTCCCTGCACGCCGAGATCGCGCCGGGTCGCGTAGTGCGCCAGGTGGGCGGAGACCAGCCCGGGCGTCGCCCACACGTCGGCGTCGAGGAACAGGAGCACACGCCCGCGGGCCTGCGCCGCGCCGGCGTTTCGGGCCGCGGCCCGGCCCCGGTTCGCCTGCTGCAGGATGCGAAGCGTAGCCTGCCCTGCCGCGGCATGCAGAGTCTCGATGGACCCATCGGTGGACCCGTCGTCGATCACAATGACCTCAAAGGAGTCCGGTGCGGCGTCCTGCGACGCGAGGGCTTCGATCGCCCGGCGCAGCACCCACCCGCCGTTGTGGGCGGGGATGATCACGCTGAGGGTCGGGTCCGCACTCACAGCCGCTGTCCTCCGAGCCCGGCGGTGTCACGCCGGCTGGACACATCTCCCGCGGCTGCAAGGCCCAAGAGGGCGAACAGGGTGACGGCCAGGTGGACGCCCATAATGGTTCCATCCACCATCTGGTGGCCGAGCATGGTGAGCACGGCTGCCAGTATGGTGCCGCCGATCCTGCCGTCAGGTCCGGCGCGACGGCGCCGGTGCCATCGCGCCGCGGCTGCCACACCCACCCCGAGGAGGGCAAGCAGCGCTGCCAGGCCGGGCAGCCCCAGCTCGACGGCGGCATTCATCACAAGGTTGTGGGCGAACGGCATCGGATCGACGTCTGGATGCCGACCGGTGGCCTCGGCAAACGCCAGGGGGAATGTGCCCAGGCCGCTGCCGAGCAGCGGGCGCGCGACGATCATCTCCGGGACGACACGCCACACCGCAAGCCTGCTGAGTGTCTGGCCGCGCTCCGCGAGATCCCAGAGACGAGGCGTATGCCAGAACCACCGCGGCGATAGAGCCAGTAGCGACACCACGACGGCCATCGCGACGACTCCGACCCCCTGCCACACGCGGTGCCCACGGCCTGACACGAGCAGCACGCCGATGCCCACACCAGCGGCCAGCCAGGCGCCCCGCGAGAATGTGAGAATCAGCGCGGCCACCACTGGCAGCGCGGCAGCGTACCATACCACGCGCCTTCTTCCTGGATCGACCGACGACAGCCCCAAGACAATCACCAGCGCGAGCGCCATCGTGGTGCCGAGTCCGTTGGGGCCCAACCCGGGGAGTTGAGCCCGTGCGTTGAGCCCCTGCCCGATGGTGGCTACCGCGATGACTCCTGTGATTGCGCCGCCGGCGCCCCACCACTGGAGGAACCGCCGGGAAAATGTTGCAGACCGGAGGGTCGCGAGGACAGTCGCCCTCAGGATGATCAGCGCGCCGACGGTGAAGAAGCCAAACGACGCCCACGCCGGCGCCGGCCAGGGTGAAGTCCATGCCGATGCGGCGGCCGCGAGCGTGACCACGATCAGCGCGCGATCAAGAGGCGTACGCGCCCATCGCGGTTCGCCCGCGAAGAGCTCTCCCACGAGCAGCACCGTCAAGAGGGCCGCCCCGACCGCCGCGTGCCCGAATGAGATCTGCAGCGCCAGGAGAAGGAGCAGGGACTCGCGCCACCGCCCGGCGTCCACGTCACGATCCTCCCGACGGGGTTCGAAACTGAGCCAGCGACCGGAAGTAGTGGCGGTTGAGGACGCCGCGGACGACCAGGAAGGCCAGCGTGTGAAAGCCACGCGCCTGGAGCCATTCCGCAATGATCGGGGCATTGCGGGCGGTGAGGAGTCCAGCTCCGCCCGAGAGGAAATGGAAGGCGCGCTGGATCGGCGTGTCCTGGATCAGCATCCGCGTCTTCGAGCCCGGATGCTTGCGGAGCAGGTAAAGCGCGCTGCGGGCGCGTTCTTCCTCCTTTGCCAGTAGGCGGTCGAGTGAGTCGAGCGTCGGCAGGACCTGGACGTGAAACGCCACGGCGTCCCGACAGAACACGCGGGGGATCCCTCGGGCTTGCAGGCGTAATCCCAGGTCGAAGTCCTCCCAGCCGTAGACGCGAAACCCCTCGTCGAACAGGCCGGCCTCGATCAGCGCTGCCCGCGGCACCGATGCGTTGGCGGTATCCAGGTACGCTGGCGAACTGGTGATGCGTGGCGTGCGTGGCGGGATGCTGGGCGATGGGATCACGACCACCGGTCCGCGGCCGACGACCGGATGGCCGGCCTCCCGGTGGATGGCCAGGTGGCGCTGGAGGAAGTCCGGTCGAACCAGGACATCGCTATCCACAAAGACGATCACCGGCGCCGGGGCGGCACGAATGCCGGCGTTGCGCGCGGCGCTCCGCCCCTGGTTGCGATCGAGGCGAACGCCGCGGATCCGCGCCCGGCCTGCGGCGGCGGCCGCGACGACAGCCGGGGTCTCGTCGGTCGAACCGTCATCGACGACCACCACCTCATAGGCGGCCGGGGCCAGCGACTGCGCCGCCAGCGCGGCCAGGGTGCGCCGCAGGATCGGGGCGTCGTTGTAGGCGGGGACCACCACGCTCAGCTGTGGGGTTGGGATCGACCGCACTGTTCTGTATGCGTCCGCCGCGTGCGGCTCTGTGCCGCGTGGGCGCGCGCGAGCGACTGGATGTAGTGCCGGTTGAAGAGGCCGCGCGCCACCAGGAGCGAGAGCCCGCGGTAGCCGCGAGCCTGCAACCACCGGGCCAGCTTCGGTGTGCGGCGACGATCCAGCAGCCCCCCGCCGGCGAGCAGGAAGTGCAGGAGCCGATGGACCGGCGTATCCTGGATGAGAATCCGGGTCGGCAAGCCCGGATGCTTGTCGCTCAGGTAGAGGGCCATCTGCGCCCGTTCTTCTTCCTTGGACAGGTATCGGTCGAGCGCGTCGAGCACCAGCGGCGCCTCGACGTGGAAGGCCACTGCCTGGCGGCTGTAGAGCCGCGGAAGCCCGCCCGCCTTCAGGCGGAGTCCCAGATCGACGTCCTCCCACCCATACGCCTGGAACCCCTCGTCAAACAGGCCTGCGTCGAGGAGCGCCTGCCGGGAGACCGAGGCGTTGGCCGTCGACAGGTACGCCGGCGAGTGGCGGATCAGCGGTGTGCGCGGGGGAATCTCGGGCGTCGGGATGGTGACGACGGGCCCGCGCCCGACGGCCGGACGTCCGGCAGACCGATGCATCTCGAGATGACGCATCAGAAAGTCCTCTCTCACCAGGACGTCGCTGTCCACGAAGACGATGAGCGGGGCTGCGGCGGTCCGGATCCCGGCGTTGCGCGCGGCGCTCCGGCCCCGGTTGGGCTGCAGCCGAATGCCCCGCACCAGGACCCGACTCGCGGTCGTCGCCGCGAGGACCTGGGGGGTGTCGTCGGTCGAGCCGTCGTCGACGACGACGATCTCATAGGCGTCTGGCTCCAATGTCTGGACGGCCAGATGAGCGAGTGTGTGGCGGAGCATGCCGGCGTCGTTGTAGACGGGGACCACGACGCTGACATGAGGCACGGCGATCGGCGCCACGGTCTCATCGCGCCGGGGCGGGCGCCCCGACGCCTTCAGCGGGTGTGGGATCCAGAACCTGGGACCGCAGCAGCCTGGCGTATGCCTGGTCGCGCGCCACGAGCTCCTCGTGTCGTCCGTCTTCGACGATCCGGCCCTGGTCCATGACGAGAATGCGGTCGGCGCCTCGAATCGTCGACAGCCGGTGCGCGATGATGAAGGTCGTCCGCCCGCGCGTGATCCGGTCGATGGCGTCCTGGACCACCACCTCCGACTCGCTGTCCAGCGCGGAGGTTGCCTCATCGAAGATCAGCAGTCGGGGATCGTTCAACAAGGCTCGGGCGATCGCCAGGCGCTGGCGCTGCCCACCCGAGAGCTGCAGCCCGTCGTCGCCCAGGAGCGTGTCGTAGCCTTCGGGGAGTCCCTCGATGAACTCGTGCGCGTTGGCGGCTCCGGCGGCGGCAATCACGGCGTCGAGCGAGGCGTCGGGCCGCGCGTAGGCGATGTTCTCGCGGATCGTGGCCGCGAAGAGCACCGTCTCCTGCGGCACGAGCCCGATCTGCGCGCGTAACGAGCGCAGGGTGACGCTGCGGAGGTCATGGCCGTCGATCAGGATGCGGCCCTCTACCGGATCGTAGAACCTGGCCAGCAGATTCACGAGCGTGGACTTGCCAGCGCCGCTCTGGCCCACGACCGCCACCCGCTGGCCGGGGGGGACGTCCAGGCTCACATTCCGCAGCGCCGGTTGGCCGGGCACGTATGCAAACGACACCTGCTCAAACGTGACACGGCCGGTGATCGACGGCAGGGGACGGGCGTCCGGACGCTCGTGGACCCTCGAGGCCTCATCGAGCAGCGAGCGAATGCGGCCAAACGCGCCCAGCGCCTGCCGCAGGCCGGCGTAGTGCCGCGTCAAGCCCACCGCCGGCTCCACGGCGAACGCCACGTAGGCGAGAAAGGCGACGAGCAGGCCGGGGGTGAGGTGTCCCGCCGTGACGCGCTGCCCGCCAACCCAGAGGACGAGCACCATCCCAAACGCGGTCGCGAAGCTCACCACCGGCACCTGGACGGCAACCATCCGAGAGATGCGCATGTTCGCGGTGAAGCTCTGCTCGTTCCGCGCGCGGAAGCGCGTGATCTCCCGCTCCTCGCGGGCAAAGGCGCGGATCACCCGGGCACCCGCGAACGCCTCGCGGATCAACCCCGCCAGGCCCGCCACATGCTCCTGCGCGCGGACGGTGGTGCCCTGGATCTCACGACCGAATCGTCGGGCGATCCAGCCCACCAGCGGAATGACGACGGCGACGGCAAGCGTGAGCTGCCAGTCGATCCACACGAGCATGATCACGATTCCAGTGACCATGAGTCCCGTGGAGATGGCGTCGATCGCGCCCGTCAGCAGCTGAGCCTGGACGACCTGTGTGTCCTGGAGGCTGCGGGCGATGGCGTCGCCTGACTGCCACACGGCGAACCGGTCCAGCGACCACCGCTGGATGCGGTCAAACAGGTCCTGCCGGAGATCCGTGGTGATGCGATGGCTGAGGTAGAAGGTCAGGTAGATCTGCGCGTAGAGGAGGAGGCTCCGTGCGCCAAACAGCAGGAGCATGACGATGGCCGCCCGGTTGAGGGCTGCGAACGACCTGGACGCGATGAGCTCATCGACCAGGCCGCCGGCGTATCGTGGCACGGCCAGGTTGATGGCCGTGACCACGGCTGTGGCCGCCAGCGCGCCCAGCACGTGGACACGGTACCGCGCAATGTATCCACCGAGGCGTTGGGCATCGCTCATGCCGGTGCCACAGCGGTGCGCATCCCATCGAGAATCCGGCCGGACGCGCCGGTCTCCCTCGGGATCACCTCGAGGGCGCTCGCCAGCGCGGCCCTGGCGCCAGCGTCGCGGATCAGCCGCGCGCTCTCGGCGGCGACCTGCTGCGGGGTCACCGTTCCGATCAACTCGGGCATGATCCGCCGGCCGGCCCGCATGTTGGGAAGAGCCACGTACGGCACGCGCTGCACATACGCGCGTGCAATGCGCAGACGAAGCGCCGGTCCGATGTAGGGAATGCGAGTGATCCACTCAACGAGCCCTTCGGCCGGAATCTGCGGGGCCAGGCTGAAAGGCAGGACGACGAGGCTGGGAATCCGCAGCAGTGCGAGTTCCAGCGTATTGGTCCCGGGAATCGTCAGGACCAGGTCCGAGCCCACGACCTTGGGCCATCCTCCGTGCTTGATCTCCACGCCGGCGTCGGCCAGCGTCGCCCGATGTCTATCGACGAGCGCTCCATGAACCGCCGGTGAAACGAACTGTGAGATCACGGTCTGCAGGTGTGCCTCGGGTAGCTGCAGGCGCAGCGCAGCTGCCGTTTCGACCCAAAACGGGAAGACGGCGGCAAAGACGGTGTCGCGGCTGCCCGGCAGGAACGTTACGGTCGGACGTGCGCCGTTGCCCGACGGCCGCAAGCCTGCGGCGGCGTCCTGCAGCACCGCGTCATATCGCGGATCGCCGGTGACGACGATCTTCGCCGGCGGCACGTGGTGGCCGACCAAGCGATCTCGCAGCGCCTCAGTGGGCACGAAGATGGCCCGAAAGGCGTGATGCACCCGCGCCACGTGAGCCCGTTCCACGAAGGCGAAGGCGGGGGCCCCCCAGCGACGCGCCAGGCGGCGCGTGTACCAGAAGTCTCCGCCGACGTGCAGCACCAGAGGAGGTGCCGATGGCTGCCACCGACCAACTCCGGCGGCCAGACGGACGATGTCGCCGGGCTCGAGAATGTGGTCGAAGAGCCCCGCAGCCGAGGCCATGGTCCGCTCCTGCCCGCTGGCAAACTGACACGGGGGAAGGCAAAGGACGATCTCGACACGGCCTCCTGGGAGGTTCTCTCGCCGGCGAGCCTCGGCGGCGATCGGCATTGCCCAGCCCGCCACTTCGCCGGGACCGTTTCCGACGATGACCAGGGACGAAGTCGGACGCTCTGACGTCATGCCCGCCAAAACCTCCCCATTATATACTGTCCGGGATTGCGCCGTCACGCTGCCTGAGCAGGGCGTTCTCGCAGCCCCGGCGAAGCCGTCGTCGCATGCGGAATCGCGGCTGGGTCATCCTTGTGGTCGTGGCGGGTGCGGTCATCATCGGTTCGGCGCCAATCCCCCACGTCGACTCCGACGCGCCGCTCTACGCGCGGATTGCCCTCAATGTACTGGAGACCGGTGACTGGCTGACCTTTCATCACCCCGGTTGGCTCGTGGACAAGCCGCCGGTGGTGTTCTGGCTGATGGCCGCCTCATTCGACCTCCTCGGCGTCTCTCCGGGCACGATGCGCCTGTGGCAGTTGCTGATGGCCGTGGGCATGCTTGGGCTCGTCGCCGCGGCATCGCGCGCGGCCGGTGGGTCGCGCGAGGAGGCGACCCTGGCGGCCCTGGTGCTTGGGACCTCCCTCCAGTTCTTCTACCAGGCCACCGTGCCGCAGCAGGACGTGCCCCTGACGTTCTTCCTCACCCTCGCCGGCTACGGGCTGCTGCGGTACACCGGGCGAGGCGCGGCCCGTTGGGCCGCGCTGACAGGCGCAGCCGTCGGTCTGGCGGCGCTTACCAAGGGGATCGCCGGCGCGGCGCTCTTTGGGGCGGTCGCGCTGCTGGCGTATGCCTTCGTGCGGCGCTCGCTGCCCAGGCGCGGTGCACGCCTGGCCGGCGATGCCGCGCTTGCGGCGGCGGTATGCGCAGTGGTGGCCCTGCCATGGTATGTGTACGGGGCGCTCCGGCATGGCGATGCGTTCATTGCCACCTTCTTCACCTCAGGGACGCTCGGTATCGCCCGGTTCGTTCGCCCTGCGATCTCGACGCCGCCGCCGTATTGGATCGCGGTGTTCGCGTACGTGCCGATGCTCCTGCTGGGCCTGCTGCCGTGGACCCCGGCCTTGCTCGCCGGGGCAGGTCGGCTCATCCGGACGGTTCGGAGGAACTCCGCAGGGATCGCCGTCGTGGCCGCGTGGTTTGCGGCCGTCTTCATCCTCCTATCAGTTTCGAGCGGCGACAAGGTGTTCCGCTACTTGCTCCCGTGCTATCCACCGGTCGCCATCCTGACGGCCCGCGCGATCGTCCTTGTGCGCGACGACGCCCAACGGTTGCGCCTGGCGGGGTGGCTCGCGCTCGTTCCGGCACTTGTGCTGGTGGCGGCGGGATACTGGACGCTGTGGGTCGCCTTCCCGCCTGAACGCAGCCTGCTCGTCGCGGTCATCCTACCCACCGTAGCCGCGCTGGCCGCCGGGCTCGTGATGTTTGGGACGGCGGCGTTCGCCGGGCGCGGCCGTGTCGCGGTGGCCGCAGCGGCGCTCGCCGCGATGCTGGGCTATGCGCTGTTCGAGCGGAACATGCTCGTCCATACCGCGGCCGTCAACCCGTGGCCGGGGATCGCCGAGGCCGCGGCGCCACACCGTGGCGCCGCGAGGCGCCTCGTCCTCTACGGCCGGGCGGGCGAGGCGTTCAACTTCGCTCACTTCCACTTTGATGAGCCGGTTGTCGCCGTCGGCGCTGCCCACGAGCTCGCGGCGTTGTGGCGCCGCGAGCCGGTGCTTGTGGTTGTGCCTCCGGAGCGGCTGGCTGATCTCGCGGCGTTCGATCCGGCGCTGGTCGTGGTGTTTTCGAGCCCGGGGCGGCTCCTGCTGGTCGCGAACTGGGCCGCAGCCGCGCGATGATCGTCGGGCGCGCGCCGCGATGACGGCGCGTGCCCGGACGACAAGGGATGCCTTCCATGGCGGCAGAATAGGGTCCGGGACGTTGATACAGGGGTGGCATGTGCGCGTACTCCTCGGCGTGGCGGCGGTGATCGTGATCCTCGCTGCGCCCGCCGCCAATGCTCAGCCGGCTCCCATCACGGTTGAGGCGGACACCATTACCTATGACTCGGCCCAGCAGGTGGTGAGCGCGGAGGGGAACGTGCGGCTGGTCGGGCGGCGGTACCGGATCTTCGCGGACGCGGCCCGCTATGACCTCCGCGCGCAGGTCGCCATCGCCACAGGGCGCGTCCGGATCATCGACGATCAGGGCCGCGAGCTGCGCGGCCGCTCGCTCACGTACAACATCCTGACCGATGAGGGGATCCTGGAGCCGAGCGAGGGCATCATCGATCGGGAGCGGCGCATCTTCATGCGTGCCGACCGGGTGGAGTTCTCGCCACAGCGGGTGGTCACGCATCAGGGCTTCGTGACGTCGTGCGAGCCTGAGCGGCCGCTGGTGTACGTGACGGCCCGGCGGATCGAGATCATTCCCAAGGAGGCCCTCGTGGCCCACGACGCGAGCGTGTTCCTCGCCGGTCGGCGCCTGTACAGCACGCCGCGCTTCGTGGTGTCGCTCGTGCCCGGCGAAGAGGGCGTGCTGGTGCCGGGGTTTGGGTACAGCGATGTGGATGGCTACTGGCTCGATCACCGCGCCCGGGTCCTCGTGGGAGACGCCAGGGGTATGCTGCGGATGAAGTACGGTACAGAGTCCGGTGCCTTCGCCTTCCTGACGCTGGCCCACCGGGACCCGGCGTACACGACGATGCTGCGGCTGGGCCGGACACAGACCCAAGACCATCGAGAAGGGTTCAACCTGCTGCCATTCGTCGTCGCGGAAGCGCGCGCAGAGAGCGCACCGGTCCGCATCGCGCAGACCCCACTGTTCTGGTCGGTCGCGGGTGGGGCCGGATGGTTCGCCGACGAGCGAGCGGGTGTCTCGACCACGCGGCTCGATGCACGCCTGGCGGTTCAGTCCGGCGCCATCTCCTTGGGCCCACAATGGACACTTCGGACCGGGGCGTCGTTCCAGATGTCGGTATACGGCACCGCGGCGGCGGTGCGCACGGTGGCCGGCCTCGATGTGGACCTGGTATACGCGGTCGATCCCCAGACAACGGTGACACTGGGCTACACCCTCAGAGGCGTCGGCGACGCGTCACCGCTCCTGGTGGACGATGTCGATCGAGAGAGTACGGTTCGTCTCACCGTGGCGCGGACGCTCACCGACCGATACCGAGCATCGGCAAGCATCGCTTACAATACCTTCCTCGCCGAGACGAAGTTCACCGGCACCCTGGGGTACATTGTGAGCCCCTCGTTCGAATTTGCGGTCTCCGCGGTGTACAACGCCCGCCTGGCGACGTTCGAGGACATCGACTACACGCTCCGGGGCATCTGCGACTGTGTGGACGTTGTGGTGCGCTACCGGCAGATCCGGCGGGAGGTGTCGATCGAGTTCGGCCTGCTTGGCTTCGTCGAACGCGGGGCACCATTCGTCCCCCGCTCGAGTCAGCAGCTGGTGCTTCCAGGCGAAGCGGGCCAGCGGCCCGAAGGGGGTGATCTGCGCTGACATGAACGGGTCGGCAGATGTGCGCCTCAATCCGGGGATGTTTCGGGAGTATGACATCCGGGGGATTGTCGGGGAGGATCTCACCCCGGACGTCGCGACGATCATCGCGCGGGCCTACGCGGCGACGCTTCCGTCGCCAGGCGCGTCGGTCGTCCTGGGTCGCGACAACCGGGCTCACTCGCCCATGCTGGCCGACGCGGTGGCCGCTGGGCTCGTGGCCTCGGGCTGCCGCGCAGTCGACATCGGCACGGTCATCAGCCCGATCTTCTACTACGCCCGGACCCTGTGGGACATCGAGGGCGGCGTGATGGTCACCGCCAGCCACAATCCACCTGAGTTCAACGGGTTCAAGCTCGGCGGCGGTCCCGGCACGCTGCATGGCGAGGCGATTCAGGTTGTCCGCCGCCGCGCCGAGACCGGTCCCTTCCTGAGCGGGCAGGGGCGGCGCGAGGTCCGCGACATCACCGGTCCGTACCTGAGCATGCTGAAGGAGAAGATCCGCCTCGGCCCGAGGCGGCTGCGGGTCGCGCTCGACTGCGGCAGCGGCACCGCCAGCCTGATCGCGCCGCAGGCGCTTGAGGCGTGGGGCGTCGACGTGCTGCCGCTCTACTGCGAGTCCGATCCGAGCTTTCCGCACCACCATCCAGATCCGGTCGATCCCCACAACCTGACCGACCTCATCGCGCTCGTCCGGCGCGAAGGCTGCGACCTGGGCGTCGGCCTCGACGGCGATGGCGACCGCCTCGGGGTGGTGGACGACCGCGGCGAGATCATCTGGGGGGACATGCTCATGGTGGTCTACTGGCGGGAGATCCTGCCCAGGTACCCCGGCGCCGATGTCATCATCGAGGTCAAGTGCTCGCAGGCGCTCGTCGAGGAGGTGCGGCGCCTGGGCGGCAGGCCATTCTTCTACCGCACCGGCCACTCGCTCATCAAGGCCAAGATGCGTGAGATCGGCGCGGTGTTCACCGGTGAGATGTCCGGACACATGTTCTTTGCCGACGAGTACTTCGGGTTCGACGATGCGGTCTACGCCACGGGTCGGCTGCTGCGCATCCTCTCAAACACCGACAGGCCGCTCTCCGCGCTGCTGGCCGATGTCCCACGCTACCCGATCACCCCGGAGGTCCGCGTGGACTGTCCCGACGACCGGAAGTTTGCCGTCGTGGCCGCGATCGTGGAAGAGTTCAAGAAGGGGCACGAGGTCATCGATGTGGACGGCGCCCGCGTGCTTTTCGGCGACGGCTGGGGGCTGGTTCGAGCGAGCAACACGCAGCCCGTGCTCGTGGTTCGCGCGGAGGCGACGTCTCCGGACGCTCTCAGGCGGATCAAGCAGGCGATCGCCGATGCGCTGGCACGGCATCCGGAGGTCGGCCCACTGGCCTGGTGAGGATTGTGGATGTGGGTGGTGCTGGGGGCATGAGGCCTCTGGCTGGATTCCGGCAGGCCCTCCGTGTCTCGGAGCGCAAGCTCCTCCTGGCCATCGGCGACGTGGCCATGCTCACACTGGGTCTCCTCATCGTCCTTGCCGTGCGCTTGCGGCTCCCGTTTGAAGCGGCGACGCTTGCCCGTCAGGCGAGCTGGTTTGTGCTGCTCACGATGTCGTGGACCGTGGCCGCGATGCTCACCGAAGCGTACGATCTCAGGGGCGCCGCTCGCCCGGGCCTCGGTGTGCCGCGCGCCGCGGCGGCCGTGCTGATCGCCGACGCCATCTACCTGGCGATTCCGTACCTGACCCCCCACTTGCTGATTTCGCGGCTCACGCTCGTTCTCTTCCTGGGCGCCACCCTGGCCCTGGTGATCCTGTGGCGCATGGCCTACGCCGCGGTGCTCATCCAGCCGTCCTTCCGGCACCCCGTGGTGATTCTCGGAGCCGGACCGTCGGGTCGGGAGATTCTCGATGCCATACGGAGGCATGGGGCGACGGAGTACCTGCCCCTTGGTCTCGTGGACGACGACCCCACGCTCACCGGCCAGGACGTCGACGGTCTGAGTGTGCTCGGCCGGTCCCATGATCTGCCGGCGATCCTGCGGGAGACCGGTGCGTCCGAGGTCATCGTGGCGTTGCCATCGGGCGCGCACGCCGGCGGTGAGCTCTCACGGGCGCTTCTCGACTGTCACGAGCAGGGGGTGGCGGTCACCATGATGCACCGGCTCTTCGAGACCCTCACGGGTCAGGTGCCGATAGAGCACGCGGGCCGCAACCTGGCCGTCGTGTTACCCATCGATCAGCCGATACCGGTCGTGTTCGACATGGTGAAACGAGCACTCGACGTTCTCTTCGCGACCGGGGGTCTCATGCTGGCGGCGGTCGTGGCCCCGTTCGCGGCCATGGGGGGATGGATCGAGGACCGCGGCCCGCTCCTGTTCCGCCAGCGGCGGGTTGGCCGGGGCGGTCGCGAGTTTGACATGCTGAAGTTCCGCACCATGGTCCCCGATGCTGAGCCCAACGGTCCCCAGTGGGCGGAGGTCGGCGATCCCCGCGTGACCCGCGTCGGCCGAGTCCTCCGGCGTCTCCATCTCGATGAACTCCCGCAGGCCTGGAACATCCTCAAGGGTGAGATGAGCCTGATTGGTCCGAGACCCGAGCGCCCCGAGTTCGTCGCCGCGCTGCAGGCCGTGATCCCGTTCTACCGGACGCGCCTGTCGGTCCGGCCGGGCGTCACCGGATGGGCGCAGGTGAACGTCGAATACGGGGACTCAGTGGACGACGCCCTGAGCAAGCTGCGGTACGACCTTTACTACATCAAGCACCGGTCCCCGACCTTGGAGCTGTCAATCCTGGTCAGGACGCTCGGGCACGTCCTGCGTGCGCGAGGCCGCTAGGCCGCGCCGTCCCCGCACGCCTGTGGCCACGCCCAGGGCAAATCTGGTAATGTCGGAGAGGCATGTCAACAGGAGCGATGACGCGCGTGTGCGAGGACACCCCTGCATGAAGGCCATTATCCCCGTGGCCGGGTTCGGACGCCGTCTCCGGCCGCACACTCACACCCAGCCCAAGGCCCTCATGCATGTTGCGGGGCGGCCCATCCTCGGGCACATCCTGGACGAGCTGGTCAAGGCCGGCGTGGACGAGGTCGTCCTCGTCGTCGGGTACCTCGGCGAGAAGATCGAGGAGTACGTGCGGGCGCGGTATGCCATCCCGATCCACTTCGTCGAGCAGGCTGAACCGCTGGGGAACGGTCACGCGATCTACGTGGCCCGCGAATACCTCGACGGCGATGGTGTGTTGATCATCTTCGGCGACACGATCATCAAAGCCGACCTGCCCAAGGTATTGGCGTTGCGCGAGTCCGCCATCGGCGTCCAGGAGGTGTCCGACCCCCGACGGTTCGGCGTCGTCGAGTTCGAGGGCGACCGTGTGCGGCGGCTGGTCGAGAAGCCCGAGGTGCCGCCGAGCAACCTGGCGGTCGTGGGCGTCTACCTGATCCGCCGCCCCGGGCTGCTGCGCCAGAGCCTCGAGCGCATGGTCGCCGAGCGCCGGCAGACCCGCGGCGAATACTGGCTGGCCGACGCGCTCCAGATGATGGTGGACGCCGGCGAGCCCATGCGGGTGTTCCACACCTCGGGATGGTACGACTGCGGTACGGCGGAGGCGCTGCTCGAGGCCAACCGAGAGCTGCTGGCCGCGGAGCCGCCGGCCCCGGTGACGCTGCAGGGGTCAGCGGTGCTCGGCCCTTCGTTCGTGGATCCTTCGGCGCGGATCGAGGGCTCGGTCCTCGGGCCCTTCGTGTCAATCGCCGAGGGCGCCCGGGTGACGAACTCGGTCATTCGAGACAGCATCGTGAATGCGGGCGCGCACCTCGACGGCGTGCTCCTGGAGCACTCGATCATCGGGGAGAATGCGTCGGTCGTCGGGCGGGCGGCGAGGATCAACCTCGGCGACTCTTCGGAAATCGAAGTCGGCTGACACAGCGGAGGGCGCATGGCACGATACCTGGTCACCGGTGGAGCCGGGTTCATCGGCGCCCACTTGGTCAAGGCGATTGTGGCGCGGGGGATTCCTGTACGCGTGCTGGACAACTTCACTACCGGCTCGGCGCGCAACGTGGCGTATGCCCTTGGGCGTGGCGAGGTGGAGGTCCCGGCACAGGATGGACAGGCTGTCCAGGACGGTCAGGTTGAGATCCTGCGCGGCGACATCCGCGACCGCGGCATCTGTGAGCGGGCGTGCGAGGGGATCGAGGTGGTGTTCCATCAGGCCGCGATGCGGTCGGTCCCGCGGTCGGTCGACGATCCCCGAGGCGCCACCGACAACAACGTCACAGGGACCCTGAATCTCCTCCTGGCCGCAGTCGGCGCCAACGCGCGGCGGTTCGTGTACGCGTCGTCGTCATCGGTGTATGGCGACGCGCCCGACCTGCCCAAGCGCGAAGACCAGCTGCCGGCGCCGATCTCGCCCTACGCGGCCTCGAAGCTAGCCGGCGAGCACTACTGCCGGGTGTTTGCGCGGACTTACGGCCTCTCGACCGTCTCGCTCCGGTACTTCAACGTCTTCGGACCGCTGCAGGATCCGGCCTCGCAGTACGCGGCGGTGATCCCACGCTTCATCGTCTGGACGCTTGGGGGGCAGCCCCTCGAGATCCACGGCGACGGTCTCCAGTCGCGCGACTTCACCTACGTGGACAACGTGGTGGCCGCGAACCTGCTGGCCGCCGAGGGCGACGACCTGGACGGCGCGGCCTACAACATCGCCTGCGGCGAGCGGTTCACGCTGCTGGAGGTCGCCGATGTGATCGAGCGGATTGTCGGGCGGCGGGTGGTGCATCGACACACCGACCCTCGCCGGGGCGACGTGCGCCACACCCTCGCCGATATCTCTCGCGCACGCAGTCGCCTCGGGTACGAACCGCGCGTCGGGTTCGAGGAGGGAATGACCCGAATGGTGGCGTCCTTCAAACCTCAGGCGGCGACGCCTCAGGGGTCAGGCGGCCGCTCATGAACGTCTGTGTCGTCGGAGGGTTGGGGTACGTCGGGTTGGTGACCAGTGCCTGTCTGGCGGACCTCGGTCATGCCGTGAACGTGATGGACGTCGACAGCGACCGTCTGGCGCTGGTCCATCAGGGGCAGATGCCGTTCCACGAACCCGGCCTGCGCGAGCTTGTGCAGCGCGGACTGGCCTCTGGCCTGCTGCGTTTGGGGACCGCGCTGGACCAGGCGCTGACGGACGCGCGGATTGTGTTCGTTGCCGTGGCCACCCCGGCGCGATCCGACGGCGAGGCCGATCTCTCACAGGTATTCGCCGCGGCCGAGGGGCTGGCCCGGGCGGTGCGGCACCGCACGATCATCGCGATCAAGAGCACGGTGCCGCTCGGGACGCATCAAGCCGTCCAGCGGGTCCTCGATGCGCACGGGCGGATCGCGGGCCGGGACTACGATCTCGCGGCGGTTCCTGAGTTTCTCAGGGAAGGTCACGCCGTGCACGACTTCCTGCACCCTACCCGGATCGTCATCGGCAGCGATGACCCACAGGTCCGCGGGGAGATCCGCGGGTTGTTCTCGCGGCTCGACGCGCCCGTCCTGGAGACGACATTCGAGGGCGCGCTCCTGATCAAGTACGCATCGAACGCCTTTCTGGCCACGCGCGTGTCGTTCGTGAACGAACTCGCCGGACTCTGCGACGCCGCGCGGGTGGATGTGGCCGAGGTCGTCCAGGGCATGGGCTTCGACACGCGGATCGGCCACGCGTATCTCACCCCCGGGATCGGGTTCGGCGGGCCGTGCCTAGAGAAGGACCTGCGGGCACTGATCCGGGTCGCTGAGAACGCGGGCTACGAGCCGGGATTCCTGCGGGCGGTGCTCGAGAAGAACGACCATCAGGTACGCCAAGTCGTTCGCCGGGCCCTGACCGCATTGAGCGACGACCTGTATCAGCGCACGATCGCGGTGTTGGGCCTCGCGTTCAAGCCAGGCACCAGCGATGTCAGGAACTCGCTCGCGGTGCGCATCGTCGACCGGCTCCGCCGTCAGGGGGCCATCGTCCGGGCGCACGACCCGCTGGCCAACGCCGAGGCCCGGCAAGTCCTGCAGGGCGTTGAGATCTTCGACGATCCCTACGAGGCGGTCAAGGGCGGCCATCTCGTGCTGGTGCTCAATGCGTGCGAGGAGTTCCGGCAACTCGATCTGGCGCGTGTACGGTCATTGGTGGCGCAGCCGAACCTCCTGGACGGCGTCAACGTCATCGACCCACGGGCGGCCCGGACGGCGGGGTTTGTCTATCAAGGCGTCGGACGGCGCTAGGGGAGAGGGATAGGGGACGACATGAACCTCAAGGCGTTCATCCGCGATGTCCCAGATTTCCCGATCGAGGGTGTCGTCTTCAAGGACATCACCCCCCTCCTACAGTCGCCGGGGGCCTTCGAGCATGCCGTCGCGCAGTTGGAGGCCTACTGCCGCCCCAAGCGGCCCGACGTGATCGTGGCCATCGAGGCGCGCGGGTACGTGCTGGCTGCGCCCCTGGCCCTGCGCCTGGGTGCCGCCTTCGTGCCCGCGCGGAAGCCAGGCAAGCTGCCCTGGAAGACCATCCGCGAGGAGTACCAGCTCGAATACGGCGTCACAGCGCTCGAGCTGCACGAGGACGCCATCACACCGAGGCAGCGCGTGGTCATCGTCGATGACGTCATCGCGACCGGTGGGACGTTGAGAGCCACCCGACGGCTCGTCGAGCGGCTGGGCGGAGTGGTGGTCGGCGTCGCCTGTCTGGTCGAGTTGGCATTCCTGAATGGGAGGCAGGCGCTAGACGGGAGCGATTTCTTCTCGGTGCTGACGTACTGATCGCTGCTGGCTTCACCCGCAAGGGTTTCTGCAGAGCCGGCGGGAACCACCCATGACATGCCACGCGACGGGCAGCGGCAACGGCCGGGGTGAGCCTCAAGTCTACTGCGTGATGTGCGCCGCGAGGACGTTTCGACAGGAGCCCACCTGAGGATGGGCGTCTACATCACCCGCAGATTCCTCGCCGCGGTCGTGCAGAGCGTGGTGGTGCTCGTTGTCGCGTTCGTCCTGGTGCGGCTGACCCCCGGTGACCCTGTGACCGCCTACCTATCGCGCATCCGGAGCGAGGCGTTCGTGCCAGAGACCTACCTGGCCCAGGTCCGGCAGGACCTGGGGATCGACCGCCCCATGCCCGTTCAGTTCGGTCTGTACGTCCGCCGGGTCGTCCGGGGAGACCTGGGGCTCTCTTACACCTACATATCGCCGAAGAAGTCATCGCCGCCGCGGCGCTGATCAAGGGCGAGTTCCAGGTGATCTGGACACGCGGGAACCCTGAGGCCGTTCGGATGCTGCAGAGCGCGTCGGGCGTCGGGACAGAGCGCGTCGTAGCATACGACAACTTGCGCCACGTGGCCTTCAGCCCCCGGTTCGCCCCTGCCCAGGACGTCCGGGTCCGCAGGGCGTTGTCGTACGCCATCAACCGGCAGCAGATTGCGGCCGCCCTCCCGGGCCTCGAGATGCCCACCGAAGTCATCCGGTCTCCGCATCTCGTGGGCGGTGGGGGGTCGGTCCCTCGGTACGCCTACAACGAGCAGCGGACGCGGGCCCTGCTGGCCGAGGCTGGGTACCCACGCGGGTTCCGCGTCCGCCTGCTCCACCAGACCCGCGACCTCGAGATCGTTCTGGCCCAGATCGTGGAGGCAGGCTGGCGGGCCGCGGGGCTCGACGTCGTGCTGGAGCCCATGGAAGCGACGGCAACGCTCGACCGGAAGATGAATCGCGACTTCGAGGCCGCGGTTGATTCGATCGGCGGAATCGATCCCGATCTCTTCTTCACCAGGGGATTCCACTCGGCCGCCGCGCCGCCTTCCGCCTTCAACTACTTCGGGTATGCCGCCGCGGACGACCTCATTGCGGCGGCCCGGCGGGAGACTGATCCCGCGCGGCGACGGGCCCTCTACGAGCGGATCCACCGGCAGCTCATGACCGACCTGCCCATCATCCCGCTCTCAAACCAGGTGGCCGTCGCCGCCTGGCGCGACCCGGTGGTCAGCATGGTCCACGGGCGGAACAACCAGTTTTGGCCCGAGACGATCCGGATCCGGCGGCCGTGAGCGTGTCACGGTGACCCGTCACGCGCGAGCGCTGCTTGTCCGCTCGGTGCTCTTTCCGGCGGCGATTCGGCTGCTCCGCGCGCCCGCGCTGAGGGAACTCCGGATGTTGCGGGCGCTCGAGCGGGCCAGCCCCGCAGACCTTGCGGCCCGCCAGGACGCGCGCCTGCGGGCTATCGTGCGCTGGGCGTACGACACCGTGCCGTACTACCGGCGCGTGATGGATGACGCGGGCGTGCCGCCGGGCGCGATCCAGACGGTGGCCGATCTCCCGCGCCTGCCGGTACTGACCCGACGCGACCTGAAAGTCTCACTGGAGGAGCTCGTCTCGCGATCCGCGCGACCTCGGGACCTGGTGCCGACCGGGACCTCCGGGGCCACAGGCGTTCCGGTGCGCTTCTACCGGGACCGGCGGACCTTCCCTTTTGAACAAGCCAGCCTCTGGCAGACGCTGGCGTGGGCCGGTGTGTCGCCGCGAGACACGATGGCGGTGTTCAGGGGCAACGCCCGCCGGGCCACCTGGTGGTACCGTATGACGGGCAGCCTGTACTTCCCCGCGGAGTTACTGTTCACCCAGGATGCGCCGGCGGCCTTCGCGCTCCTGGAACGCGTTCAACCGATCTTCCTCTACGGCCATCCCAGCAGGCTGCGCATGCTGGCGCGCATGGTGCTCACAGCCGACCGCTCACTCCGCGTACGCCCCCGGTGCATCATCTATACTGGCGAGCAGATGCGTGAGGAAACGCGGGACCTGTTGTCGAGGGCGTTTGGTGTACCCATCTTCAGCCGATATGGCTGCAAAGAGTTCTCCGGTGCGACTGCCCAGACGTGCACGGCCGGCCGCTGGCACATTCTCACGGAAGGGTTCGTCGTCGAGGTCGCGACTGGTGGATCGGGCGAACGGATCGCGGTCCCCGCGGCGAGAGGACGCGTAATCATCACGGATCTGCGGAATCGTGTCATGCCGCTGCTCCGTTATGAGCTGGCCGATCTGGCGGTCGCGGGGAGCCACGAGGCGTGCCCCTGCGGATGCACGTGGCCAGCACTCGGCGCGCTCTCGGGCCGGGCGTCGGAGTTCATCCAAACCCCGGCGGGCCGACAGGTCCCGTCAGGGGCACTCCAGCGGAGGATGCACCGCTACGCCGACCTCGTGTGGGAGTACCAGTTTCGGCAGGAGCGGCCGGAGGCACTCGACATCTGGGTGGTACCCCAGGAGTCAATGGGACCGACGCACAGGGAGGTGCTCGCGGCCGACATCAAGAGCCTGCTCGGATCCAGCATGGCCGTGCGCGTCGTCCCGGTCGCCGCCATCCCCCGCGAGGCGTCGGAGAAGCAGCCTGTGATCAAACGCCTGCTGACCATGGTGGACAGCCCCTGATGGGCCGGCGCCGAACGGTGTCACGCCCCGCCGACCTCGGCCGGTTTGCCCGCGACACCACCTCCCTGGTAGGAGCACAGGGCGTGATCTTCCTTGGGCGCCTGGCCGTGGCCGTCGCCTTTGCGCGGCTCTCGGAGCCCGGAGCGTTCGGGCGATATCAATACCTGCTGACCCTCTTGGGTCTACTCACCCTCTTCTCCCTGCCCGGAATGAGCGTCGCGGTGACGCGGGCGGTCGCGCAGGGCTACGAGCGCACCCTGGCGCCGGCCTCGGCGGATCGCCTCCGGTTCTCGCTGCTGGGCGTGGTCGCACTCCTCGGGCTCGCGGGGGTGTTCGCGTCGCACGGCCAGCCCGAAATGGCACGCTTGGTGCTGATCGCGGCGCCGCTGTTTCCGATGGTCGCCGCCATGGATACGTACATGGCATTTCTGGCCGGGAAGCAGGAGTTCCGCCGGTACGGGCTGCTGCAGGCGGCGGAGGTCGTGGTTCCAACTCCGCTGATTGTCGCCGTGCTGCACTTCGACGGTCGCGTCGAGGTCGCCGTCCTTGCGTCGCTCGCCACGGTCGCCCTCCTTCATGTCCTCTTTTCCGGCACCGCGGCTCGGCGGGTGGCACGCGACTCCCCGATTGATGACGACGGGCTGCGCTATGGCCGCCGTGTGTCCGGGGTCCATCTGGTCTCGATTGTGCACTACCATCTGACGCGGCTGGTCGTCGGCACCCTGCTCGGACCGGCCGACCTGGCGGTCTTTGCGATCGCTGCCGCGTGGGCGGAGGCCTTTCGGCAGGCCACGCACATCCTCAACATGCAGTGGTTGCCGCGCCTGGCCGCGGCCGACGAGGCCGATGCGCGGGCGATCCTCCGGCGGACACTGATCGTCGGCGTACCGGCGATGGCCCTGGCGGGTGCGGCCACCATCCTCGCGCTCCCCATCGTCATCCCCTGGTTGTTCACGCATCAGTATCGCGCGAGCGTCCCCTATGGACAGATCCTGGTGGCGGGGACGGTGGTCGCCTTTGCGGGGAGCCAGTTCAAGACGTTCCTGGCCGCCAGGGCGGCGACCGCCGCGCAGTACCGGTTGGTGATCTCCTCGCTTCTGGTGGAGATCCTCGGGCTTGGGCTTCTCGTCCCACGTTTCGGCCTCACAGGGGCCGCGATCGCCAGGAGTGCGGCGCGGGCATGGCCATCAGCGTTGGGCTGGTGGTTGGTGCGGACCACTCCCAAGGGCAGGCAGACGCCTCCTGGTGGAGAGGAGGGGAATCGGGTCGGATGGCGGCCGGACGTCGGCTGAGGATCCTGATCGTCACTCCCGTCTTTCCCCCTGACATCGGTGGGCACGCTACGGCCGTCCCCCTGGTCGCCGAGGCCCAGACGGCTCGGGGCCACCGGGTGACGGTCCTCTGCGTGAGCGACGGGCCTGATGCGACGGACGGCCGCCGCCGCTATGCCGTGGTGCGCCTACCGCGGCACCTGTGGCGGCCGTGGCGCTGGATCCGGACGGCCGCGGCCATCATCAGGGTGGGTCGGGACGCGGACGTGCTCCTGGCGTACGGACTGGCCCTGGAGACGGTGGCGGCAAACTGGATCCTGCGGCGACCTCTCGTGCTGAAAGTTGTCGGTGATCTCGCCTGGGAACGCGCGACGCTGCTGGGATGGACGCGGGACACGTTTGAGGACTTCCAGCAGCGCCGTTACGGCGCGCGCGTCGAGCTGCTCCGGTGGTTCCGGACGTGGTGGACCCGACAGGCCTCCACCATCATCGTCCATTCGCGGTACATGCTACGATGGGTCTCGCAGTGGGGGATACCGGTCGAACGCCTGCGCGTCCTCTACAATAGTGTCGAGCTGCCGATCGGAGTGGTCGCGATCCGTCCGCCGCTCCCCGCGCCCGTCGTCGTGGTCGTGGTGGCGCGGCTCGTGCCGTGGAAGCAGGTGGATCGGGTGATCAGCGTCGTCGCGGACCTCCCCGACGTGGGGCTCGTCATTGTCGGAGACGGTCCGGAACGGCCGCGGCTCGAGCGATGGGCCCGCGAGGTGGGCGCGGCCTCCCGTGTGGAGTTCGTCGGCCAGCGGCCGCGGACCGAGGCGTTGGGGATCATGGCTGGCGGGGACGTCTTCGTCTTGTACTCGCGATGGGAAGGGGTGCCCCACGTCGTGCTGGAGGCCATGACGCTGGGCCTTCCGGTCGTGGCCACAGCCGTAGGGGGGACGCCTGAGATTCTCCGCGACGGAGAGAGCGGCTGCCTGATCCCCCCGGATGACGAGGAAGGATTGCGCCGCGTGGTCGCCGCGCTGGCAAGCTCCCCAGAGGAGCGGGCGCGTCTGGCGGCCGGTGCTCAGCGCGCCGCGGCCCGCTTCACCCACGCCCGCATGATGGACGAACTGGAGGGTGTCCTCTGCGCGGCGTTGCCGGCGCGGGAATCGGGGTTGCGGTGAGGGTGCTGCAGGTTGTCAAGACCCTGGCCACGGGCGGCGCCGAGCGACACGTGCTGGCGCTCGCCGGCGCGTTGCAGTCGCATGGGGTTGGCGTGACGGTGGCGTGCCTGCGCGAGGGCATCCGTGGCCTGCCCTCGCTTGCGGAAGCCTTCGCCCGCGCTGGCATACGGGTCATCCGCCTGAGCCGTATGGCGGTGCCGGGCATAGAGGACCTGACCGCTGTTGCGCGGCTGGCCCGCGAGCGGCTGGACCTCCTCCACACGCACCTCCCCCGCGCCGACCTCGTGGGGGCACTGGCGCGCGGGTCAGGGCCCTGGGTGGTCACCGTCCACGGGATCTACGATACGCACTGGGCCGGGCGTCAGGCGTTGCCGCTCCTGGAGCGACTGTGGCATCGGGCTGCGGTCGTCGTCGCCCCATCCGAGGCCGTGCGGTCCTGGCTTGTCAACACACGCCGTCTGCCCGCGGACCGCACTGTCGTGGTGCGGCACGGTGTCGAGCTTGGTGCCTGCGGACCTCCCCGCGGGGGCCTGCCGGCAACCTGGGGATCCGGCGACGGTCCGATCATTGGCGTGGTCGGACGTCTCGAGCCAGTCAAAGGACACGACATCGTGATCCGCGCGATGCCGGACATCCTGCGCGAAGCGCCAGAGGCGAGGTTGGTGATCGCGGGCGCCGATCTGTGGGGCTACCGACAACGGTTGGAGGCGCTGATTCAGGGTCTGGACCTGGGTCGAGCCGTTCGCCTGGTCGGGTTCTCCGATGATGTCCCCTCGCTGCTGCACGCCGTCGACGTCTTCGTCACCGCCGCCCGATCCGAGGGGTTCGGCCTGGCGGTCCTGGAGGCCATGGCGGCCGGCAAGCCCGTGGTGGCACCGCGGATCGCTCCGCTGACCGAACTGGTCGCAGACGGCGTGACCGGCGTCCTGGTGCCTCCAGAGGACCCCCCGGCCCTGGCGGACGCCGTGCTAGAGCTCTTACGCGATGCGGAGGCCGCCCGACGCATGGGTCGCGCGGGTCGGGCGCGCGTCGCCGAGCACTTCACCCTGGAGCGAATGGCGCGCGACATGCTGGACGTCTACACCCTCGCCGTTGGCAGGTCGTTGTGATGTCAGGACGCGCCGCAGTCCGATCCGCGTTGGTTCCGGTCGCCTTGCGCCTGCTGCGCCGTGAGGCGCTACGCGAGCACGCCGTGCTGCGGACGACGGAGCAGACCGACCCCGCCGTGCTCAGGTCGCGGCAGGACGCGCGGCTGCAGGCGTTGATCCACTGGGCATACGATACCGTCCCGCACTACAAGCGCGCGATGGATGAGGCCGGCGTCACTCCAGGGGCCATCCGCGGAATCCACGACCTGCCGCGCCTGCCCCTGCTCACACGCGCAGATATCAAGGCCAACCTGAGCGAGCTCGTCTCACACGCCGCCGATCCGCGCGATCGCCTGCGCGCCGTCACTTCGGGTACTACGGCAACCCCGTTGACGTTCTTCCGGGACCGGCGGACAATGCCGTTCGACCAGGCGAGCATGTGGCAGGCCCTGGAGTGGGCGGGGGTCAGCATCGCTGATCCCATGGCCATCCTGATGCTCCGCACGTCGCACGATGGGCAGCGTCGCGGGCGATGGTGGCACCGGGCGGTCGGGACCACCTACTTCCCTGTAGAGGCGCTCTATAACTACGACCCGCGCCTGGCGCTGGCTGTCCTGAGGCGCAGCCAGCCCGTGGTGCTCTATGGATACCCAAGCCTGCTCCACATCCTGGCGCGGCTCGTCCTGGATGCCCCGCAGCGGATCCCGCTGCCGCTGCGCTGCATCTTCTACACGGCGGAGCACATGGACGGGGATACGCGGGCGCTGGTCACCGAGGCCTTCCGAGTGCCCATCTTCTCCCGATATGGGTGTACCGAATTTCCCGGGGCCATCGCCCAGACGTGCGCGCACGGGCGGTGGCACGTGACGACCGAGGCGGTCGCGGTCGAAGTGGTTGGCGGTGGTATCGGGGACCGGGCCGTGCCGCCGGCATCCCACGGCCGGCTTCTGGTCACCGACCTGCGCAGTCGTGTCATGCCCATCATCCGCTACGAGGTTGGCGACCTCGGCAGCCTGACCGACGAGCCGTGCCCGTGCGGGCGCACGGGCCCACTCCTGGCAACCCTGGATGGGCGCGCAGCGGAGTGGATCCTGATGCCTACGGGGCGCCATATGCCCGTACTGGTGCTGCAGCGGTACATGCGCCTTCACATGGACCTGGTGTGGGAGTACCAGTTCCAGCAGGCGTCGCCGCAGCGGCTCGACATCGTGGTGGTTCCACGCGGGCCCTATGGGCCCGATCGCCAAGAGGAACTGCGCGGCTACCTGGCAGGGGTGCTGGGGCCGGAGATCGAGATCCGCGTCGTCCCTCGGGCGCGCATCCCCCGCGAGCCGTCTGGCAAGCGCCCGGTCTTGAAGCGGCTTGCCGCCCGGAGCACGGCCGAGCCGTGAGGAGCGAGGGTCTTGCCCAGGCACGAACCATCGCGGGCCTCCTGCAGAAACGGTACTGCGGCCCTCTGGGGTTGCTCGCTCGAAAGGTCGATAGTGCGCGCGGGCGGATCGTGGACCCACGGCCCGCCGTCAGCGATCTGGGCGACTACGTCCAGTACGTGTTTCTGCTGGGGCAGGCGACTGGCGACGAGGTCCTGCGCGCATGGAGCCGAGAGCAGGTGCGCCGCGCGGTGGAGCTTGTCCAGGGCAACGACGGCCTGGTGCGAGTCTTCGCCGCGGAGTCGGGCTTCCCGGGCCGGCTGCTGCGCGCCGTATTCGCGGCTCCGCCCGCGACGGACGCGCTCTGGGGGATCGCGGAACTCGCCCGTCTCACGGACGATCCCGGCATGCACTGTGCGCTTCAGCGGTTCGCCCGCGGCGTCTGGCGCTTCGCGTGTGGTCGCCACCGCCTGCCTGTCTATGCCGTGTGGCGGTTTGGTGCCCCGACCCTGATGGTACCGATCAGCAATCCCATGCTGGCAGGGATGTGGATCGAATCGCTGGCCGTGATGCGGCCATCCGGGGTGGCAAGCGGTGTCTCCTCCGGTGCCCCGGCCGAGGATCGGTGGACGCACTCGCCCGATGGGGGCGTCGCCTGGGCGGTGGAGATGGCACGCGGGTTCGCAGACCACCCGGTGTTCGCGCGTGCCGGTTTCTTCCCCATGCGGTGCGCCACCAGTCCGTGGGGCGATCGGCTGATGCCGCTCATCGACATGCTCTTCCGACTGCGGGGGCGCCCGCCGTCCGACGGCTCCGTCATCGCGAAGGGCAGTGCGCACCTCGTCTTCGGCCTGCTCGCGCTCTATCGCCTCACCGGGGAGGTCTGGCTCCGCGATGTCCTGCAGCGGTGGAAGCGGACACTGCTCGGGACGTTCCGTGTGCCTGACGGACGGTTCGCCGAGTACTGGCCGGGCGTCGGCCCGCCCCGCGAGGTCGCCCTCGTCGGCAACAACACGGTCATCGAAGCCCTGCTTGACCTGGCCTACGATCTGTCGGACGAGGAGGCTTTGAGCGCGGCGGCCTCCGCCGCGCAGGCCTGGCTGGTTCGGCGTGGTAGGGTCGGCGCGATCCCGAATCGGGACGGAGGACCGGCACTGCTCGACGCGCACGTGGATCTGGCCGTGAATCTCCTCAAGCTGGCCGAGCTCACGCGCCAGACGCGCTGGTTGGAGGCCGTGGACTTGCTGGAGGCGGAGGTGCTCGCGCGATACGCGTTGCCGTATGGCCTGGCCTGGTGTGTCGATTCCACCACCGGACGGATTCTGGAAAGCGTCATCGAGACCAAGTTCCTGGGGCTCTTCCTCAAGCTCCCCCTGCTCCGGGCGGCGGTGGCGCGCGGCGAGCGGATCTTTGCAGACGGCAGTCTGCGTCGGTTGGCAACAGACCGATGAGGGGGTCCGGGCCCGACCGCGTGCGCCCCCGCCTCCTCCTTGCCGTGACGCTCTCTGAGTGGGGAGGTGCACAGGCGTATGTCCACGCCCTGGCCCGTGCTGCCCGTGACGCGTATGAGGTGACGGTGCTGACGGCTCCGGGCGGCCGGCTGGTCGAAGTCTTGCGGAAAGAGGCTATCAGGGTGCTGACGGTTCCGACGCTGCAGCGAGCGCCACATCCGGTGCGGGATGCCCTGGCCCTGGCCCACATCGTCTCGGTCCTGCGCCGGGAGCGGTTTGATCTGATCCACGCCAACAGCACGAAGGCCGGCATCTTGGTGCGCGCGGCGGCCCGGCTCACCGGCACTTCACCGATCATCTTCACCGCACACGGATGGGCGTTCGGCGGGGCCAAGGTCGCACTGACCAGGTGGCTCATCGCGCACGCCGAGCGGGTTGCCGCTGGGTGGACGACGCGTATCATCTGCGTGTCCGCACACGATCGCGAGCTGGCGCTTCGGTGCCGCGTGGCAGCACCCGACCAGCTGTCCGTCATCCCGATGGGTGTCGATCCAGCCCCCTTTCTCGCTGACCGGCCCCTCGCGCGTGCGACCGGTCCGGGCGATGAACCGGTGATCATCGCCGTGGGGCGCCTGGCGCGGCCGAAGGATCCAGTGGTTCTGGTTGAAGCCGTCAGCCGGTTGAAGGTGGGTCGAGTACTGATCGTCGGCGACGGCCCGCTGCGACGCGGCGTCGAGGAGGCCATCCGCCGCCGCCGGCTGAACGGTCGCGTGCGGCTGTTGGGCTTTCGGGACGATGTGCCTGACCTGCTCCGGGCCAGCGATGTCTTCGTGCTGTCGTCGTGGTGGGAGGGGATGCCCCTGGCCATCATCGAAGCGATGCTTGCGGGCCTGCCGGTTGTGGCGACGGCGGTAGGCGGCATTCCCGAACTGGTGGAGCACGGCGTGACCGGTCTGCTCATCCGCGTGGGGGATGCGGGAGGCTTGGCGCAGGCGCTGGCGCGGCTCGTCGCTGACGACCCGTTGCGCCGTCGGATGGGTGAGGCGGGTCGCCGTCGGGCGCTCCAGTCCTTCAACCTTCAGGACACTGTGGCCCACACGCTGGCGCTGTACGAGACGCTACGGTCGCCACGCGACGATGCGACGGTGTGTTCGGAGTGAGCGCCTGCGCCTGCCTTGACACCCTTCTCGCCGGCATATTAGACTACCCCATGGTTCAGTCGCCGGGAGACCGCGCGGTCCCCGGCGTTCTTGACGCCAACGGGTCTGACAGGTGACGCAGGGATGAAGACGTACGTTCCGGCCGCGTCCGAGGTGAAGCACCGCTGGCACGTCGTCGACGCCGACGGGAAAGTCTTGGGTCGGCTCGCGACGCGGGTGGCGGCGCTGCTGCGCGGCAAGCACAAGCCAACCTACACACCCCACATGGACACCGGCGATTTCGTCGTGGTCGTCAACGCCGCGGGCGTGCGGCTGACCGGGCGCAAGCTCCAGCAGAAGGAACTCGTCAGGCACTCGGGGTATCCGGGTGGGCTCAGGCGGGTCCCCTACGACGTGCTGCTCCGAACGCGCCCCGAGCGGATCATCACCGAGGCCGTGCAGGGGATGCTGCCGAAGACGCGGCAAGGCCGGCAGTTGATGAAGAAGCTCAAGGTGTACCGGGGCGCGCAGCACCCGCACCAGGCGCAGAAGCCCGCGCCTGCCGGGTTCTAGCGCGTACCCGAATCGGCACAGGTGATCACGACGGCGAGAGAGCGAGGGAACGCGCGTGACGGCAACGCAGGTGTTGGCGCTGACATCGGGTAGCCGCAAGGAGGCGATTGCCCGGGTGCGGCTCGTGCCCGGCACCGGGACGATCACGATCAACGACAGGCCCTTTGAGACCTACTTCCCCACGTCACCGCTGCAGACAAGGGTTCGCCAACCCCTGGCCGCGACGGGTACCGAGGGACGGTACGACGTCATCGTGAAGGTCACCGGCGGTGGGGTTGCGGGACAGGCGGGCGCGGTGCGCCACGGCATCGCGCGCGCCCTGCTGCTGACCGACGAAGAGCTGAGGCCAGCGCTACGCAAAGGCGGGTTCCTGACCCGCGACCCGCGCGAGAAGGAGCGCAAGAAGTACGGCCGCAAGCGGGCGCGCAAGGGCTTCCAATACAGCAAGCGTTAGGCGGTCGTCCGGCGCGCGAACTCCGCGCGCGCGCCGCATCGTCGCGGGTCCCCGGACGGGCCGGCTGCCCTTCGGGGACCTGTCACATACGGGCGCGCGGCGATCCCCTCACCACCTGGGTGGGGAGACCGGCCACGACGAGGGAGGCACGATGCGACTGCACGGACGCGACTACATCTCGGTGGACGACCTGACCCCCGACGAGTTCTGGGGCCTGATCGAGTTTGCCCGGCACCTCAAGGCCCGCGCCGCCGCCGGCGACCGGCCGCCGCTGCTCGCCGGAAAGACACTGGCGATGGTCTTCGAGAAGCCGTCGCTCAGGACCCGTGTGAGCTTTGAGGTCGGCATGTTCCAGCTCGGTGGCGCGGCGATCTATCTGGGGCCCCAGGACATCCAGCTCGGGGTGCGGGAGTCGATCCCAGACGCCGCGCGGAACCTCGAGCGGATGGCCGACGGGATCATGGCCCGCACCTTCGCGCATGCGACGGTGACCGGCCTCGCCGACGGGGCCCGATGCCCCGTGGTCAACGGGCTCTCCGACCTCGAGCATCCCTGCCAGGCGTTGGGCGACCTGCTGACGGTCGCCGAGCGGTTCCCCCGGTTGACCGAGGTACGCCTCACCTGGATCGGCGACGGGAACAACGTCTGCCACTCGCTCCTCCTGGGCACAGCCAAGCTCGGCATGGCGATGACGGTGGCCGCGCCGCCGGGCCATGCGCCGCGCGAGGCCGTGGTGTCCCGTGCGCGCGCCATCGCCGCGACGACCGGCGGGTCGATCGCGTTGCTCACCGATCCCGCGGAAGGGGTTGCCGGCGCGGACGTGGTGTACACCGACGTCTGGGCGAGCATGGGTCAGGAGGCCGAGCGCGAGGAGCGGGCGAAGCTCTTCAGGCCCTACCAGGTGGACGGTGCGCTGCTGGCGCGCGCGAAGCCGACCGCGGTGGTCATGCACTGCCTTCCCGCCCACCGGGGTGAGGAGATCACCGACGACGTGCTCGACGGGCCCCAGTCCATCGTTTACGATCAGGCTGAGAACCGCCTGCACGCGCAGAAGGCTTTGCTGGCGATGCTCATGTAGCGACCCATGCCGATCCGGCCGATCGACCTGCTGGACATCGCGATCGTGACCGTCCTGGTCTATCAGGTGCTGTTGCTGGTCCGCGGCACCCGGGCGGTCCAGCTCGCGCTCGGCATCGCCGTGCTGGTCATCGTCTACATCGCCAGCCGCATCCTCAAGCTGAACACCCTGCAGTGGGTCCTCTCGGGCCTGCCCGTGGCGATCCCGCTCGCCCTGCTGATCATCTTCCAGCCCGAGCTCCGGCGGATGCTCGAGCAGCTCGGCCGTGGCGGTGTGCTGGCCACGAGCTTCGGCCCGGGCCTCGGCCGCGAGGAGACCATCCGGCTCGTCAACGATGTGGCGCGGGCCTGCCGGATCCTCTCGAGCCGCCGGACCGGCGCGCTGTTCGTGCTGGAGCGGCGGACCGGGCTGAACGACATCATCGAGTCGGGCATCAAGGTCGATGCGCTCATCACGGTACAGCTGCTCGTGACGACCTTCTTCCCGAACACTCCGCTGCATGACGGCGCTGTGGTCGTGCGTGGCGACCGGCTGATGGCCGCCGGGTGCCTGTTGCCGCTGTCTGAGAACCCGCATCTGTCGCGGACCCTGGGCACCCGCCACCGGGCAGCCCTGGGGATCACCGAGGTGACCGACGCGATCGCGGTGGCGGTCTCTGAGGAGACGGGCGGGATTTCCCTGGCGCAGGAGGGCCGCCTGTCCCGCGGGCTTTCCGAGGAGGAGTTGAAGGTCGCCCTGCTCGACCTGCTGACGCAGGCCGGCCCGCGTACCCCGGTGGTCTGGCCATGGCGCCGCACCCAGGCGACCGGATGAGGACCTGGGTCTCGAAGTTCCTCTCTGAGCGCGCGCGGTTGTTCGTGCTGTCCCTCCTGATCGCCGTCGCGCTGTGGTTCTATGTCGGCAGCACCGGACGTCCGCCGGACGACGAGTCCCTGACGGCCTCGCTCCGCCTGTCCAACGTCGATGTGATGGTCTCCGGACTGCCTGACGGGTGGAGGGCATCGGCCAGCCCTGCCCAGGTGGACGTTGAGCTACGGTGGCCGGCCGCCTCGGTGCTCGCGGTGCGGACCACAGACGTCAGGGCGATCGCCGACATCGCCGGTCTGGAACCCGGCCCGCATCCGGTGGCGCTGCGGATCGAGTTCCCCGCAGGTGTCACGACCGCCCGCGTGGTACCGCCGTCCGTGGTGGTCACGCTCCTCCGACCGTAGAGGGAGAGCGCGGGTGGGCCGGCTGTTTGGCACCGACGGGATCCGCGGCGTGGCCAATCTCGACCTGACGCCCGAATTGGCGTTCCGCGTGGGCCGCGCTGCCGGGACCGCCCTCAGGAGAGAGGGGGGGGCAGTGCTCGTCGGCCGCGACAGCCGTCTCTCGGGACCGATGCTGGAGGCGGCGCTGGCCGCCGGCCTCTGCTCGACCGGGACCGTCGTCGAGATCGGTGGACTGCTGCCCACGCCGGCGGTGGCCTATCTGACAAGAGTCCGTGGCGCCGCGGCCGGGGTTGTGATTTCGGCCTCGCACAATCCCATCGAGGACAACGGCATCAAGTTCTTTGGCGGCGACGGCTACAAGCTGCTCGACGCCCATGAAGACGAGATTGAGGCCCTGGTCGACAGCGACGACGGACTCCGGCCGACCGGCCTGGCCGTCGGGACGATCCGGCCGGTGCCGGAGGTTCAGGACTGCTACTTCGAACGCCTGCTGTCGCTGGCCGCCGAGCGGCTCGACGGCCTGCGGCTCGTGGTCGACTGCGCGCACGGGGCCGCATCACGTGTGGCGCCTCGGTTGTGGGCCGCGCTCGGCGCAACGGTGATCGCGCTTCACGACGAGCCCGACGGCGCCCGCATCAACGTCAACTGCGGCTCGACCCACCTCGAACCACTCCGGCAGGCCGTCCTCGCGGCCGGGGCCGATGTGGGATTCGCGCACGATGGCGACGCCGACCGGGTGCTGGCCGTCGACGAACGCGGCGATGTGGTGGACGGCGACGCCATCATGGGCATGTGCGCGCTCGACCGTCAGCGCCGGGGCGCGCTCGACCACAGCACTGTTGTGGGCACCGTCATGTCCAACGCTGGCCTACAAAAGGTGCTGGCCGAGGCCGGCATCAGGCTGGAGCGCACCCAGGTCGGCGACCGCTATGTCCTCGAGCGCATGCGCGAGACCGGCGCGACGCTCGGCGGTGAGCAGAGCGGCCACATCGTCTTCCTCGACCACACGACGACCGGTGACGGCCTGGTCACCGCCATTGAGGTCGCCAGTCTGATGGCCCGCAGTGGGAAGCGGCTGTCCGAGCTGCGTGCGCCGTTTCCCCGTCTCCCACAGGTACTCTTGAACGTCCGGGTCGTTGACCGTCGCGGCGTCATGGAGGCTCCCGAGGTCACCCGCGCCGTGGCCGCGGCCGAGCGGCGCCTGGGTGCCAGCGGCCGGATCCTCGTGCGGCCGTCGGGCACCGAGCCGCTCATCCGGGTGATGGTCGAGGCCGAAGCCCAGGAGGAAGCCGAGGCCGTGGCGGCCGAGGTGGCCGACGTGATCCTCCGGCGGTTCGGGGGACCGGTATGATCGGCGCAAGGCCGCTGGCGGTGGTACGGCGGCAGCTACTGGGTGCACGGGTGGACGCGGTTGGGATGGCAGACGCGCTCACGTGGATCCATGAGCGGATCGCCGCCCGCGCCCCCGCCTACGTTGTTACGCTGAACGGCGCGCTGCTTGTGCAGGCGGCGCGCGACCCAGACCTGTGTGACCTGATCAACGGCGCGGGTCTCGTCGTCCCGGACGGCATCGGCGTGCTCCTCGCGGCACGCATCCTGGGCGTGGACCTGCCGGAGCGTGTCGCCGGCATCGACCTGGCCATGGCGTTGTGCCCGGCGGCGGCGAGCTCCGGCCATCGCCTCTTCCTGCTCGGCGGCGCGCCAGGCGTCGCCGACGCGACCGCGGCGGAGCTGCGGCGGCGCCACCCGGATCTGCAGACGGTCGGCACGCGTCAAGGGTTCTTTGCAGCCCACGAGGAACCCGACGTGCTTGCGCACATCCGCGCCGCGGCTCCCGACGTGCTGCTCGTCGCCCTCGGTGCACCGCGGCAGGAGCGCTGGATGCGGCGCTGGACCGTCGAGCTCGGCGTGCCGGTGGCCATTGGGGTCGGCGGGGCGTTCGACGTCATCGCCGGCCGCATCCCCCGTGCCCCGCGCTGGGTGCAGCGCATCGGGCTGGAGTGGCTCTTCCGGATGCTGCGCGAGCCGAGACGGTGGGCGGTCGTCCGGACCATTCCGTCGCTGTTCCTGCTGGCCCTTCGCGAGCGATGGCGGCGCGCGTGACATTCACTGTCAGGTGTGGTATGAGAGGGAGCAAGGACGGCAGTTCGGATGGGAGAGGCACGATGAAAGCGCTTGTGCACCGACGTAGTAAGGGAAAAGGAAGCCGAGCCTTCACGAGGGGACGGTGCACAAGATGCTATACGTGGGTGTGGATGCCAG
>JBBIOB010000031.1:0-35666 GCA_037443565.1 Armatimonadota bacterium | reverse complement strand
GGCCGTGGCGTTTCCGTTTGCGCTGCAGCTCTGGCGCCGCGCGCCCAGAGAAGAGGTGCCTTATAACGTCTTCATCGACCAGGTCCAGGCCGGGCAGGTCACCCAGGTCGAGATCGGCGACGGCGCGGTCACCGGCAAGCTCAGGAACGGCCAGCAGTTCACCGCCTATGTGCCGCCGGGCGACACGTCCTACCTCGAGCTGCTCAAGGGCAAGGGCGTGGTGATCAGGGTCGAGCCGCGGTCGCGGTCGACGCTGTGGCCGAGCGTGCTGTCCACCTTGCTGCCGATCCTGCTGCTGGTGGGCCTGTGGATGCTGATGCTTAGGCAGGCGCAGTCCGGCAGCAACCAGGCGATGTCGTTTGGGAAGAGCCGCGCCCGACTCCATACGGAGAACAAGCCCAAGGTGACGTTCGACGACGTCGCCGGCGTCGAGGAGGCGAAGGAGGAGCTCCAGGAGGTCATCGAGTTCCTTAAGCATCCGAAGAAGTTCCAGGCGCTGGGCGCCAAGATCCCGCGTGGTGTGCTCCTGGTGGGCCCGCCGGGAGCGGGCAAGACGCTGCTCGCCAAGGCCGTCGCTGGCGAGGCCGCCGTGCCGTTCTTCTCGATCTCCGGATCGGAGTTCGTCGAGATGTTCGTCGGCGTGGGCGCCTCCCGCGTGCGCGACCTGTTCGAGCAGGCCAAGAAGAGCGCGCCGTGCCTCGTGTTCATCGACGAGATCGATGCGGTGGGCCGGCAGCGGGGCGCGGGGCTGGGCGGCGGCCACGACGAGCGCGAGCAGACCCTCAACCAGCTCCTGGTCGAGATGGACGGCTTCGACCCCAACAGCGGCATCATCGTCATTGCCGCCACGAACCGGCCCGACATCCTCGACCCGGCGCTGCTGCGGCCAGGCCGGTTCGATCGGCGGATCATCGTGGACAATCCTGATACGAAGGGCCGTCGCGCCATCTTGGAGGTCCACGCGAAGGGCAAGCCGATCGCCGAAGACGTCAACCTCGATGTGCTCGCCAAGCGCACGCCCGGCTTCTCGGGCGCCGACCTGGCCAACATGGTCAACGAGGCTGCGCTGCTGGCCGCGCGGCGGGACAAGCGGAAGATCACGGCCTCCGAGATGGACGAGGCCATCGACCGGGTGATCGCTGGACCGCAGCGCCGGAGCCGTGTGCTCACCCCGAAGGAGCGGGAGCTGGCGGCCTACCACGAGGCCGGGCACGCGCTGCTCGCCAAGGTGGTCCCCGGCGCCGATCCGCCGCACAAGGTGACGATCCTGCCGCGGGGCATGGCGCTGGGCTACGTGATGTACGCGCCGCAGGAGGACAAGTACACGTACACGCGCCAGGAGATCATGGCCCGCATCACGGCGACGCTGGGCGGCCGCGTGGCCGAAGAGATCATCTTCGGCGAGGTGACGACCGGCGCGCAGAACGACTTCGAGCAGGCCACCGAGCTGGCGCGCAAGATGGTCACCGAGTACGGCATGAGCGACAAGCTCGGGCCGCTCTCGCTGGGCAAGCGCCACGGTCCGGTCTTCCTGGGCCGCGACCTCGTCGAGAGCCGCAACTACAGCGAGGAGATCGCGTACGAGATCGACAAAGAGATCCGGCGCATCATCGACGAGTGCTACGAGAAAGCCCGCGCCGCCGTCACGCAGCACCGTGAGCCGCTCGAGCGCATCGCCAGGGCCCTGCTCGAGCACGAGAGTCTCGAGGCCGATGAGCTTGAGCACCTCTTCAGGGGCGAGCCGCTGACCCGAGGAGCCGCCGAGAGGGCCGCAGCACCGGCGACGGGTCCAGAGCCGGGGTCCGCGGCCGACGCCCGGCCGAGGCCCGAGGCTCCCCTGCCGCACCTGCGGCCCAAGCCCGAGGCGTCGGCTTAGGCCGGCCGAGCTGAGGTGTATCGGGATGAGTCAGGCCGTTGAGGTGCCGCCGTACGCCGTTGAACCGGTCGTCACAGTTCCCGCCGCGGCGACGGCGCTGGTGGTCGTCGACATGCAGAACGACTTCGTCAGCCCAGGAGGCGCCCTCATGGTTGCCGAGGCGGCTGCGACCGTCCCGGTGATCAAGGCGCTGGCTGAGCGCGCACGGGCCTCGCGCGCGCGTGTGTTCTTCACGCAAGACTCACACACGCCGGGCGACATCGAGTTCCCGATCTGGGGACAGCACGTGCTCGAAGGGACCTGGGGTTGGGAGATCGTCGAAGCGCTGCGGCCCGCGCCCGGCGACCGGGTGGTCCGCAAGCTGCGGTATGATGGGTTCTTCGGGACGTCGCTGGACCACGAGCTGCGCCTGAGCGGCATCACGCATGTGGTCGTGTGCGGCACGGTGGCCAACATCTGCGTGCTCCACACGGCCGGGAGCGCCGCGCTGCATGGGTACCGGGTCGTCGTGCCCGTGGACGCGGTCTCAGCGCTGACGCCGTTCGACCTCCACGCAGCCTTCCGCCAGATCTCGTTCCTCTACCGGGGCGCGTTGACCCGCGCATCCGGTGTCGCGTTCTCGGCCTGACCGCCCGGCAGGGACTCGGTGGGCCGGGTGGAATATCCTTCTGGTTTACCGTCCGGAGGTGTCAGGTGACCAGTGCACGCTCGAAGAAGATCGCACGCAAGACCGGAATCAACATCGTGCCAATCCTGATCTTCGTGGGCGCGGCTGTCGTGCTGACAGCCGGCCTGTACGCGTATGACGTGCAGTACCGCCGGGCTGAGGAGGCGCGACGGCGGCCACCCGAGCCCGAAGCCATCGCCAGGAACCTCGTGGAGAATATCGTCGGCGCCGACACGGTCAAAGCCGTGACATTCGACCGCGACCGGAAGGCGATCACCGTCACGTTCGAGTCGGTCCTGTTCAAGCCCGACCGGCCCCGGGCCGAGATGCGTGAGCTGCTCGAAGCCGAGGCCACGCTGGCCACGCAGGCGATTCTCACGCAGATGCGCGATATCGAGACGGTGGTGGCGCGCCTCATCGCGCAGGGGCAGCCGCTCGCGGTCGCGGAGCTGGCGCGCGGCAAGGATCGGCCGGCCGTGACATTCGAGGACCCCAGGGTCCGGGACTGAGGCCGCATCATGTTTGCGCTCAACTTCTACTCATCGCTCTTCGCGGAGTCGCTTCGGCAGGGACGCAAGACCGCGACCATCCGCCTGGGCAACAAGCTGGACAAGTACCGCGACGGGCAGATCGTGTGGGTGACCGTGGGCCGGCGGTTCGGCACGCGGCGCAAGATCTTCCCCGCGGTCATCGACCGGGTTGAGGCGAAGCGCCTTGCCGAGGTGACCCCGCGCGAGATCGAGCGCGACAACTCACAGCTCCGCAGCCATGAAGACCTGATGGAGTTTCTCTCCAAGGTCTACGGCCGGCCGGTGGCCCTCGACGATGAGGTCACCGTCGTCCACTTCTCGCGGATCGAAGAAGGCAACGACCCGCTGCCCGCCGACGCCTAACCCCGTCCACCTGAAGCTCGGACTCCAGGGGAGCCGGCCCCATCAATCGGGCATCTGGAGGAACTCCACCGGGACCCGGGCGGCGAGGTAGAGCCCGGCCGCGGCCCGCCGGAACTCCAGCCCTGCCTCAGCGGCGCGCCGCGCGAAGACGACCACGATCACCACGTCGGCGGCGCGGCGTCTGGCGACCTCCTGGGCCACCAGCGGCGTCGCCGAGAGGTGCACGAGCTGCCGCCCCGACGGCCGCAGGCCTGAGGTGCGCACGACCGGCAGCTCGGCGCGATCCATCCCGATGTACAGCCACTCTGGAGGCAGGGTCGGCTCGCCGGGGGCTTCGAGGCGCACGGTGTGACCGTAGCGTGCCCGAATCCGTCCGTCGCGCACTTCGTACCGGCGGGGGTCGGCCGCGGCGAGAGCCGTCAGGTCGTTCGCCGACAGCATCTCCCACCCTGGCTGGGCCGCCAGCGCCGCCGCCAACGCCTCGAGGTCGGCGTAGCCTCCAGCATCGAGGGACAGCCCGACCTCTTCCGGCCGGTGTCGGAGGACCAGCGCGACGAGCCGGCTCAGGCGAGCAAGCCGCGAAGGGGGGCTGGGACGTGACCGCGCACGTGGACCTGGCATGGAGACCGGATGTGGTCTTGGCTGTGCGGTCTAGGAGAACCTGCCACCGCGCCGAAGGATACCGCGGTGTGCAGGGGAGGGGGATGAATGGTTGCGCCGTTGGTCGAGTGCGTGCCAAACGTCAGCGAGGGTCGACGCCAGGACGTCATTGATGCGATTGCAGAGGCGGCAGCGGCCACAGAAGGGGTCGCCCTCCTCAACGTGCAGTCCGATCCCAGCCACAACCGCAGCGTGCTGACCTTCGCCGGGCCGCCCGAGCCGGTGGCCGACGCGGCGGTGGCGGTGGCCCGACGGGCCGTTGCCCTGGTTGACATGAACCACCACCTGGGCGAGCATCCGAGGCTCGGCGCCGTCGACGTCGTGCCGTTCGTGCCGATCAGCCAGATCACCATGGATGACTGCGTGGCCCTGGCCCGTCGCGTCGGAGAACGCGTGTGGGCCGAGCTGCGCCTGCCGGTCTACTACTACGCGCAGGCGGCGACGGCTCCGCACCGCGTGCGGCTCCCCGACATCCGCAGGGGCGAGTACGAGGGATTGGGCGAGAAGATGCGGCAGCCCGAGTGGGCGCCCGATGTCGGCGACCCGCAGCCGCACCCCACCGCGGGGGCCGTTGTGATCGGCGCCCGCCGGCCGCTGATCGCCTACAATATCAATCTCCACACCACCGACGTGGGCGTCGCCCGGTCGGTGGCGAAGGCGGTCCGCGAGTCGAGCGGCGGCCTCGTCAACGTCCAGGCCATGGGGGTCGTCGCGGCCACGGGACAGGCCCAGGTGACGATCAACGTGCTCGACCACGCCCGGACGCCGCTCCCGCGCATCTTCGATCTCGTCCGCGTCGAGGCGGAGCGATTTGGGGTCGCGGTGGCCGAGAGCGAGATCGTGGGTCTGGTGCCGCTCGATGCGATGCTCGACGCGGCGCGGGCGCATCTGCGCCTGCGCGCGTTCGAGCGGGACCAGGTGCTGGAGGTCAGGGTGATGGGGTGACGGCCCTGCCGGCCGCCGACCTCCTGGTCGAAGACGCCGCCCAGCTCGTGACTGTCGCCGGCGGCGCCGGCCCGCGGGCCGGCGCCGCCCTGGGCGACCTGGGGCTCGTCCCAGGCGGTTCCGTAGCCGCGGCCGACGGGCAGATCATCGCCGTCGGACCTGCCGGCGAGGTGCGCGCGGCCGTGGCGGTGGCCCCGGGCGCGCGCGTGATCAGCGCCGCCGGTCGCGTGGTCCTGCCCGGGTTCGTGGATCCCCACACCCATCTGGTCTACGCCGGGTCTCGGATCCACGAGTACGAGATGCGCCTGAGAGGCGCGACGTACCTGGAGATCGCCGCGGCCGGCGGAGGAATCCTCAGCACGGTGGCGGCGACGCGCGCGGCCAGCGAGGATCATCTCGTCGAGCTCGGGGCCGAGCGACTCGACCGGATGCTGGCATGCGGCACGACGACCGTCGAGGCCAAGAGCGGCTACGGGCTTTCCCTCGACGACGAGTTGAAGCAGCTGCGGGCGGCGCACCGGCTCTCCGCGCGGCACCCGGTGGACGTCATCCCCACGGTCCTGGCCGCGCACGCGGTGCCACCGGGGTACGCGGGGGACGCGTATGTGCGGTTGGTGATCCGGGAGATCCTGCCGGCGGTCGCCGACGAGGATCTAGCGGAGTTCTGCGATGCCTTCGTGGATGTGGGGGCGTTTACGCCTGCCCAGGGTCGGGCGGTGCTCGAAGCCGGGGCCGAACTTGGACTGGTGCCGAAGCTGCACGCCGATGAGTTCTCCGATACCGGCGGAGCGCGTCTGGCCGCGGAGGTCGGCGCGATCTCCGCCGATCACCTCCTCCGGGTCTCCGATGAGGGCCTGGACGCCATGGCAGCGGCCGGCACGATCGCGGTGCTGCTGCCGGGCACGGCGTTCTTCCTGGGCGTGCCCTACGCCGACGCGCGCCGCATCATCGGCCGAGGGGTGCCGGTGGCCCTGGCGACCGACTTCAACCCCGGGACCTCACCCACCTGGTCTGTGCCTGCGGTCGTTGCTCTGGCCTGCAGCGGAATGAAGATGACGCCCGCGGAAGCCATCGTCGCCGTGACCCTCAACGCCGCGTGGGCCATCGGTCTCCAGGATGAGGTGGGCAGCCTCGAGCCCGGCAAAGCGGCCGACCTGGTCATCCTCGACGCCGGCGACTACCGTGAGCTCGCCATGCACTTCGGCGCGCCGCTGGTCCGGCAGGTGATCAAGCGGGGCCAGGTCGTCGTGGGATGACGCGCGACCGACTCGAGCTGCTGGGGCTGGAGTTCCACAGCCGGCACGGCGTCCTGCCCGAGGAGCGGGCGCGCGGGCAGCGATTCCTGGTAGACCTGCTCATCGAAGCCGACCTGGCCGACGCCGGGAGGCACGACGACCTCGCGCGCACGGTGGACTACCGGCAGGCCTACGCGATCGCCCGTGAGGTTACCGAGGGACCGCCGAAGGCCCTCATCGAGGCGGTGGCCGAGGCGATCGCCGAGCGCGTGCTCGGTCTGCCGCGGGTCCTGGCGGTCGTCGTGCGCGTGCGGAAGCCGGACGTGGCCCTGGGCGGTCCGGTCGAAGCCGCGGCGGTGGAGATCCACCGTCGAAGGCCACAGATGGATCCGCGGGCATGACCGTTGTCTATCTCGGCTTGGGATCGAATCTCGGCGACCGCGAGGCGGCGCTGCGCGTGGCGATCCATGCGCTCGACGCCGGCGGGGTTCGCGTCCTTCGGAGATCGTCGGTGTATGAGACCGATCCCATCGGTCTGCGCGACCAGCCGCGGTTTCTCAATCTGGTGCTCGAAGCGGAGACGGCGCTGTCCCCCGACGACCTGCTCGCGCTCATCCAGCGCATCGAGGCGTCGCTCGGCCGCACCCGCGAGGTCCGATGGGGCCCGCGCACCGTGGACATCGACATCTTGCTGTTTGGTGACGCGGTCATCGCCACCCCTCGGCTGACCGTTCCGCATCAAGAGATGCGCGGCCGCCGGTTTGTGCTCGAGCCGCTGGCGGAGCTGCGACCCGACCTGAAGCTCCCCGGCGGGCCGACCGTCACGGACGCGCTTGCTGCGCTTGGCTCCGACCAGCCGGCCCGCCGTGTCGGCGTCCTGACGTGATCGGCGCCGCCCTCGAGATCCGCCGGCCGCGGGCGCAGCAGCGTCCCCTGCTGCCGTCGGATCCCCGCGGCTGGCTCGTGGCGGTCGAAGGGCCGATCGGCGTGGGGAAGACGACGCTGGCGAGCCGCCTCGCCGCCCTCCTGGGCGCCGAGCTGCTGGTGGAGGTGGTGGAGGAGAATCCCTTCCTGCACACCTTCTACCAGGACATTCGCGGCCGGGCGTTCCAGACGCAGATCTTCTTTCTGCTGAGTCGCCACCGTCAGCAGCAGCGCGTCATCCCCATGCTCGCCGCCGGCACCCGCGTCGTGGCCGACTACATGTTTGCCAAGGACCGGCTCTTTGCCGGGCTCACGCTGGATGACGCTGAACTGGCACTCTACGAGAGCGTGTATGAGCTCATCGCGCCGCTCGTCCCGCAACCCGGCGCGGTCATCTACCTGCGGGCGTCCGTCGAGACCCTGCTGGGGAGGATCGCGGCGCGGGGGCGGGCCTTCGAGCGCGATCTCACGCCGGACTATCTGGCGCGGCTCTCGGCGGCCTACGACGCGCTCTTTGCGGAGTACGATGCCGCGTCGGTGGTAGTGGTCGACAGCGAGCGGCTCGACCCGCGGCGCGAGCATGACCTGCTGCAAGTGGCCGCGGCACTGGACGAGGCGCGCCGGTGAGCGCAACGCCGACCGTATCCTGACGGTGGACGGGCCATGGGGATGAAATGGTTTGTGGCGATGAGCGGCAACATTGGGTCGGGTAAGTCGACGCTGACCACCCTGCTCTGCCAGCGGCTGGGCTGGCAGCCGTACTACGAGGTCGTCGACGAGAACCCATATCTCGCCGACTTCTACGCCGACATGGCCCGCTGGAGCTTTCCGCTCCAGGTGTTCTTCCTGACGCGACGGTTTCGCCACCACCAGGAGATCCTCCGGGCCACGCATTCGGTGATCCAGGATCGAACGATCTACGAGGACGCGGAGATCTTCGCCCGCAACCTCTACCTGCAGGGGCTCATGGACGAGCGCGACTTCCGCGCCTACGTGGACCTGTTCTACATGATGGTGGAGTACCTGCGGCCGCCCGACCTGGTGATCTACCTGCGCGCGCCGGTGGATGTGCTCCTCGCGCGAATTCGCGAACGCTCGCGAGACTTTGAGCGGGAGATCCCACGCGGCTACCTGGAGCAACTGAACGAGCGATACGAGGAGTGGGTGGCCAGGTTCGCCCTCAGCCCGGTATTGACGGTTGACGCCGCGACCGTGCACCTCGATCGGCTCGACGGGCTGATCGCGCAGATGCAGGCTCGTCTACCGACCATCTTCCCGCTTGAGGAGCCCTCGGCGCCGGGACCACCGGCAGGGTGAGCGGGGATGCGGAGACCGCACGTCGAACGCCTGGGTCGGCCGATCGTCCGGCTGGGCGAAGTGGGGTCGACGAATGACGTGGCAGGCTTGCTGGCGGCCGCCGGCGTCGCTGAGGGCGCGCTGGTGGTCGCCGACCGCCAGAGCGCGGGCAGGGGGCGCCTTGGTCGCCCGTGGGTCTCGCCGCACGGGGGCCTATGGTGCTCGGTGCTGCTGCGGCCGGCGCGCGGGCCGTCGCGGGGGCTGTTGAGTCTGGCTGTCGGTGTAGCCGTCGCCGAGGCGGCCGAGGCCGCGTGCGACGTGCGTGCTGGGCTGAAGTGGCCGAACGACGTGCTGGTCGAGGGCCGCAAGGTCGCAGGCGTGCTGCTCGAAGCCGCGGGGGGCGCGGTCATTGTGGGGGTCGGCGTCAACGTGATTATCCCCGCCGGCGCGCTGCGGGCCGACATCGGTCCGGCCGCGACGTCATTACACCTTGCGTCCGGGCGGCCGGTGGATCGTGATCGAGTGCTCGCCGCGCTGCTCGATCGGCTGACCGCATGGTACGAGGCATGGGGTGCCGGTGGCGGGCAGGTGCTGGAGGCCTGGCGGCGGCGCGATGTGACCGCCGGGCGCCGTGCGGTCGTCTCGATGCCGGGTGAGACCCTGGAAGGGGTTGCCGAGGGGATCGACGGCGACGGCGCACTCAGGCTGCGGCTCTCGACCGGCGAGGTCCGTCGTGTCATGGCCGCAGACGTGCAGGTCATGGGCCATCCGGCCCGCGGATGCTGATCGCGCGACGCGCGAGAGGGGATCGCATGGACAGCGGGACACCGTCGGAGCTCACCGACCGTCCCCGGCACGTGGTGAGCGTGAGTCTGGGATCGAGCGCCGGCGACACGCGCATCGAGACTGACATCCTCGGCCGGCGGTTCATCATCCAACGCATTGGGACCAACGGCGACTACCGGCAGTTCTGCCGGCGCCTGCGCGAGATCGACGGCACGGTGGACGCGATCGGCATCGGGGGGATCAACCTGGCCCTCGTCGCCGGCCGCCGACGATACCACATTCGCGACGCGCTGCGCGCCGTGGAGGGACTGCGCACGCCGGTGGTTGACGGCGGCGGAGTCAAACAGCACTGGGAGCGGCATATCATTCTCAAGGTCCTTCCCGAGCTCGGGCTGGCCATGCGCGGCCGCCGGGTGCTGCTGGTGGCCTCGGTGGATCGGTTCTCCATGGCCGAGACGCTCACCGAGGCCGGGGCGGACTGCCTCTTTGGCGACCTGATGTTCGGGCTGGGCATCCCGATCGGGCTGCGCGGACTGACCACCGTCAAGGTGCTCGCGTTCATCCTGCTGCCGATCTTCACACGCCTGCCGTTCACGTGGCTCTACCCGACCGGCGAGCGCCAGGACCGCATCACCCCGCGGTTCGGGCGCGCCTACCAGTGGGCCGAGGTGCTCGCCGGTGATTTCCACTACATCAAGCGGCACATGCCCGACGACCTGTCGGGGAAGGTCATCCTGACGAACACCATCACCCCCGCCGACGTGCAGGCCCTGCGGCAGCGTCGGGTTGCCACGCTCGTCACGACGACGCCCGAGATGAACGGGCGGTCGTTCGGGACCAACGTCCTCGAAGCCATCCTCGTGGTGCTGTCGGGACGGCGGCCCGAGCAGTTGACAGCGGACGACTACCTGGAGTGGATGCGTCGCGCCGGCTTCGCGCCGCGGGTGCAGCGCCTGACCTGATGTGGGGCCGGCGCGCTCCGGTGGCGCTGGCCGCGGCGATCCTTGAGGTTGCTCGAGCGAGTTTGCTTGACGACTGCTTGGTTTGGTGCTTATACTTTTGGATAGTCCTTCCGACCGTCGGGGTGCGCCCGGCGGTCGGTATCCGTTGTAGGCGGTCGCCATGCCGAATCGCAACATCAAGCCGAACAAGACACCGAAGACCCCGATCCCCGACCACGAGAAGGAGACCATCCTGACGGAGTCCGGTCTGCGCAAGCTCGAGGAGGAACTGGAGTACCTCAAGGTGACCAAGCGCAAGGAGATCGCGGAGCGGATCAAGCAGGCCAAAGCATTCGGGGACCTCTTCGAGAATGCGGAGTACGACGACGCCAAGAACGAGCAAGCGTTCGTGGAGGGGCGCATCCTGCAGATCGAGCAGATGCTGCGGAACGCGCGGGTCATCGACCACAGCGCCATCAGCGCCGACGCCGTTACCGTCGGCTCGACCGTCCGGCTCAAGGACGTCGCCGCGGGCGACGAGCTCACCTACACCATCGTGGGATCGGCCGAAGCCGATCCCCTCAGCGACCGGATCAGCAACGAGTCCCCTGTGGGGCAGGCCCTGCTCGGCCGCAGGCGGGGGGAGACCGTGACCGTCCGCGTGCCGGCCGGAACGCTGAAGTACACGATTCTCGAGATCGCCTACTAGCGACCGGACCCATCAGGTTGGGCACAACATCATAGGGAGCGGATTCCCGGGTCGCACGGGCTCGGGAATGTCGGCGCGGCCGCGAACGTCTATCTGGCTGGATACGTAAGGTGAGTGTCACGCTTCCGCGGCGTGCCGGACATCCCGAGCGGGGTGGGCAGGAGTGGGACCGCGGGGGACAGAAATGGTGCCCAACGCTTCGCGGTAGATCCTCTCGCCCGAACCGGGAGAGGAGAGTGCTGTGGCAATGTTCGAACGCTTCACAGAGCGCGCCCGACGCGTCATCATCTTGGCCCAGGAGGAAGCCAAGCGCCTGAACCACAGCGCGGTGGGGACCGAGCACATCCTCCTCGGGATCATCCGCGAAGGGGAAGGGGTTGCGAGCAAGGTCCTCGAGAGCCTGAATATCAGTCCTGAGCGGGTGCGGGCCGAGATCGAGGGGGCCATCGGCCGCGGCGAGCGCTCACCGCATGAAGAGGTCGCCTTCACCCCCCGAGCCAAGAAGGTGCTCGAGCTCGCGCTCGACGAGGCGCGCCGCCTCGGCCACAACTACATCGGCACCGAGCACCTGCTGCTCGGCCTGATCCGCGAGGGCGAGGGCGTTGCCGCCCGCGTGCTGGAGGCGATGGGGGCCGACTTGGACCGCGTCCGCGCCCAGGTCGTCTATCTCCTCGGCGAAGAAGGCACCACCTCCTACACGAAGCAGGCGAGCAAGACACCGACGCTCGACGAGTTCGGCCGCGACCTCACGAAGCTCGCGAGGGATGGCAAGCTCGACCCGGTCATCGGCCGAGAGCGCGAGATCGAGCGCGTCATCCAGGTGCTCTCGCGCCGCACCAAGAACAACCCGGCCCTCATCGGGGAGCCGGGGGTCGGCAAGACGGCCATCACCGAGGGCCTGGCCCAGCGCATCGTCCGGGGCGACGTGCCCGATGTGCTCCGGCACAAGCGGGTGGTCCAGCTCGACCTGGCGGCGCTCGTCGCCGGCACGAAGTACCGCGGCGAGTTCGAGGAGCGCATGAAGAAGGTCATGGAAGAGATCCGCAAGGCGCAGGGCGAGGTCGTGCTGTTCGTGGACGAGCTGCACACGCTGGTCGGCGCCGGCGCCGCCGAGGGCGCGATCGACGCGAGCAACATCCTCAAGCCCTCGCTGGCCCGCGGCGAGCTGCAGTGCATCGGCGCCACGACGCTCGACGAGTACCGCAAGTACGTCGAGCGCGACGCGGCGCTGGAGCGACGCTTTCAGCCGATCCTGGTCGCCGAGCCCACGGTGGAGCAGTCCATCGAGATTCTCCGCGGCCTGCGCGAGCGCTACGAGGCGCACCACGGCGTGACCATCACCGATGAGGCACTCGTCACCGCCGCGACGCTCGCCGACAAGTACATTTCCGACCGGTTCCTCCCCGACAAGGCCATCGATCTCATGGATGAGGCGTCGTCCAAGATCCGGCTGCAGGCGTCGTTCCTGCCGCAGGAGCTGCGGCAGGCGATGGAGCGGGTCGAGCGCGTCAAGCGCGAAAAGGAAGATGCCAGCAAGGCTCAGGATTTCGAGCGGGCCGCGCAGCTGCGCGACCGCGAGCGGGTCCTGCGCCAGAAGCTCGAAGAGCTCGAAGGCTCGGTCAAGCGCGAGAAGGGGCGTGGCGTCAGCACGGTGACCGGAGACGACATCGCCGACATCGTCAGCTCGTGGACCGGCATTCCCGTCACACGGCTGGTCGAGGAAGAAACGCAGAAGCTGCTGCGCATGGAGAGCGCGATCCACGAGCGCATCGTGGGGCAGGAGGACGCGGTGCGCGCCGTCAGTAAGGCCGTGCGCCGGGCCCGCGCCGGCCTGAAGGACCCGCGGCGGCCGATCGGATCGTTCGTCTTCCTGGGGCCCACGGGCGTTGGCAAGACCGAGCTGGCCCGGGCGCTCGCGGAGTTCCTCTTCGGCGACGAAGGGGCGCTGGTGCGCATCGACATGTCGGAGTACAGCGAACGCCACACCGTGTCGCGGCTCGTGGGCTCGCCGCCTGGATATGTTGGCTTCGAGGAAGGCGGGCAGTTGACGGAGGCGGTCCGCCGCCGGCCGTTCTCGGTCGTGCTCTTCGATGAGATCGAGAAGGCCCATCCCGAGATCTTCAACGTGCTGCTCCAGATCCTCGACGACGGACGCCTGACCGACGCGCAGGGTCGCACCGTGGACTTCAAGAACACGGTGATCATCATGACCAGCAACGTCGGCGCCCCCCAGCTCGACAAGGATGTCGGCATCGGCTTCCGCGCGGCGGGGTACGACGAGGCCGTCGACCGGGAGCGCGCCTACCAGCGGATGCGCGAGCACGTCATGGAGGAACTGCGCCGGACCTTCCGGCCAGAGTTCCTCAACCGGCTCGATGAAATCATCGTCTTCCGCCCGCTCACCACCGACCAGATCCTGGCGATCGTGAGCATCCTGGTGGCGCGCGTGCGCCGCGAGTTGCGCGGTCAGAACATGGATCTCGAGATCACCGACGCCGCCAAGACGCTCCTGGCGACGCAGGGGTTCGACCCGACCTTCGGCGCCCGGCCGCTGCGCCGCGCCATCCAGCGCGTGATCGAGGACCCGCTCAGCGATGAGTTGCTGCGCGGGCAGTTCAGCGGCGGCGATACCGTGGTCGTGGATGTCCGCGACGACAAGATCGTCTTTGAGCGCAAACGCGAACCGGCGATGGCCGAGTAGATCAGCACATCCGTTCATGTGACGGCGCGGGCCCGAAGCGGTTCGGGCCCGCACCGTTTGTGCGCCGCCCGGCCGGTGGCTTCCGGCATCGGCCGCTCCCCGCACAGGAAATCCGGTGCCTGCCGGCCGATCTATCCCTGGAGGACCTCTCATGGAGCGTGCGCGCGTCCGGTACGTCTGCCAGGCCTGCGGTCACGAGTCGGCCAAGTGGATGGGCCGGTGTCCCTCGTGCGGGGAGTGGAACACCCTGGTCGAGGAAGCCGAGGCCCCGGTGACCCGGGCCGCGCGGGCGGGCCGGCGTGGGCCGGCCGCTGAGCCGGTCTCGGTGGTCGATGTGGTGGCCACCGACGAGGGACGGGTTCCGACCGGCTCCGCAGAGCTGGATCGCGTGCTCGGTGGCGGGGTCGTCGCGGGATCGGTTGTGCTCGTTGGGGGGGATCCCGGGATCGGCAAGTCCACGCTGCTGACGCACCTGGCCGATCGGGTGGCGCGCCGAGGCGGCGGGGTGCTCTACGCCAGCGCCGAGGAGTCGGTGCGCCAGATCAGGCTGCGGTCCGAGCGCCTCGGCGCCGTCACGCCAGCGCTGTTGCTCCTGGCCGAGAGCGACCTCGAGGTGATCCTCGAGACCGCGGCCAGGGTGCGGCCGGCGCTGCTGGTGGTCGACTCGATCCAGACGGTGTTTCGGGGGGACGTCGCCTCGGCGCCGGGCAGCGTGGCGCAAGTGCGGGAGTGCGCGGCGGCGCTTGTGCGCGCGGCCAAGGATCAGGGCGTGGCGACGTTCATCGTGGGCCATGTCACCAAGGAGGGCGCGCTGGCAGGTCCACGCGTCATGGAGCATCTGGTCGACACGGTGCTCTCGTTCGAAGGCGACCGGCATCACGCCTACCGCGTCCTCCGCGCCACGAAGAACCGGTTCGGATCGACCAACGAGATCGGTGTGTTTGAGATGACCGCCGCGGGGCTCGTCGATGTGGCGAACCCGTCGGCCGCGTTCCTGTCCGAGCGGCCGGCTGCGGCCCCGGGATCGGCGGTCGTGTGTGCGGTCGAGGGAACCCGGCCCCTGCTCGTGGAGATCCAGGCGCTCACGAGCCCCACCCACTTCGGCATGCCGCGCCGCACCGCCGCGGGCGTGGACTACAACCGGCTGCTCGTGCTGCTGGCCGTGCTGGAGCGCCGCGCCGGACTGCAGCTCGCGGCCCAGGACGTGTACGTCAGCGTGGCGGGCGGGATCTCTGTGGATGAGCCTGCGGCGGATCTCGGCATCGCCGTCGCGGTGGCGAGCAGCCTGCGGAACCGGCCCGTGGATCATCGGGCGGTCGTGATCGGTGAGGTGGGACTGGCGGGAGAGGTCCGTGCCGTTCCGCACCTGGGCCAGCGCCTGGCCGAGGCGGCCCGCCTGGGCTTTGACCGGGCCGTCGCGCCCCGGGCGGATCGGTTGCAGGTGCCCGCGGGGATCGACCTGATTGCCGTTGCGCAGTTGACGGAGGCGTTGCGCCTGTTGGCGTGACCCCCGGCCGCACGCAACCACCGTCCCGTCCTGCCCCAGCGCGGCTTCTCGGTCTGCGAAGCGGTGTGCTATACTCGGCCAGAGGCCGGCCGGGGTGTGGCCGGACTGCTGGTCTCCTACGGGCTTTCTTCTTCTCTTTTCGAGGGTGTGCCATGCGAGAACGCCTGCTGCGTGGAGCAGGGGTCCTGCTCGGCGGGATCGCGGGATATCAGGCGATAGGTGTGGCCCGGGCGCTCGCGCCCGGGACGGTTCCCGACACGTTCGCGGTGACGGTGGCCGGCCTGGTCGCCGGCGGCCTGGTTGGATGGCTGCTGCTCCCGGTGCTGGCCGGCGGGTTCGTCACGCTCATGTCCTGGATCCTGCGCGGGCTCGCGACCTTCTCGCTCCACGATCTGCTCCTGGCCGCGTTCGGGCTCACCGCCGGCTTGGTGCTGGCGTACGTCCTGGGAAACCTGCTCTCTGGGATTCCCCTGATCGGCCCCTACATCGGGATCGTGGCGGCGCTCGTCTTTGGATACCTGGGACTCCACCTGGCCTTGCAGCGGCGCGAGGAGGTGGCGGGGGTGGTCTCACGGGTCGCGGTCCGCGCCAGCGCTGACGGCGAAGTGTCCGGTTCGGGCGCGAAGCTGCTGGACACCAGCGTCATCATTGACGGCCGGATCGCCGACATCTGCATGGCCGGATTCCTGGAGGGGCCGCTGTTCGTCCCACGGTCGGTGCTGCTCGAGCTGCAGCGGATCGCGGATTCCCCGGATACCCTACGCCGCAACCGGGGCCGTCGCGGGCTGGACATCCTCAACCGGCTCCAGAAGGAGCTCTCCACCGTGCAGATCCTCGACGACGGGATGGCCCAGCACGACGTCGATACCCAGCTCATCGCGCTGGCCAGATCGCACCGGGCGTCGATCGTGACGACCGACTTCAACATGAGCAAGGTGGCCGAGCTGCAGGGCGTACGCGTGCTGAACGTCAACCTTCTGGCGCAGGCGCTTCGCCCCTCGGTGCTGCCGGGCGAGGAACTGACGGTGCACGTCATCCGCGACGGCAAGGAGGCCGGGCAAGGGGTGGCCTACCTCGAGGACGGCACGATGATCGTCGTCGAGGGCGGGAAGCGATTCATCGGCGAGACCCCCGACGTCGTGGTCACCAGCGTGCTGCAAACCTCCGCGGGCCGGATGATCTTCGCCAGGCCCAAGGCCAACGGCGGCGCCGGGTCCTCCACCATCGAGCGGCGGTGACGTGGAGCGTCCTTTCATCGACGCGGTGGATGGGTCCGGACGGGTTGGCGCCATCGTCGTGGCTGCGGGAGCGGGGACGCGCCTGTCCGGGCCGACCCCCAAGCCGTTTCTCCCCCTGGGTGGACAGTCGGTTCTGGAGCGCACGGTCGCGGTCTTCCAGCGCTCTGCCGTGATCGATAAGATCGTGGTCGTGGTCGCGGAGCATCTTGTCGCCGAGGCCCGAAGCCGGTTCGCCGGCAAGGTCGCCGCGGTGGTCGCCGGAGGAAAGGCACGCCAGAACTCGGTGGCCGCGGGGTTGGGGGTGTTGCCAGACGCGGACTGGGTCGTCGTGCACGATGGCGTCCGGCCATTCGTCAGCGAGGCCCTAGTGGCGCAGGTGCTCGAGGCGGCACGGCTCCACGGCGCGGCGACCGCCGGGCTCCCCATGAGCGATACCGTGAAGCAGGTCGAGAGTGGCCGTGTGCAGCGTACGGTTGAGCGGTCGCTGCTCTGGACGGTCCAGACCCCGCAGGCGTTTCGAGCCGGCCTGCTTCGGGAAGCCCACGCCCGCGCGCAGGGCGCCGGTCCGGCCACTGATGACGCTGAACTCGTCGAGCGCCTCGGCGGGGAGGTCGTTGTCGTTCCAGGGGATGCGGCCAACCTGAAGATCACCACTCCCCAGGATCTGGAGCTGGCCCGCCTCCGCGTGGCGGCCGTTGACGCCGCCGGCGAGGCGAGGACCCGCGTGGGCATCGGGTACGATGTGCACCGGCTGGTTCCCGACCGGCGGCTCGTCCTGGGCGGCGTGACGATCCCATACGCCCGAGGACTGGATGGGCACTCGGATGCCGACGTCGTGGCGCACGCGATCATGGACGCGCTGCTCGGCGCCGCCGGCGCCGGCGACATCGGCCACGCCTTCCCGCCCGGCGATCCGGCCTACCTCGGCGCCGACAGCCTGCGGCTGCTCGAGAACGTCGCAGGCCGGATCCGGGCCCGCGGATGGGCTCCCGAGAACGTAGATGTCGTCGTCATCGCCGAAGAACCCTTGCTTGCGCCCCACATCGAAGAGATGCGCGTCCGGCTGGCGACTGCCCTCGGCATCACACCGGCCCGGGTGTCGGTCAAGGCCACGACAGGCGAGGGGCTGGGGGCCCTGGGTCGGAGCGAAGGCATTGCGGCCCACGCCGTGGCGCTGATCAGGAAGATGGGATAACCGGTGTCTCCCCGTCGCGCCTCTGGCAGGCTGCGGTCCCGTCGGAGACCTGTGGGGGCGAAGTCCCTCCGCGTCAGGCGCTGGTCCGATCTCCCCAAGCGGGAGCCGGGCGTGGCCCTGCTCTTCATCGAGCGCGCCCGCCTCATCGAGCCGATCGTCGCGGAGATCGACCGCCCTCAGGCGTTCCGGCCCCGGCCGACCGGGTTCTGGCGCGGCACGGAGTTCCACCTGATCACCCGGTTCGTGTCCACCCGCCGTGAGCACGATGCCACGCACTACCGGGTCGTGACCGACGGCGGCGCGTTCGACATCCGCAACGTCCGGAGAATGGATCCCCGCACGCTGCGCATCTGGCGGGCCTGGGAGTTGTGCGCCGAGCTCGACACTGTGCCGGTGGCGCGGCGCCGCTAGGCGGCCGTGACGGGGTTGAGGTCATGATCGAGGGAAGGCGCATGAGCCTGCAGATCTACAACTCGCTCAGCAAGCGCGTGGAGGCCTTTGAACCGATCACGCCGGGGCAGGTCCGGATGTACGTCTGCGGCCCCAACCTCTACGGCCCGGCGCATGTGGGCCACGCGCTGTCGTACACCTTCTTCGACGTGGTGCGCCGCTACCTGGAGTATGCGGGCTATCAGGTCCGGCACATCCAGAACTTCACCGACATCGAAGACCGAATCCTCGACCGCGCCCAGCGCGAAGGCCGCAGCATCTTCGAGATCGCCTCGGAGTACCTCGAGCGCTTCCTGACGGAGATGGACGCGCTCAACATCCGGCGGGCGCACGCGTATCCGCGGGCCACCGAGGTCATCCCCAAGATGATCGAGATCATCCAGGGCCTCATCGCCAGCGGCCACGCCTATGTGGTGGATGGTGACGTGTACTTCCGCGTGACATCGTTTTCATCGTATGGGGCGCTTTCGGGCCGCACGCTCAACCAGATGCTGGCCGGCGCCCGCATCGACGTGGACGAGCGGAAGGAACACCCGATGGACTTCGCCCTCTGGAAGGCCGCGAAGCCCGGGGAGCCGAGCTGGGACAGCCCTTGGGGACCGGGACGGCCGGGATGGCACATCGAGTGCTCCGCGATGTCGATGCAGTACCTGGGCGAGCAGCTCGACATCCACGGCGGCGGCGACGACCTGCGCTTTCCACACCATGAGAACGAGATCGCGCAGTCCGAGGGGTTCACGGGCAAGGCGCCGTTTGCGCGGTACTGGATCCACAACGCGTTGATGAAGCCGCCGGTCGGTGAGGAGATGCACCGGCACCTCGGGAACTTCGTGTCGATCCGCGATGCTCTGGCGGCCTACGAGGCCGACGCGATCCGGCTGTTCATCCTGTCGGCCCACTACCGCACGCCACTGCGGTGGACCGATGAGGGGGTCAGTGCCGCGGCCAAAGGCGTCGACCGGCTGCGCAACGCGCTCGCCAATGCTGATGCAGCCATCGAGCGCGCCCCGGATCTGCCACCCGAGGGACCGCTCGTGGGGCGCGCCGAGGAGGCGCGCCGGGCCTTTGAGCGCGCGATGAGCAACGACTTCGGCACGCCGCAGGCCATCGCGGCGCTGTTCGATCTGGCGGCAGAGGTCAACCGCGCGGTAGGAGCGGCCCTCCTGGACGACCGGCTTCAGGCGGGCGGTCTTCCGGCGGCGGCGGCCATGCTGCGACGCCTGGCCGGGGTGCTGGGGTTGCAGATCGCGCAGGTGGACCTGCCGGCGGAGACTGCGGGCGCGTTGCGCGCGATGCTGGACGAATTGGAGAGGAGCGAGCCGGCGCTGGTCTCCGACGGCGCGTCCGCGCACGGCCCGAGGGCGATTGTAGACACCCTGCTGGCCATCCGCGACCGGGCCCGACAGGCGCGGCGCTTCGACACCTCGGATTCGATCAGGCGCCGACTGGGAGATCTGGGCATAATCGTGGAGGACCTCCCGGGAGGCTCGCGATGGCGGGTAGCCGCTCGCAAAGACACCAGGTCATAACTGCCGGCGACGAGCAGATCGAAGGCCGTCACCCCGTGCTCGAGGCGCTGCGCGCCGGCCGGCCGCTGCGCAAGGTGCTCGTGACCCGCGCCGCCGCACCCACGCGCGCCCTGAGCCACCTGCTCGGCGAGGCGCGGCGGCGGGGGGTGCCGGTTCAGGAGGTGCCTCCGTCGGTCCTCGACCGTCTGGCGCGCACGCGGGCGCCTCAGGGCGTCATCGCGTACGCGGCGGCGCACGCCGCCGTCGACCTCGACGACGTGCTGGGACGGAGCCGCGCCCGGGGGGAGGCGCCCTTCATCGTGCTGCTCGACGGCGTGCAGGATCCCGGCAACCTGGGCGCCATCATCCGATCGGTTGAGGCGGCCGGTGCACACGGCGTCGTGATTCCCCGGCACCGTGCCTCGGGCTTGAGCGCCGCGGTGGCGGCCGCGTCGGCGGGCGCCATCGAGCACATCCCCGTCGCGCAGGTTGGGAATCTGTCCCAGGCCATCGAGCGTCTGAAGGCCGAGGGGATCTGGGTGATCGGGGCGGACGCCGCGGCTGCCGAGGAGCTCTACGATGTGTCCCTGGTCCCGCCTCTGGCGGTCGTGGTGGGCGGCGAGGGGCGGGGGATCTCCCGGCTCGTCCGCGAGCGGTGTGACCGGCTGGTACGCATCCCCATGCACGGGGCGACCGCCTCGCTCAATGCCTCGGTCGCCGCGGCGGTCGTCCTGTTCGAGGTGCGGCGCCAGATGCGCGCATCGTCCGGGAGCGTGGCGTGATCTCCCGGGTTCTGGCCGGTACTCTCGCGGGGCTGGCCGTGACGCTGGCGGTGCCGACGGTTTGGCTGCTGGGGACCGACTGGCTCTACGAGGGCCGGGTGCTGCCGGGCGTCCTGCTCGAAGGCGAGGACGTCGGGGGGTCGACCACGGTCGGTCTGGCCGTCCGCGCGGAGTCGATCGCCAGACCACACCTGGATCGACAGCTCACGCTGCGGGCCGCCGCCCGCGAGGCACGGCTCCGCGCCCGGGACCTCGGGTTGCAGGTGGACGCGGAGGCGACGGTCGGCGCGGCGATGGCCGCTGGCCGCACAGGCTGGGTCGGCGAGCGTATCCGCGACCGGCTGACGATGCGACGGCAACCCGCGCAGGTGCGTATGGCATACCGCAACAACGCGCAGGCCTCGCGCGCCGCGATCCGTGCGATCGCGGCCCAGATGGCCGCCACGCCCCGCGACGCCGAAGTGGACGTCGTGGCGGGCCGGCTCGTCGTCCGGAGGCCGAGCGAGGACGGCGTGACGGTCGACCAGGATGCCGCAGTGACCTCTATCGCCTCAGCCCTCTCGCGCGGCGAGTCGGAAGTCACCCTGGCGATATCCGCACGCCGCCCGGTGTTCACCACCGAGATGGCCGCGCAGATGGCCGAGCCGGTGGCGCGGTTCACCACCTGGTTCCCCGCGAACCCCGACCGGGCGCACAACATCCGGCTGGCGGCGGACGCTTTCCGCGGTTTGCTGCTCCTGCCTGGTGAGGCGCTATCGTACAATCAGGCTGTTGGTCCGCGCACCCCTGAGCGCGGCTACCGCAAGGCCCCGGTGCTGATCAACGACGAGTTCGTCCCCGGGGATGGAGGCGGCGTCTGCCAGGTGTCCTCGACCCTGTTCAACGCCGGGGTGCTCGCAGAGATGGCCGTGGAGAGCCGAACCAACCACTCGCGACCGGTCGCGTATCTACCCGCCGGCCGTGACGCGACCGTGGAGTACGGAGCGATCGACCTGCGCCTGCGCAACACCACGCCGTCGCCGCAACTCCTGTGGACCGAGGTCGGGCCCCGGAGCCTGACGATCACGGTCTTCAGCGTCCGTCAGCCGGGCCGCGAGGTCGCGATCGTGGTTACCGACCAGCGGGTCATTCCGGCTCCCAGCCACACCGTCGTCCGGCGCGACCGGGACCTCCCGCGCGGCGAGACGCGGATCGAGCCGGCGCGCCCAGGGCTACGGGTGCGCATGGTGCGCAGGGTGCGCCAGGACGGTGTCGGGGTGCGCCAGGAGGTAGTGGCCAGCAGCTACTACCATCCCGCGCCGCGGACGGTCTTCGTTGGCAGCCGTGGAATGCCGCCCCGGGTCGCGCATCGGGCTCACCGGGTGCATGCGCCTTGACGCTTGTGGGGGCGGTTCCTATAATGAGCGTGACCTACTGAGATGATGCCGCTCGCAGAACCGCCTCATGCGATCGCCCCACATTCCTCGGGAACCGGCCGGAGGGGATAGCCGTTGGCGCTCGTGCGTCGGGAAAGCTTGGGCTATCAGGAGCTTATTGACGAAGAGCTGGTGGACCACGCGAAGGCCGGAGACGACCGGGCGGCGGAATTCCTGATCTCGAAGTACCGCAACTTCGTCCGCGTCAAGGCCAAGGCCTACTTCCTCATCGGCGCCGATCGCGAGGACATCATCCAGGAGGGCATGATCGGCCTCTACAAGGCGATCCGCGACTTCCGGCGCGACAAGCTGTCGTCGTTCCGGGCGTTCGCCGAGCTGTGCATCACCCGTCAGATCATCACCGCCATCAAGACCGCCACCCGGCAGAAGCACATCCCGCTGAACTCGTACATTTCGCTCAACAAGCCGATCTACGACGAGGACTCCGACCGGACACTGCTCGACGTCATCAGCAGTATCAAGGTCTCCGACCCTGAGGAGCTGGTCATCAACCAGGAAGCCTCGGCAACGATGCGGGAGCGGATCCGCAAGAACCTCAGCGAGCTCGAGTGCAAGGTCCTCACCGCCTACCTGGAAGGGAAGTCCTACCAGGAGATGGCGAACGAGCTCAACCGGCACGTCAAGTCCATCGACAACGCCCTGCAGCGCGTCAAGCGCAAGCTCGAGCGCAACCTCGAAGGCGAGGACGCCTAGGCACTCGCCGCGGAGGCCGGCCGTCTACCGCGTGGTCTGTCCTACCTGCCAAGCCCTGTTCGTGATCGTCGGCGCCGCCCTGGACGACCCGGTCGTCTGTCCTCGCTGCACCAATCGCTTCCTGCCGGACGAGGAAGAGCTGATCGATCCCGAGGACGACTAGCCGCTCGGTCACGCCCACATCGCGAAGACCCGGGTGGGGCCGCCGGACCCACCCGCCACCTTGGGCGCACCGACGACTACCCACGCCCCGCTCGGCGGAATCCGGCTCAGGTTGGCCAGACCTTCCAGCCCCCAGCGGTTGGCGGGCAACCAGGTCGTGTGGGTCTTGAAGTCCGCGGACGGCCCGAAGTCCAGGCTCAGGGTGTCGACACCGATGCCGACCACCTCGCGTTCGTTAAGCAAGAACTCGGCCGCGTCCGGATGGAACCCCGGGAAGTGCATGACGCCCTTGGCATCGGGGTTGCGGAACGCCCGCGAGCTCCCGACCCGGGACTCCCACCCGCTGTGCATGAAGACCGCGGCGCCTCGCGGCAGGCGGCCGTGCCGCCGCTCCCAGGCACGGATGTCGTCCACCGTGACCCGGCTGTCGGGGTTCGCGGCCGCGCGCTCGTGGATGTGGATGACGGCCACCGGCGCCACGAGCGAGGAAGGCGGGATTTGGTTGACCGTCATGGCGCCGTCGCCGAAGTGCGCGGGCGCGTCCATGTGGGTGCCAATGTGCTCCCAGTAGGAGAGGTTCAGGCCGTAGTACCCGTCCTTCTTGACCGTGACGGCGACGTCCGACTTGAACGCCGGGGCCCCGCCGAATGTGGGAAAGGTCGGCTTCAGCGTGTGTGTTAGGTCCTGAATCCGATTGACCCGCAGCGCCATCGGCGCGGCGAGTGCCTCGGGAGCTAGCCACTGTGAGCCCGCAGCCGCGACCGCCGCGGCACCGGCGAGACGGAGGACGTCCCGCCGGGTGATCGTCTGTCGCACGGCATCCATAACCGCCGGCGCGCACATATGCAGACCCCCTTTGCGCAGAGTTGGCGCAAGTATTGGCGAACGAGCAGGGTTAGACCTCCTTGGGGGACCGGCCGGCAAGGAGCCGATGCGTGGGGGGAGAAATCTGTGCGTCAGCCGGCCGATAGATAGGTCAGACCGGGGGGTCGTCGATGTCTGTCCAACTGGCGAGACGCCGCTTCACGGTGGACGAGTACCACCGCATGGCCGAGGCGGGCATCCTCTCGGAAGACGATCGCGTGGAGCTGATCGAGGGCGAGATCGTCCACATGACCGCCATCGGGGGGGCCCATCTCGACTGCGTGAACCGTCTCACCCGCCTGCTGGTGACCCGAGTGGGAGCGCGGGCGGACGTGAGCGTGCAGAACCCTGTCCGTCTGGATCGGTACTCTGAACCGCAGCCCGATCTGGCGCTGCTGCAGCCCCGGCCCTACGCGCCGGGGCTGCCCGGCCCCCGGGATGTTTTCCTGCTGGTGGAAGTGGCCGACACCTCCGCCGCTTGTGACCGCCAGGTGAAGGTCCCCCTGTACGCCCGGGCAGGAATCACAGAAGTCTGGCTGGTGAATCTGGAGCGGAAGGCCGTTGAGGTGTATCGAGATCCGGCGCCCGCTGGCTTTCGTAGCGTTCAGACGTTCGCGCGGGGCCAGCTCGTGTCGCCCTTCGCATTCCCCGACGTGGTGCTGACCGTCGACGAGGTGCTCGGTTGAACCACCCGGTCAAGCGGTGCGGTCAAAGGGGATAACAGACGGTAGTCCTACCCGCCGATCTGGATCATCACCCGCTTCTCGGGGTAGAGCTTCTCGGCCAGCGCGTGGCCGAACGGCCTGCGGTAGGCCGCGGCGCGGAAGCGCGCTTTCATCTCGTCGCGCGAGGCGCCTGCGCGCAGGGGCGTGAGCAGGTCTTCTTCATCGTCGCGCAACAGGCAGAGGCGCAGCCGGCCGTCGGCGGTCAGGCGGATGCGGCCGCACTTCGCGCAGAACGGCTCGCTCACCGGGCTGATCAGGCCGATCGTGCCCGCGGCATGGGGCAGGCGGAAGGTGCGCGCCGGGTTGTCGCCGGTCAGGTCGAGCGGTTCGAGCCGGCCCAGCGCCGCTTCGATCTTGTGGCGGGTTTCCTCGGACGCGACGATCCCGGCATCGGCCACGCCGGCGACCTCGCCGAACGGCATGACCTCGATGAATCGGACTTCCCACGGCCGGTCCAGGGTCAGCGCCGCCAGCGGCACCACCTGGTCGTCGTTGAAGCCGCGTACGACGACGGCGTTGAGCTTCACCGGCCGCAGTCCCCACGCCTCGGCTGCCCCGATCCCCGCGACGACGCGGTCGACGCGCCCGCCGCGGGTGATCCGCTCGAACTTGACCGGATCCAGGGTGTCGAGGCTGACGTTCACGCGCGTCAGGCCGGCCTCGGCGAGCGGCCGGGCCAGGGCATCGAGCAGGATACCGTTGGTGGTCATCGCCAGGTCTGTGATCCCGGGAATGGTGCCGATGCGGCGGACCAGGTCGACAATGCGCGGCCGGACGGTAGGCTCCCCGCCGGTGAGCCGGACCTTCGTGACGCCCAGCTCAGCTGCGATCTCGACGAGCATGACCAGCTCATCGTCCTGGAGGAGTTCGGCCGGCGGCCGGAAGTCGATGCCGTCTTCCGGCATGCAGTAGACACACCGGAGGTTGCACCGGTCGGTCAGTGAGACCCTGAGGTCGGTGAGCGGGCGGCCGTACTGGTCGCGCATGATTGGCCCCATTTTAACACACTTCGTCGGGTGAAACGCCTCGGTCCCCGGCCCGATTCCCGAGGGTGACGATCCCATCCGCTCGCCGAATCCCGTTCCCTCAGGCCCCGCCGTCAGGGGATCTGCTCTGAGAGCACGAATACGAGACACTGGGCGTCAGCGACGGCACCGTGCGATCGTAGGGAGGGAGAGCATGGGGATCGAGGTGTTCACCGACGAGTGGGCCAGACAGTGGTACAGGAACCTGAACGAGAGTCCCGCCTACCGGGCCGCTGCCTCGGGGTGGCAGGGCGCCGTGATCGTGATGCTGGAAGCCGATCCTTCGCGCGGCCGCCCCGAGCTTCGGGCGGTGTTTGCGGACCTACGAGGTGGGGAGTGCCTCGAGTGTCGGGCCGCGCGGCCAGAGGATCAGGGGCGGGCCGCGTTCGTGTTCAGCGCCGACCTGCAGACCTGGAGCCAGATCCTGCGCGGCGAGGCCGATCCGGCGCAGGCCCTCATGGGCGGTCGACTGCGGCTGGTGAAGGGGAGCCTGCTCAGCCTGGCCCCGCACGTGCGGGCCGCGGAGGAGTTGATTGCGGCCGCACGCGGGATTGACACCGCGTTCCCAGATCAGCCGGCGTAGGATCGAGCGGCGGACTACCAGCTCCCCTGGAGGACTCCGATGACGAACGCGCACGGCGGCCGGCATGTCGCGAGAGGGCTGCGTAGGGCCAGAGTGGACGTGCTGTTCACCCTGTGCGGCGGCCACATCATGCACGTCTACGACGGGTGCCTCGATGAGGGAATCCGGGTCGTCGACGTCCGCCACGAGCAGGCCGCGGTCTACGCCGCCGATGCGTGGGCGCGGATAACGGGGCACCCGGGCGCGGCCGCGGTCACCGCGGGCCCTGGTGTCTGCAATGCGGTGACCGCCGTCGCGAACGCGCGGCGGGCCCAGAGCCCCGTTGTCGTCATCGGGGGTCAGGGGCCATTGGAGGCGCAGGGGCGGGGCAGCCTGCAAGAGATGGACCACCTGAGCATTCTCCAGCCGATCGCGAAATGGGCAACGCGGATTGGGGAGACTGCGAGGGTCGCCGAGGTCGTCGCCCTCGCCTGCCGGAGGGCGCTTGCGGGCGTTCCTGGGCCCGCATACGTTGAGATTCCCCTTGATGTGATGATGGGATTCGCGGAGTTGCCGGATCCCGCGCCGCCTCTGGCGGCGCGGGCCGCATCGCAGGGTGATCCCGCGCTCGCCGAAGCGGCGGCTGCCCTCGTGCGGAATGCGAGGCGGCCGGTGGCGCTGATCGGAAGCCAGATCCGGTGGTCTCCCGATCCCGACGCGGCCGACCGGTTTGCCCGCGCAGCCCAGATCCCCATCTATCAGAGCGGCATGGGCCGCGGGGTGTTGTCCTGGGATCATCCAATGGCGTTTCAGCGCTCCCGCAGGCGCGCCTTGCGTCAGGCGGATGTGGTCGTGATCGCCGGCACGCCGCTGGACTTCCGACTCGACTATGGTCGGGCGATCTCGGCTGATGCCGCGCTGATCCAGATCGACCTCGACCCAGCCGAGCTGGGTCGGAACCGGGATCCTGTGGTGGCCATCGCCGCAGACATCGGCCCGGTGCTCGACCAGATGACGGCTCACGGCGTGGGCGCGGTCGATCCCGAGTCACGCGTCGCCTGGCTGGAGGGTCTCCGCGACGCCGAGCGCGACGCCCGGGCTGGCATGAGCGCCGGCCTGGGATCAGACGCCGAGCCAGTGGATCCGCTGAGGCTGTGCGCCGAACTGGACGCGTGGCTCGAGGATGACGCGACCATCATCGGCGACGGGGGTGACTTCGTGGCGACCGCGGCCAATGTCATCAGGCCGAGACGCTACCCCGCTGGGTGGCTCGACCCCGGCCCGCTGGGCACGTTGGGTATTGGTCCTGGATTCGCGCTCGCCGCCCGGCTCGCGCGACCGCAGGGTCAGGTCCTGCTGCTCCTGGGCGACGGCGCGGCGGGGCTTGATCTGCTCGAGTTCGAGGCTGCGGTGCGGCAGGGCATCCCGTTTGTCGCCGTGGTCGGGAACGACGCGGCGTGGACGCAGATCCGCCGGCTGCAGGTCCAGCTCTTCAGCGAGCAGCGGGCCGTGGCGACGCGTCTGGACCACACCCGCTACGACCGGGTCGTCGCCGCGCTGGGCGGATACGGCGAGTACGTCGAGCGTCCGGCCGACCTGCGCCCGGCCCTCGACCGCGCCCTCGCATCGGGCCTCCCGGCGCTGGTCAACGTGCGGATGGGATGCAGCGAGTTCCGCGCGGGTGCGATCAGCGTCTGAGCACCCGAAGAATAGGGTCTCCGCCTGATACCGCAACTATGTTCAAGCCCGTAGACTACAGGCTCGATGCAGGTGGTTGGGCGAAGGGAGGCCCATCGGTGATTGTCCTGGCGACCTGTGCGTGTGGTTCGTCCCACATCATGGACGTGCGCGTCGTGCCGACTACGTGTCCCGCCTGCCATGGCCACATCGCACTGGTGTGTCCCACCTGCAGGATGCCGCTTGCAGACGGCGCTCTTGAGTGCGGGGCCTGCGACGGGGACCGCGCATCGTCTGCCGCTCGAGCGGTCTGGGAGAGGTCCTGGCAGGTGGGTCGCTACCCCGCCTGACGCGCAAAGGTACCAATTGCCGCGTGGTCCTTTACGCGGGCCACACACGCTGCCTACCATCATAGGGTAAGCCGAATCGGAAACGCCTGACGGCGGCGTCGCCTGCCAGATGTAGGAGAGTCCGAGAGGTGGCCCTTGCGAAGACCACCCCCCGGGGAGCGCGTGAGATCGCCGGGCCGACGGGATCCCGGGCGTGCGGGCGCCCGACGTCGCCGGCGTGGGCTTTCAGGATCCCGCCAACTTTCACATGGTGCTTCTGGTCATCTTTGCGTTGTGCGTAAGTCTCATGCTGTCGATCACTGGTTCGCACTACGGGCTCGCCCTGCGCGGCGTCCGGGCCAGCCCGGCCCGGATGGCGGCGCTTGGATATCCGGTCGACCGGATCCGGTACGCGGCCTTCGTCCTGGCAGGCGCGCTTGCCAGTATCTCCGGCGTGTTCTTTGCCTACCACAACGGCTACGTGAACACCAGCGTCTTCGACATCCAGCGGTCGGTGTGGGTGCTGCTGGTATCGATCCTGGGCGGTGTGGAAGCGTTTGCCGGTCCCGTGGTCGGCGTGACCGTGGTGGTCTTCCTGGAGAGCTGGATTGGCCAGCTGACGGCCCGCCACGCCATGGTGATCGGCGTGCTGTTCATGCTGACGATCCTGCTGGCGCCGGAGGGGATCGTGGGTAGGCTGAACGCGCTTCGTGCGCGCTGGGTGACCCGGAAGGGCGTCGACGCACCCTGAGCCTCACGTAGTCCTTCCGCACCGAATCCTATCCGAAGTGGTGACTGACCGTTCCCAGGGGATGCGGTATGGTGAGGTGAAGTGATCCTGGGAGCCATTGCCCGGCTCCTGCGCCGCCGTTCCGCTTGCCCAGGAGCGGCGGTGAGGATCAGTCACCTCAATGCCGGAGCTGCGCGTCAGCGTGCGATCCCGCGCCGGGCCCACCGTGCAGACGGTGGTCGTACCGGTGCTCGGTGACGGAGATCGGCCATCCCTTGCTGCTCCCGACCGGATTTCCCCAAGCCGCGGAGAGCGTCTGGCCGCCTGGGCGCTCGTGTCGCTTGGCGGCCTGGCCGTCTTCCATTTCGCCTCGTGGTGGGCATCTCCCGGACTGATTGCCAACGCCATCCTGTTCGCGGCGTTCTCTGTCGCCGCGTGGTTCTCCGTCTTTCGCATGGTCGCCAACTGGGTGACCCTGCTCCACGTTGAGCGGCCCCGGTGGCGGCCTCCCCGTGCCGGGTTGCGCATTGATGTCGTCACCACCGCCGCGCCAGGCGAACCGGTAGAGATGTTCCGCACGACGCTTGCGGCCATGGTCCGCATCCGGTATCCCCACAACACCACTCTTCTGGACGACAGCGGCCGCGAAGAGCTGCGAGCCCTGTGCCGCGACCTGGGCGTCCGGTACATGCGTCGCGAACACCCGGGCCGTGGCGCCAAGGCTGGAAACGTCAACCACGCGTTACCCCATCTCGACGGGGAGTTCATCGCCATCTTCGACCCCGATCACGTGCCACAGCCGGAGTTCCTGGATCGCGTCCTGGGGTACTTCGACGATCTGCGAGTCGGGTACGTGCAGGCGGCGCAGGCCTACCGTAACCAGCGGGCAAGCCTGGTCGCGCGCGGCGCCGCGGAGCAGACGTACGAGCTGTACGGCCCGACGATGATGGGACTGCACGGGCTGGAAGCGCCTTTGCTGTTCGGCTGTCACACGACGTTCCGCCGCGCCGCGCTGGACGGCATTGGCGGGTACGCGGTGCACAACGCCGAGGACCTGCGGACGTGTATGCGTGTCACCGCGGCGGGGTGGCGGGGGGTCTACGTTCCGGAGATCCTGGCCCGTGGACTGGTACCGGCCGACCTCGCGACCTTTCTCCGCCAGCAGTTTCGGTGGTCCCACAGCGTGTTCGACCTGTTCTTCCGCGACTTCTGGACGCTCGCACCGCGGTGGACGATGCTCCAGCGGGCGGCGTTCTTCATGGTGGGGACGTTCTACTTCACCGGCGTGGCCATCCTGATCAACCTCATCCTGCCCGTGGTGTTCTTGGGGGCCGGCCTGTCGGCCGCCACCGCCGAGTCGTTTGTCCTGCATGTCGCGCCCCTGGTGGCCGTGAATCTGGCCATCAGGCGCTTCGGACAGCGCTACCTCCTGAGCCGCGATGAGCGCGGCTGGCATCTGGTGGGGATGGTGCTGCTCTTTGCCAGCTGCTTCGCCCACACGGCCGGGCTGCTGGCAGCCGCGGCTCGGTTGTCCATCCCATACTTCGTAACGGCGAAGCGCGCGCGGCCCGGCGGGCTGCGCCCGCTTCGGCCGCACATCGCCATGGCGGTCGCATCGGTGGTCGCCGTGGCGTACAGCTTTCTCGCGGGCCACCCCGCCGCTGGCGTGGTGCAACTGGCGGCGCTGTGGAACGCTGTGATGATGACCGGTGCGATCTGGTTTGGACTGGAGGAACCCCAGGAGGTCCCGGAACCCGATGCGGCGAGTGTGGAAGCCGTTCAGGCTCGCGTTGTTCCTCACCTGGTTGGTGGTTCTGTGGTGGGCGGCTCAATGGACTAGTGATCGCCTGCCGGGCCTGTGGGCGGCGACACGGCCCGCGCCGGCGGCAGTCTACTCGCTCGACGAGCTGCGCTGGCCGACGGCCGGCGCCTATCTCGGGATCTTCTTCCCCGGCGTACCCGAGGACATTGGGCTGCTCCGCGCGCTGGAGGGCCGCATGCGCGTCAGCTTTCCCCTCATCAGCCTCTACGCGGCCTGGGGGAGTCGTCCCGACCAGCAGTTCGATCCCGCTCCGCTGAATCGTATCCTGGCCCATGGCGCCATCCCCGTGCTGACCTGGGAGCCCTGGGTGACGGACTTCGTCCGGGCCGGGCTGCCTCCCATGCCCGATAGGCAGTTCCGGAATCTCCAGGCGATCGCCCGCGGCGACTACGATTTCTACATCGAGGCCTGGGCAGATGCCGCCAGGCGCTGGGACCGGCCGCTGATGATCCGGTTGGGGCACGAGATGAACGCCACATGGTATCCGTGGGGAGAGCGCGCCTTCGGGAACACCGCGGAAGACTACGTCCGGATGTGGCGCCACGTGGTGGGCGTCTTCCGTCAGCGGGGAGCGACCAACGTGATCTGGGTGTGGTCGCCGGCCCGCCGGCCGCTGCGGCATCTCTACCCCGGGGATGAGTGGGTGGACTGGGTCGCCATCACCCTGCTGAACTTCGGCACGGTGCCGCCGGGGTGGAAGTGGGAGAGCCTTGCCGACCTGCTCGGTCCCTACTATCCTGATCTGACCCGATACGGAAAGCCCATCATGATCGCGGAAGTCGCCTCGGCCGAGGCCGGGGGCAGCAAGGCTCGGTGGATCTACGAGGCGCTGGCAGCGCTGCCTACGCGGTTCCCGGCGGTGCGGGCCTTCATGTGGTTCAACCAGTCCCAGGACCGGTACTGGCCGATCAACTGGTCGCTGACGTCATCCCGCGATGCCGCAGACGCCTTCCGGCGAGCCGCGGCCGATCCCTACTTCATCGCGCAGCCCCGCTGACGGTCGCGCCGCCCCGCGTCCGCCGGCGTGGGGGTTGGCCCTACCTGCGCTCGTGTACGGCGAAGGTGACACTCCCTGTGCTCACCCAGTCGTGGCCGCGCGCCGTGGCATACACGTAGAGCCTGTAAAGGCCGGGGATGCCCGGCGCCTGCAGCGACACCTGCGTGAGATCCGTCGTGAACTGCTGGACCACGTAGGTCATCGAGACCGGGGCCACGAGATAGGTGTACCGGTAGCGGGTGGGATCGAGCGAAGGCAGCAGGAAGGTCCTCACCACAAACGACTCCTCGGGCAGCATCATGTGCTTGTTGACGGTGACGCGGGTGACGAGCGGCCGGTCGCGGGGCTGCGGCCGGCTGGTCCAGGCCTCGCGGAGCGCCCAGAAGGCTGGCTTCAGCCGGTCCCGAGAATCGGTCAGGCCGAACCACGTGAACGATCCCTCATGCTTGTCCTTCCAGACGAAGGCGTTTCCACCCAGGTTCCAGCCCCGGTAGGGCGCGATGTGGTGGGTCCAGTTCGCGGCGTAGTCCAGCACCTTTTGGAAGTCTGTGGGTTCCACCGGCTCGTTGAAGCGGTCGACCGTCCAGCGGGGCGGCCAGTACCCCGGTGGGCCGAACTCCGCGACCAGGTATGGTCGAGTGATCCTCGCCCGGCGCACCAGTCTGTCGAGCACCGAGATGTCTTCCTGGAAGTAGCTGTTGATCCCAAGCACATCGACGTTGGGGACCGCCTGCCGAAACATCTCGAGCGACGCCTCGATGCCGAGGTGGATGCTGGGATACGCTTCGACGCGATCGGGGATGTGTTCGTCGACCACCATGACCGGCCGGTGCGGATCGAGCGCCTTCACCTCGGCCGCCAGCTCGTTGACGAATCGGTAGAACGCCTGGCGGCGTGGCCACAGCTCCTTGGGGTCGGGGAACTCGCGCTTGAGCAGACCCCAGGTCTCGTTGCCCAGCACCCACATGAGGACGGCCGGGTGGTTGCGGAAGCGCCGTACGGCGTCGCCGACCTGCCGCCGGTAGACGTCTAACCGCCGCTGATCGTGGAGGTAGTCCACGTCGTGATCGAGCCAGGCGCCCACCATGACCATCAGGCCCGCGCGCTCGGCTGCGGTCAGGATGGCTGGGAGATCGTCGGAGATCCCATACCGCCGAATCGTGTTGGCGCCCAGCTCTCGGATCCGGCGGAAGTGGGTGTGGAGACGCGCCGGCGACAGGACCTCCTGCGGGTCTTCCTGAGCCTCGTTCACCGTGAACGAGACCCCCCGCACGTAGAACGGATGGCCGTTCACGCGCAACTCATAAGTCCCTGGGGAGCCCGCGATCGAGACACGGAAGCTCCGCAGGTCGCCGGTCACCATCAGCGCGCCGACAGACGGTAGGAGCGTCAGGAGGGCGAGGACACCGCCGACGCGCGAAGGACCCATCGGTACGATATTCCACGATCTGCGCAACGCGTCCTGTGGACCACCGCCCCGGCCTGCGGTCAGCGGGGCCGGTCGGCGCGGGCCGTCGCGGCGTATGCGGTGTAGGCGGGTTTCGGGCGGAAGTCGTGTCGGACCAGGCCGTAGTTGTGCTCCAGCCTGGTCGGGTCGGATCCCTGATCGCGCAGGTTGTACCACATGGCGACCTGGACGAACGGATACTCCCGTCCGATCTTCTCGTAGGCGCGCGACAGATAGGCGGCCTGCGCCTGGAGGCTGACACCCTCCGCCCAGTCACCGACCGCGCCCGGCGTCCGGCGGTGCGTCGGCCACGACATCTCCGTGATCCAGATGGGCTTGGCGCCCTCGCCCCAAGACAGCATGACCTTCCGGAGCTCGGCGAGCCCGTGGAATGAGTGGCGGATGTCGGGGTGCACGACGTCGGGGCTCCGCTGGAAGACGTACGGATGGACGCCCAGCGCGTCGAAGTACCGGCCCGCGCCCCGCGCGTACATCCGGCGGAGGAAGTCCACGTTGTTTCCCGCCAGTCCCCCCGAGATGAAGACCGCGTTGGGATCCGCCGCTTTGCCCAGGGTATAGGCTTCACGCAGCATCTCGACGAACGCATCCACGTCCGGGGCCGGCCGCCAGAACACGTGCCAGTCCGGCTCGTTCCAGATCTCCCAGTGCTTCACGCGGTGCCCGAACCGCTCCACCGCATACTCCACAAACTCGCCCAGGTCGCGCATCCGCAGCGGCGGATGCTCCCAACCGGCCGGATTCGCCCAGGGCGGCGTGGCCAGCACCAGGAGCATGACCTGCATGTCCGCCTCCTGGATCCGCCGCACCAGCGCGTCCATGCCCCGGAGGTAGCGTTCGTTGTAGTGGCCCTTCCATGGCTCGGCCTCATACCAGTTGAGCACGATCCGCACCCAGCGCGCACCCGCGTCGCGCATGAGGGCGATCTCGCGGTGCTGTACCTCAAGCGAGGTCTCGGGCTGGATGTCGCTCTGCACGCCGAAGAGCGAGGCCGGCGGGAGGTCGGGATCGGGGATCGGCGTCGCAGGGGTAACCTCCTCGTCCATGGGCTCAGGTAGGACCGTCGCGGCCGCGAAGCGGTGTTGGGCGTAGCCGGCCAGGGCGATTATCGCGGCCGCGACGACTGCCGTTCCCATCTGGACGCGCGACAGTCCGCGCACAGCCCGTGCCACCTTTCGGGAGCCCGGCCGACCGCACTGCGGTCCCGTGGCTTTGCGCCCCCGCATCGCTGCGGGTTTGCCTTTGTCGAGGGGCCTTGCGGGAACGGCCGCTCGAGGAAGATGCCTCTCAAGGGGTTCTTCCCCCGTGCGCTGGCGCGCTAGACCTTGCCCTCCAGGGCTGCAGCACCCAAGGAGAAGGTCGCGCCCAAGAGCTCCGCGAAGCCCCTGGTGCTGTGACCCCTGAGACGAGGTACGCCCAGAGCGGCGACGTCAACATTGCCTACCAGGTGGTGGGCAACGGTGCGCTCGACCTGGTCTTCGTCATGGGCTGGGTCTCGAATGTCGATGAGTTCTGGACCGAGCCCGCCCTCGCCAGGTTCCTCACGCGGCTGACGTCATTCTCGCGCCTCATCGTCTTTGACAAGCGAGGCACGGGCCTCTCCGACCGGGTGCACGAGTCCGACCTACCGACCTTGGAGCAGCGCATGGACGACGTCCGCGCGGTTCTGGACGCTGTGCACTCCAGGCGCGCAGCGCTCTTCGGGGTCTCGGAGGGCGGACCGATGTGCACGCTGTTTGCGGCGATCTATCCAGAGCGCACGGCGGCCCTCATCATGTTCGGATCTTTCGCGAGGCGCATCCGTGGCCCCGATTATCCCTGGGGCCGTACAGAGGCGGAGCTCGACAGACACCTGAAGGAGATCAAGGCAGGCTGGGGCGGTCCGGTCGGTCTTGAGGCGCGGGCGCCGAGCGTGTCCGATGACGAGCGGTTCCGCCGATGGTGGGCGACCTACCTCACCCGCAGCGCGAGCCCTGGGGCAGCGATAGCCCTGGCTCGGATGAATGCGCAGATCGACATCAGACATGTGCTGCCGGCCATCCGGGTGCCTGCGCTGATCATGCACCGCTCGGACGACCGGCTCATCGAGGTACGGAACAGCCAGTACATGGCGGAGCGGATCCCCGGGGCCAAGTTCGTGGAGTTCCCCGGTGACGATCACCTGCCGTGGGTCGGCGACCAGGATGCCGTCCTCGACGAGATCGAGGAGTTCCTCACCGGGACGCGGCGCGGGCCGGAGCCCGATCGCGTGCTTGCTACCGTGCTGTTCATCGATATCGTTGGGTCCACCCAGAAGGCCGTCGAGATGGGGGATCGGCGGTGGAGGGATCTGCTGGCGGGCTATCACACCCTCGCACGCGGCGAAGTCGAGAGGTTCCGGGGGCGGGAGATCGACATCGCGGGCGACGGCATCCTCGCGGCATTTGACGGCCCCGCACGGGCGGTACGGTGCGCCTGCGCCGTCCGTGACGCGGTCAAGGGGCTTGGCATGGAGGTGCGAGCCGGCCTGCACACCGGCGAGGTTGAGTTGATGGGGGATAACCTTGGAGGCATCGCCGTGCACATCGGCGCCCGAGTCGTCGCCCAGGCGGGCGCCGGTCAGGTGCTCGTCTCGAGTACCGTGAAGGACCTCGTGGCGGGGTCCGGCCTCGCGTTCGAGGATCAGGGCCGGCACACGCTCAAGGGCGTGCCGGGCGAGTGGCAGCTGTTCTCGGTGGTGTGCTGATCCTGGAGCCGCCGACCGGAGTCGAACCGGTAACCCCCGCATTACAAGTGCGGTGCTCTGCCGGGTTGAGCTACGGCGGCCCGATGCGGTCCGATTATAGCACGTGAGGGGATGCCGATTAGTATTAGTGGACGCTCTTGC
>JBBIOB010000030.1:35000-36231 GCA_037443565.1 Armatimonadota bacterium | reverse complement strand
GCAATCCCTCCTGTGCGGGCTAACGCCCGGCATCAGCCGCGCCGCTTTGCGGCGTCGGCTGCATGCCGTTGTTAGGGCTCAAGCTCTACCTCGCCCATGCTTACGCTATATGCAGTGGCACCCACACCCATAATCAATGAAGCCCCAGCCCAGACTGCCCAATAGTTAGCGACCATGAAAGCTGGGAATAGCAGAAACCCTGCTGCGACCAGGCCGATACCAGCAAGCACATACGCCACTATCTTGTGGTGGGCCGGCGCAACCTTTGCCCCAGCATAGACAAATGCTGCTCCCATTGCTGCGTGAGAAATGAACTCGATGAACGCGCGCGATAAGAACGAGTCTGGGTCAATGCCCTGCATGCCCATGGTGAGTCTGTTTCCGAGCAAGACCAGGAGCCATGCGAGCCACGCTGCGAGAGACGCCGCTGGAAGGAAAGCGATCCAGCGAAGCACGACTCTTGATTGCGACTGCTGCTCCATCATCTATCTCCTGAGCCCTAACGCCCGCGCTCAGCCGCGGCGGGTGCACACCCCGCTACTGACTCTCTCACCGACGGGCGCCGCTGGCTGCAGCGCGCAGTTAGGCGTCACTGTTTGAGCGCCGCGAAGAGCACGTTAAGGTGACCACCCAGTGAGATGTAGTTCCTTTCGAGCGCGGCAAGTTCTGTATGATCCTCTTTGTAGCTAGCCCAGTCGTAGGAGGCAGAACCTTGGGACCTAAGGTGCAGTTTCCTCGAGATCTCTCGGAGCGCTTCCACGGCCTGCTGCAGCGCAGAGGCATAGGCGTGGAGAGCATCCAGGAACTCGGCCTCTCGAGTCGAGATAGTTCCAGAGTCGCGAAGCTGGGAAATCCTGTTCCGGACATCGCCCATTTCCGAAAGCAGGGCGACCAGGCTGCGCTCGTGCTCCGAGAAGTCAATAGCTCGAAAGAGACCCGGAACGGGCAGATGCCTCCACCAGGGCAGATTGGCCATCTCACGCTGGATCGCTACGAAACGAGTCAAAAGATCATTGACGCTGAGCGCAAGTTCCTCTGCCGGAAGCACGGCCCTCCATATCTTGACGCCTGACGGACCGGGCGCGGAGCCTGCAAACTTCTCGTGGGTGAGGTGAGCTGAGACAGCTTCTGTACCGCGGATGTACCGCGCGACTCCAACAACGCTCCGGCCTTTGAAATACGCAACGTCGGCTTCGCGTTGGATAGCGGGACCCAGAAGGCGCTGGTAGAG
>JBBIOB010000030.1:0-30000 GCA_037443565.1 Armatimonadota bacterium | reverse complement strand
CGTCCCAGTACTCATCGTCCTTGAGCGTCCCGGGATCGTCCACAGGCATGTTGGTCCGGACGAACTCGTAGAGCTTGGGCGTGGTCTCGTACCCTGCGAGGCCGTTGGGGGCGCCGATCAGGCGGGGGCCGTCGCCTCCCTGGCCCTCAGCGCCGTGACACTTCGCGCAGCGGGCGCGGAAGAGCGCGCCGCCGCGTTCGACCTGCGAAGGCTGTTGGGCGAACAGCACCAGCGGTGCGGCGGCGACGATCAGGCCGATCAGGACGCCCGACACGGCGAAGCGGGTGTAGGGCCTGGTGGCCCGGGTGCGCGACATTGCCGTCTAGTGCTTGAAGTGCCGTTCGCCGGTGGCGACCATCGCCAGGCCCAGCCGGTCCGCCGCCTCGACGACCTCAGCGTCGCGCACCGAGCCGCCGGGCTGGATCAGCGCGGTGATCCCGGCGTCGGCCGCGGCCTCGACGCCGTCGGCGAACGGGAAGAAGGCGTCCGAGGCCGCCACCGCGCCCCTGGCCCGATCCCCCGCCTTGAGCGCGGCCAGACGTACGCTGTCGACGCGGCTCATCTGTCCGGCGCCGACGCCGACCACCTGTCGTCCTTTGACGAACACAATGGCGTTGGACTTCACATGGGCGCACACCGCCCAGGCGAACCGCAGGTCGGGCCATTCGTCGTCGGTCGGCGCCCGGCGGGTGACCACCGTCCACGGTGATTCGTCACGGCCCAGCACGTCGGCATCCTGGATGAGCAGGCCACCTCTGACACTTCGGAAGTCGAACTCGCCTCGGCGAGCCCCGCCCGAAGGCGGGCGGGGGGGCTCCGGGCCAGGATCGCCGGCGGCCAGCAGCCGCAGGCCCTTCTTGCTCCTGAGCTCGGCCAGCGCCTCGGGCGCAAACGACGGTGCGATGATCGCCTCGAGGAACAGGTCTCCCATGACCGTCGCAGCCGGCCCGTCCACCAGGGCGTTGGCGGCCACCACGCCGCCGAACGCGGCGACCGGGTCACCGTCGCGCGCCCGGATGAACGCCTCGGCGAGCGTGTCGGCGGTCGCGGCGCCGCACGGGTTCAGGTGCTTGATGACGGCCACCGACGGCCGCGGCAGGTCGCAGGCCAGCGCCCAGGCCGCCTCGAGGTCGGCGATGTTGTTGTACGAGAGCGCGCGGCCGCCGAGCACCTCGGCACCGATGACGGCGCCCGAGGGAACGACATCAGCAGCAGCGTAGAGGGCCGCGCGTTGGTGCGGGTTCTCGCCGTAGCGCAGCTCGGTCTTGCGCAAGAAGGTCAGGGTCAATCGATCCGGGAACGGCTCCTGCCCGACGGCCCGCCGGAAGTAGTCCGCGATCGCCGCATCGTAGGCCGCGACGCGCGCGAAGGCCTCGGCCGCCAACCGCAGGCGCAGCGCCGCGGGCACCTCGCCGCCGGCCTGTAGCGAGGTGATGACCTCGCCGTACTGCGCGGGGTCGCACAGGGCCGCGACGCGCGCCCAGTTCTTCGCCGCGGCCCGGAGCAACGTCACGCCGCCGATGTCCACCTGCTCCACGGCGGCCGTCATATCAGCGCCCGCGGCCACCGCCTGCTCAAAGGGGTAGAGCGTGACCGCGACGAGATCGATGAGACCGATCCCACGGCGGCCGATCTCGCCGAGATCCCCGGGGTCGTCGCGGGCGAGCAGCCCGGCGTGGATGACCGGATGGAGCGTCTTGACCCGGCCGCCGAGCATCTCAGGATACCCGGTCACCTGCTCGAGCAGACGCACGGGCAGCCCGGCCCGCTGGAGGTACGCCGCGGTGCCGCCGGTCGAGATCACCTCGGCCCCGCCGTCCCGCAAGGCCCGCGCCAGCTCGACGATACCGGCCTTGTCGGCCACGCTCAGAAGCGCCCGCTTGACCTTCACGCCGCCGGTCCTCCCGCGGGCCGCCAGGCCACCTGTCCGGAATCCACATCCAGGCAGCCGGCCGCCAGCCATCGGATCACTTCGGGATAGAGCCGCCGTTCCTCTGCCTGTACCCGCGCCGCCAGGCTCCCTGGATCGTCGCCGGGCAACACCGGCACCGCCGCCTGAGCAACGATCGGGCCGCCGTCGGGCGTCTCGTTCACCAGGTGTATCGTGCACCCGCTGATGGCGCAGCCGGCCTCAAGGACCGCGTGGTGGACGCGCTGGCCGTACATGCCGGCGCCGCCGAACGCGGGCAGCAGCGCGGGGTGCGTGTTCAGGATGCGGCCGCGGTAGCGGGCGACAAACGCGGGCGAGAGGATGCGCAGGAAGCCGGCCAGACAGATCAGGTCGGGCCGGTGGCTGTCGACGGCTTGGGCCAGGTCGCGCTCGAAGCCCTCCTGGCTCCGCGTCCGGTGGTCGACCAGCACCGAAGGGACGCCCGCACGGCGACCGCGGTCGAGCGCCGCAGCGCCAGGGGTGTTGCAGATGACGGCGACCACGGCGATCTCGGAGGCTGATCCGACCGGAGGGAACGCGTCGAGCAGCGCCTGGAGCGTCGTGCCGGTCCCCGAGGCCAGGAGCGCGATGCGGGTCATGCGAACTCGACGCCGGGAGGCCCTGCGGTGATGTCGCCCAACTCCCAGGCGGCGACGCCGGACGACGCCAGGTGCCGCATCACCTCTGCCGCCTCGCCGGCGTCGACGATTACGATCATCCCGATCCCCAGGTTGAAGGTGCGCAGCATGTCGTCGTCGGGGATGCCTCCTGTGCGCTGCAGCCACTCGAACACCGGTGGCCGCGGCCAGCCGCGCACGATGCGGGCCCGACAGCCCTCGGGCAGCACCCGGACCAGGTTGTCCGCGATGCCGCCGCCGGTGATGTGCGCGACCGCGCGGACGCGCACCGCCGCGGCGAGCGAGAGGACGGCGGGCGCGTAGCACCGATGCGGCTGGAGGAGCGCATCGCCGAGCGTTCCACCCAGTTCCGGAACGTCATCATGGAGTGACGCGCCGGAGGCATCGACCACGCGCCGCGCCAACGAGTATCCGTTCGTGTGCAGACCCGAGGAAGTCAGACCGACGAGCCGGTGGCCCGGCTGCACGGACGCTCCCGTGATCAGCCCGTCGGGCGCCGCAGTTCCCACCATGGTGCCTACTACGTCGTAGGCGTCGCCGGCGTACACATCGGGCATCTCGGCGGTTTCGCCGCCCAGCAGCACCACGCCGAGGTCGCGGCAGGCCTCCGCCATGGCTGTGACCAGCGCCGTGACGACCGCGGGCACCAGGCGACCCATGGCCACGTAGTCGAGAAACGCCAGCGGCCTGGCGCCCAGGGCCACGAGATCGTTCGCGCAGTGGGCCACGATGTCGGCCCCGATGACTGCGTCACGGTCGAACCGGCGCGCCAGCAGCGTCTTGGTCCCCACGCCGTCGGTGGTCGCCACCAGGAGCTCCGCCCCCGGAGGCCCGAGCCGGACCGCGCCTGCAAACGCGCCAAGGCCGGCCGCGACGGCCGGAGTGTGCGTGGACGCGATCGTATCGGACAGACCGGCGAGCATGCCGGCCTTGGACTCGATGTCGACACCGGCCTGCCGGTAGGTCAGGCCCGACCGCGGTCGCTCCCCGGCGGACATTACGGCCGGCCGCCCCGCGCCGGTACCAGGGCGAACGCGTCCAGCGCCGCGCGGCCCGCTTCCTCCTCGGTGGGCGTGCGTGTAGGATACCGTCCGTCCAGGCAGGCCATGCACAGCGTGGACGCGGGCTGGCCCACGGCCTCGATCAGTCCCTGCTGGCTTAGGTACCCCAGGCTGTCGGCGCCGATCTCGCGGCGGATCGCCTCGACGTCCAGCCGCGCGGCGATCAGCTCGCCGCGGGTGCTGGTGTCGATCCCGTAGTAGCACGCGTGCCGGATCGGCGGCGCGGAGATGCGCACGTGCACCTCGCGGGCCCCGGCGCCGCGCAGCAGCCGCACGATGCGGCCTGAGGTGGTCCCCCGCACGATGGAGTCGTCCACGAGCACGGCGCGCCGGCCGGCGACGACCTCGGTGGTAGGGTTGAGCTTGAGGCGCACCCCGAAGTCGCGCGACGCCTGGTCGGGCGTGATGAACGTGCGGCCGACGTACCGGTTCTTGATGAGCCCGACCTCAAACGGCAGCCCGGCCACCTCGGCAAACCCCATCGCCGCCGAGGTGCCGGAGTCGGGCACCGCGATGACGATGTCGGCGTCGACCGGGTGCTCGCGCGCGAGTGCGCGGCCCATGCGCCGCCGCGCCTGGTGCACGTTGCGCCCGCGCAGCACCGAGTCGGGTCGGGCGAAGTAGATGTACTCGAACACGCAGTTGGCGCGCGGCGCGGCCGGCAGCACCTGCCGGCTGCGCAGCCCGTCGGCGTCCATGGTCACGAGCTGGCCCGGCTCCACGTCGCATACGAACGCCGCGCCCATGTGGTCGAACGCGCACGTCTCAGACGCCAGCGTCCAGTACGATGGCCCCCGGCCGACTGCCAGCGGCCGGATCGCGTGCGCATCGCTGAAGCCGTAGAGCCGGCCGCCGGCCAGCGCGGCCACGGTGTACGCACCCTCGATGCGCCGCATGCAGTCCGCGACGGCGTCGTCGATCGAGGCGACCGGCGCGCGCGCGATCAAGTGCGCGATGATCTCGCTGTCGGTCGTGGAGGCGAACCGAACTCCCTGCGCCTCGAGAGTCTTGCGGAGCGCAGGCGCGTTGATGAGGTTGCCGTTGTGCGAGATCGCAACCGGCCCCCATCGGGAGGTCACCAGGAACGGCTGGGCGTTCTCGATGCGCGCCGACCCCATGGTGGCATAGCGTACGTGGCCGATCGCCACCGCCCCGGGCAGCGCCGCGATACGGGCGTGGTCGAACACCTGCGCCACGAGCCCCATCCCGCGGTGCAGGTGCAGCACCCCGTGGTCTGACGCGGCGATGCCGGCGCTCTCCTGGCCGCGGTGCTGCAGGGCGTACAGGGCGACGTGCACGTACGGCGCGGCCGAGGCGTCGTCGAGGCAGAGCACCCCGCAGACGCCGCACTCCTCCTTCCAGATGCTCCCGACCCCGCTGCGCTCCGGGCCGCGCGGGTCCAGGTCGGAGCGGGCGGAGCAGAACGCATCAGCCATCGGCTAGACCTCCAGACTGTGGTAGGCCGCAGTGATGACATCGAGCGGCATGTCGATCTCCGGGATCGAGTGCTCGTGCGTGGCGATCCGCAGAGCATCCCCGCCGACGGTTCCCAGGACCTGTACCGGCACCTCGCGGGCATGACCCAGTGCCAGGAAGGCGTCGAGCTGCGCCGGCGCGACCGAGGCCACGAAGCGGCCCGGCCCTTCACCGTAGAGCGCCTCGCCAAGGGACGCCGCCGCCTGCGGCGGCAGCGCGACCCATGCGCCGCGACCCCCGTGTATGCATGCCTCGGCCAGCGCCACCGCAATCCCGCCGTCGCTCACGTCGTGCGCAGAAGTCACCAGGCCCGCCCGAACCACATCGCGGACCAGGACGATGGCGCGCACCGACGACTCGAATGCCGGATCGGCAGGGCGTCCCCGGACCTCGCCGGTCACCACGCGGGCATAGAGGCTTGCGCCGAGGGTTCCGCCGACCTCGCCCACCAGCACGACGAGATCGCCATCGCGGACGAACCCCGGGGGAGCCGTGCGCGCGACATCCTCGACCACGCCGGCCATCCCCACGACCGGTGTCGGGGAGACCGCGCGCGTCCCCCCAAACCCTTCGGCCTCGTTGTAGAACGACACATTGCCGCCCACGACCGGCACCTCCAGCGCCCGGCAGGCGTCGGCGATGCCGTCGAGCGTCTCGAGAAACGTCCAGAAGACCTGCGGCCGCTCAGGGTTGCCGAAGTTCAGGCAGTCGGTCACGGCCACGGCCTCCGCGCCGGCGCACGCCAGGTTGGCCGCGGCCTCCAGAACGGCCAGGGCCGCGCCGCGCCGGGGATCGGCCGTGCACCACCGCGCATTGCCATCGGCGGCCAACGCCACGCCGAGCGGCGGCGCCTCGAGCACGCGGAGGACCGCGGCGTCGGCGCCGGGCGTCACGACGGTGCGGAGGCCCACCATGTGATCGTACTGCTCGTAGACCGCGCGCTTGCTGGCAATGTCAGGGTGGCGCAGCAGCCGCAGCAGAGCATCGGCGGGATCGACGGCGGGCAGCGGCGCTCCGTCCAGGTCCCAGCGCGCTTCGATCTCGCCAGGGATCTCGGCCTCCGGATCGTACGCGGGCGCGCTCGCCAGCGCCTCAGGCGGGAGATCCGCGACCGCGCGCCCGCGCGACTCCACCACGAGCCTCGGCTCGGCCGTGACCGTCCCGATGACCTCCGCGCACAGGCCCCACCGGTGGTAGATCGCGGCGACGCGCGCCGCATCGGCCTGGCGGACTACCAACAGCATGCGCTCCTGCGACTCGCTGAGCAGGATCTCGTCGGGCCGCATGGCGGCCTCGCGGAGCGGGACGCGGTCCAAGTCGAGGTGCATGCCCGCCCCGCCGCGCGCCGCCATCTCGCTGGACGCACAGGTGAGGCCGGCCGCGGCTCTTCCGATCTCAGCGAGGACCGCGCCGGTCCCGAGCGCCTCCAGCGTCGCCTCGATCAGCAGCTTGCCGGTGAAGGGATCGCCCATCTGCACCGAGGCGCGGTCGGCGGCTTCCCGCTGCTCGTCCAGTTCCGCAGACGCAAACGCGGCGCCGCCGATCCCATCCCGGCCCGTGCGTGCCCCGGCGTAGAGCACGGCGTTGCCCGGCCCGGCCGCGGCCGACGTTGCCACCCGGTCGGCGCGCACCAGGCCCAGGCAGGCGACGTTCACCAGCGGGTTGTCGCGGTAGCACGACTCCACCAGCACCTCGCCGCCGACGGTCGGCACGCCGATGGCGTTGCCGTAGCCGGCGATCCCGGCCACCACACCGCCGAAGAGCCGGCGCGCGCGCGGCTCGTCGAGTGGGCCGAACCGCAGGGAGTCCAGCAGCGCCGCCGGCCGCGCGCCCATCGCCAGGACGTCGCGGATGATCCCACCGACGCCGGTCGCCGCGCCGTTGTAGGGATCGACGGCGCTGGGATGGTTGTGGCTCTCCATCTTGAACGCCAGGGCCCACCCGCCGCCGATGGCGACGACGCCGGCGTTCTCGCCCGGCCCGGTGAGCACCCGCGGCGACGACGACGGCAGCCGGCGCAGGGCCTTCTTCGAGTGCTTGTAGCCGCAGTGCTCGGACCACATCACCCCGAACATGCGCGCCTCGATCAGGTTGGGCTCGCGGCCGAGACGCGCGCAGACCTCACGGTAGTCGCGTGCCGACAGGCCGGCCCTCGTCGCCGCATCTGTCGGCGCCGCCAGCGTCATCGCGCCGTTCCCTGAAGCACCGCGCGGCGCGCATGCAGCCACGCGACTGCCGACTCGAACAGGCGCAGGCCGTCGGTCGAGCCGAGCAACGCCTCGCCGGCGCGCTCGGGATGCGGCATGAGCCCGACGACGTTGCCCGCGGCGTTCGCAATCCCGGCGATGCCTGCCATCGAGCCGTTGGGGTTCGACCCGGACGTCGTCCTACCCACGGCGTCGCAGTAGCGAAACACGACCCGGCCGTCGGCCTCGAGGCTCGAGACGGTTGAGGGATCCGCGAGATAGCGTCCGTCGCCGTGCGCGATCGGTATCCGGAGCACCGCGCCGGGCGGCAGCGCTGCAGTGAACGGTGTGTCGGCGGACTCCACACGCACGAAGACCGGCATGCAGCGGAAGCGCAGGCCCGCGTTGCGCATCAGCGTGCCGGGCAGGATCCCGGTCTCGGTGAGGACCTGGAAGCCGTTGCAGATGCCGAGCACCGGACCGCCCGAGGCGGCAAAGGCGCGCACCGCGGGCATGATCGCCGCAGTGGCCGCGATCGCGCCCGAGCGCAGGTAGTCGCCGTAGGAGAATCCGCCCGGCAGGACGAGCGCGTCCACGCCGTCGAGCTGTCGGTCGGCGTGCCAGACCTCGACGACGTCCTGGGCCGCCACCGCGCGCAGAACGTGGATGCAGTCGCGGTCGCAGTTGGAGCCCGGGAAGACGATCACGCCCCAGGTCATGAGGCGGTCTCCCGCTCGTCGATCTGCCAGGTCTCGACGAGCGGGTTGGCCAGGAACCGTTCGCACATCTCGACGACGCGGGGCCGCATCGACTCGGGCACGGTCAGATCGACCACCTTGCCCATGCGGACGTGCTCGACCTCGTAAGCGAGCGCCCGGAGCCCGTGCTCGACCGCCTGGCCCGGCGCATCGAGTACGCCCGGCTTGAGCATGATGGTGACGCGAAAGGTCGGCATCTACGCGACGTCGCTTCCGACCAGGCGGCGGTAGGTCTCACGGTAGCGGTCCCGGGTGGCGGCCACCACGTCGGGCGGTAGCGGTGGGGCCGGCGGCTCGCGGTTCCAGCGGCTCTCGATCAGGTAGTTGCGGACGAACTGCTTGTCGAAGGGCACGAGGCGTCCCGTGGCGTAGGCCCCGGCGTCCCAGTAGCGCGAGGAGTCGGGCGTCAGCGCCTCGTCGATCAGGATCAGGTCCTCCCCATCTGGGGCCGAGACGAGACCGAACTCGAACTTCGTATCGGCCAGAACCAGCGCGCAGTCCGCGGCGTGGGCGTGGGCGTGCGCGTAGAGCGCCCGGCTGACCTCACGGAGGCGCGCCGCCAGCGCGGGACTGGTCAGGCGGACCACCTCGTCGAAGCCGATGTTCTGATCGTGCCCGGCGGCCGCCTTGGCCGCGGGCGTGAAGATCGGCTCGGGCAGTCGGTCGCCCTCGCGCAGCCCCGCGGGGAGTGCGACGCCGCAGATCGCGCCGTCGCGCCGGTACTCCTGCCAGCCCGACCCGGCGAGGTAGCCGCGCACGACGCACTCGACGTCGACGCGCCGGGCGCGGCGCACGAGCATCGCGCGGCCCTGGAGCAGCGCGGCGTGCTCCCGGACCTCAGGCGGGGTCAGCTCCATGTCACCGGTAATGAAGTGGTTGGCGATGATCGAGCGCGTGCGCTCGAACCAGAAGGCCGAGAGCTGTGCCAGAATCCGTCCCTTGTCGGGGATCGGCGTCGGCAGCACGTGATCGAAGGCCGAGATGCGGTCGGTGGCTACGATCAGCAGCATCTCGCCGGCCACGTAGACGTCGCGCACCTTGCCGCGCGCGTGGATCGGCAGCGGCAGATCGGTGGACACCATAGCCGCAGCCTCCAGGCCCGCCGCACGCTTCTCCCCGGTCGCACCGGAGGTGTTCACGGCATTGACCTCCCCCCCGCCGCCTGCGGCGCGGTTGGCTCCGATGTGCCGACCCCCGACCCGATGCCCGCGCGGGCGAGGATCTCATCCACGTGCGCCAGATACGGGGTCAGGTCAAAGCAGGCGTCAAGCACGTCCGGGGTCAGCGCACCCGATTCGGCCAGGAGGTCGCGAAACCGACCCCGGCCCTCGAGCGCGGCGGAGGCCGCCTCCTGAACCATGCGGTACGCCTCGTCACGGCTCCGGCCGGCCTCGATCAGGGCCAGGAGGACGCGGTGGCTGAAGACCAGCCCGCCGGCCGCATCGAGGTTACGCCGCATCGCCTCGGGATACACGCGCAGCCCGGACAGGATGCGATGCAACGTCACAAGCATGTAGTGCGCCAGCGTCGTGGCCTGTGGGAGGATGATCCGCTCGGCCGACGAGTGGCTGATGTCGCGCTCCCCCCACAGGGCCTGGTTCTCCAGCGCGACGAGCGCCGCACCGCGTACCGTCCGCGCCAGGCCGCAGAGCCGCTCGCAGAGAATGGGGTTCCGCTTGTGCGGCATCGCCGAGGACCCGGTCTGCCGCTCGCGGAACGGCTCTTCCACCTCGCGGATCTCGGTGCGCTGGAGCGCGCGGATCTCGGTGGCGATCTTCTCAATGGTCCCGGCCAGGATGGCCAAGGCGGCGACGTACTCGGCGTGCCGGTCGCGCTGCAGGATCTGGCTGCTCACCGGCGCCGGCTCCAGTCCGAGGCGGGCGCATACCGCGGCCTCGATCGCAGGTGGATTGTGGGCGAACGTGCCGACCTCGCCCGACAGTTTGCCCACACGCACGGCCTCGCGCGCCGTGCGCAGCCGCGCCCCGGCACGGCCCAGCTCGGTGTGCCAGAGCGCGACCTTGACGCCAAACGTGAGGGGCTCGGCCTGGATGCCATGGGTGCGGCCGGCCATCACCGCGTAGCGATACCGATCGGCCAGCGCCGCGGTGACCCCACGCACCTGATGCAGGGCGTCGAGCAGGATGTCGGCCGCGCGCACCAGGAGCACGGACAGCGCCGTGTCTACGACGTCGGACGATCCCATCCCGCGGTGCAGGTACGATGCGTCCGGGCCGGTGAGCTCGGCCACCGACCGCAGGAACGCCACGACGTCATGCTGGGTCTCGGCGCGTTCGATCTCGTCGATCCGCTCCGGTGTGCCGCAGCGCGCGGTGCGGCGCAGGCGGGCGGCCACATCCGACGGCACGATCCCCCGCTCGGCCTGCGCCTCGACCGCCAGCAGCTCAATCTCGAGCCACAGGGCAAACTTCGTCTGTGGCGCCCACAGCGCCGCCATCTCGGGCGTGGCATACCGCTCGATCACCGCCTCGCCACCGAGCCCTCCCGCGGACTCAGCCGGAGCAGATCCTCCCGGCGCGGTCCGACGCCGATCATCGCCACCGGCACACCGATGAGCGCGGCCAGCCGGTCGAGGAACAGCCGCGCGTGGGCCGGGAGATCGCCCGGCCGCTTGATCCGGTCGGGCAGGATCCACCCCGGCAGCATCTCGTAGACCGGCTCGACCTCGTCCATGGTGGCCGTGTCCGGCACCCCCTCCAGGATCTGGCCGCGGTGCCGGTAGGCGGTGCAGATCCCGACCGTCTCCATCCCGCTGAGCACGTCGAGCTTCATCACGGCCAGCTCGGTGAATCCCGCGACCTCGGCGGCAAAGCGCGCGGCGACCCCATCGAACCACCCGCAGCGCCGCGGGCGACCCGTGGTGGCTCCGAACTCCCCTCCGGCCTGCCGGAGGTGATCGCCGATCGCGTCCTTGAGCTCTGTCGGAAACGGCCCGGCGCCGACCGCGGTCGTGTAGGCCTTGAGCACGCCGACGACCCGGCTGATCCGGGCCGCGGGGATGCCCGCACCTGCGGCCGCGCCGCCCGGCAGACAGGTCGAGGATGTTACGTAGGGATAGACGCCCCAGTCAAGATCGCGCATGACGCCCAGGTGTCCCTCGAGCAGGATGCGCGCGCCTGCACGCAGGGCCTTCTGGACCAGCGGGTGGCTGTCCACGATGCGTCCCGACAGCGCCTCGGCCCACCGGCGGCACGACTCGAGCACCGCATCGGCGTCGATCGGCGCCTGGGTTGCCTCGCCCGCGACCGCCCGGGCCCCCGCCAGCATGTGGTTCGCCCGGCCGACCTGGCGGCGCACCTGCTTCGCCAGGAACTCGGGATGCAACAGGTCTCCGACTCGGACCCCGACGCGGCCGGCCTTGTCGGCGTACGCCGGCCAGATGCCCTGCCGCGTCGTCCCGAGCTGCGCGGCGCCCCGCGACTCCTCCTCGGCGACATCGAGCCGTACATGGTGAGGAAACACGATGTGCGCGCGGTTCGAGACCAGCACGTTGCTCGTCGCAACACCGTGGCGCTCGAGCAACGCGAGCTCCTCAAGCAACACGTCGGGGGCAACCACGGCCCCTGGCCCGATCAAGCATGTCACCCTGGGATGGAGCACGCCTGAGGGCACCAAGTGTAGCCTGAACGTCCCTTTGTCGCTGACGATGGTGTGCCCGGCATTCGCGCCGCCGTTGAAGCGGATGACCATGTCCATCTCTGCGGCCAGGGTATCCACGATCTTGCCCTTGCCTTCATCCCCCCAGTGGCCGCCGACGACTGCGGTAACCGACACGACTAGATCCTCCCCGTGACCGAAACAGATGGGCCGAGCAGCCGCGCGCCGATGTCCCGGCGAACCTGCATGCCTTCGAAGTCCAGATGGGCGACGGCACCGTACGCGCGGGTCCGGGCATCGGCCACGTCCGTTCCGCGGCCGACGACCGTCAGCACCCGGCCGCCGGCCGTCACGACGCGGCCGTTGCGCATCGCGGTCCCGCTGTGGAAGACCAGCGCGTCGCGCTCAGCGCGCTCCAGCCCGCCGATCTCGGCCCCGACCTGCGGGATGCCCGGGTACCCCGGCGAGGCCGCCACGACCCCCACGGCAGCCCCCGCAGGTCCGAGGGCCTCTCCTCGTATCTCCCCGGCACGCAGCGCCGCGAACGCGTCGGCAAGCGAGGCCGTCAGGATCGGCAGGATCACCTGCGCTTCGGGATCGCCCAACCGGCAGTTGAACTCCAGCACCCTGGGACCATCCTGCGTGAGCATCAGGCCGGCGAAGAGGACCCCGTGGTAGGGTCGTCCCTCCGCGCACATGGCCGCGGCGACCGGTTGGAGGATCTGGCCCAGGATACGTTGCTTCAGCTCCGCCGACAGTGGGAACGGCGCAGCCGCGCCCATGCCGCCGGTGTTGGGCCCCCGGTCGCCGTCGCCGAGGCGCTTGTGATCCTGCGCGGCCGGCAGGAGCGCCACCGCTTCACCGCAGACCAGCGCGAAGACACTGACTTCCTCGCCGTCGAGGCGCTCCTCGATGACCACCCGGCTTCCGGCGTCGCCAAACGCCCGGCCGACAAGCATCGCGCGCACCGCGGCGCGGGCTTCGGTCACGTCGTCGCAGACGACGACCCCCTTGCCCGCGGCGAGGCCGTCGGCCTTCACCACGACGGGCCCGTGAACGGAGTCCAGGTAGGCGTCGGCGCGGCCCAAGTCGTCGAAGGCCGCGGACTCGGCAGTCGGAATGCCGCGGCGGCGCATGAACTCCTTGGCGAAGACCTTGCTGCCCTCCAGCGCCGCCGCCGCCGCCGAGGGTCCGAGAAGCGGCAGGCCTCGCGCGGCAAACAGGTCGGCGATCCCCGCGACCAGGGGCGCCTCCGGCCCCACGATGGTCAGGGCGGCATCATGTGCGGCCGCGGCCGCGGCCAACCCCGCGTGGTCGGTCACCGGAACCGGCAGGCATGTGGCGAGGCGCGCCATCCCCGGATTTCCCGGCGCGCAGAAGATCGGTGTGTGCGGGTGATGTTGCCGGAGATGCCAGACCAGGGCATGCTCGCGACCACCATTCCCAATAACGAACAAAGAGCCCGACATTGGCATCTAATGTTCGCTTTCTGTGCCGGTCTGAGGGGTGGTATTGGGCTCGCAAGGATGACACTACCACAGATCACGGACGATAGCAAGGCGAACGGACGATGGGTTACGGCCGGGCGATGAACGTGAACTCCAGCCGGGCCTCATTCTCGGCGCGCAGGATTCCGAGAATCGACGGCGGATCGAACCCGAAGTCCGTCATCCTGATCGTGGTACCGCCGGTCATGGTCAGGGTGTTGCCGTCGAGCTTCACCGTCGACTCAAAGGTCACCGGCCGGGTCACGTCGCGGATCTTGAGGTTGCCGCTGATCTGCACCCGCACCTCGCGGCCGTCCTGGTAGGCTGCCGGCAGGCCGGTGATCGAGGCCGGCGCGAACTCGGCGATCGGGAACCGGGCAGACTCGAGCCACCGCGTGCGGATGGCGTTGTCGCGCCGTGCGCTGTCGGACGTGAACCGGCTGATGTCGATGCTGATGGTGCCGATGCGGCTATTGGCCGGCCGCTGCCGGTCGACGAAGATCTCCCCGTTCACCGCCGTCGTCACGCCGACGGCGGTGTTGAGCCGGTTGCCCTCGTTGATGAACGTCTCGTTGACGCGGTAAGTCACGCTGGACTCTCCGGGGACGATGACGAAGCGCTGGGGGCCGGCGGGCGCGGGGCCGGGGGCCGCCGCGGCCCGATCGGAGGGCGCGAACGGCAGGGCGACGACCTGCACCAACATGAACAGCAGCGTGACCTGACGGACCATCCGAGACCTCCCATCCCATCGGTAGGAACGACGAAGCAACATCAGAATGAACGTGGCGCGGCCGCGCGATGTTCCCCGTCTGATGGCGAGCAGGGAGCCGCTGCGCGGCTCCCTGCTCCACCTTCGTGACACCGACGCGATCGCTACATCGGCGGCATCGGGGGCGTCGCCGCGGTCGGCTTCTCTTCCTCAGGCTTCTCGACGACCATCGCCTCGGTCGTCAGCAGCAGGCTCGCCACGCTCGCCGCGTTCTGCAGCGCCGAGCGCACGACCTTCGCGGGATCGACGATGCCGGCTTTGAACATATCCACGAACTCGCCGGTCATCACGTCGTAGCCCCACCCGGGCTTCTGCTCCTTGAGGTGCTCGACGATGATCGAGCCCTCCTGCCCCGCGTTGATGGCGAGCTGCCGCGCCGGCTCGGCCAGCGCGCGCGCCACGATCCGCGCACCGGTCTGCTCATCGCCCTCGAGGGTGAGCTTCGAGATCGCCGCGCCCGCGGCCACCAGCGCGGAGCCCCCGCCGGCGACGATACCTTCCTCCACCGCCGACCGGGTCGCGCGCAGCGCGTCCTCGGTCCGGGTCTTGCGGTACTTGAGCTCGGCCTCGCTCGGCGCGCCGACCTTGATGACCGCCACGCCGCCCGAGAGCTTGCCCAACCGTTCCTGCAGCTTCTCGCGGTCGTAGTCGGAGTCGGTCTCCTCGATCTGCTTGCGGAGCTGCTGGATCCGCTTCTCGATGTCGGCCTTCTTGCCGGCGCCCTTGACGATGATCGTCTCTTCCTTGCGGATCTTGACCTGGCCCGCGCGGCCGAGATGGGACATCTCGGTGTTCTCCAGCTTGAGTCCGACCTCCTCACTGATGACCTGTCCGCCGGTCAGGATCGCGATGTCATCGAGGATGGCCTTGCGGCGCTCGCCGAACGCCGGCGCCTTGACCGCGGCGCCCTGCATCGTGCCGCGCAGCTTGTTGACGACCATAGTGGCCAGGGCCTCACCCTCGATGTCCTCGGCGATGATCACCAGCGGCCGCCCCATCTGCACCACGCGCTCGAGCACCGGCAGCAGATCCTTGATCGCGCTGACCTTCCTGTCGGTCAGCAGGACCATCGCCTCTTCGTAGATGGCCTCCATCTTTTCGGGGTCGGTGATGAAGTACGGGGAGATGTAGCCCTTGTCGAACATCATCCCCTCGACGACCTCGACCGTCGTCTCGATGCCCTTCGACTCTTCAACGGTGATGACGCCGTCCTTGCCCACCTTGTCCATCGCGTCGGCGATGATCTTCCCGATGGACGGGTCGTTGGCGGCGATGCTCGCGACCTGCTCGATCGCTTCTTTGGTTTCGACCGGCTTGGCGAGCCTCCGGATCTCGTCGACGACCGCCGTGACGGCCTTGTCCACGCCCCGCTTGAGCGCCATGGGGTTGGCCCCGGCGGCCACCATCTTCATGCCGTCGCGCGCGATCGCCTGCGCCAGGATCGTCGCGGTGGTGGTGCCGTCGCCGGCCACATCCTCGGTCTTGGTGGCCACTTCGCGGACCAACTGTGCGCCGGCGTTCTCGAAGGGATCCTCGAGTTCGATCTCCTTGGCGACGGTGACGCCGTCGTGCGTGATGGTCGGGGAACCGAACTTCTTCTCGAGGACCACGTTGCGGCCCTTGGGGCCCAGCGTGATCTTCACGGCTTCGGCGAGCTTGTTCACGCCGCGCTCCATCGCGCGGCGCGCCTCTTCCTCGTAGGCCAGGATCTTCGGCATGATCGGGCCCCCTAGGCCTTCGCCTTCGCAGGCTCTTTCTCGACGATCGCCAGGATGTCGCTGGCGCGGAGGATCAGCAGGTCGCCTTCGTCGGTCTTCACCTCGGTGCCGGCGTACTTCGCGAACAGCACGCGGTCGCCCGCCTTGACGTCGAGCGCGATCCGCTTCTTGCCTTCGTCATCCCACTCACCAGGACCGACGGCGATGACCTCGCCGTGCTGGGGCTTCTCCTTCGCGGTATCGGGCAGGACGATGCCGCCCTTCGTGCGCTCCTCCTCCTCGAGCGGCTTGACGACCACGCGGTCGCCCAGGGGCTTGAGCTTCATATCGGTCTTCCCTCCTCGAATCGGATCTGTGGGAATTAGCACTCTCTGTCGGAGAGTGCCAACCATCCCCCATCATAGGCAGCCGCCCGGTCGCGATCAAGCCCCCAATTCACCCGGGCGCCCCGCGCCGGGGGGGACGATTCAGGTTGCTCGTCCCGCGGTCAGTGCTTCACAGCGGCAGGTCCGACGCCACCGATAGGGCCCAGCCGTCGGCCGGCCCGTGCGCCAGGCGGGAAGCCCCGCAGGCGGCGACCATCGCGGCGTTGTCGGTGCACAGCTCCGGGGGAGGGATCAGCACGGGCACCCCGAGCCGGTTGGCTTCCTCGGCCAGCCGGCGTCTCAGGACCGAATTGGCCGCGACCCCGCCGGCCAGGAGGATCGCGGTTGGGTGGTGCTGGGCCGCGGCGCGGGCCAGCGTGTCCACCAGGGCCGCAGCCACCACGTGCTGGAGCGATGCGGCCAGGTCAGCCAGGTACGATGTCGGCGGACCCGGCCAGGCGGCGAGGGCCCGCAGCGCGGCGGTCTTGACCCCACTGAAGCTGAAATCGAATCCCCGGTCGCGCCGGTCCTGTAGCGGCACGGGCAGCGGCACCGCGCGTGGATCGCCGGCCTGCCCCAGCCGGTCGAGCGCCGGCCCGCCCGGATACCCCAGCCCCATGGCCCGGGCCACCTTGTCGAAGGCCTCGCCGGCGGCGTCATCGCGGGTCCGGCCCAGCACCGCGTACCGGTGCGGGCCCTGGACGGCGACCAGGTCGGTGTGCGCACCCGACACGATCAGTGCGAGCGACGGCGCCGGTAGGGCGCCGCGGCCGATCGCATTGGCGAACAGGTGGCCCTCCAGGTGGTTGACGCCGACCAGCGGCAGGCCGCGGGCGTATGCCAGGCTCTTGGCCGCGGCCACGCCGACCGCGAGCGCGCCGACCAGTCCGGGGCCGAAGGTCACGGCCACGGCATCGACATCGGACCAGGAGCCCCCGGCTCCCTCCATGGCCAGGTCGAGCACCGGGAGCAGGCGCTCGAGGTGCCGCCGCGAGGCGAGCTCGGGCACGACGCCACCGTACCGGCTGTGCAGGTCGGCCTGGGACGCCACGACGCTGCTGCGGATCGCGGTGACATCGTCGACAACGGCCGCGGCCGTCTCGTCGCACGAGGTCTCGATGCCGAGCACGCGCATGGAGTCGAGAGCCGGCGGACCGCTAGGGCTCGAGGTCGAGGCGGACGGCGTCGAGCCGGGCCTGGGCCGTGGGATCCAGGAGGTTGCCGCTCCACATGACCACCGCGTCTTCGCCGTTGTCGCTGTAGTAACGCTTGCGCAGCGCGACGTCCCGGAAGCCGAGCCTCCGGTACATGCGGAGCGCAACGCTGTTTGAGGGCCGGACCTCGAGCATCATCCACCGCGCGCCCCGCTGCAGGGCGCGGTCGATCAGCGCCAGCATCAACCGGTAGCCGATCCGCATGCCCCGGTGGTGCCGGTCCACCGCGATCGTGGTGACGTGCGCTTCGTCAAAGATCACCCACATCCCGGCAAAGCCGACCACCGTGTCGTCGTCGTCCCGGGCGACGATGTAGTCGGCCACCTTGTTCTCCTGGATCTCCGCGCGGTAGGCGTCGCGCGGCCACGGCACGGCAAACGCGCTGGCTTCGATCTCGCGCACGCGCGGGAGGTCCTGCAGCGACATCCGTCCGATGCGGACCCGGGTGATCTGCTTCACCGCGCGCCCTCCCTTCTTGAGGCCCGCACGGGGTTCCTCCCACTCCTCACGGCCGTCGCTCCACTGCCACAGGCCGCTGCGCGTAGCGGGGGGTCAGGCCGACCGGATCATCGCGCTGCCCGGCCAACAGCTGCGCGCGGCCGATCGCGCCCACCACCACGGCGCGCGGCCACCACGCCTCACGCGGCGCGACCCTTCCGTGCGGCGCCAGGGCCTCAAGCAACGCGTGTTCATGATGCTCGAGGGCGTCGCCGGCCAGCACGACCGGCTCGGCAATCTCGGGCAGGCGGGCACGGATCGCCGGCGGGGGCAGCAGCAGGTCCGAGGTCAGACGCCGCGTGCTTTCGTCTCGCCGAAACAGCGCCGCCGCCACCTCTCCCCGGCGCGCGTCGAGTGCGGCGAGCATCAGCCCCACGCCGGGCACCCCGGCCGCAATGACCTCGAGTGTTGGCACCGCCGCAAGCGGCAGGCAGGCGACATGCGCCCAGGCGGCGGCGGTAGCCACGCCGATCCGCAGCCCGGTGAACGCCCCTGGCCCAATCGATACGGCGAGCCCTTCGATCTCATCCCGTCGCATCCCGGCACCGGAGAGCGTGGCGTCGATGGCCGGCATGAGCCACTCGAGGTGTCCGCCGGGAACGTGCGCCGCGCGCTCGGCCAGCACGCCGTCGGGCCCCACCACGGCCACGCTCCCCCATGCCGTCGCGGTCTCGATCGCCAGCACGCGCACGATCAGCCCTCCTCGATGCCGTTCAAGCGGTCGACCCGGTCGCCCGGTGCGACAAGCTCCAGCACCCGGACCGTCTCCGCGGGTCCGAAGGCGATCTCCACGCCGATGCGCGGACCCGGCAGGAGATCGCCGGCACGGTCGGCCCACTCCACGATCAGGATCCCCCCGGCTTCTACCATCTCGTCCAGCCCGAGATCGGCGATATCGGCCGATCGCTCGATCCGGTACAGGTCGGCGTGATGCACTCGCGTGGGCCCCTCGTAGTCACGGACAAGAACGAACGACGGCGAGGCGATGTAGCCGCGCGCGCCAGCCCCTTCGACAATGCCGCGCGCCAGCACGGTCTTGCCCGCGCCCAGCGGTCCCACGAGCGCCACCACATCGCCGGGGTGCAGCCTCGCACCCAGACGGCGGCCCACCGCCTCGGTCTCGTCGGCCGAGCGGGTCAGCACCTGCACGGACCGGGGAGATGCGGCCATGCCGTCGCCCGCCGGAGTACGATCAGGAGAGCTTCGCGGGCTCGGCCCTGACGCGCACGCGCAGGCCCTCGAGCGCCACCACCCGGACCGCCTGACCGTCGACGATCGGTCCATCGTCGGCGATCGCGCTCCACATCTCGCCCTGCACGTGGACCATGCCTTCCGGGTCGAGCAGGGAGCGGGCGACGCCGACCGCACCGATCAGGCCCTCGCCGCCGCTGCGGGCCGGCCGCCGCTGCGCGCGCACGCCGGCGCCCACGGCGAACAGGAAGAACCCGGCGAGCATCGCGGCCACCGCAAGGATGAGGCGGATGGAGATCTGCAGCACCGGTGCGGTGCGCTCGGTCAGCAGAATGGCGCCGAAGACGAAGGCGATGACGCCGCCGACAGTAAGGATGCCATGGCCCGGGACCTTCACGTCGGCGATGAAGAGCAGGATACCGAAGGCGATGAGCAGCAGGCCGGCCACGTTCACCTGCAGGATCGCAAACGAGGCGAGCCCGAGGATGAGCGCGATCCCGCCGACGACGCCGGGGAGCACCGCACCGGGGTTGTAGAGCTCGACCAGGATCCCCAGGATGCCGATGTTCATCAAGATGAACCCGATGTTGGGATCGGAGAGCAGCGACAAGAACTGCTCCGTGATGTCCATCGCATGGTCGATGACCCGGGCCTGGGCGGTCCGCATCGTCTTCGGCCCGAGATCGGTAGTCACCACCATGCCATCGAGCCGGCGGAGCAGCTCGCCGAAGTCCTCGGCGACGAAGTTCACGACGTTGAGGCTGACCGCCTCGACCTCGGTGATGGACACCGCCTCGCGCACCGCGCGTTCGGCCCAGTCGGCGTTGCGGCCCCGGCGGGCGGCCATCGCGCGGATGTTGGCGACCGCGTCGCTGAGGACCTTTTGGCGCATCGCCTCATCCGACGGCTGAGGCCGATCCTGATCCTGCTGCCCCGGAGGCCGCTGATCGCCCAGGCTCACCGGGGTGGCCGCGCCGATGTGCGTCGCCGGCGCCATGGCAGCGACGTGCGCCGCGTAGGTGATGAACACGCCGGCCGAGGCCGCACGCGCACCCCGAGGCGACACATAGACCACCACCGGCACTCTGGCATTGAGGAGGGCCTTGGTGATGTCGTCGGTAGACTTCAGCAGGCCGCCCGGCGTATCAAGCTGGATGACGAGGGCCTCGGCCCTATTTCCCTCCGCGGCCTGCACCGCGCGCAGGACGAACCGGGACGTGGCCGGCCCGATAACGCCGTCCACCACGATCCGGTCCACCGCGGCGCCCCCCGGCGCCTCCGCCGGCGGCGCCGCGCCGGCCGTCGCCGCCAGGCCCATCAGCAGCAGGACAACGCCTAGAACCCGACGCGCGCTCATGATCGTCGCGCGGTCTCGACGAGCCGCGCAAAAGGCCTCCGGTGGCGCGCATGGTGCATCACAAGCCGCTCGGGGTGCCACTGCACGCCGACGACGAACCGGTGCTGCGCGCTCTCGATCGCCTCGATGATCCCGTCGGGCGCCCTGGCCGTGACGCGAAAGCCCGGCGCGACCTCGCAGACGGCCTGGTGGTGAAAGGTATTGACGCCGACGGCTCCGTCGCCGAGCATCTCGGCGAGGAGCGTGCCGGGATCGACGACGGCGTCGTGCGCGCATTCCCAGGGCTCAAGCCGTCCGTCCTGGTCGTGCGCGGTCGGATCCACCCCGGCCAGCGACACGTCCTGCCACAGTGTGCCGCCGGCGGCGACGTTGAGCGTCTGGATCCCGCGGCAGATGCACAGCGTCGGCAGGTCGGCCTCCAGCGCATGGCTGACCAGAGGGATCTCCATGGCGTCGCGGGCTTCGTCGATGGTCAGGGTCGCCTGCACGGACTCGTCGATCGCCTGCCCGTAGTAGCGTGGGTGGATGTCCACGCCGCCGGTGAGCAGCAGCCCGTCGTACTCCTCCGGGATCGGATCCCCGGCGCCGACCGGCACCGGTTCACCGCCGGCCATCTGCACCGCGTCGGCATAGAGGCGGGCTGAGGCCGCCGCGCGCTCCAGGGCCGCCGCGTCGGCGCCGCGCGGCGGCCGCCGGACGGTCACGAGGATGCGTGGTCGATCACCGTCACGGCGCATAGCGCGGCACCTCTCCCCCGCCGCATCCCGGGCACGAGGTGTCGCCCTGGGTGCTGACCGTCAGGCTCTGTGCGTCGAGCTTCACCGACCGGATCTTGAAGGTCACGGGCCAGTCGCGCTGATGCAACACGGGATTGATCGACCGCTCCAACTCCCGGATGACCGCCGTCGGGAGCGGCAGACTGTTGGCGTGCAGGAAGTCGAAGTAGAAGTAGACCTCGGTGGTTCCGGAGACCGCGAAGAACCCCCTCATCCGCATGCGCGTCGGACGACCCTGGTAGAGCACTGTGCCGGTGCCGAGCAGGTAGCCGTCCTGCGAGGAGAACCGGATGTCCTCGAGCGGGTTGCCGGCGTTGAAGTAGTCCTGCAGGCTGCGCAGCAGCACGCGGACCTGCATGGCGCTGTCGCGGAAGTCGACCACCTTCAACGTCCCCGCGCGGAGCGCCGCCACATCCAGCGTCACCCCGACGAGCCGGATCAGGGAGTCGTCGACACGCAACCCCTCGGTGAGCAGCACGCGGCGCGCGTTCACCGAGATCCGGGCATAGCCGCCCTCATAGAGGTCGGGGATCGCTTCGATGTGCAGCTCCTCGGCGGAGCGCATGAACGCGCCGAAGGCACGGCGGAGCAAGGCCTCATCGGCCGCCGCGGGCAGCGAGACGCACGCGACGGCCAGAGCCACCCCCAGGACCCGTGCACTCCACCCTCTCACATCATCCCTCGGCCAGCCACTCCGCGTAGGCGAACAGCGCGGGCTGCCCGCCCGTGTGCCAGAAGACGACCGTCTGCTCAGGCGCGAACTGCCCGCGCCGCACCAGGTCGATCAGCCCGGCCATCGCCTTGCCGGTATAGACCGGGTCGAGCAGTATGCCCTCGGTGCGTGCCGCGAGCCGGATCGCATCCAGGCCGGCCTGGGTGGGCTGTCCATACCGCTCGCCGACGTACTCGTCCGTCACGACGATATCATCCGGATGCGGGCGCCAGTCAAGCCCAAGCAGGGTGCCCAGGTCCTCGGCGAGACTCAACACCCGACCGGTCATCGTCTCGCGCGAAGGTCCAACGCTGACCCCCACGACGCGGATCCCAGACTGGGTCACCTTCATCGCGGTGTAGAGGCCGGCCTGTGTCCCGCCGGACCCGGTCGCATGCACGACGGCATCGGCCCGGATCCCCTTTCCGTTGAGCTGGTCCAGCAGCTCCAGCCCGGCGTTGGCGAACGCCGCAGCGCCGAGCGCTGTGGATCCGCCGAGGGGGATGACGTACGGATTCCGCCCCTGTCGGCGCAGGTCGCGCGAGGTGTCCTCGACGACCCCCAGGAGCTCGAACTCATCGTCGGTGTTGACGATGCGGATGTCGGCGCCGAAGATCGCATCGAGGAGCAGATTGCCCTGGCGCTGGGCGTGTTCCTCGCCGCGCAGGACCACGATGGCGTCGATCCCCAGCCGGCGGGCGGCCGCCGCACACACGCGCGCGTGATTGGACTGCACCGCGCCCACGGTGATGATGACATCACAGCCGTGGTCGATGGCCTCCCCCATCAGGTACTCCACTTTCCGCACCTTGTTGCCACCGAACGCCAGACCGGTGATGTCGTCCCGCTTGAACATGATCCGCGGCCCGCCCAGGTAGGCCGACAGCGACGGGGCCTCCTCAAGGGGCGTGGGGAGCGCGGCGAGTTTGAGACGAGGCAGGCGTCCTAGCTGCACGGGAGTCCCCCTTGGTCTGCGGTCACGGCCTCGAACCGCACGGCCGCGCCCGGCGCCGCCTGGGCGAGTCGGTCGAGGTCCGCGGTGACCACATGCGCAATCTTCGGATACCCTCCGGTCGTAGGGCCATCGGCAAGGATGACGATCGGCTGGCCGTCCGCAGGCACCTGGATCGCTCCGGGCAGCACCCCGTCTGAGAGGATCTCAGGGCTGCCGCTGTGGCGGAGCGCCGGCCCACGAAGTCGCATACCGCTCCGATCGCGCCGCGCGGTGACTTCGAAGGGCAGGCCGACCAGGGCCGCCGCAGCTTCGACGGTGAACGCGTCGAGCTGGGGACCGAGCACGACTCTGATGCGTTCCGGACACCGTGACGTTCCATGCGGCTGGATCCTGCGAGGGCCTGTGGGTCCTTCGCCCCGACCGAGAACGTCTCCTGCCCTCAGCCGCCTGCCGGCCAGACCCGGTAGGCCGCCTCTCGCGTAAGTCGAACGGCTCCCGAACACCTTGGGTACGTCGAGCCCGCCGGCGATCGCCAGGTAGGCCCACTGACCCCAGGAGGGCTCATGGAAGGCGATCTCGTCATCCTGGCGCACGCGCAGGGGCTCCCCCGGCGTGATCGGCGCGCCGTTGAGCCGCGCGCCCAGGTCGGCGCCGGCAAGGACGACCTCCGCGGCATCGAGCACTCTCAGGCGAGGCCCGGGGAAGGTGAGCTCCAGCGCGGCGGCTCCGGGCGTGTTCCCGACCAGGGCGTTGGCCGCGGCGCAGGCCGCGCGATCCATCGCCCCGGACGCCGGGACCCCGTACCGCCGCCATCCGGGGCGGCCGGAGTCCTGAATCGTGGTCAACAGCCCTGGCTGGAGCACTTCAAAGGTAGGCCGGCGCACCGGCGCCGGCCTGTCGGCCGGCGTCCCGGAGGTCGGGGCGCCGGGTTCGGTGACGGGTGTGAATCGCACCCTGTCCCCAGGCCGCAGGAGAAAGACCGGGTCACGGCACAGGTCGAAGACGCGCAGAGGCGTCCGACCGAGCAGGTGCCAGCCTCCGGGCGTATCCTGTGGGTAGATACCGGCGAAGGCATCGGCAATCGCCACACTCCCGGCGGGCACCCGGGTCCTGGGCGAGGAGCGACGAGGCAACCGGAGCGGCTCGGGCAGCATGCCCAGGTAGGGATAGCCCGGCGCGAATCCCAGCATCAGGACCAGATAGGTCGGCTGGCAGTGCAGCCTGATGACCTCGGCGGTCGAGAGCCCGCACGCCGCCGCCACCGCCTCCAGGTCAGGGCCCGCGGCACCGCCGTAGACGACCGGGATCTCCGCAAGGCGGCCGACATCCACCGCGGCCGGCGGCGCGTCGCGCGCGCATGACTCGGCGAGGCCGGCCAGGGCGCCAAACCGCACCTGCAGCGGATCGTACACCACGAGGACTGACCTGACCCCCGGGACGGTCTCGAGGACGCCGGGGAGCTTCCCCAACGCCGCGTCGGCCCCCAGCACGTGCGCGGTGTTCTCGGGCGACACCTCTGGTGGGAACTCAACGAGCAGCCCGCAAGTGCCCACAGGGAGCACCCGCGGCCAGGCCCCGCTCACTCGGCGGCTCGGGGATACGACCCGAGGATCCGGAGGAACGCGGTGACGCCGGCCAGGTCGGCCAGCGCCTCGCGGCCTTCGGGCGACTCGTGGTGGATCTCGCAGTCGACATAGAACATGTACTCCCACGGCCGGTCGCGGCGCGGCCGGGACTCCAGCTTCGTCAGGTTAACCCCGCGCGCGGCAAAGGCCCCGAGCGCGCGGTAGAGCGCACCGGGGACGTTCGCGGTCGTGAAGACGATGGACATCTTGGCCCGCTCCGCGCGCGGCGCAGGGGTCTGCGAGAGTGCGAGAAACCGAGTGTAGTTGACGGGACTGGTCTCGATCCCCTCGGCCAGCACCACCAGCCCGTAGATCTCGGCGGCGCGTCGGCCCGCGATGGCCGCGGTCCCGGCGCGATGCTCCGTCGCAACGATCTTCGCGCTGCCCGCGGTGTCGTACGTGGGCACGGTCTCCCAGCCGTGACGGGTCAGGAAGGCCTCGCACTGCGCAAGGGCCTGCGGATGCGAGAGGACCGAGCGGATCGTCTGCAACGTCTCGCCGGGCAGGGCGAGCAGGCAGTGCTCGATTCGCTGGTTGTGCTCGCCGACGATGTGCAGCGACCGGCGGGCCAGCAGGTCATAGGTCTCGTTGATGCTGCCCGCCTGGGAGTTCTCAACCGGCACGATGCCGCGGTCCGCCTCCCCGCGCTCCACGACATCGAACACCGCCGCCAGCGTCGGGCACGCGACCGGATCGATCGCGCCGAAGTACGCCGCTGCGGCGGCTTCGCTGTAGGCACCGCGCTCACCCTGAAACGCGACTCTCATTTGGCATTCCCACGCTGCACGGAGGCCTGCGACGACATCTCAGCCCGCAGGAAGGGGCGCAACCAGCTCATCGACCGTCCCGGCGCGGACCGCCGCCAGCGCCCGCGGGACGGCGTCAGCCACCTCCCGCGCGAGAATGCCCGCGGGCCCCGCATCGGCGGCGACCAGATCCCCGGCCAGCCCGTGCAGATAGGCGGCCACACCGGCGGCCGTCCCCGGAGACAGGCCCTGCCCGACGAAGGCGGCGAGAGCCCCGGTCAACACGTCGCCCATCCCGCCCGTGGCCATGGCCGGATTGCCCGTGGGGACCACGGCGAGATCCCCTTCGGGCTCGGCGATCACAGTCCGGGCGCCCTTCAGCACCACAACGGCCCCGAATCGGCCGGCGGCCACCCGCGCCACTTGGAGCCGGTGGCGCTGGATCTCCTCGATCCTCGCCTGCAGGAGGCGGGCCATCTCGCCGGGATGCGGGGTGATGATCACCGGGCCGGCGGCCGCTGTCCACTCCGCGGCTTCGGCCAGGATGTTGAGGGCGTCGGCGTCGAGAACGAGGGGTTTCGAGCACTCGGCCACAAGACGGCGCACGACCGCCGCAGGCCCGGGACGGGTCGAAAGCCCCGGCCCGCACGCCACCACGTCGGCGGCCGAGGTCATCTCCAAAATCCGCTCCCCAGCCTCGGCCGACAGCGCCCCGTCCGCGTCGGGGAGCGGCGCCGGCATCGCCTCGATCACGGCCGGCCCGACGATCGGGTAGACCGCGGCCGGCACTCCCAGGGTCACCAGGCCGGCGCCTGCGCGAAGCGCGCCGAGCGCGGCCAGCACCGCGGCTCCGGTGTGCCCGATCGACCCTGCAATCACGAGGACCCGGCCGTAGTCGCCCTTGTGCCCGTCCAGCCGCCGGCGGGGCACGGCTTCGTTCACCGACGCCTGCGTCAGCAGTGTGGTCCGGATGCCCGAGGACTGGATCAGACGTTGTGGATGCCCAACATCCGCCACCCAGATGCGGCCGGCACACTCGGCGCCCGGGGGCAACAGGAGCCCGGTCTTGGGGAGTCCCATGGTGACCGTGGCGGTCGCCCGAACAGCCGAACCATCCACAGCCCCGGTGTCGCCGTGAACCCCCGACGGAATGTCGATGGCCAGAATCGGCCGGCCCGAGGCATTCATCGCATCGATCACCTTCGCGGCCAACCCGACCACCGGGCCACGGAAACCGGTGCCGAACAGGCCGTCGACGATCAGGGAGGCGCCGCCGAGCAACCCCCGCATCCCGACGAGCGCCGTGCTGTCGAGATTGACAATCTCGACCCCCACCCGGCGGGCCGCCTGCAGGTTGACGGCGGCGTCGCCGGTCACCTCGGCGTCGCGCGCGAGCAGCACAACGGTGACCCTCCAGCCTGCGGACAGCATCAGCCGGGCCCCGACGAGCCCGTCGCCGCCGTTGTTGCCCTTTCCGGCCACCACGACCACCCTGGGCGCAGGCCCGCCGATCAGACGGTGGGCAGCCTCGAAGACCCCGCGCCCCGCCGCCTCCATCAACAGGAGCGTCGGGACGCCGAACTCGTCCTGGGCACGGCGGTCGAGGACGGCCATCTCCTCGCTGGTCGGGAGACGCATGAGCGAGCCTTCTTGCCCGCTTTCCCCGTTTCCTGTCACCGGCTGTGGGGGCGCGACTTCCGCGTCACCCTCCGTGGGGGCGCTTGGCGCCTGCCCCCAGTATCCACAGGGTCGAACGGGCGTTGGGGATTGACGCTCGCGCGGGTCGTGTGTACCGTGTGCTCAGAGAGGCGCGAGCCTAACGGCAAAGTAGCCGACTCAAACATCGCGCACGTGGACTCCGAAAGCCGGACGGTCTTCTCGGGGGGTAACTCCCGAGATCAGCCAACTGCGCAGTACGAACCGGCGGCGCGATCGAAGACGGTGAAACGTCGGATGCAGCGAGCGCCTCTCTTCGCGTCTCTCCCGACACGCTAGCCGTCGTCACTCGAAGGATCGGCCAGCGCGATGGCGTTGGCCACGGCGTGTTCGTGGGTGTGAGACAGCGCCACGAGCACGCGCCGGATGCCGCGTTCTTCGGCAATGCGGCGCGCCGCGCCGCGCAGGTGCACGACGGGCCGACCCAGCGCGTCGTTGGTGATCTCGATATCGCGCCAGGCCAACGCGCGCCAGCCGACCCCCAGCGCCTTCATGACCGCTTCCTTGGCGGCAAACCGCGCGGCCAGCCGGGCGATGCGCGATGCGCCGGCATCGGCCCGGCTGACCTCGGCCGCCGTATAGATCCGCCGGGCAAAGGCCTCGCCCCACCGCGCCAGGGCGCGCTCGATCCTGCCGACTTCAACGACATCGATGCCGACGCCAATGACGGTCATCGGGGTCCTTCGGCTTCTTCGACCAGCATGATCGGGATGTCGTCTCGGATCGGGTAACGCCGGCCGCACTGCGTGCAGACGATGCGGTCGCCCTCGCGCACGACCGGCGCGTGATCAGCGGGACACGCAAGGATGCTCAGAAGTTCCTCGTCGATGTTCACGTCTCACCCCGGAGATGGATCCACCGGACGCTTCGCTCCTGGCGGCCGCAATCCTCGCCGAGGATGGGCCGCCGGGATCGTCGTCACTCCACCGTCACGCTCTTCGCCAGGTTGCGCGGCTGATCGATGTCGTGGCCGCGCAGCGCCGCCATGTAGTAGGCGAACAGCTGGAGCGGCAGGATCGTCAGCGCCGGCGCGAGCAGGTCATCGACCGGCGGGATCCGCAGCACGGTCTCGGCGTGCCTGGCGATCTCGGCATCGTCATCGTATGCCACCGCGATCACCTCGGCGCCGCGCGCCCGCACTTCCTGGATGTTGGACACGGTCTTCTCGTAGACCGCGCGCTGCGTCACGAGCGCGAAGACCGGGGTGTCGCGCGTGACCAGCGCCAGCGTGCCGTGCTTCAGTTCTCCGGCGGCCAGGGCTTCGCTGTGCAGATACGAGATCTCCTTGAGCTTGAGCGACCCCTCCATGGCCACCGCGTAGTCGAGCCCGCGTCCGATGAAGAACGCGTGCTCGGCGCCGGACAGCCGCCGCGCGAGCGCCTCGACCGGCCCGGCCCGGTTGAGGGCCTCCTGGGCCAGCACGGGGAGATGGCGGAGGCCGGCGATGAGTTCGGCGGCGCGTGCGCGGGCCAGCACCCCCCGCCGCAGCCCCAGGTCGATGGCCAGGAGCTGCAGCGCGACGAGCATCGTGGAGTACGCCTTGGTCGAGGCCACGGCGATCTCGGGCCCTGCGCGGACGAACACCACATCGTCGGCCTCGCGGGCCAGGGTGCTGCCGACGACGTTCGTGACCGCCAGCAGCCGGCTCCCGCGGCTGCGGGCCTCCCGCGCAGCCGCCAGGGTGTCGGCGGTCTCGCCCGACTGGCTGATCGCCACCGCCAGCGTCGTCCCGGAGATCAGCGGCTGCCGGTACCGCAACTCGGAAGCCAGGTCGGGTTCGACCGGCACGCCGGCCAGGTGCTCGATCATCCACCGGCCCACCAGGCCCGCGTGGTATGCGGTCCCGCAGGCCACGATCCAAACCTTCTCGAGCCGGCGGGCGAATCCGGCGGGATAGGCCACGCCGTCGAGCTCCACCGTGTCGTCGCGATCGAGGCGGCCCATGGTGGTCTCGTGCAGCGCCCGCGGCTGCTCGTGGATCTCCTTCAGCATGAAGTGTCGGTACCCGCTCTTCTCGGCCGCGGCGGTATCCCACGTGATGTGTTGCGGCGGGCGGACGACCGGCGAACCGTTGAGGTCGGTGATCGTCACGCGGGTGCGCTCGATGACGGCCATCTCGCCGTCGCCGATGATGAGCACGTCGCGGGTGTGCGGCAGCAGCGCCGGAATGTCCGAAGCCAGCAGCATCTCCTCACGGCCCAGCCCGACGATCAGCGGGCTGATCATACGCACGGCGATGATCCGCCCCGGATCATCGGCGCTCATGACCACGATCGCATAGGCGCCCCTGGTCTGGCGGACGGCCGCGCGCACGGCGCTCTCGAACCGGTCCGGCACATCCGGAGGCCGAACCGCCAGTTCGTCTTCGATCAGGTGGGCGAGCACCTCGGTATCGGTATCAGACCGGAACCGGTGCCCCGATCGCTCCAGCCGCTCGCGCAGCGGTAGGTAGTTCTCAATGATGCCGTTGTGAATGACGACGCACCGGCCGCTGCAGTCCGCGTGCGGGTGGGCGTTGGCGTCGGTCGGGATTCCATGGGTGGCCCAGCGTGTGTGGCCGATGCCGATGCGGCCGTGCAGCGGAGCAGCGGCGATCTGCCCCTCGAGCACGCCGAGCTTGCCGGCCGCCTTGCGCAGGGCGATGCGTCCGTTCTCCAGCACGGCGACGCCGGCCGAGTCATACCCGCGGTACTCCAGTCGCCGCAGGCCGTCCATCAGGATGGGCAGCGCCTCGCGTGGCCCGATATACCCCATGATGCCGCACATGATGGCCCCTCCACGGTTGTGTCAAGTACCCCCGCGGTTGGGAGGGCATACGTATACGGCGGTCAAGTCATGCGTTCCCAACCACGGGGCGCGTGAGTCTTTCGCTGGAGGTCCTGGTCCGCCTTTTGGCCCGGAGTCGCCTCCGGGGTTTGTGGGCGGCCTTCACCTCAACCGCGTGGGCTGTGAGTTGAGGCCGTGCAGGCGCGGACTGCGCCTAGGGTCACCCGCCGAAACGTCCGAGATCCCCTCCCTCGTCAACCCGATGGTTGCGGCCACCGGGTTCGGGCGCTGGGGCACCGAGTCGAGCACTCACCTCCTTCCATGAAAGCGCTTGTCAACTGCGGTCTCGCGTAAGAGGCCCGTGGTCATCCTTCCATCCGTACCCGGCGTGATGCCGGCACACAAAACGAGTAGGACCCGCAGCTCCCTAGCCTCTCC
>JBBIOB010000029.1:0-36296 GCA_037443565.1 Armatimonadota bacterium | reverse complement strand
ACAGCACGCCTTGACAGCGCGCCAGGACTACTGGAGAGTCCAAGGAGATCAGGCTGATGCCGTGGGAGGGTAGCAGCCCTCAGGAAATTCCAGGCCCGGTCTGTCCCACTTTCAGGCGGGCAGGACACAGACACACGTACTGGCCAAGACTCGACCACCTACACCTCATCTCTAAGGGCATTGGCCTTGTCAAGCGTTCCCGGCTGGCCTCCTCCAGGTCGCAGATGGCGCTGCGACCTTCGCCTGCCTGCCGTATCGGAGGCTGTGCCCCACCCATCTCTTCGAGCCATACGGCCCACATGAAGTCGATGCGGCTTGCGCCCTCCGCAGAGGGCGAGGGGCTGCCCAATCACTTATTCACTTATAATAGGCGGTCCGAAGGACCAGTTTGGTGCACGAGCTCACCCCTGCACAACACTCCGGCGCACGATCGCGAAGTAGTCACACTCTTCCTTCCAGACCTGGTAGACCGTCTCCGCCAGGCGACGCGCCAGCGCGACGCGGGCGGCCTTGGTACCCTTCCTCTGTTGGATCACGCGGAACCACGCGCGCAGTGGGCCTGGGCGGCGTGCCGCCTGTGTCGCGGCCAGGACCAGTGCCCAGCGCAGCAGCCGGTTCCCTTCCTTGCTGATGTGCCCCAGGCGGACTGTCGTCGCCGTGGCTCGCACGCGAGGGGTCAATCCCAGGTAGCTGGCCACATGCTTGGCGCTGGGAAAGCGCCGAATCTCTCCCAGCTCCAGGACCAACAGGATCGCCACAAACGGACCAATGCCCGGAATAGTGATCAAGCGACGCACCCGGGGATCGTCGCCCCAGCGATGACTTACTATAGCTCCATGTCGAGCCACCGGATCTGCTCGTCCAGCAGATTCAGCAACGACCGGTAGTGGTCCCGGATCGCCCCAGGGATGGCACCGAGGGGGAGGGCCGCCAGCTCCCGCAGCCCCCGGATGGTCATCCAGCTCCGGCCCGAGGTGGGTTGCAGGTTGCGACGGGCCAGCAGGGCGTGCAATTGGTTCTTGATGCCCGTCCGTATCCAGACGAGCCGCACCCGATGCCGGATGAGTTCGCGTGCTTCGCGGAGGTCGGTGGGGGCGAGCCACACGGTCGGCAACAGGTCCCCGCGCAGCAGGAGCGCCAAGCGTTCCGCATCCACGCGATCATTCTTCAGGCGGGCGGAGGCGATCGCCTTCGTTCGCTTCGGGTTCGAGAGGACCGGGTGGTGTCCGAGCCGTTCCAAGAGGTCCACCATCCACCACCAACTCCCCGACGCCTCAATCGCGACCCGCGCCGGTGCCGGGAGCGCGGCGAAGAACTGCTCGATGCGCTCCACCGTGTTCGCAAGGCGATGCTGACGCACCACCCCGTCTGGGGTGAGCACCGCGATCTGGGAGACGTGCTTGTGCAGGTCTACGCCTACATCTACCATTGTGGTGGCCTCCCTCCTCAGGATTTGGCTGCGAGCCCTGGGGATCCAGCGTACCTGTACGCTGGCCGGGAGGCCAATGCCCTTATGACATCACCCCTGAGGAGAGGTCGATCTCGGCACCAACGTGGTATAGTGATTGTATACTGAATTGGACGACATCAAAGAGAATTCCTGCAGCATTTTGAGAAGTAGCCCTCGCTGTCGCCCCGCGTAGATCCGGCCGAGCACCGAGGCTCCCCCCAAGAGTAAGCGATCAGAAATACACTCTCAAAGGGATAGCAATTGTAGATAAAGGACGGGCACGCTGAGCCCCCAGACCACACGCCATTCATCCCGGAGGATGATCATGAAGAGAGCGCTTCTGCTTGTCGTGGCGGTCGTCGCCGCAGTTGCGTTGATGAGTGCCTCGCCGTTCGCCATCCCAGACGGCGGTCAGTCGATCGTGCATGTCGCAGGCGGGGACCCCCCTGATGGGGGATGAGGACTTGGGGGGATTCGTGCCTGAGGCCATAGAGACCGTGTAGGGTCCTGTGGAGAGGAGGAGGAGGGTTGCCCGTGTGCCTGAGCAGCAGGTGTTGCCCCGGGGGCTCCTGCCAGTGTGTTTACAAGGGCAAGTCATAGGGGAGCATATCCCCCTTGACTAAACCCTCCTCACGACTCCAGAAGCTCGCGAGACCGGTGCTAGGCCAGAAACCGCCGGCACGCGTCGCGCAGCGCCGATTCCGCGTCGATGCCGACCGTCTCGGCGAGCATCACAGCGGCGAGCAGCAGATCGCCAAAGGCATCCGCAAGGCGCGGCGCGTCTGAGGCGCGCCGCCGATCCGCAGTGCCGTCGACTTCCTGCGCGGCCACAGCCATCGCTCGATGGAGACGCTCGGCGACCAACGCCGCCGCGCGCAGCGGTTCGTCGGGCAGATCGGCGGCCAGACCGTTGGTCAGCGCGCGGCTGACGAGCTTCTGCGCCCGCGCCAGCGCCGGGAGCGAGTCTGGGATCCCGTCGAAGGCGCCCCGGAACGGCGCCTCGCGGCGCTTCAACGCGTGCCACTGCGCCAGCACCTCGCCGGGTGTCTCGAGGCGGACGTCGCCGAAGACGTGCGGGTGGCGGTCGATGAGCTTGCGGGTGAGGCCGTCCACGATATCAGCGGCCGTCCACCCGCCGCTCTCGCCGGACATCTGTCCGTGGAACACGACCTGCAGCAACAGGTCGCCGAGCTCATCGCGCAGCGCGGCCTGATCCCCGCGGCCGATGGCGTCGAGGACTTCGTGCGTCTCTTCGAGCAGGAAGGGCGCGAGCGAGCCGTGCGTCTGCTCGCGGTCCCAGGGGCACCCCTCGGGCCCGCGCAGCCGCGCCATGACCGCGACCAGGTCTTCGAACGTGAAGCGCACGCGGTCCTACTTCCGTTCGAACTTCTCGATCTTCGCCGCCTTCCGCTGCTCTTCGAGCCAGGCTTCAAACGCGCCCTCGCGCTTCTGCGCGAGCAGCTGCGCGCGGATCTCGTCCTTGACGCGGTCGAAGTCGGCGGTCATCGCGTCCTTGACCTCTTCCAGCCTGATGAGGTGCAGGCCGTACTGCGTCTTCACCAGGCCGCTGATCTGGCCGGGTCGGAGCGCCCAGGCGGCGTCCTCGAACTCCTTCACCAGCGAGCCCTTCGTCACGAACCCCAGGCTGCCGCCGCGCTCGGCGCTGGCCGTATCGTCGGAGTACTGCCGGGCCAGGTCCTCGAACTTGGCGCCCTCGGCCAGGCGCGCCTGCACGATGCGGGCCTTGGCGCGCGCGACTGCCTCCTGTCCCTCCTGATCGAATCGGAACAGGATGTGGCTCACCCTGATCTGCGCGGGCTGGTCGTACTGCGCCCGGTTGGCCTCGAAGTGCCGGCGCACCTCGGCGTCGGTCACGCTGCCCGGCGCGACCACCTCGGCGACGCGCTGCTGGGTCGCGCCGACGCGCAGGACCTCGCGCAGCGAGGTCAGGCTGAACCCGGCTCGGGTCATGGCGTTGGTGAAGTCGGCCTCGCTGGGGAACCGCTTGCGAATCGCGTCGAGCTGCTCGTCGACGTCGCGGTCGGTGGCCATGATGTTGCGCCGCCGTGCCTCCTGCAGGATCAGCCGCGTGTTGACGAGCTGGTCGATCACCGCGCTGCTGATCTCCTGGCGCTGCTTCTCGAAGTCGGCGCTCTTGGTGTCGATGCCGAACTGCGCGGCGGCCCGCGCGACCTCGTCGTCCACCTGCGACCACAGCACCGGGTCGCCGTTGACGGTGGCCGCCACGGCCGTGGCGCGCTGCGCGCCGCCCCTGAGTGTCCACGCGGCCACGCCCGCCGCCGCGACGACGACGACGGCGACGGCCGCCACCACGAGTCTACGAATGCTCATTGGCTACAACCCTCCCTCAGCACGAACGGGTTCAGCATACCGTAACCCCTCGCCGGCGGCCACCTTTGCGGATGCCCGGCCGACCAGAGCCAGCAGGTCGATCAGCGCCGTCACCTGGTCGGCAAACCGGCGCCCGGCGACGCGCAGGACGATCCCACCCTGGCTCACCTCCGCTCGGCTGCCGAGCGCCAGGCGCAGATGGAGCTGCGCTGCCTCGTCGAACGCCGGGCCTTCCCCGAGCCTGACCACGAATCGCCCGTCTTGCCGGACGATCGACGTCACGCCTGCGGCGCGCGCCGCGATCCGCAGCCGTACGACGTCGATCAGGGCACGCGCCTCATCGGGCGGCGGCCCATAGTGCTGCTCGAGTTCGGCCGCCGCCGCCTCCAGCTCGGCCGGCTGGCGCGCGGCCGCCAGCCGCCGGTAGTACGTCATCCGATCGCGCTCATCTTGGATATACGCGGGCGGGAGGAGCGCGTTCACGCCGAGATCGAGCGCGGGATCGCGCGGCTCCTCGACGATCTCGCCGCGCGCTTCGCGGATGGCCTCGTCCAGCAGCCGGCAGTAGAGGTCGAACCCCACCGCGGCCACGTGCCCGTGCTGCTCCGGGCCCAGGATGTTGCCGGCGCCGCGGATCTCCAAATCGCGCATCGCCAGCCCCATGCCGCTGCCCAGCTCGACGAACTCGGCCATCGCGCGGAGTCGCTCTTCGGCCTCGGGCGTCAGCGGCACCGCCGGAGGGTACAGCAGGTAGCAGTACGCCTTCCGGTCGGCGCGGCCCACGCGGCCGCGTAGCTGGTAGAGCTGCGCCAACCCCATCCGGTGGGCGTCCTGGACAATGATGGTGTTCACCGAGGGAATGTCGAGGCCGATCTCGACGATCGTCGTGCAGACGAGCACGTCGAACCGGCCGCCGAGGAAGTCGAGCATGACCTGCTCGAGGCGGTCCTCGGACATCTGCCCGTGCGCCACGCCGACGCGGACCTCAGGGACCAGCGCCCGGATGCGCCGCGCGGCCCGCTCGATCGACTCGACCCGATTGTGGACGACATACGTCTGCCCGCCGCGAGCACACTCGCGCAGGATGGCGGTCCGGATCACCTCGTCGTGCTCGGGCCGGATCTCGGTGTGGATCGGCAGGCGCGCCTCCGGCGGCGTCTCCATGACCGTCATGTCGCGCAGGCCGGCCAGCGACATGTGCAGCGTCCGGGGGATCGGCGTGGCGGTCAGCGTGAGCACATCCACCGTCTTGCGGAGGTGCTTGAGGTGCTCCTTGTGGGTGACGCCGAAGCGCTGCTCTTCGTCGATGATGACCAGGCCGAGGTCGCGGAACTTCACGTCCCGGCTGAGCACGCGGTGCGTACCGATCAGCACGTCCACCTGGCCGGCCGCGGCGCGCGCCAGCACGTCCTTGATCTCCGAGGGGGAGCGAAAGCGGCTGACCAGCTCCACGGCCACCGGGAACTTCGCGAACCGCTCGCCGAACACGTTGAAGTGCTGCTGGGCCAGTACCGTGGTCGGCACGACGACCGCCACCTGCTTGCCGTCCATCACGGCCTTGAACGCCGCGCGCAGCGCCACCTCGGTCTTGCCGTACCCGACGTCACCGGCGACCAGCCGGTCCATCGGCGTGGGCGCTTCCATGTCGCGCTTCACGTCCTCGATGGCCTGGCGCTGGTGGGGGGTCTCGTCAAAGGGGAACAGAGCCTCCATCTCCCGCTGCCATGGGGAGTCCTGCGCGAAGGCGTGCCCCGGCGCCGACGCCCGCGCGGCGTAGAGCCCGAGCAGCGAGGCGGCCATCTCGCGCGTCGCCTCCTTGACCCGGCGCTTCTCCCGATCCCACTCGGCGCCGCCGAGACGGTGGATGACCGGGGTCTCGCCCTCGGCCCCGATGTAGCGCTGCACGAGCTGGACTTGATCGACCGGGACGTAGAGGCGGTCTTCGCCCGCGTACTCGAGCAGGAGGTACTCGCGCTCGGTGCCGTCTGTGGCCATCCGGACGAGGCCGCGGTAGCGGCCGATGCCGTGGTGGAGGTGCACGACCAGGTCGCCCTCGGACAGGTCGGCCCACGACGCCAGGCGCTCGCCGTCGCGCAGGAAGCGCATGCGCGGCCGGCGCCGGCGCCAGCCCACCACCTCGGCATCGGTGACCACGGCCAGGCCGGCGGCGTCGAGCCGGAATCCTCTGGCGAGCGGCGCGGGCACGGCCACCAATCGGCCGGCCTCTGGGGATGCCTCGATCGCGTCGCTCACCTCGATCTGGAGTCCGGCGTCGCGCAAGATGGCGGCCAGGCGCCGGGCCTGCGCCGAGGCGATGACGACCCGCAGTCCCTCGGCGGCGAGCCCGCCGAGCATCTGCGCCAGCAGGTGTGTCTGGCCGCCGTAGGCCTCGAGGCCCGCGGCGGGCAGGCGGATCTCCTGCCACATCCCGTCGGGTGGCCGCGCCGCGGAGATCGCGAGCTGCCTCACACCCGAGGCCGCGCCGACCGCGGCCTCGGCCGGTTCGATCAGGACCAGCAGGCCGGAGGCTGGGAGGTGCGCCGTCAACGGCACGCCGGCACCGTCGGGGGGGTCCAGCCGGGCGGGCCGGATCGTGACCTCCTCGAGGGTGTCCTGGGCGCGCTGGGAGACCGGATCCAGCCGGCGAATCGAGTCGATGTCGTCGCCCCAGAGTTCCAGCCGGAGCGGCGATGCCTCATCCGGCGGGAAGAGGTCCACGATCCCACCGCGCACGGCGAACTCGCCCGGATTGGCGACGAGCCCGACGCGTTCATATCCCCAGGCCTGCAGGTCGGCGACCAGCCGGTCGCGCGCGCAGACCTCTCCGCGGCGGACGCGAAGCGCCGCCGCGCGCAGGACGTCCGGAGGCGGCAGAGGATCCAGACACGCGGCGACCGCTGCGACCACGATGGCCGACCCGCTCGATCCCAGCGCGTCTGTGATCGCCAGGCGGTCGCGGGTGGTCGCGAGCTCGGGGTGCAGGTGGACGGCGACACCCGTGCCGGTCAGGAGTGAGCGGAGGTCGTCGGCCAGGCGGCGGGCACCCTCGTGGGATGGCGTGACCGCCAGGACGGGCCGCGCGCGCAGGCCCGGATCCGTTGCTATGGCCGCGAGCAGATACGCGGCGACCGTCTCGCCCGGCCCGAGGACAGACGGAGGCCTGCCGCCGTCCAGGAGGGCGTCCCGTGCCTGGACATAGGCGGGCGCTTCGCGTAGAAGCGCCAGGAGTCCGCCGAACACCGCGCGCTCCATCGATGCCGTAACCTTCATTGTACCGCGTACCGCGGCCGGGAAGTTGGGAGAATTGCGAGTTCAGGCGCGGTCAGCTTCGCGAAGGCGTCAGGCGACAGGTCGCTGCGCTTGTGGGCCTCTTCGGCCTCCTACGCTTCTCTCACAGGGCCCTCCAGCAGTTGGCGAAGTGTTTCCTGGGTGCTGATCTGACCCTCCTCGAAGGCTCGCACGATTGCCTCCGCCCGCTCACCGATGGGGATGAGGTGGGGCTGCTGCCCTGCCTGGTCAGCCGCCAAGTGTCGCAGCACCTTTAGCAGGTTGGACACTTTGACCACGTCAGGAGTATCCTGCGCCGCGATCTCATCGAGGGTCTCGATCCCGATCGTGTAGATCTCGCCGGGCTCGCCGACGTCACCCGCCTTCGTGTGCTTCTGCACCAGGTCGGCCGTCTTGCGCAGGAACTCTGAGTAGATCGGCGCCCGCGCCTCCCAGGCCGACCGGAGGATTTGGTAGATGTTGCCCAGGGCCAGATAGTCGTCGACGAACGGGCGTAGGAATGGGTCGGGGGAAAGGATTTCGTACAGTTCCTGCAGTTCGCGGAAGAAGCGGTAGAAGGCATCGCGCTGCTCGGCGTCTCGGAAGTGCTCCAGGATCCGCTCAACGGCTTTGTCGCCGGCCAACCCTTCGGTCACCCCGAGATATTGCCGACGGCCCCAGGCCTCCCGGTCCACGGCGACCAGGAAGGCCTCGTACCCCATGGGCGCAATCGTCTCCTGGAAATGCCGGGCGACGAATTCCGCCACCCGCTGCACCCGCTCCGGGCTCTTGAGCATGTTCTTCAGGGTCACCGCCCGGTCGAGCACCCGGTTGAGGTTCTCGATGTCGCTGACGCCCTCGAGGTCGGCGAGGCTGAGGAACTCCCGGTCCAGTACCTCGCGGTCCACCTGGAGGTCGTTGCGCGCCAGGGCGTAGTGAAGGGGAACCGTGGTGGATCTGGCGGTCGTTTAGCCCCATCGCTCGGAGTCGTTCGGGCGTGTAGGGGTCCTTCAGGAAGGCCACCTTCAAGCCACCCTGCCGGACCTCGAACTCGGGCTCCGGCAGGTCCTGTCCCCGGCAAAGGTCGATGATGCGCGTTGTACCCGTGCCCCATTGCTCGATCAGACCGGCAAAGTAGAAGGCCCGCGCCAGAAGCGGGTTGCGCAGAACAGAGATATGGACGGTGCGCAGGTCCTCGGGCCGCAAGGGCGGCGGCAAGGTGCCGGCGTTCCACATCTCGAGACGGTCGTCGTAGAGCCGAATCTGGATGTCCGCCAGCACCGTGTAGTCCCGGTGGATGAGGGCGTTGATGACCGCTTCGCGCAGCGCTTCCAGAGGATACTCCCATACGTCCTGCCGCTGTAGTCCTTCGAGGGACGGCTTGCACCAGCTCCTGATTTCGGAGGATCAGTTCAGGCTGCGCCGGATCGATGTGGGGAAGCCGTCCTCGGGCCAACCGGGCGAAATGCACAACGGCTTCCGGCTTGATCCTTTCGAATCCCCACGCGCTGGGAAGGGTATCCCAGGTCTGCCCCGAGCGCTCCAGGATGTGCCGGGCGAGTTCCTGCGGCGTGAAATCGCGGTTCGTGCTCCCCACCCTCGGGAGATAACGCCCCCTGTACGGAACCAAACCCCGCACAGGCTCCACCTCCACGGTGATCACCTGGAGCCCGTCACGCTCCTCGACGCGAATCGAGGGCGTCACCCCGAGTTGGGATGTGACAGTGTTGGCGATCCGCTGAATCTCCGTGTCATTGGCTGGAACTCCTACGACCGTACCGTCATCGCTGACTCCAACAAAGAGGGTGCCGCCCCGGGTGTGGGCGAAGGCCGCCAGATCCTCAAGGGCTCGGTCGGTCCACTGTTGCTTGAACTCGACCTGCTCGCCTTCTTGTAGGTCAATCTTTGGCACGGAGGCCCCCAGGCCCAGCATCTTGAGCACGCGGTCTAGCTCACGGTCCGCCTGGGCCCGTTCTTCCTCGGCCTCGCGGAGCAGCACAACCGCCTCCTCCAGCGGCAATATCTCCTCCACAGGCGCTTGAGGAACACCAGTGGCAGAATGCAGTCCTTGACCTTGGGCGCGTCGACCGGCCCGCGGATGGCGCAGGCGGCGTCCCAGAGCCAGACTTCAAGCGCGGAGATGTCAAGCGACCTTCCGTCGGAGGTGGTGGCCATGATGCTTCCTTTCCCCTCCTGCTTCGTGAAAGGCCCTTCGTAGTCATATCGGCAGGGTCCTCCCGTGTTTGCGGGGGGCAATCCGAAGAAATCCACCGCCTTGGCGTCACCAGTACGCCCAGCAACGCCGCCACACCCAGTGATCCGAACGCCCAGCCCCACCTCTGGCCGGTCGCGTCCAGGATCCAGCCGAACAGCGCCGGCGAGGCGGCGGTCACGATGAAACCCAGCGACGACTGCACCGCCAGCGTGCGGCCGAGCGCGCCGGGCGCCGCTGACTCGGCCACCGAGGTCGACAGCGTCGAGGAGTCGGCGGTGACCGCGATCCCATACAGGAGCACGACGCCGAGCACCACCCACAAGCCCGCCGGCAGCAACCATCCCAGCGTCAGCGAGCAGGCCGCCGACACCGCGAGAAATGCTCGAATCGTGCGCTGCCGGCCGATGCGGTCGGACAGCCATCCGCCGGCGGCGTTCGAGGCCGCGCTCGCCAGCAGCATGGCGCCGCTGATCGAGGCGCCCAGCACCGCGGCGTCGCGCAGCGGCCGACCGGCCGCGACCCAGGCCGCGGCCAGAAACGCCGGCATCCAGGCGCGCATTCCGAACAGCTCCCAGTTGTGCGCCGCGTAGGCCAGGATGTAGCGCATGGCCCGGGTGTTGCGCAGCACCGCGCTGATGGGAGGAGGCTCGGACGCGCCGGCCGGGCGCGACGGCTCCGCGAGCAGCGGCGCGGCCACCGCCGCGGCGACCAGCGGGCCGAGGGCGGTCGCCGTGAAGGCCGTGCGCAGCCCGGCGCCGAGCAGCCCGCCGGTGAGCGCCAGCGACGCCGCGGTGCCCACGCTGAAGCTCGCGATGTAGATGCCCATCGCCGCGCCTCGGCGGGCGGCCGGGGCCCGCTCGGCCACCAGGCGCATGCCCGGGACGTAGGTGCCCGCCAGGCCCGCGCCAACGATCGCGCGGGCCGCAACGGCCGTGGTGAAATCGCGCGCCCACAGCGCGAACAGCAGCGCGCCCAGCCCGTTGGCCGCGGCCGAGATCAAGTAGATCCGGCGCACGCCCACGCGATCGGTGAGACTGCTGAGGACGAGGACCGCCAGCGTGTAGCCGATCTGCTGTCCGGCGAAGATGAGACCGGCCTGCGACGCAGACAGCGCCCACTCGTGCCGCACGAGCGGCAGCGCGGCCGAGTAGTTCATGTACGGGAGCATGGTCGCGATCTCGACCGCGGAGAGGGCCAGCAGCCACCGCAGGAACGTGGCACCCTCCCGTGTGGAGCCCAGCCCCGAGTGATGCGGGCCGAGATCAGCCGGGGAGGTCTGCAATGGGTGGGGGCCGGCGCTTGTGCTCGCTCGTCGCGTGGAGTTGCTCGATGCGGGTCCTGGCCTCGGCCGGGGCCTCGTCGGTCAGCAGGTAGTGATCGAGCACCGCGTAGGTCAGCCCCATCTCGCCCTCGTCCGTCTGTCCCGGCCACAGTCCGGCGGACGGCGTGCGCGTGATCACATCATCCGGGACGCCGAGGTGGGCGGCCAGCGCGCGGACTTCGGATTTCACCAGCCCGGCCAGCGGCAGCACGTCCACCCCGCCGTCGCCGTACTTCGTGAAGTAGCCGACGTAGGCTTCGCTGCGGTTGCCCGTGCCGACGACCAGGCGGTTCAGGCGGTTGGCAAAGTAGTACAGCGCCGTCATCCGGAGCCGGGGCTTCAGGTTGGCCAGCGCGATCGGATGATCCGCGAACTGCGGGGTGGCGCGCAGGGCCGCGACCAGCGCGTCGTAGGCGGCATCGAGGCTGACCGTGGTGTACGGGATGCCGATGGCGCGGCACACGCGCTCGGCGTCGGCCGCATCTTGGGGAAGACTGTGGCACGGGAGCAGGACGCCCAGCGTCGTCTCGGGGAAGGCCCTGGCGCACAGCGCCGCGGCCACCGCGGAGTCGACGCCTCCGGAGACGGCGATCACCGCGCCCAGCGCGCCCGCCTCGTCGGCGTGTCCCCGTAGCCAGGCGACGAGATGCGCTGCCACGCGTGCGGCGTCAAATGCTGCGGCTGACCCAGACGGCACCTGCGGGTTTGCGACACTCATCGCTCCATCCCTCGTTGCCTCCCGATCACTGCGCCAGAGGAACCCCTGGGATACCCGTGTGTGCATCAGCCGTTCGCACCGGTGCGTTGAACTTCCTTCCCGGGCCCCACGGCATGGCCGTGGTGATGGTGCAGGTGCCCGCCCTGCGCGGGCCGCGGGTTTCGCAGGAATCGGGCGGCAAGAAAGGTCGTGATCGGAACGGCGAGGATCAGCGCCATGCTCCCTACCAGCGTCCGCCCGATTTCCTCCGCGACGAACTCGCTGTTGAGGGTGATCCACAGCGGCTGGTCGACGTCTAACGTGAAGAGGACGAACAGGGGGAGCGACGCGCCCGCGTAGGCGAGCACCAGCGTGTTGATGAGGCCGACGATGTGCTCGCGGCCCACCGACAGCCCGCGCCGGTAGAGCTCGCCGGCCGGCAGGGCCGGGTTGGCCCGGCTGATCTCCTCGACCGCCGCGGCCTGCGCCGTGGTGATGTCGTCCAGCACGCCCAGCGCCCCGAGCAGGATCCCGCCGAGCAGCAAGCCGCGCAGGTTCACCGTCTCGAGGTAGCCGATCTGCAGGTAGAGCGCCTCTTCGCTGCCTGCGCCGGAGAGCCGGGCCATCGCGACGAAGGCGATGGCGCTGGCGGCCGCGATCCCCAGGGTCAGCAGCGTGCCGGCCAGCGCGACGGTCGTCCGGCGGCTCATGCCGTGCGCGAGGTAGATCGAGACGAGCGCGATCGCCAGGGCCCCGAGCAGGGTCACGGCCAGGGGATTGGCTCCGGCGACGATCTGCGGCACGACGAACCGGGCGAGCACGAGCAGGCTGATGCCCAACCCGAGGACCGCGGTCAACCCCCTGAACCTGCTCGTGGCGACCGCCACGGCAAGAAACACCAGGAGGCCGACGGCCAGCGACGGCAGGCGGTCGCGGTCGACCACCTCGTACCCGTCGGCGGATGGGTCGGGGGACCTGACGAGGATCACACCATCGCCCGGGTGGACCCTGACCGGCTCCTGCCCCGGCACCGCAGCGACGTACGAGGCGCGGACGGTCTGGCCGCGACGGTCGCCGGCGACGATCCGGACCTCGAGGTCGGCAACGACATGCTCGGCCCCGGCGATGTCCTGTGTCGCCTCTTCCACAACCCGCACCACGCGGCCCCGCACAAACTGGTCCTGGGCCGTGGATGCCGCCGAGGCCACGGTTGGAGTGGCGATCGCAAGGGCGAGCAGCAGGAACACGAGCACGGAGGTGTGCATCACCGCTCCTTTCGGGCCAGGGCGCGGGGGCCACCTGGTCTGTGTCCCCCATTATACGGGCCACGGTGCGCAGAGATCGGACGACTAGGTGTTGCCACTTTTGGGAAAGAGGTGTATACTAAGCTCAATCGCATACAGGGAGAGGAACCCTCCGAACGGGCAAACCCGGAGCAATCCGGGGACGCAAAGCCGCGGGGCCACAGCAGTCAAGGTGGCCGGCCGGGCTGCCGAAGAGGAAGCACCTGCGAGGGCGAGTGCTTCCAGCGCACTCGCGTTTTGTTTCTCCGGGCGCCCGTCGGACGGCCTGCTACCAGTCCTACTGCGTGATCTGGCGCGGTCGGGACACGGGGAAGAATCCCGTCAGCCGCCGAATCCGGCACGGCGTCTGGCGACCAGCGACGTGGGACTTCCCGCGGCGCCCAGCGGGCAACTGAGGCGCACCGTCGCATCCCCATCTGCCTTCCCCGGCCCGGCCGCGTCAGTCCTTTCTGCGGCGCCCTGGTCGCCACGTCCTCGGGCGCCCGCTGTACGCCACCAGTGACCGAACACGCCTATAATCAACACATGAGGACCGCGGCAGACGCTGCGCCGCGCGGCCGCGATGCGTGGCGTCTATGAGTGCCGATCATCGGACCACGTCCCTGTCTGTTCCGCACGGCGATGATACATGTGTCGACGCGCTGAAGCAGGTCGTGGCCGGCGAGCGGGGGGTCGTCGGCGTCCGGCTCGACGCCGCGCGCGAGCGCGTGTCCATCGACTACGATCCGACGCTGGTCTCTGAGTCCGACATCGTGCGGATCGCACAGCGCGCGTGGCCGCCGCTGCACCGCCGTTGGTCCACCTGCACGTTCCGCCTGCAGCCCGAAGGCGGCCGATCGTGCGAGTCGTGCGCCCTGGCGCTGGAGGAGCGGGTGCGCGACCTGCCCGGCGTGCGCCGGGCCACGGTGAGCTATCTCGGCGGGGTGCTGACGGTCGCGTACGAGGATGCGTTGACGTCTCCTTCCCAGATCGAGGAGCGCATCCGGGGGCTCGGTGCCCCGGTGATCACCGAGGTGCCCGCCAAGGGCAGGGCCGCGGCGGACCTGCGCACACGGCTGACCGACTGGCTGGCCGGTCAGCGCGTCGAGGCCGGATTCGCCGCAGTCACGCTTGCCGCCATGGCGCTCGGCTACGCGGCCGAGCGGCTCTGGCCACCCGCTACGGTTGGAGCGTACGCCGTGGCTTACGCGGCCGGCGGCACGTACGGGGTTAGGCGCGCGTTCGCTTCGCTGCGCCGCCGGGTGCTCGACATCGATCTCTTGATGCTGCTCGCCGCGGCCGGCGCGTGGATCGTCGGGCAGCCGTTCGAAGGCGCGATGCTGCTCTTCCTGTTCTCGCTCTCCAACGTGCTGCAGGCGTTCGCCATGGACCGCACGCGCAACGCCATCCGCGCCCTGATGCGGCTGCGGCCCAAGCAGGCTGCGGTGAGGCGCGACGGTGAGGTCGTGGTCCTTCCCATCGAGGAGGTCGATCTCGGCGAGGTCGTGCTGGTCCGGCCGGGCGAGGCGCTGCCGCTCGACGGCATCGTCGCCGACGGCGAGAGCACCGTGGATCAGGCGCCGATCACCGGCGAGTCGGTGCCGGTCGGCAAACGGCAGGGGGATGTGGTGTTTGCCGGCACGCTCAACAAGAACGGCAGCCTCGAGGTGCGCGTGACGAAGCTGGCCCGCGACTCGGCGATCGCCCGCGTGATCCGGCTGGTCGAGGAGGCCCAGAGCAAGAAGGCCCGCACGCAGCGGTTCATCGATCGGTTCGGGCAGCAGTACACGTGGGCGGTGCTCGCCTTCACGGCCGCGGTCGCCGTGATCCCGCTGGCGCTTCTCGGCGAGGCGTTTGATACCGCGTTCTACCGCGCGATCACGATCATGGTAGCCGCGTCGCCCTGCGCGCTGGTCATCAGCACGCCGGCCTCGATTCTCTCGGGCATTGGCGCGGGCGCGCGGCGGGGAGTGCTGTTCAAGGGCGGCGTGTACCTGGAGCAGGCGGCGGGGATCCAGGTCGTGGCCTTCGACAAGACCGGGACCTTGACCGAGGGCCGGCCCAACCTGACCGATGTTCGAGTCCTGCCGGCCCCAGACGACGACCGGCCCCTGAGCGAAGACGACGTGCTGGCGCTGGCAGCCGCGGTCCAGGCCCGATCCGAGCACGCGCTGGCGCGGGCCACGATGCACGCGGCCTCGCAGCGCAGCCTGCGGCTGTCGGAGTCGTTCGCGTTCCAGGCGTCGACCGGTCGCGGGGTGCGCGGGACGGTTGACGGCCGCCAGGTCGCCATCGGCAACCTCCGCTTCTTCGAGGAGTTCGACTGCCCCGCGCTGCCCCAGGCCGCCGCGGAGGTCGGCCGGCTCGAAGACGAGGGCAAGACCGCGGTGCTCGTCGCGCAGCTCGATGACGACCGCGCGGCCACGCCGCTCGGGGTGATCGCGTTCGCCGACGGCATTCGACCGGACGCGCCGTCGGTGGTGCGGGAGCTGAAGGCGATGGGGGTGCGGCGCGTGGTGATGCTGACTGGCGACAACGAGCGCGTCGCGAGCGGCATCGCCCGGCGGGTGGGCGTGGATGCCTACTACGCCGGCCTGCTGCCCGAGGACAAGGTGCGGCTGCTGAAGGATCTCGAAGACGACTTCGGCCGCGTGGCCATGGTGGGCGACGGCGTGAACGACGCGCCGGCCCTGGCCGCGGCCTCGGTGGGCATCGCGATGGGTGCCGCGGGCACCGACGTCGCGCTCGAGACCGCCGACGTGGTGCTCATGTCGGACGATCTCCGCAACATCCCCTACGCGATCGACCTCAGCCGCCAGACGCGCCGGGTCCTGTTCGCCAATCTGGGGTTCGCGATGGCGATGATCGGCGCCATGATCTTCGGCATCCTGGCGTACGGGATGTCGCTGCCGCTGGCCGTCGTGGGGCACGAGGGCGGGACGGTGGTGGTGTCGCTCAACGGCCTGCGGCTCCTGGCGCACGGGCGCCGGGACGCCGCGCGCCGTTAGTGCCCGGCCATCTTGACCTCGACGGTGAGCTGGATTCGGCCCGCCTTCTCGAAGCTGAGCGCGGCGGGAAACCGGTCCCCCACCTTCAGGTCGCGGCGCAGCCCGATCAGCATCACATGATAGCCGCCGGGCCGTAGCTCCACCTTGCCCCTGGCCGGCACCGCGATGTGCGGGACCTGGTGCATCCGGCTGACCCCGGCCTCGATCGTCGTCTGGTGCAGCTCGACCGCCCTGGCCACGTCGGCTTCCGCCGCCGTCAGCCGGTCGGGGTCGGCGCCGTCGTTGTAGATCACCATGTAGATGGCCGACGTCCCGGCCATGGGGCCGGGCTGCATGTGGCCGCCTCCCTCGCCGGCGGCGATGCCGGGGCGCGCCCACACGCCTTCGATCCGGATGCGCGACTGCGCACTGCCCGCCTGCCACGCGGCCAGCACGAGTCCGATGGCAAGCCCCAGCGCCAGCGCCGGCCGGATGTCGTGACGCAGCCAGGCGCGCGCCGCAGTCCTCATACGTGCTGACATCATGGTGCATCCTCCTGTTCAGGCGCGCGGCATGTGGCCGCGCGCTGCCTAGCGTGTCCGCAGCAGCGTCCGGATGTCGTCAGCGATGTCCGCCGGCCGCGCGTCATGACGCACGTTGAGGCGCCACCGGCCCTGCCGGTCGATGACTACGGTGTTGGTCGAGTGGGCCATCAGGTAGCCGAGCGCGCTCTTGGGGACGTCGACTTTCTGGAAGGCCGCGCCGAAGAACTCGTAGACGGGTTGCAGTTCCTCCGGCGAGCCCGTCAGCCCGATGAAGTTCGGGCTGAACAGGCGCAGGTAGCGGTCGAGGAACTCCGGCGTGTCCACCTCGGGGTCCACGGTCACGAACACGAACCGTGCCCGGTCCGCCTGCGCGCCCAGCATCCCTTCGACGGTCTTGAACGTCCCGAGCGTGAGGGGACACACGTCGGGGCAGCGGGTGTACCCGAAGAAGACGAGCACGACCCGGCCACGCTGCTCGTTGAACTGGAATGTACCACCACGCTGATCGTGCAGCGCCATCGCGGGCACAGGCCTGGGAGACTGCAGCGCCCGGTTCTTGAAGCTCGCTGTCCGGCACGAGGCGGTTGCCAGGGCGACAAGGATGAGCACGAGCAAGGAGCGCATGGTCCGGTTCTCACCTGCGCGGCGCGATCATGGCGTTCTGCGCACGGCCTATGGTAGGCGCGGATCGCGGGGAACGCAACCCACGCCGCCGCGCAAATCCCGCGCCGTCTGGGAAATCAGGTCTGCACCCGATACATCCGCGCACGAAATCCGGTATCAACCCGATTGCTCGGATACGGTCCGCCATGTAGTTTGACGGCACGAAATGCAGATAAATCAGACTAGAATTTCCGATTCCGTGCGCGGCCAGAACCTGTCGAGGGCCGCGGTCTGGATTGTCTGACAAGGAGGGTGCGTGGTGCGTCGGTTCGCCTCTGTGCTGGTGATCGGAGCCGCCATGGTGACGATGGCGTGGGGATCGTCCGGACAGGCCGGGCCGAGACCCCAGGCCGTCGAGATCGTCGCGGGGGCTGCGCCCAACGAGTTCGCCTTCGCACCCAAGGAGATCGCGGTCGCCGCGCGGCAGCCCGTGCAGTTGACGCTGGTGAACAAGGGCGCGGTGGAGCACGACCTGGTGATCGACGCGCTGAAGGTGCATGTGCCGGTGAAGGGGAGGGATCCCGCGACCCATGTGGTGGCGCCCGGCAAGAGCGCCACCGTCACCTTCACGCCGGCGCGGCCTGGCCGGTACGAGTTCTGGTGCACGGTCCCGGGCCACAAGGAAGTGGGCATGAAGGGGGTCCTGGTCGTCAAGTAGCGCCAATTCGCACCCGCGTCCGCGACGGGGGACGCCGTGGAGGTGAGGCGGATGGCCGATGAAGATCGCCGGGCGGGCTCCGGGTATCGGCTGACCAGACGCGACTTCCTGTCCGCTCTTCCGCCGTCTGCGGCGGCTGCCGTGGCCGCGGCGCTCCCACGCGAGATCCTCAACCTGGCCTTCCTCCAGACCGTCGAGCCGGGCCACAACCCGCTGCAAGCCTACCCCAACCGCGGATGGGAGAAGGTCTACCGCGACCTGTACACGCCGGACTCTACATTCCACTACCTGTGCGCGCCCAACGACACGCACGGCTGCCTCCTGCGGGCCAACGTGAAGAACGGGGTGGTGGTCTACGCCGATCCGAGCTTCGGCTACGGCAAGACCAGCGACCTGTACGGGAACCAGGCCTCCAGCCGGTGGGACCCGCGTATCTGCATCAGCGGGCTGGCCTACGTCAGGCGGTTCTACTCCGACCGGCGCGTGAAGGGCGCCTTCGTGCGCAAAGGCTTCAAGGCCTGGGCCGACGCGGGATTCCCGCGCGATCCGGCGACCGGCCGGCCGCCGCAGCGGTTCGTCGAGGGCCGCGGCAAAGAGGGCTTCGTCCGGGTGTCGTGGGACGAGGCGTTTGCGCTGGCGGCCCGGGCGCTCGGCGACATCGTCGGGACCTACAGCGGGGACGCCGGACGGCAGCGCCTGACCCAGCAGGGCTACGATCCCGACATGATCGCGGCGATGGACCTCGCCGGCACCAGGACCATCAAGTGCCGCGGCGGCATGCCGTTCATCGCGCCCGTCCGGATCGGCGGACTCTACCGGTTTGCCAACATGCTGGCCCTGCTGGACGCGCACGTGCGCGGGGTGGGCCCGGCAGAGGCCAGGGGCGGGCGGCACTGGGACAACTACGCCTGGCACACCGACCTGCCGCCCGGCCATCCCATGGTGAGCGGGCAGCAGACGCTCGACTTCGACCTGTACACCGCCGAGCACGCGAAGCTCATCACCCTGTGGGGCAAGAACTGGATCTCGACCAAGATGCCCGACGGCCACTGGTTGACCGAGGCCAAGCTGCACGGCGCGAAGATCGTCACGATCGCGCCTGAGTACCAGTCATCGTCGTCCAAGGCCGATCGGGTCATCATCATCCGTCCCGGCACCGACACGGCCCTGGCGCTGGGCCTGGCGAACGTGATCGTTCGCGAGCGGCTGTACGATGCCGCGTTCGTCAAGGGCGGCACCGACCTGCCGCTGCTCGTACGGATGGACACCCTCAAGCTGCTGCGGGCCGCCGAGGTCTTCAAGGACTACCGCCCCGCGGCGCTGCAGAACAGCGCGCGGGTGGTCGCGCCCACCGACCGGGTGCCGCCCCCGGCGCAGCAGGACGCGCAATACGTGCCCGAGGCCCTGCGCGAGGAATGGGGCGACCATGTCGTGTGGGATGCGAGGACCGCGGCCCCCCGGGCGATCACCCGCGACCAGGTGGGGCGGTTCTTCGCGGAGACCGGCATCGACCCGGCGCTGGAGGGCGAGGTCGAGGTCACGCTGGCCGACGGCGCGACCGTGCGGGCCCGGCCCATCTTCGACCTCCTCCGCCAGTATCTGGTCGACACCTGCGGCCCCGACGTCATCTCGAGGGTGACGTCGGCGCCCGAGGCCGCCATCGTCGACCTGGCCCGGCAGATCGCCGCCAATCCCAAGGGCACGCTGTTCGTCGAGGGGATGGGGCCGAACCACTTCTTCAACGCCGACCTGAAGGACCGCGCGATCATCCTGGTCGCCGCGCTCACCAACAACATCGGCCACTTCGGCGGGACGGTGGGCAGCTACGCCGGCAACTACCGGCTGGCCCTGCTGCCCGGCATGGTCCAGTACACCAGCGAGGATCCGTTTGCGATCGAGACCGATCCCGCCAAGCCCGCGGCCGTCCGGGCCTACTGGAAGGGCGAGTCCGCCCACTTCTTCAACTACGACGACCGGCCGCTGCGGGTGGGCAACAGACAGTTCACCGGCCAGACGCACATGCCCACGCCGACCAAGGCCTGCCTGTGGGGCAACACCAACTCGATCCTCGGCAACGCGAAGTGGGCGTACAACATGATCGTCAACACCCTGCCCAAGGTCGAGATGCTCGTCGTCGCCGACTGGTTCTGGACGGCCACCTGCGAGTACGCGGACATCGTGATGGGCGTCGACTCCTGGGCCGAGCGCCGCGTGCCCGACATCTACGCCGCGGTCACCAACCCGTTTCTCCAGGCGTGGCCGCGCTCACCGCTGCCGCGCATCTTCGACACGCGGGACGACCTGGAGTGCTGGGCCGGGATCGCCTCGAAGCTGGCCGAGGTCACGGGGGTCCGCGCCTTCCGCGACTACTGGCGGTTCGTGCACGAGGGCCGGGTCGAGGCCTACATCGAGCGGATCTTCGCGGCCGGGAACACGACGAAGGGCTACCGGTTCGCCGACCTCGAGGCGTCGTGCCGGGGCGGCACGCCATTCTACCTCATGGCCCGCACGAGCCCCCGAGTCGTCGGGTGGGAGCAGACCAACGAGAGCAAGCCCTGGTACACGAAGACCGGCCGGCTTGAGTTCTACCGTGAAGAAGACGAGTTTACCGAGCACGGCGAGAACCTGCCGGTCTACCGCGAGCCCTCCGACGGCACGCACCGCGAGCCCAACGCCATCATGGCCCGGCCGCACCCGGCGATCCGCCCGAGGGGGCCGGAGGCGTACGGGCTCGACCCCCAGGACCAGCATCCCGAGGTACGCCAGGTCCGCAACGTGGTGCGGACCCCGGAAGAGCTGCTGGACAGCCAGCACCCGCTGGCCGCGCAGGGGTATACGCACGTCCTCATCACGCCCAAGTACCGGCACGCGTGCCACTCCACCGGCGCCAGCGTCGACCTGGACGTCGTCTACTGGGGGCCGTTCGGCGACTTCTACCGGCACGACCGGCGCAAGCCGTGGGTCAGCGAGGGGTACATCGACCTCAACCCGCTCGAGGCCAAGGCCATGGGGATCGAGGACGGCGACTACATCTGGTGCGAAGCGGATCCCGCGGACCGGCCGTTCGTGAACCACGAGCAGCGGCCCGAGGAGCGCCGGCTCTTCCGCTGGCTGGTGCGGGCGCGCTACTACCCCAGCATCCTCCCCGGCATCGGGCGGAGCTGGTTCCACTTCTATATCAGCACCCACGGCAGCGTGGAGGGCCACGAGACGCGCAAGGACGGCCTGGCCAAGAACCCCCGGACCAGCTATCAGGCGGCGTACCGCTACGGCAGCCACCAGTCCATCACCCGGGCCTGGCTCCGCCCGACGCTGCTGACCGACAGCCTGACGCGCAAGGATACCATCGGACAGACCATGGGGAAGGGCTTCGCGCTCGACGTCCACGGCGCGGTCGGCGCCCCGAAGGAGAGCTTCGTGAAGATCAGCCGCGCGGAGCCCGGCGGCGAGACGGGGGAAGGGGTGTGGGACCCGGCCGCCAAGGGCTACCGGCCCACCTATGAGGGCGAGGCGATGAAGCGGTACCTCGCCGGCGAGTTCGTCGAGCGGAAGGAGTAGGCGATGGCCCGCGTCTTCAACTGGCAGATCGGCCGCGAGATGGACTATCCCTTCGAAGGCGCGCGCCCGCGCCGGCAGGCCGGCGCGGTCTTCGACACCAACAAGTGCATCGCGTGCCAGACCTGCACGATGGCCTGCAAGACCACCTGGACCTCGGGCAAGGGCCAGGAGTACATGTTCTGGAACAACGTGGAGACCAAGCCCTGGGGCGCGTACCCGCTGGCCTGGGATGTCCGGATCCTCGAGAGCCTGGACGCGCAGGCCTGGCGCGGCCCGGTCTACGAAGGCCGGACGATCTTCGAGGCCACGCCGTCCGGCGAGCGGGCGCTCGGCTACCTTCCCGACGACCTGGACTATGCCTATCCCAACCGGGGCGAGGACGAGATCGACGCACCGCTTGACCCCGACGCGTTCTACCTTCGCCTCCCGCACGACCGGTGGTTCTTCTACCTGGCCCGGATCTGCAACCACTGCACCTATCCGGCCTGCCTGGCCTCGTGCCCGCGGACGGCAATCTACAAGCGGCCCGAGGACGGCATCGTCCTGACCGACCAGCAGCGCTGCCGCGGCTACCGCGAGTGCGTGAAGAACTGCCCCTACAAGAAGGTGTTCTACAACCACGTCACCCGCATCGCAGAGAAGTGCGTCCTGTGCTACCCGGCGGTGGAGCGGGGGTTCCAGCCGCGCTGCATGCGCACGTGCATCGGCAAGATCCGGACCTTCGGGTACATCAGCACGCCCGAAGCCGCCAACGCTGAGAACCCGATGGACTTCTTGGTGCACGTGCGGAAGGTGGCGCTGCCGCTGCTGCCTCAGCTGGGGCTGGAGCCCAACGTCTACTTCATTCCGCCCGTGCACGTGGGGAACCAGCGATTCCTGGACATGCTCTTCGGCCCGGGCACAGGCGCGGCGGTCCGCGCCTACCGAGCGGCGATGGAGGGCGCAGACCCCGAGCTGCTCGGCGTGCTGCTGCTGAACGTGTCCACCGACCGGATCATCCACCGGTTCAGGGTGGCCGACGGCCGGGCCATCGGGTACGACGAGACCGGGCGCGAGATCGTGCGCGTGCCGCTCCGGGAGCCGGTCGCGATCCGGCCGTTCCACGACGCGCGCGTGGGCGCCTACCGGCACAATGTGCCCTGATGGATCGCGGCGCGCCAGCGCCGCAGGAGGTGGGAGATGACCGGCCCGACAGCCACCCGCACCCTCACCCGCCGGCGCGTGCTCGGCGGCCTGGCCGGCGCCGCCGCGGTGGCGGCCTCGGTCGCGGGCTGCCGCCTCCGCGCGCCGCGGCCTGTTCTCGAGGAGCCCGACCTCGTCTCGGCGCGGGTCAAGCCACCGGTGCCCGCTGATGACCCGGAGTCGCCGCTGTGGGCACAGGCGAAGGCCGCCGAGGTGGCGGTGATCGGGCAGGTGATGGTGCCGCCGACGAAGCCGGCGGCAGCGGTCGCGTCGCTGCGGGTGCGGTCGCTGCACGACGGCACCCGGATCGCCTTCCTGCTGGAGTGGACCGACCCCGCGGAAGACGCGCTCTCGGTGAAGACCACCCAGTTCACGGATGCCTGCGGCGTGCTGCTGGGGCCCCCAGACGCCGAACCTCTCGTCTGGATGATGGGGACCGCAGAGGCGCCCGTGACGCTGATCCACTGGCGCGCCGACTGGCAGCGCGATCTGGACGCCGGCTTCCAGGACCTGGAGGCCGCCTTCCCCAACGCGGCCTTTGACTTCTACCCGCCGCTGGTGGGGGCGCGGCATCCGCTGCGGCTTCCCGACGCGTATCCGACTGCGGCGCGCATGTGGCTGCCCGGTTGGCAGACCGGCAACCCCCTGTCGCAGCCGCTGAAGGAGTCGGCGGTCCAGAAGCTGGCCGCGCGCGGGCCGGGGACGGTCGCGCCGTTCGCCACGCAGGACGCGGTCGGCCGCGGCCGCTGGCGCGACCGCGGGTGGAAGGTCGCGCTCGCCAAGCCCATGGCCTCGACCGACGTCGGCGAGGCCGTGCTGATCGCCGGCCAGACCTACGGGATCGCGTTCGCGGTCTGGTCCGGCGGCGAGCGGGATCGGGGGGCGCGGAAGTCGGTCACGCGCCTGGGCCGGCTGCGTGTCGACGCCTGACGCGGCCGCCGTGGAACTGGGGGCCGAGCCCGTCGAGAGGGCGCGCCGGCTGCTGCTCCTCGCGCAGGCCTATGGGGCCTGCGCCCGCCTCATGTCCCTGGACGTCGTCGACGGGTCGGTCGTCGAGCGGCTCCGGGATGTCCTGGCTCGCACGGAATACGGTGACGCGGCGGGCCACGCCCAGGCCCTGGCCGCGCAGATCCATGAGGAGCCGGAGCGGCTCGAGGACGACCACAACCGGCTGTTCGTGCGGGGCGTGGTGCCCCCGTATGAGACCTCGTACGGGCAAACAGTCCAGGGGATGCCGGTCTCAGGCGGCAATCCACAGCTCCTGGCTGATATCGCCGGGTTCTACCGTGCATTCGGATTCGAGCCGCGCGGCGAGCGGCCCGACCACCTGGCCTGCCAGCTCGAGTTCGTCGCGCTGCTGTGCGTCAAGGAAGCCCACGCGCGGCTGACCGGGCAGGGTGAGGCCGCCGCGGTATGCGGGGATGCCCGAGCCGCCTTCCTCGCCGAGCACCTGCGGCCCTGGCTTCCGGCGTTCTGCGCGCGCGTCGCCGAGAGCGGCGCCCACCCCTTCCTCGTCTCGCTGCCGCGCCTGGTAGAGGCCCTGGTCGAGGCCGACGCCGGCGAGCGATCGGTCCGGCCTACTCCTGCCCGGTGACTGCCCCCCTGCGTGCGGCGCTGCCGGCGGCGTCTTCCTGTTGACAGCTGTCCTCACCGCAGATACCATGAGGGCGCCTGGATCATGTTGATAATGAATCTCACTCCTAACAGGAGGCCTTGATGGCTGCGGCATCCCGCGCGGTCCCCCGGCGCAACACCTGGCAGCGCGCCGCCGTGCTCAGGGTCGTGGAGGCGGCCGCCTGCCACCTGACCGCCGAGGAGGTCCACCGCAGGCTGCGCCGCAGCCGGCGGCCCATCGGGATCGCCACCGTGTACCGGGCGCTGGAGCTGTTTGTCCGGGACGGGCTCGTCGAGCCGGTGAGCGCCCCCGGGGGCCGTGTGCGGTACGGGCTGGCGTCCCGGCACCACGACCATCTTGTGTGTCTGCGGTGCGGCGCGTGGGAGCCGCTTGAAGCCTGCCTGATCCCGCAGCCGCCGCGCCGCCTGCCGTCGGGCTTTCGCGTCACGGGCCACCAGCTCGAGCTGCGCGGGTACTGCGCGAAGTGCCAGGCGGCGGCCTAGCGGCCAGGCGCGGGTGGAGTCGCAACGCCGCGCAGTAAGAACCCGCTGAGGAGCGTTCACAAAGGAGGAGAGTGGATGAGAGACATTCGTCTGGGTGTCGTGCTGACGGTGGCCGCGCTGGCGCTCGCCGGGTGCGCACGCCGTGAAGCCACGCCCACAGCGCCCGCAGAGCTGGCCGCGGCCCCCCGGATCTCGGTCGTTGCGTCCTTCTATCCGCTGTACGAGTTCGCGCGGCGAATCGGCGGCGAGCACGCCGACGTCCGCAATCTCGTCCCCTCAGGCGCGGGACCGCACGACTACGAGCCCACGGCCCAGGACGTGATCGCACTCCAGTCGGCGCGCCTGGTCATCTATAACGGCGCCGGATTCGAGCCGTGGCTCGACCGGCTGCTGCCCACCCTGCCAGCCTCGGTGGAGGCGGTGAAGGCCACCGAGGGGCTGCCGCTGGTGAAGGGCGAGGCGGAGCACGATCACGGGCGCGAAGGAGAGCAGCACCAGGACAAGGAAGGTCTGGACCCACACGTCTGGCTCGACCCGGTGCTTGCCCAGCAGATGGTGGACACGCTTACCGCCGCGTTCGCGAGGGTTGATCCCGATCGCGCGGCCGCCTATGAGGCGGCCGCGGCCGATCTCAAGGCCGACCTCGGGGCCCTCGATCGGCGCTACCGCGAGACCCTGGCCGCCTGCGCGAAGAAGGATTTCATCACCAGCCACGCGGCCTTTGGCTATCTGGCCAGCCGCTACGGGCTGCGGATGATCCCGGTGAGCGGCCTGTCCCCCGAGGTCGAACCGTCCCCCGCGCGCCTGCGCGCCGTCGTGCGGGAGGCGCGCGCGCGCAGGGCCCGCGTCATCTACTTCGAGACGCTGGTCAGCCCCAGAGTCGCCGAGACGATCGCGCGGGAGGTCGGGGCCAAGACCGCCGTGCTGAATCCGATCGAGGGGCTGACCCCCGACGAGCAGAGCCGGGGCGCCACGTACTTCACGGTGATGGATGAGAATCTTCGGAGCCTCGCAGAAGGCCTCGACTGCCGCTGACGGCGTGCCGCTCGTCGACCTGGAGCACGTCTGCTTCCGGTACGGCAACGAGGAGGTGCTCCACGGCGTCCACCTGCAGATCCGGCGGGGCGATTTCCTGGGGATCATCGGCCCCAACGGCGCAGGGAAGACGACGCTCGTGCGCATCATGCTCGGCCTGGCGCGGTCGCAGTGCGGCCACGTGCGGCTCTTTGGCAGCGACGTGCGCGACTTTCGGGACTGGCAGCGCATTGGGTACGTGCCCCAGAAGGCCGTGGCGTTCGATGCGCGATTCCCGGCCAGTGTGTCGGAGGTCGTCATCAGCGGGCGGGCCGGCCGCGTGGGCCTGGGCCGCCGGTTCACCGCCGCGGACCAGAAGGCCAGCCTCGAGGCCCTCGAGACCGTGGGCATGGCGGAGTTCCGCGACCGGCTGATCGGACGGCTGTCGACCGGCCAGCAGCAGCGGGTGTTCATCGCGCGCGCGCTGGCGAATCACCCCGACCTGCTCGTGCTCGACGAGCCGACCGTCGGCGTCGACCTCGAGGCCCAGGAGCAGTTCTACGGCCTGCTGCGGCGCCTCAACCGCGACATGGGCACCGCGCTCGTCCTGGTCTCCCACGACGTCGCCGTGATCGCCAAGGAAGTCACCCAGATCGCGTGTCTCAATCGGACCTTGGCCTTCCACGGCACCCCCCACGAGGCGATCGCTTCCGGCGCGGTGGCCCGGATGTACCGGGCCGACAGCCTGATCGTGACCCACACCCACTAGCGATGCCGGAGATCCTGTCCTACGGATTCATGCAGCGGGCGCTGCTCGCGGGGGTGATGATCGGGACCATCGCGCCGCTGATCGGCGTGTTCATCGTGCTGCGGCGGTTGAGCCTGATCGCCGACACCCTGGCGCACGTGGCGCTGGCGGGCATCGCCGCGGGCCTGCTCCTGAAGACCTATCCCGTCGCCGGCGCGCTGGCGGCCGCGGTGGTCGGGGCCGTCGGCATCGAGCGTCTCCGCGTGTCAGGGCGACTCTTCGGCGAGGCGGCCCTCGCGATCTTCCTGTCGGGCGGGCTGGCGGTCGCGGTGGTGCTCATCAGCCTCGCCCGCGGGTTCAACGTCGATCTCTTCGCCTACCTCTTCGGGGCGATCACGGTGGTGCAACCGCGCGACCTGTGGGTCATCCTGGGGTTGGGTCTGGTGGTGCTCGCGCACGTCGTGGTGTTCTACAAGGAGCTGTTCGCGATCACGTTCGACGAAGAGGGCGCGCGCGTCCAGGGTGTGCCGGTGGACGCGCTGAACCTGCTGCTCACGACGCTGGTCGCGGTGACGGTCGTGGTGACGATGCGGATCGTCGGGATCCTGCTGACCAGCGCCCTGATCGTGATCCCGGCGATCACCGCGCTGCGCCTGGCACGCAGCTTCAGGAGCACCCTGGTCATCGCGGTGGCGTGCTCGCTGGCCGCGGTGGTCGCCGGGACCGTCGCCGCCTTCTACCTGGACCTGGCCGCGGGCGGGACGATCGTGCTGACGGCGTTGGCGCTCTTCGGGATCGCGTCCGTTGCCGGCGGGCGGTGGCCCCGCCGGGCCAGACCCACGTCCTAGGTCCGGACACCAGGGCACCTTCGCATCCGCCTCGAAGACGGCTACGATAGCTTCCACAGGAGGTGTCGATCATGACGACACGGCGCCGGCTGCGCCCGTTTCGGTCGCTGGCAGAGGCGGAGGACCGGTTCTGGGATGCGGTGGAGCAGGCTGTCCCATCGGACGTGCGCGACCACCTGGCCAGCGCGCGCCGCGAGCTGCTGCTGGCGATCCGGTCCACCGTCGACCGGGCCCTCGACCGGCTGGAAGGCGCGCCGCCGTCCCGCAAGCCGAGGCGGGTCAAGGTGAAGTAGCCGGATGCGCGTCATCCTGTTCACCGGCAAGGGGGGTGTTGGGAAGACCACCGTGGCCGCGGCCACGGCGGTCCGGGCGGCCGGGGTCGGTCACCGCACCCTGGTGATGAGCACCGACATCGCCCACAGCCTGGGTGACGTCCTGGAGAAGCCTGTCGGCCAGGAGGTCGTGCGCATCGCCCCGCACCTCTGGGCGCAGGAGGTGGACTCCCTCTACCAGCTCGAGAAGTACTGGGGCACGCTCAAGCGCTACATGGTCACGCTGCTCCACTCGCGGGGGCTGGAGGACGTCGTCGCCGATGAGCTGGCTAACCTGCCGGGTATGGAGGAGATCGCGAGCCTCATGGAGCTGCGGATCCACGTCGAGAGCACGCGTTACGACGTCATCATCATCGACTGCGCGCCCACCGGTGAAACCATGCAGCTCCTGGGCTTCCCGGACATGGCCCGCTGGTGGCTGAACAAGATCTTTCCGATCCAGCGCCGCGTGGCCCGCCTGGTGCATCCGGTCGTCCAGCCGCTGGTCGACATCCCGCTGCCGACCGACGACGTGTTCGTGGCGGCGCGCGACCTGATCCTCGACGTGGAGGGCATCAAGGACATCCTGGCAGACACCGCCCGGACCTCGATCCGGCTGGTTCTGAATCCCGAGAAGATGGTCATCAAAGAGGCGCAGCGGGCGTTCACGTACTTCAACCTGTTCGGCTACGCCACCGACCTGATCGTGGTCAACCGGGTGCTATCGGAAGACGCCGGCGCCGGGTATTTCTCGGCCTGGCGCGAGGCGCAGGGGCAGTACCTGCGCCTGGTCGACGAAGGCTTCTCGCCGGTGCCGATCCGGCAGGTGCCGTTCTACGAGCGGGAGACGACCGGTATGCGGATGCTCGCCCGCGTGGCGACCGATCTCTACGGCGACGACGATCCGTCCCGGCGTTTCTACACCGGCACGCCCCAGAAGATCGAGAAGCGCAAGGACGAGTACATCCTCACCCTGCACGTGCCGTTCGTGGCCAAGGGCGACGTGGAGATCTTCCAGGCCGACGGTGACCTCGCCGTCCGCGTCGGGACGTACCGCCGCAACGTGGCCCTGCCCCGCACGCTGGCCGCGCTGGAGGCCAGGGAGGCAAGGGTGCGAGACGAGGTACTGACGGTGACGTTCGGCCGGAGGCGGTCGGGCCGTTAAGGCGCCGGTGTCATCACCACATCCTGCCGACGATGAGGTGAGCCATGTCGAAGTTCTCGAAGGGGGAGTGGGATCTGTTCGTGTTCGGGCTGCTGCTGTTCGGGATCCATCCCGACCGCGCTCATGGTCGGCGCGTTCGTGACTCAGCCCCCCAGGATCTCCCGGGCGATCTCCTTCATCGGCCGGCGCTGGTCGCGGCTGGCCTTTTGGATCCGCGCAAACGCGTCGGCCTCCGACAGGCCCTCCCGCTGCATCAGCGCGCCCTTTGCCCGCTCTAGAAGCTTGCGCGTTTCCAGCGTCTCCTCGAGGCTCTCGATCCGGTCTTCGAGCACGCCCATCGCCCGGTAGTGCCGCACGGCCAGCTCGACGGTGGGAACCAGGTCCGCCTCTTTGATGGGCTTGACCAGGTACGCCATCACGCCGATCCGCTTGGCCCGCTCGACGTAGTCGCGGTCGCCGTAGGCGGTCAGCAGCACGATCGGCCGTGGTCCCGAAGCCATCACCTGCTGGGCCACAGTCAGGCCATCGGGCTCGGGCATCTTGATGTCGAGGAAGAGCAGGTCCGGATCGAGCTTGCGGATCAGCTCAAGCGCCCGCCGGCCGTCGCCGGCCTCGCCGACCACTTGATAGCCGGCCTCGGCCAGCATCGCGCGCAGGCCCATGCGGATCAGGGCCTCGTCGTCGGCGAGCAGCACGCGCAGCGGCGGCATCATGGATTACCGGCCGCAAGCGGCGGAGCGGGGGGTTCACCGGACGCTACGCGGGCCGGGAGTTCCCGCACGCGCGGGACCGACAGCACCGCGCGGGTCCCGCCATCCTCGCCGGTCACCTCGAAGCAGCCGCCCAGGTCCTCGGTGGCCAGGGCGCGGACGATCTTCAACCCCAGGTTCTCGGTCGCCAGCGGGTCGGTCCCGGGGGGCATCCCCACGCCGTTGTCCGTTACCTCGATGATCCAGTCGCGCTCGGTCTGCGCCAGCACGATCCGGACCCGGCCGGCGCTGCGATCTGGGAAGGCGTGCTCGAGCGCGTTTTGCACGAGCTCGGTGACCGCCAGCGCCACCGAGCTGGCCTGCTGCGACGGCATGCGGAGGTCGTCGCCCTCGACCGTGACCTCGACCTGCAGCGCCGGCCGGGCCATCGTCTGGCCCACCGTCTGGGTCACCCGGTCGAGCAGCTCGCGCACGTTGATCAACTTGAACCCCTCGACCGAGAGGATCTCGTGCACGGCCGCGATGCTGAGGATGCGGTTGATGGTCTCGGTCAGCACCTCGCGGCCCGACACCTCGCGGCCGTCGCGGAGCTGCAGCCGCAACAGCATCGCGATCGTCTGCAGATTGTTCTTGACCCGGTGATGCATCTCGCGCACCACGGCGGAGCGCACGATGAGCGAGCTGTTCTCGATGGCAAGCGCGGTCTGGTTCGCCAGGGTCGAGAACAGGGAGATCTCCTCGGCCGTGAAATGGTGGGGCTCGGCTTTGTAGCAGTTGAAGACGCCGATCACCCGGTCGCGCACGATCAGGGGCACGGCCAGGAGCGCGCGCAACCCTTCCTCCCGCGCCATGTCCTTGTTGAGGAACCGCGGATCGTCGAAGACGTCGGGCACGGCCATGGGCCGGCCGGTCTGGGCGACGAGCCCGACGATGCCCTCCCCGCTACGCAGGCTCGGCCGCGCCTGGTAGCGTTCACCTGCGCGATGGGACGCGGTGAGCACCAGCTCGCCGGTCTCCTCGTCGAGGAGCATCAGCGAGCACAGCCGCGCGTCCAGCGTGCCGGTGGCCATCTCGACAATCAGCCGGAGGATCTCTTCCAGGTAGAGCGGCGAGGTGATGGTCTTGCTCGCCTCGGCCAGGGTCGAGAGCTCGGCGATCTGGCGCCGCATGCTGTCGTAGAGGCTGGCCTTCTCGATCGCGCCCGCTGCCAGGTCGGCGGTCACGCTCAGCAGCTCGACCTCGTCGGCGTCGTACTCGTGGACCGTGGTGGTCTGGACGTTCATGGCGCCCAGCACCCTGCCCGCAACGCGCAGCGGGACCGCCAGCAGTGATCGGAACGCGTACTCCCGCGTGCCCGGCACATAGACGAAGCGCGGGTCGCTGGCGGCCTCGCTGCTGAAGACCGGCACACCCTGCCGGGCGGCGTAGCCTGTGAGGCCTTCGCCGAGCCGCAGGCGCGCGCGGCCGATCGACTCGGGCGCCAGGCCGGTCGTCGCCCGCAAGACGAGAGACTCGCCCGAGGCGTCCAGCAGGTAGATCGAGCAGGAGTCCATGCGCATGACCTCGGCGGTCTTGCGCGTGATCAGCTGGAGGGTGGAGTCGAGGTCGAGGGCTGCGCTGATCGCCTGGCTGATGTCGCGCAGCGCCGCGAACTCGGCGTCCCGGCGTTCCAGGCGGTCGTGCGCGGAGGGCACCGTGCTCATGCCACGGGCTATCGAGGGGGCACCAGCTCGAAGCGGGCGCCCGGGGTGATGCCCTTGCGCGTGAAGTACCCCTGGTTGACCTCGAGGGCGTAGCGGTACGCCTGCGCGGGCGTGTAGATGTCGAAGGGCCCCGCCTCCGGGTCGGGCGCCACCTTCATGTCGAGGATCTCCAGCAGCCGCCAGGTCCGGTCGATGAACCCGATCGAAAGCGGGATCAGGGTGTTCTTCATCCAGAACCCGATCCGCGCATCTTCGTCGAAGACAAACAGCATGCCGGCGTCCTCCGGCAGCGACGTCCGATACATGAGGCCCTGCGACCGCGCCTCGATGGTCCGGGCGATCTCGACGGAGAGCGTGGCCACCCGGCGCGTACCCACGTAGACGTGCAGCGTGCCCCGGTCGAAGCGGGCCGATGGACCCGGGGGCGTAGGCGCTCCCACCGCCCCGGGGCCGCCGGCGCCGAGCACCACGACCAGCATCGACAGCACCAGCCACCGCATCAGAGGCATCCCTTTCTGATATGCTATCACCTGTGCTCGCGTACGGTTTCTCCAGAGTTCCACCGCGGTTTCATCATGCCCTGCCGAGGCGGGCACGGTGACCCCTGACGTAGTGGTCGTGGGCGCCGGCCCCGCCGGATCGACCGCGGCCCGGACCGCGGCTGCGCTCGGACTGCGGACCGTCCTGCTCGAGGAGCATCCCGAGGTCGGCTCGCCCACCCACTGTACCGGCAAGCTCTCGGCGCACGCGTTCGAGCGGTTTGGCCTGCCGGACGCGCTGATCCAGAGCGCGCTGCGCGCCGCGGCGCTCTACGCGCCCGACGGAACGGTGGTCCGCGTCCGCCGGGACGCCGTGGACTCGTACGTCGTCGACCGCGATCCGTTCGACCGCTATCTGGCCGGCCGCGCAGCGGAGGCCGGCACCGAGCTCATCACCGGCGCCCGCGCGCGAACGGTCATCCGCGACGGCGGCCGCCTGCGCATCGAGGTCGAGCGTCGGGGCTCGCGACTCGCCATCACTGCTCCGCTTGTCATAGACGCCGAAGGGGCGAGTCCTGTTCTTCCCCCGCAACTGGGCATCGCCCCGCGGCGGAGGCTCGTGCACGGTCTGCAGTACGAGCTCGAGCGAGTCGTGCTCGACGACATGGAGGCACCCGACCTGTACTTCGGCCGCGACGTGGCTCCGGGATTCTTCGCCTGGATGATGCCGACCGGGCCGGGGAAGGGCCGGCTGGGCCTCGCGGTGGACCCACGGCAGACCGAGCGGCCGCCGCTCTCCTTCCTCGAGCGTCTCATGGCCGGGCATCCGGCCGTGGCGCCGCGCACGAGGCAGGCCCGGGTGGTGCGCAAGCTTGCCGGCCGCATCCCGATCCTGGGCCCTCGGCGGCCGACGTGGACCGACGGGATGCTGATCGTCGGCGACGCGGCCGGACACGTGAAGGCGACCAGCGGCGGCGGGATCTACTTCTCGATGCTCGGCGGCGAGATCGCGGGCCGGATCGCGGCGCGCTACCTGGGCGCGGCGGCGCCACGCGACCGCGTGCTGGCTGGATACGAACGGGAGTGGCAGGACGCGTTCGGCCGCGAGGTACACTTCACCACGGTCGTCCGTCAGGCGCTCAACCGGCTCTCCGACCGGCACATCAGCGCGATCATCCGCGCCTTGGCCACCGATGAGGGATTGCGGCGCGCGGTCGAGGAGCACGGCGACACGCAGTACCAATCCCGGCTGCTCCGGCCGGTGCTGGCCGCATCCGTGCGCGCAGCCGCCCGGGATCTCAGTCTGGCGCCGACGGTGATCGCCGCGCTGGGTGCCGGGATGCTCGGTCTGTGGAGCGATGGTGCCGCCGCCGGCCCTGCGAAGGACCGCTCCGTGAATGGGGCGAAAGCAGGGGAGAGCCACAGCGTGGCATCCTCTTCGGGCGGTGACTCGTAGCCGATGCGCATCATCGCCGACCTGCACCTGCACTCGCGGTACAGTCGGGCGACCAGCCGGGACATGGACGTCGAGCACATGGCCCGCTGGGCAAAGATCAAGGGGATCACGCTGCTCGGGACCGGCGACTTCACGCATCCGGTTTGGCTTCGGGAGCTGCGCGCCAAGCTGGCGCCCACCGGCCGGGGGTTGTTCACCCACGACGGCAGCCACTTCATGCTCACCGTCGAGGTCTCGAACATCTACACGACCGGCGGCCGGCTGCGCAAGATCCACAACGTCATCTTCGCGCCGTCCTTCGAGGTGGTGGAGAGGATCAACGCGGTGCTCGGCCGGTTCGGCAACCTGCTCGCCGACGGACGGCCCACGCTCACGCTGCCGACCGACCGGATGGTCGAGTACCTCATGGAGATCTCACCGGACTGCATGCTGGTGCCGGCCCACGCCTGGACCCCCTGGTTCTCGCTCTACGGCAGCATGTCGGGGTTCGACGCCATCGCCGACTGCTTCGGCGACCAGCTCAGGCACATCGCCGCGGTCGAGACCGGGTTGTCGAGCGACCCGCCGATGAACTGGCGCCTCTCCGAACTCGACCGTGTGATGCTGATGAGCAACTCCGACGCGCACTCGCCGGCCAAGCTGGGGCGCGAGGCCAACGTCTTCGCGTGCGAGCTGGACTACTTCGAGATCCTGCGCATCCTGCGCGAGAAGGACACGTCGAAGTTCCTCTACACGATCGAGTTCTTCCCCGAGGAGGGGAAGTACCACTACGACGGGCACCGCAACTGCAACCGGCGCCTGACCCCGAAGGAGACCACGGCGCACGGCGGCCGCTGTCCGGTGTGCGGCAAGCCGCCGACGGTGGGCGTGCTGCATCGTGTCGAGACGCTCGCCGACCGCGAGGAGGGCTACGTGCCCGAGGGCGCGGTGCCGTACCGCAACCTGATCCCGCTCGAGGAGATCATCGCCGAGGCCAACGGGACGAAGCCCGGCACCACGGGTGTGCGCGAAGAGTACTTCAAGCTCTGCAAGGCGTTCGGGGGCGAGTTCACGGTGCTGCTCGACGCGCCGGTGGACGAGGTCTTCAAGCTCAGCACGGCTCGCATCGCCGAGGGGCTACGGCGCGTGCGGGAGGGCCGGGTGCGCATCGCGCCCGGCTACGACGGGGTCTTCGGCGAAATCAGCATCTTCAAGGACGGCGAGGAGGTCACCGAGCCGGCGGCCGAGGAACCGGCGCAGACGACGCTCTTCTGAGCCCTTCATCATGCGAGCTGGGAAACTCTCGCCGGCCGCGCTGCGTGAGCGGATCTTTCCCTACCTGGGGCGCCGCGCCGACGTCCTGGTCCACGCGGGGATCGGGCAGGACTGCGCGGTCCTGGACTTCGGGCCGTCGGTGTGCGTGGCAACATGCGACCCGATCACCGGGGCGGCCGACCACCTGGGGCGCCTGGCCGTGCACGTGGCCTGCAACGACCTGGCCACGACCGGAGCGGAGCCGGTGGGGCTGCTGATGACGCTCCTCCTCGCCGAGGCCACCGCTGAGGTCGACCTCGACCGTATCGTGCGCGACGCCGGCTCGGCGGCACGTCTGATCGGCGTGGAGATTGTCGGCGGACATACCGAAGTCACCCCGGGTATTCCGCAGTCGATTGTCGTGACCACGGCGATTGGGCGCGCGCCGCGCGACGGCTACGTCTCGGCCGGGGGTGGCCGCGCGGGTGACGTGCTGCTGATGACGAAGTCGGCGGGGATCGAGGGGACGGCGATTTTGGCGACCGACCTCGCCAAGCGACTCCAGGGGCTGGTGGACGAGGCCACGCTGGTGCGTGCCCGGGGCTTCATCGACCAGATCAGCGTCGTCCCCGAAGGCCGCATCGGCGCACGCCTGGGGGCCACCGCGATGCACGACGTCACCGAGGGCGGCGTGCTGGCCGGTGTCTGGGAACTGGCCGACGCGTCGCAGTGCGGCGTGCGTCTGGACGCCGACGCGGTGCCGATCGCGCGCGAGACCCAGACGATCTGTGAGGCGCTTGGGATCGATCCGCTGGCGCTGATCAGCAGCGGCGCCATGCTGATCGCCGTTTCCGACCCGGCGCCGCTCCAGGCGGCGCTGGCGGAGGCCGGCATCGGTTCGGCCGTCATCGGCGCCCTGGCGCCCGGCGATCGCGTCGTGCAGCGGGGCGGGCGGTGGGTCGAGCTCATTCCGCCTGATCGCGACGAGCTGTGGCGAGTGCTATAATTGGGCCGATCACGACGGGGCGTTGAGGTTGACTCGAATCGTCGCACGGTGCGGTCGTTGAAGTCGTCCGTTCGCCAGACACGGATCACCGACAACCTGGACCTGCTCCTCGACGTGTTGCCCCCGCACCTACGCGCGGCGCTGGAGCGCCGGCCCGATCTGGATCACCTGCTCGAGGTCGTGCTCGATCTGGGACGGAAACCGGAAGCGCGGTTTCCGGATGAGGCGTGGCTCCTCGACGACGCGTTCGTGGATCGGTCGACCATCCAGTACATCACCGAACGCGTCGGCACATTCGGCAGGGACAACCGCGCCGGCATCGAGCGCACACTGCACCGGATCAGCGCGATCCGCAACCGCCAGGGCGAGATCATCGGCCTGACCTGCCGCGTGGGCCGGGCCGTGATCGGCACGGTAGACATCGTCCGCGACGTCATCGAGTCCGGGCGGTCGATCCTGCTGCTCGGCCGACCCGGCGTGGGGAAGACCACGCTGCTGCGCGAAGCCGCGCGCGTCCTGGCCGATGAGTTCCGGAAGCGCGTGGTGGTCGTCGACACCTCGAACGAGATCGCGGGCGACGGCGACATCCCCCATCCGGGCATCGGCGCCGCGCGGCGGATGCAGGTACCCGTGCCGGCGCTGCAACACGCGGTCATGATCGAGGCCGTCGAGAACCACATGCCCGAAGTGATTGTCATCGACGAGATCGGCACCGAGGCCGAGGCCCAGGCCGCGCGCACGATCGCCGAGCGCGGCGTGCAGCTCATCGCCACCGCGCACGGCAACACCCTCGACAACCTGCTGCAGAACCCGACCCTGTCCGACCTGGTCGGCGGCATTCAGGCGGTGACGCTGTCCGACGAGGAAGCGCGCCGCCGCGGCACGCAGAAGACCGTGCTCGAGCGCAAGGCGCCGCCCACCTTCGATGTCGTCATCGAGATCCAGGAGAAGGACCGGCTGGCCGTGCACCACGACGTGGCCGGGGTGGTCGACCGGTATCTGCGCGGCGTCACGCCGCGGCCCGAACTGCGCGTGCGCACCGAGGCCGGCGAGGTGGAGATCACCGCCGCGCCTGCCGCCGCGGCCTCGGGCTGGGCGCCGGAAGGGCCGTTTGCGCCGGCGGCGCCGGAGACACGCGACCGGCCGGGCCGGCGCGTCCTCAAGATCTACCCGTATGCCGTGAGCCGCAACCGCCTGGAGCGGGCCATCCGCGAGCTGCACGTGCCCGCGTACATCGTCGACTCCGCGGGCGACGCCGACCTGGTCCTGACCATCAGGTCCCAGGAGCGGCGGCAGCCCGCGCGGCTGCGCGACGCGGCGGTGTTCA
>JBBIOB010000028.1:0-36351 GCA_037443565.1 Armatimonadota bacterium | reverse complement strand
TCAACATGGGCGGCGCGATTTGCCCCGTGAACGCGCCCGAATCGCGCCAGAACACATCCTGCGCGCCGAGCTTCATCTCACTGCCCCGAATCACCTCCGCGACTGCCTGCTGCTCCTATTTCCTGAGCTGGACGGTGATCTTCGCGCTGGTCTTCTGGCCGGCCGTGTCCACAGCCACGGCGGTTATGGTATACGAGCCGGCGGCCCGCTTCCTGGGGATGGTGTTCCACATCGCCCTGTAAGGGGCACTCGTCGATGTGGCAATGAGTTCGCTGCCCACGTAGAACTCGACGCGGGCGATGCCCTTGTCGTCTGTGGCGCTGGCCCGGATCTCCACGCGGCCGCTCACCGTGGCTCCGTCGGCGGGCGACATGATCGTCACAGTCGGCGGGGCGTCGGATCCAGTCTCCGGTGGGGGCGGCGTGGGCGACGGCGTGGGGGTTGGAGTGGGCGTTGGAGTCGGAGTCGGGGTCGGCGACGGCGTCGGCGTGGGGGTTGGCGACGGTGTTGGTGATGGCCCGCCCCCTTTGGCTACGTATGCCGCCGCGTAGGCGTCGATGCGGCCCCAGCCGTAGTAGGGATCCCAGCCTGAGGCGCCGAGGTCCGTGGCGGTCTTGCGGATGATGTCACGCGCCTGCGAATTGGACAGGCTCGGCTGCGCGGCGAACACGAGCGAGGCCAGGCCGGCCACATGCGGCGCCGCCGGCGAGGTCCCGGATGAGCCCGTGTACCCTCCGCCGGGGGTCGTGGTGAGGATGCTCACGCCCGGGGCCATCACCTCGAGCTTGGAGCCCCAGTTGCTGAAGCTGGCCTTGTTGTCGTTGGAGTCGGTGGCGCCGACCTTGATGCACTCCGCGTAGTCCGACGGGTAGTGCGCGGCGTCGGTGTTGCTGTTGCCGGCCGAGCATGAGATGACCGCACCCTTGCTCCAGGCGTAGTTCAGCGCCGACTGCAGCGTGCTCGATCCGCTCGACCCGCCCAGACTGATGCTGAGCGATCGGGCCCCGACGTCAACGGCATAGGTGATCCCGTTGGCGAGCGCGCTCCATGAGCACTTCCCGTCCGACCCGCAGACCTTGATGGCGAGGACCTTGGCGGTCCAGTCTATCCCGGCAACGCCGGTAGAGTTGTTTGTCGCTGCGGCGGCGATGCCGGCCATCCTTGTGCCGTGGCCGTGGTCGTCCATGGGATCCTTGTCACCGTCGGAGAAGTCCGGGCCGAGCAGGACCTTTGTGGTTAGATCGGGATGGTTGTAGTCCACGCCGGTGTCGAGAACCGCGATCGTCCACGAGCTCGAACCCGTGGTGATATCCCAGGCCTGCGGCGCGTTGATCTTCTTGGGGGCCCACTGGTCGCCGAACCGTGGATCGTTGGGGATGGTCTGTTCGACCTCATAGATCCCATTCACCTCGGCGAACTCGACCAGCGGATGCCGCCGGAGCCGATCGAGTAGCCACTCGGTGCTCTGCCCGCGCGTGCCGCGCAGGTGGCGGACGCGGATCTGCTGGATGCGGCCCGCCTCGCGGATCCCCAACTCGCCCAAGGCGGTGCCGACCGCGGCTTCGGAGGCTCCGCGCACGAAGCGCGCCAGGACCTCGCCGGGGACGTGCGGCGGCAACGCTTGTGGCGGTGCTGCAGGCGCCGCGGTCGACTGCGGCAGTCCGGAGATGACGAGGAACAGCGACGCGACGAGGACGAACAGCCACGTCGCGCGTGTGGTGTGCCGCGCAGACATCGGGGGCCCCCTTCGTCTCTTCAGGGGCCCCGCGTCTTCCGTGCGCCTGCCCGGCAGGTGAAGGCCGTGCAGGTTCTGGTGCGTGCTCTTCGGCAGCCCAGCCGGCGTTCCCCGAAGGGAGTAGCCCTGCGGCTTTGCGTCCCCGGGTTTCCCCGGGTTTGCCTTTGTCGGAGCCCCAGTAGATTGTGCCCTTGTGGGTCCGAGTTTACCCATCCCCTGCGCTGCCGGTCTATCGGGTGGACAACCGATGGCTATCTGTGCTGAATTCACGGAATTTCCAAGGAACTTCCCTCATATGATTGGCGGGAATCGTTCGAAATAACGAAGGCTGGGCCCGGCAGCAGAAGGTACCCACTAGGGACAGCCCCAAGGGGGATCAATGGCGCGCTACCGGACCTTGCTGGCATTCGCAGGGGTGGCTGGACCTCTGGCCTATCTGTACCATCCTGTCTTCGTTGACCTGGCCGCCCAGTGGTCGATCGACACCACGTACGGCTACGGGTACTACATCCCGTTCGTCGCGGTCTACCTGGCGTGGGACCGCCGCCGCGCGATCATGGGCGGGGATGGTGAGTCTCCTGCGCGAGATCTGGGGTCGGCCTGGATCGGCTACCTGGTCCTGCTGATCGGCCTGGGTGCCTATCTGGCGGGCCGCGCCGGCGGGGTGCAACTGGCCCTCCGCGTGTCGCTCATCGTCGTGCTCTTTGGCCTGGCCATCTATCTGGGCGGGTGGCGCGTGGCGAGATTGCTGGCGTTTCCGATCGCCTTCCTCGTGGTGATGATCCCCCCGCCGGCGGCGGTGCTGCAGCAGCTCACGTGGCCGCTGCAGATCTTCACGGCAAAGTTTTCGACCGAGGCGCTGCGGGCGCTGGGGTATCCGGTGCTGCTTCGGGGCATCTACATCGATCTGCCGACGGTGAGGGTCGAGGTCGCCGAGGCATGCAGCGGCTTCAGGTCGCTGATCGCGCTCGGCGCCACCGGGCTGCTGCTGGCGTACCTGACGCAGCCGAAGCCGATCAACCGCCTGCTGCTGGTCGCGGCGGTGATCCCCATCGCGATCATCGCCAACGCGGTCCGCGTCACCTGGATCATCGTCATGGGCGCCAAGGACCCGAGCTTCTTCGAGGGACCGCTCCATCCCGGATCCGGCTTGGTTGTGTTTGTAATCGCCACCGCGCTGCTGATCGGCCTGGCGACGGTGCTGGCCCGGTGGCCGCGGCCGGCGGCGCCGCGGCTGAGCGGAGAGCCGGCATGAGGACCAGGCGCTACGGGCTGGTCGTCGCCACCCTGGTTGCTCTTCCGATCTTGGTTGAGGTCGTCATCGGCCACGCGGTACCGCTGCGCATGCCGCTGCAAGAGATGCCGTTCCGCGTCGGCGGGTGGACCGGCCGGGTCGAGGCGCTCGACCCGGACTTCATGGTGCGCGCGCGGCCCGATGAGGTGTTGAACCGCCGCTACGCCGACGACTCCGGCAGGCCCATCTACCTGTACGTAGGGTACTACACGCGCGGCGCGACGAGAGGCCAGGTACAGGCGACATGCCACGGCGACTGCAAAGTGCTCGGAGTGCGCGCGGAGCAGCTCGTCCTGGCGGGTGAGGCGGTGACCGTGAACCGGGCGCTGACCCAGCAGCAGCGCCGTCCGGTCGTGGTGCTGTACTGGTTCCAGAAGGGGACCCAGGTGGTCAGCGATCCGCACCGGGTGAAGGCGGAGCAGGCCCTGCGCGTTGTCGCGCAGCGCCGCTCTGACGGCGCCCTGATCAGGGTCTCTGTGCCCATTGCCACGTCCGAGGACGAGGCGTGGGCGCGGGCCACGGCGTTTGCGGGCCTGGTCGCCCCGCTGCTGCGCGAGCACTTCGCTGAATAGTCTGGCTGTGTGAGAGGGGGATCCTGACGTGACCCAGAGAGCGCGAATGCTCGCAGCGGTGGTTGTCGCCCTGGTGGTGGCGATCGCCGTCGCGGGCGGCCTGGCGCTGACGCGCAACCCCGCCGCGCAGAAGCAGCGGCACTACGATCGCGGTGTGGCGTTCTTGAAAGAGCAGAAGTACTCGGCGGCGGTCATCGAGTTGAGCAACGCCGTGCGCCTCGACGACAAATTCGCCGACGGGTACTACCAGCTCGGGCTGGCCCAGCTGGCGCTGGGCCAGGGGCGGCCGGCCTTTAACGCCATGGCGACGGCCACCTCGCTCAATCCGGACAACCTCGACGCGCAGGCGGCCCTCGGCGAGCTGTACTTTGCGGGGGGGCAGACCGTCCAGGCGCGCGAGCGGGCCGATCTCGTGCTGCGCAAGGACGCCAGGCACCTGGGCGGCACGCTCCTGTTGGCGAAGACCCACGCGCGGGAGCAGGCCTGGGATGCCGCGGTGCAGACGGCGCGGCGGGCGATCGCCAATCATCCCAAAGACGTCAAAGGCCATCTCCTGCTGGCGGAGATCTACGCGTTTAAGGGAGACCGGGCGGCGGCCGAACAGGCCTACCGCCAGGCCGTCGCCGCGCTGCCGGATGTCGCCGACGCGCACCTCGCGCTCGCGCGCTTCCACTGGACCGGCGGACGGGCCGACGACGCGCAGCGTGTGCTCGTCGCCGCTGCCCAGGCCATGCCCAGGAGCGCGCCGGTTCTGACCGCGCTCGGAGACCTGCATGTCTTCCGAGGCCGCCAGGATGACGCTCTGGCCGCCTACGATCGCGCGTTGGAGGTCACGCCCAACGACACGGCGCTGCTGCGCCGCAAGGTGGATATCCTGATCGCGCAGGGGAAGCTCGACGGCGTCGAGGCGCTGATTGCGCGCATCCCGCAGGAATCGGCCGACGCCAGGCACATCGCGCAGGGCAAGCTCCACGCCGCGCGCCGGCAGTTCGCCGAGGCCGAGAAGGAGCTCCGGGCCGCGATCACCGCGGCGCCGTCCAGCGCCGAGGCCCACCTGATCCTGGGGCAGCTCCTGGCGCTGCAGGGCAACCTCAACGGCGCGCGTGACGCGTTCTCGACATCGGCCAACCTGAACCCCCGAGCCATCCAGACGCAGCTCGCGCTGGCCACGGTGCTGGCGCGGCTGGGCGAGCTGGCCCAGGCCGAGCGGACCGCGCAGCAGGCGCTGACCCTCGATGCCCGCAACCTGCAGGCGCACCTGCTGCTGGGCGACATCCTCATGGCGCGGCGCAGTTATGACGCCGCGGCCGAGCGCTACCAGCAGGCGGCGGCCCTCGCCCCGGCCAACCCGGTGCCGATCTTCCAAGTGGGCCGGGCCCATCTCGCGGCGAAGCGCGAAGCCCAGGCGATCGCCGCGTTCGAGGCCGCCCTCCAGCGGCAGGCGGACTATGCTGCGGCGCTGGGGCAAATCGCATTTGCCCATCTGCGTATCGGTGCGTCGGACAGAGCCATCGCGCGTGTGCAGGCGCAGATCGCGAAGGTGCCGCGGAGCGCCCCCCTGCATGAACTACTCGGGAGTGTGTATTTCGCAGTGAAGCAGTACGAGAAGGCCGAGGCGAGCTACGAGCAGGCCATCGCGCTGCAGCCCGACCTGACCAGCGCCTACCTCAACCTCGGCCGCGTCTATGCTGAGATGAGAGTTCCCGACAAGGCCATCGCCCGGTTCGAGCAGGCCGCCAAGACGGCTCCACAGTCGCCCGTGCCGCCCATGACGCTTGGTATGGTCTATGAGCAGATGGGTCGGCTCAACGAGGCGCGGGCCGCCTATGAGAAGGCGCTTGAGCTGGATCCACAGTTCGCGCCGGCCGCCAACAACCTGGCCTATCACTACGCCGAGCACGGCGGCGATCTCAACAAGGCGCTGCAGCTCGCCCGGTCGGCGCGCCAGGCGCTGCCGGAGGACCCGCAGATAGCCGATACGCTCGGATGGGTGCACTTCAAGCTGGGGGAGTACCGCACGGCCATCGACCTGCTGCGCGAGGCGGCCGACCGCGCCCCCAACAACGCGACGATCCGCTACCACCTCGGCCAGGCCTACGCGAAGGCCGGGGAACGGCTGCGGGCCCAGCAGGAGCTGCGCGAGGCGCTGCGCCTTGATCCCAGGCTCCCGCAGGCGGCCGAGGTGAGGCGCCAGATCGAAGAGCTGGGGCGGTAGGCGGCCGCATGAGCCTGGGGTTCCCCCTGGGGTTCCTGGTGGCGGCCGGCCTGACGCCGGCCGTGAGGAGCGCCGCGGCGCGCTGGGGCGTCGTCGACCGGCCCAACAGCCGGAAGATCCATGCCAGGCCGACCGCGCTGCTCGGCGGCGTGGCGGTCTACGGCGCCGTGGCGGCCGTGGCCCTCGTCCTGATCGGGCCGCACCCGGATCTGCTGCTGGTGCTGCTCGGTGGGCTCCTGTTCCTGGGCATCGGCCTGGCCGACGACCTGCGGCCGCTCGGGGTCAGCAAGCTGCTCGCGGAGTTTGCCGCGGCCTGGCTGATCGTGGAGCTGACCGGGACTGTCTTCCACCTGCCCTCGCAACCGCTGTCGGTTGCGCTGACGGTCTTCTGGATCGTCGGCGTGGTCAACGCCTTCAACTGCATCGACTGCGCCGACGGCGTCGCGGCCTCGGTGGGGCTCACTGCGGGCCTCGCGTTCCTGGCCATCGCGGTGCTGACCGGTCAGGTGCCCGAGATGCACCTGGCCGCGGCCATCGCAGGAGCGTGTCTTGGATTCCTGCTCTACAACATCACGCCCGCGCGCATCTTCCTGGGCGACGCGGGCAGCCTGGCGCTCGGGTATCTGGTCGCGATGGTGGGCGTCATGCTCTCACCCGGGACGCTCTCCATCCCGGCGATGGCGGCGCCGGCGGTCGTGCTGGCGATCCCCATCTACGACATCCTCTACGTGCACATCAAGCGCTTCCTCGACGGCGAACGGTCGCTCAGCCGGCTGCTGACCTCGACCGGCAAGGACCACCTGCCCCACCGGCTCATGGACCGCGGCCTATCGCCGCGCGGCGTGACCGTGGTGGTCCTTGTCGCATCCGTCGCGACGGGCCTCAGCGGCGTGGCGCTGGCCGCGGTCAACACGCTGCCCGGGGCGCTCGCCATCGGCCTGGGCGTGATCGGCGGGCTCATCGTGATCGAGCGTGAGTGGGTCGGCGCCGCCCGCGGAGGGCGGGTGCCGGCCGCTTCCGGGCTCACCGGTGGCGAGGGGCCCTAGGTGGATGCGACTCCGCACCTGGTCGCAGGCGCGGCGGTGGGCCGCCGCCTGCATCCCGCGGTGGGATTCGCCGTCGGACTCGCCAGCCACGTGGTGCTGGACGCGATTCCCCACTGGAACTACACGGGCTGGAGACCGTTTTCTCCCGTCATGATCGCCGAAGGCCTTGTCGGAGGGATGTTGGCGCTCGCCATCGCGTGGCGCGCGCCGCGCCCTTGGGGGGCGCTTGCGGGCGCGGTGGGCGGCATCGCGCCTGAACTCGAACGCATGCTGCTGGGGCATTCCGCGGACATCTTCCAACGCATGGGTTACAGGTACGACGCGGCGGAGATCGGTCCGCCGTGGGGACTGGTGACGCAGGTCGCCGTCGTGCTGGCGGCACTGGCCATCGGCTTGCGCCACCGCGCGAAGCAGCCGCCCATCCGTGCCGTGACGTGGGGATCCCGACGTTGACCACAGACGCCTTCTGGGCCCGCCAGCGCGTGCTGGTCCTCGCGCCGCATCCGGACGACGAGACGTTCGGCGCAGGCGGGCTGATGGCGAAGGTGAAGGCCGCCGGGGGCCAGGCCTACGTGCTGGTAGGGTCGGCGGGCGATCTGAACCAGTACGGCGTGCCGGACCGCGCATCTGTGCCCGGGGCGGTCGAGGTGCAGGGCGCCGCGGCCGGCGCCCAAACCATGGTGGCCGGCAAGACCCGGGCCGACGAGCTCGCGCGGGCCATGGCCACACTCGGCGTCGACGGCTATGAACTCCTGTACGACGATCCCGATATGCACCTGCGGCTCGATGCCGTCCCCATCCGGGACCTGATGGCGCGCATCGAGCGGGACGCCGCGTACGCGATCGACCGGGTCGCACCGACCGTGCTCGTGCTGCCGGCCCGGACCTTCAACCAGGACCACGAGGCGATGTTCAAGGCGGGGTTCGCGGCCTGCCGGCCCCACCTGCCCGCGCACCGCCCGTTCGTGCCCGTCGTGCTGTCCGCCGACGCGCCGCAGCTCGGGTGGTCGGTCGAACCGTTCCATCCCAACTTCTACGTGGACATCACGGCGCACCTCGAGACGAAGCTACGGGCCCACGCCTGTCACCGCTCGCAGTTGCGCCCGCCCCCGCACCACGCGAGTCTGGAGAACGTCGAGCGGCTGGCGCGGCTGCGGGGTGCAGAGATCAGCGTGGAGGCCGCCGAGGCCTTTCGCTGCTACCGGGTGGCACTGTGATCCCGCACTCCCGCCCGACGATTGAGACCGATGACCTGGCCGCGGTCGAGCGCGTGCTCGCCTCGGGATTCCTGGCGCAGGGCGTCGAGGTCCGCGCGTTCGAGGAAGAGGCCGCGGCCCTCCTGGGCCTGCGGGGCGGAGTCGCGACGTCTTCTGGAACCGCGGCCCTCCACCTGGCCCTGCTGGCGCTCGGGGTCGGCCCGGGCGACGAGGTGCTGATTCCCTCGTACGTGTGCGCGGCGCTCCTGCACGCGGTGCGGCTGGCCGGCGCCCGCGCCCGGATCGTCGACAGCGAGTTGGGCGGCGTCAACATGTCACCCGACGATGCCGCCCGCAAGCGCTCGCCGTCGACGAAGGCGGTCATCGTGCCGCACATGTTCGGCGCCGCGGCGCCAGTCGCGGCGTTCCGGTCGCTGGGGGTGCCGGTCATCGAGAACTGCGCGCAGGCGCTCGGCGGCACGGCGGACGGCCGGCCGCTGGGGAGATTCGGCGACGTCACGGTGCTCTCGTTCTACGCGACCAAGATGATCACCACCGGCGAAGGCGGCATGCTCCTGTCCAGGCACGAGGGGCTGCTGGACGACGCGCGCGATCTCAGGGACTACGACAAGCGTCCGGACTACCGCCTGCGCTTCAACTACAAGATGACGGACATGCAGGCGGCCCTGGGACGCAGCCAGCTCCGCAAGCTGCCGCGGTTCGTGGCGCGGCGGCGAGAACTCGCGCGCCGGTACCACGAGGTGCTGGGGCCGCGCACGCAGGTGTACACGCCGCCCCGTGAGGGGTCGGCCTGCTACCGCTTCGTCTTCCGGGTCGCCGACCCGGGGGCCTTCGTCCGGGAGATGGCCGCGGACGGCGTGGAGTGCAACCCCCCGGTGTTCCATCCCCTCCACGCTGTGGCCGGGTCGGACCCCTGTCCTGCGGCCGAAGACGTCTTCCGGCACGCGGCGTCGGTGCCGATCTACCCGACGCTGCGCGACGAGGAGGCCGACCGGATCGCCGCGCTGGCGGCCCGGTTTGCACAGGTGCGCCGTGAGCCTGCGACCACATCATCGGCGGACAGTCTGGCGAGGAAACCGGGGGGATAGATGCCGGAGCCCATCGATCCCGACGCGATCATCCAGGAGGTGGAGGGGAGCCTCGGTGAGGTCGAGCGCCGGCTGCTTCAGGGCGTCCGCGACGGCAGCCAGGGGACGGCCGCGTTGAGCGAGGTGATCGACCGGATCGCCGGGGTGATCGTGGATCTGCGGCCGCCGTACCGCCGCGTGCACGAGATCCTCGAGCGGCGCGATATCCCCCTGGCGACCACAGAGCATCTGGAGACGCTGCGGTCCCGCATTCTCAGGCTGTACCGGAAGTCCCGGCTCGAGCACATGTTCTTTCTCAAGCTCCAGCTCGAGCGGTCGCTGCGCGATACCCTGCACCGCCATGTGGTCGAGTCGTTTGAGGAGATGTCGTCCCTCGACGAGCACGAGCGGACCATCCGCGCGGCCGGCGAGGCGGTGCTGGTCGACGACCTGCTGGGGAACGACGGCCAGCTCGAGTTGCCGGTCCCGGAACCGTAGCCAAGCCCAACACACGTGCGCTCCCACAATGTGCGCTCCCGCTATTGACATCATGATGCCAGCAGTATTATGCTGAGTGAAGATCTTGCAAGGGGGCCGAGAGATGAGAGAACGCACGATGATCTACTTGGATCGGAGCCAGCATCAGGCTCTTCGCGCCGAAGCCGCACGAGAGGGGATCTCGATGGCCGAACTGCTGCGACGGCTGGTCAGAAGCTACCTCCAGGATCGCCGGGTCTCCGCGCACGTGCCTTCGGAGGCCTACCTGAAGATCGTGGCGCTGGGTGCGAGTGGGCGTGCGGATGTCTCCGCGCGTCACGACGACTACCTGGCCGACGCCCTGGGCCGTGAGCATCCTCGTTGACACGGGGGCGTGGTACGCCCTGGCGGATGCGTCTGACCGGCACCACGCGGAGGCACGTGCGTTCTATGAGGAGCACGCGGGCAGAGTGTCGCTCCTGACGACCGACCTCATCATGGGCGAGACATGGACCTTGCTGAACGCCCACCTGGGACGCCCTGCGGCACTCAGGTTCTGGGGTGGACTGAGAGAGCTGAACGTGCCCATCGTGACACCGGAGCCCTCAGACCTGGAAGCTGCGTGGCGCATCGCGCAGGCCTTTCCTGACCAGGCCTTCAGCCTGGTAGACTGCGCAACGCTTGCCGTCATGGAGCGCCTGGGGGTCAGTGAGGCCTTTGCCTTTGACGCGCATTTCCTCGTGTATCGCTACGGCGCCGACCTCCAGCGTGCGTTTCGGTGCCTTCCGTCCTGATCGACTGCAGCTGAAATCCATCGCCGCACGGCCGGGGTCGCCGGCCTGTCGCGGGCGTCCGTTTGGGAGGGCCGTGGCGGCCCGTTGGGGGGTATTGACAAATGGAGAGTAATTGACAATAGTATTGATAGGCTTTCTGACACCGGAAGTGCTATTGGCAGGCGGAGAGAGGTCGTCTGGGAGCGGAACAGGATGCAGGAGCGCAGGAAGGGCCGGCCGGTGTACGTGATCAGCGTCGCCGCCGAGATCACAGGGCTCCATCCTCGGACCCTGCGGATCTACGAGGAGCGGGGCCTGCTGAGCCCGGTGCGGCGCAACCGGATCCGGCTCTACTCGGATGAGGACATCGAGCGGGTACGGCTGATCCGGCAGCTCATCGAGGGCTACCGACTCAACCTGGCCGGCGTGCGCCTGCTGCTCGAGGTCTACGAGCGCCTGCACCTGAGCCGTGACGGCACCGACATCGTGGAGTGGCTGATCGACCGTATACTAACAGAACGAGGAGGGAACCGAGCATGAGCATCATCAGGTGGGGCCCGTTTGACGAGATCATGTCCATGCGGGAGTCTATGGACCGGCTGTTCGAGGACTTCTTCGCCCGGCGGCCGCGGACCCAGGGTCCGCTGGTCTGGCAGCCGGCCGTCGAGGTTTCGGAGACCGATCAGGACGTCCTGGTCAAGGCCGAGCTCCCGGGCATCGACCCGAAGAACGTCGAGGTGTCGGTGACCACCGAGGGGCTCTCGATCAAGGGCGAGGCCAGGGCCGAGACCGAGGACCGGCAGCGCAACTACTACCGGCGCGAGCTGCGGTACGGGATGTTCCAGCGCACCATCCCGCTGCCGACCGAGGTGAAGAGCGACGAGACCAAGGCGACGTTCCGGCATGGGATCCTCGAAGTGCGGGTCCCCAAGGCGGAGCGCGTCAGGCCCAAGACCGTCAAGGTCGAGGTCGAAGGCTAACCGTCACCATCACGCAGGTGGGTCCTCGCCGGCCCGTGGCCTCTACGCCCGCGGCCGGCGAGCCCGCACCCGTGAGGAGCAGAGAGGAGACCAACGATGGGCAAGGTAGTGGGTATCGATCTGGGGACGACCAACTCGGTCATCGCCGTGGTGATCGGCGGCGAGCCGCAGGTGATCGCCAACACCGAGGGCAGCCGGCTCACACCGTCGGCGGTGGGCTTCAGCAAGACCGGCGAGCGCCTGGTCGGGCAGATGGCCAAGCGGCAGGCGATCCTCAACCCCGAGAACACGGTGTACTCGATCAAGCGCTTCATGGGACGGCGCTACGCCGAGGTCGAGGCCGAGCGCCGAATCGTCCCGTACAAGGTTGAGGAAGGACAGAACGGGATGGCCGTCGTCCGGATCCCCGCGGCGGGCAAGACCTTCACGCCCGAGGAGATCTCCTCGATGATCCTCCAGAAGCTCAAGACCGACGCCGAGGCCTATCTCGGCGAGAAGATCACCGAGGCGGTCATCACGGTGCCCGCCTACTTCAACGACGCCCAGCGCACGGCGACCAAAAACGCGGGCGAGATCGCGGGGTTGAAGGTGCTGCGCATCATCAACGAGCCGACCGCGTCGTGCCTGGCCTACGGGCTCGACAAGAAGGGCGGGGAGACCGTGCTGGTCTTCGACCTGGGCGGCGGCACCTTCGACGTCTCGATCCTCGAGATCGGCGAGGGCGTCTTCGAGGTCAAGGCCACCAACGGCGACACACACCTGGGCGGCGACGACTGGGACGAGCGCATCGTCAACTGGCTGGCCGACGAGTTCAGGAAGCAGCAGGGCATCGACTTGAGAGCGGACCGCCAGGCGCTCCAGCGGCTCCGCGAGGCCGCCGAGCGCGCCAAGGTCGAGCTGTCCACCGTGGTGCAGACGACCATCAACCTGCCGTTCATCACCGCGGACGCCACCGGGCCGAAGCACCTCGACTACGTGGTGACGCGGGCCAAGTTCGAGGAGCTGACCGCCGATCTGGTCGAGCGCTGCATCGGGCCGTTCAAGCAGGCGCTGGCGGACGCACGCATGACCGAGAAGGACCTCGACGAGGTCATCCTGGTCGGCGGCGCGACCCGCATGCCGATGATCCAGGAGCTGGTGCGCCGGCTGACCGGCAAGGAGCCCAACCGCGAGGTGCATCCCGACGAGGTCGTGGCCGTGGGCGCGGCGATCCAGGCGGGCGTGCTGGCCGGCGACGTGCGCGAGGTCGTGCTGCTCGATGTGACCCCGCTGACCCTCGGCGTCGAGACGCTGGGCGGCGTGCTGACCCCGATGGTCACGCGCAACACCACGATCCCGACCCGCAAGACCGAGACGTACACCACGGCCGCCGACGGCCAGACGCAGGTCGAGATCCACGTGCTGCAGGGCGAGCGGCCGATGGCGCGCGACAACCGGACGCTGGGGCGGTTCATCCTCGATGGGATCCCGCCGGCTCCGCGCGGGGTGCCGCAGGTCGAGGTCACGTTCGACATCGACGCGAACGGCATCCTGCACGTGACCGCCAAGGACAAGGCGACCGGCCGCGAGCAGTCGATCAAGATCACCGGATCGTCGACGCTCGATCGCGGCGAGGTCGATAAGATGGTCAAGGACGCCGAGCAGCACGCGGCCGAGGACAAGGCCCGGCGCGAGGCCGCCGAGACGCGCAACCGCGGCGACTCGCTGGTCTACCAGGTCGAGAAGCTCCTCAAGGACCACGGCGACAAGATCTCGGCCGACGAGCGCGCCAAGGTGGAGGCCGCAGTCAAGGAGCTGCGCGAGGCGCTGGAAGGGCAGGATCTGGAGCGCATCAAGCGCGCCGCCGACGGCCTCCAGCAGGCGTCGTACAAGCTGACCGAGGAGATGTACAAGGCGACCGCGGGCGCGCCGGCCGGCGCCGGGGCCGGGGCCCAGGACGCGGGCGCGGGCGGTCAGGCCAAGGGCGGCGACGACGTGATCGACGCCGAGTACAAGCCGAGCAACTAGCGCCATGGCCGAGGAGCGAAGGACGAACGGCGAACTGGAGGAGACACCGGACCGGAGGCCCGATCAGCCTGCCGCCAGCACGGAGGTCCTGCAGGCCGAGGTGGCACGCCTGACCGCGGAGGCCGAGCGCAACTGGCAGCAGTTCCTGCGCGCGGCGGCCGATCTCGAGAACTACCGCAAGCAGGCCGCGCGCCAGCGGGACGAGGCCGTCGCCTCGACGCGGCGCGCGATGCTGGGCGTCATCCTCACCGTGGTCGACGCGCTCGAGCGGGCGCTGCAGCACGCCGACGCCGAGGCGCAGGGCGACAACGCGCCGGCCATCGCCGACGGCATCCGCCTGGCGAGGCGCCAGGTGCTTGATGTCCTCCAGACCATGGGCGTCCGGCCGATGGAGGCCGAGGGCCGGCCCTTCGATCCGCGTGTGCACGACGCGGTCGAGGCGGTGCCCGCGGTCGAGGGGGCGGCGCCGGGGACCATCGTCGGCGAGATTCAGCGCGGCTACCTGATGGGCGACGAGGTCCTGCGGCCGGCCAGGGTGAGGGTGGCCCAGTAGTGGAGTTCAAGGACTACTACCAGATCCTCGGCGTCGAGCGCCAGGCCGACCAGAAGACGGTCAGCAAGACCTTTCGCCGTCTGGCGCGCGAGTCGCATCCGGACGTCAACAAGAAGACCGGCGCCGAGGATCGCTTCAAGGAGATCAACGAGGCCTACCAGGTGCTCGGCGATCCCCAGAAGCGCGCGAAGTACGACCAGATCTACGACGCCTACAAGAGCGGCCGCGTGCCCTGGCAGGACCTGTTCGGCCGGGCCGCGGGCGCGCCGGGCGGCTACGGTGGTCCGGGCGGCGTCACGTTCGAGGTCGGGAACCTCGAGGACCTGGAGCAGATCTTCGGCCGCGGCGGCGGAGGGTTCTCCGACTTCTTCCAGCAGCTCTTCGGCGGGATGGGCGGCTTTGGCGGCATGGGCGGGTTTGGCCGAACGGCGACGCGCACACGCGAGCGGCCGCGCCTGGAGTCTACCGTCGAGGTCACGCTGGAGGACGCGTTCCACGGCGCGCGCCGGCAGATCCACGTGCCCGAGCTCGGCCGGACCTTCGACGTGGAGATCCCCAAGGGGGTTCGGTCCGGGCAGACGATCCGGCTGGCCGGCGCGGTCGAGGGGCAGGACCTGTTCCTGCGCGTGCAGGTCGCGCCGCACCGCTACTTCGAGCGGGCCGACGACGACCTGACGATCGAGGTCCCGATCACGTTCGAGGAGGCGGCGCTCGGCGGCCAGATCGAGGTGCCGACCCCCGACGGCAAGATCACGATGACGGTGCCGTCGGGAACGCAGACCGGGCGGCGGTTCCGGCTGAAGGGGCTGGGGATGCCGCACGCGCGCGGCGAGGGGCGCGGTGACCTCTACGTGCGCGTGACGGTGGTCACCCCCACGGCGCTCACGCCGCAGGAGCGCGAGGCGTTCGAGGAGCTGCGGCGGGCGCAGCGCAGCAACCCGCGGCAGGGACTGTGGTCGTAGGGATTCCTGGATGAGGGAGTCGACAGACGATGGCGATACGGTTCGATCGGTTCACCGAGAAGGCGCAGGCGGCGCTGCTCGGCGCGCAGCAGGAAGCGTCCGCGCGCGGCCACCAGGCGCCTGACCCCGAGCACCTGCTGCTCGCCCTGATCGAGCAGTCGGACGGGCTGATCCCGCCGCTGCTCGTGAGCCTGGACGTCGACCCGCGCGTGCTGCGCACGCGCCTGGTCGCCGCGCTCGCGCGCCGGCCCAAGGTCGAGGGCGCGTCCACCCCCGGCGGCCTGGTCATCACGCCGCGGATGGCGCGCCTGCTCGACGCCGCGCAGCGCGAGGCCGACCGCCTGAAGGACGAATACATCAGCACCGAGCACCTGCTGCTCGGCCTGCTGCAGACGCGCGACGGCGACGCGGCGAAGGAGCTCGCGCAGCTCGGCGTGACGCCGGAGAAGGTCTACGGCGCGCTCGAGGAGATCCGCGGGCAGCAGCGCGTCACGGATCCTACGCCCGAGTCCAAGTACCAGGTGCTCGAGAAGTACGGCCGCGACCTCACGAAGCTCGCGGCGGGCGGCAGGCTCGATCCCGTCATCGGCCGCGACGAAGAAGTCCGGCGCGTCGTCCAGGTACTCTCGCGCCGAACCAAGAACAACCCGGTCCTGATCGGCGACCCCGGCGTCGGCAAGACCGCCATCGTCGAGGGCCTGGCGCAGCGCATCGTCAAGGGCGACGTGCCCGAGGGCCTGAAGGACAAGCGCGTGGTGCAGCTCGACATGGGCGCGCTCGTAGCCGGCACCAAGTACCGCGGCGAGTTCGAGGACCGCCTCAAGGCCGTGCTGCGCGAGATCGCGGCGGCCGAGGGCCAGATCATCCTCTTCATCGACGAGCTGCACACGGTCGTCGGTGCCGGCGCCGCCGAGGGCGCCATCGACGCGGCGAATCTCTTGAAGCCGATGCTGGCGCGCGGCGAGCTGCACGCGATCGGCGCGACGACGCTGGACGAGTACCGCAAGCACATCGAGAAGGATGCGGCGCTGGAGCGCCGGTTCCAGCCGGTGCTGGTCGGCGAGCCCTCGGTGGAGGAGACCATCAGCATCCTGCGCGGGCTGAAGGAGCGCTACGAGGTGCACCACGGCGTGCGGATCACCGACGCCGCGGTCATCGCCGCGGCCACGCTGTCTGACCGGTACATCAGCGCGCGGTTCCTGCCCGACAAGGCGATCGACCTGATCGACGAGGCCGCGAGCCGGCTGCGCATGGAGATCGACAGCAAGCCGGCCGAGCTCGATGTGGTGGACCGCCGGATGATGCAGCTCGAGATCGAGCGCGAGGCCCTGCGGCGCGAGACCGACGCGGCCAGCCGCGAGCGCCTGGACCGGCTCGAGGAGGAGCTGGCGACCCTGCGGGAGCAGTCCGGCGCGCTGCGCGCGCGGTGGGAGCAGGAGAAGCAGGCGATCACGGCCATCCGCCAGACCAAGCAGCAGATCGAGGAGGCGCGGCACCAGATCGAGGACGCCGAGCGCCGCGCCGACCTCGAGGCCGCGGCGCGGCTGCGCTATGGGACCATCCCCGGTCTCGAGAAGCAGCTTGGGGAGCAGGGGGAGCGCCTGCGGGCCGCACAGGAGCACGGCCGCCTGCTCAACGAGGAGGTCACCGCCGACGAGATCGCCGAGGTCGTGGCGCGCTGGACCGGGATCCCGGTGCAGCGGCTGCTGGAAGGCGAGATGCACAAGCTGCTCCACCTCGAGGAGCGCCTGCACGCGCGCGTGGTCGGCCAGGACGAGGCGGTGACCGCCATCGCCGACGCCATCCGCCGGGCGCGGTCCGGGCTCAAGGATCCCCGCCGGCCGATCGGGTCGTTCCTGTTCCTGGGCCCCACCGGCGTGGGCAAGACCGAGCTGGCCCGGGCCCTGGCCGAGCAGCTCTTCGACGACGAGAACGCGATGGTCCGGCTGGACATGTCGGAGTACCAGGAGCGGCACACCGTGAGCCGCCTGGTCGGCGCGCCGCCGGGCTACGTCGGGTTCGAGGAAGGCGGCCAGTTGACCGAGGCGGTGCGCCGTCGGCCGTACCGCGTGGTCCTCTTCGACGAGATCGAGAAGGCGCACGCCGACGTCTTCAACCTGCTCTTGCAGATCATGGACGACGGCCGCCTGACCGACGGCCACGGCCGCACGGTCGACTTCAAGAACACGGTCGTCATCATGACGAGCAACCTGGGCAGCCGGCACCTCCAGGGCCTCGGCCCCCGTGATCCGGCCGCGTACGAGATGGCCCGGGTGCTGGTGCTGGGCGAGCTGCGCAAGGCGCTGCGGCCCGAGTTCCTCAACCGCATCGACGAGGTCATCGTGTTCCGGCCGCTCTCCGAGGAACAACTCGTGGAGATCGTCGGGCTACAGGTGCGGACGCTCGCCCAGCGCCTGGCCGCGCAGGGGATCGGGCTGGAAGTCACCGAGCCCGCCCGGGCGTGGCTGGCGAAGGAGGGCTACAATCCGGACTTCGGCGCGCGGCCGCTGCGGCGGCTGATCCAGCGCGAGATCGAGAACGCCGTCGCCCGCAAGATCCTCGGCGGCGAGGTGCGCGCGGGTGAGACGGTCATCGCCGATCTCCAAGATGACCGGTTGGTCTTCGCGACCACGGCGCCGGCGGAGGTGGCGCCGTAGGGCGCGTGAGCCTTGCGACTCGATCTACGCGCGATGGAGAGTTGCCCCGATGGCTCGGACAGGGCCCGAACGGGGCGAGATGAATTTGCCTAGATCGTAGTCGGCACGAGTACGATCTAGGTGCTGTCCACTCCACGCACCGCGGCGACTTGCTCAGGTCAGCTGGCTGTGCCTGCTGGACCGTAGGAGAACGCGCCTCTCAGGGTATAATGAACCGACATCTGCCACGGGAGGTGCGATCATCCTCGAGGTCATCGTCTTTGTCAGCGGTGGCGTCCTGCTCGCGCTGGAGATCATCGCCAGCCGCGTGCTCGCCCCGTATTTCGGCAACTCCATCTACGTCTGGGGGAGCCTGATCGGCGTCTTCCTGACCGCGCTCTCCGTGGGCTATGCCTTCGGCGGCCGGGTCGCCGACCGCTATCCCTCGCCCAGCCTCTTTGCGGGCATCGTCTTCCTGGCCGGGTTGCTCACCGTGCCGATCCCGCTCCTGGCCACGCCCGTGCTCGACGCCGTGGCGCGCGCCGACTTCGGCCCGCAGCTCAATCCGCTGGTGGGCGCCGTCGTGCTGTTCGTCGTCCCCAGCATCGTCATGGGAATGGTCTCGCCGTTCGCGGTGCGCCTGAAGGCGCGGGCGGTGGGCACGGTGGGCCAGACCGCCGGCACCCTCTACGCGATCAGCACCATGGGATCGATCGTCGGCACGCTGACCGCGTCGTTCATCCTGATCAACTACATGGGCGTGCGCACGATCATCCTGGTGCTGGGGTTTGCGCTCATGGTCATGGCGATCATCGGGTGGATGGCGTCGCGCCGCCTCGCCGCCGCCGTCGCCGGCGCGGCGCTGGTCGTGCTGATGGTCGCCGGGGTGACGGTGGCGCAGCCGACCCAGCCGTCCAGCCTCGTCTATGCCCGCGACACGGTCTACCACAAGGTCACGGTGTCGGACGAGGGCTCGGTCCGCTACCTCAAGCTCGACAACTACTGGCAGAGCGCGCTCGACCGCGAGCGGCCCCGGCGCACCGTGTTCGCCTACGCCGACTACATGCACCTGCCGCTCATCTTTGTGCGCGACCCGCGGCACGCCATGGTGATCGGCCTGGGGGGCGGCACGGTTCCCGCGCGCTACGTGGCGGACTATCCGGGCGTCGTCATGGATGCGGTGGAGATCGACCCGGAGGTGGTCGCGGTGGCGAAGCGGTTCTTCGGGGTCGAGGAGAGCGACCGGCTCCGGCTCACCGCGCGGGACGGCCGCCTCCACCTCCGGCTCCACACCACGCCTCAAGACATCATCCTGACCGACGCGTACCTGATCGACACGATCCCCTTTCACCTGGCGACCCGCGAGTTCTTCCAGCTCGCCCGCGCCCGGCTGGCTCCCGGGGGCGTGGTGACCTCGAACATCATCGGCGCGCTCGACGGTCCAAGCAGCCGGCTCTTCCGGGCGATCTACAAGACCATCCGCCAGATCTTCCCGACCGTCTACGTGTTCCCGGTCGACTTCGGGCAGTATGGCTCCACGCGGTCGCTCCGCAACATCATCGTCATCGGCTCCAACGCCCCCCCGATCTCGCCCGAGGAGATCCGCCGCCGCGCACAGGCGTTGGTCGACGGCCGCGTCGTGACGGTCGACCGGTTCCTGGCGGCAGCCGCGGATCTCTACACCGCTCCCATCGCCACAGACGACGTCCCGATCCTCACCGACGACTTCGCGCCCATCGATGCCCTGATCCCGACTCGGTGACCGCCGAGTTGGGCACATCTACACAGATAGACGCGCGACAGACCCGGTGTGCCGGACAGGGGGCTTTGGCGCCATGCCGGTGCTGAAGATCTTCCTGGGGGATGTCGTCCGCATGCGCAAGACCCATCCCTGCGGGAGCGACCAGTGGGAGGTCGTCCGCCTCGGCGCGGATATCGGCATCCGATGCCTCAAGTGCGGGCGGCGCGTGCTGATGCCCCGCGTGAAGTTCGAGCGTCGCATCCGGGCGTTCATCCGGCGGGGTGAAGGGGCGGACGACGCGGCGGGCGCGGGCTCCCCACACGGCACGGCTTCGCGGGAGGCGCCGCCCGGCAGCGGGTGAGAGGGGATCGTGTGAGGCGTCGGTCCGGAAGGTGGTCGGTTTCAGGGCCTACGTACACCTGGGCGGTCATCCTGATCGGGTCGGGCGCGCTCGCGGCGTCACTGCTCGCCTTCCCCCGGATCGGCGCGCTGCAGGTGGCGGTGTTGTGCCTGGCCGGCGCGGCCGCCCACGCGCTCTTCCTCCCGGTGCCGGCCGGCGGCGACCAGACCCTGGCTCCCATCGCGGCCGGAGCAGGGCTCACGCTGTTCGGGGCGCCCGCCGCCGCGCTGGCCATGGCCGCGGGCGGCGTGGCCGGACAGATGATCATCCGCCGTCGGCGGCCCATCGCCGGACTGTTTGGCGCCGCCCAGTGGGTCCTGGCCACGCTCGCGGCCGGCGCGGCCGCCTACGCGGTCAACCTCGATATCGAGGCCTGGACGCACCCGGTATTGGTCGGCGGCGCAAACCCCCGGTATCTCGGAGGCGTCGCGACCGCGGCAGCGGCGGCAGCGGTGATCTCCGTGGCACTGACCGGGTGGCGCATCACACTCGCCCGCCCGACGCCGTTTGCCGCGAAGCCGGCCTGGCCGCTGGTGATCGCCGCCGTCAACGCGGCGGCCCTGTTCGGCCTGGGCACGCTCGGCGCGCTCGTCCTCGCGCGCCATGTGCCGCCCGAGGCCCTGGCCCTGGCCGTTGTCCCGGCGCTGGTGGTGGTGGCCGCGCTCGCCTATGGGAGCAGTCGGCACACGGCGGCAGAGCTCGAGGTCGCGCACAGCGCGACGGCCGAGCTGTCGCGCAGCGTGGACGTCGAGGAGATCGGCCGCATGCTCGCGGCGGGCATCGACCAGGTCCTCCCCGCGGACATCGTCCTCATTCACGCGCGGCCCCCGGGTGACGACGAGGCCTGCGTCGTGTACTACCGAGGGCCCGGTGGGTTCGAACTCGCGCGCCAGCTCGAGCCCGGAGGGCTGGCCGGGTCTGCCGTGCGCAACGGTCGGCCCATCAGGATCGGCAACTACGAGCGCGACCCGCACCGCAATCCCCGAGCGGACGTCGTGTTCGGTCGCGGGATGATCCGCTCGCTGCTCGCTGTGCCTATCGTCACGGGGCAGGAGGCATGGGGGACGGTCACGCTGGCCCACGGCGAACGCCACGCGTTCTCGAGCCGCGACGAGCGGTTCGTGGGGGCGCTGGCCGACCGGACCGCCGCGGCGATCCGGAGTCTTCACCTCCAGGAGCACGCGCGTCGCCAGGCGCGGCGGCTGGACGCCATGCAGCACGGGCTTCTGCCCACCGATGCGGCGCATGAGCCTGACGAGATCGCGCGCCAGATCGTCGGGCAGTCGGCGGTGCTGCTGGGTGCCCGGCATGCGTTCCTCGCGCGTGTGGACTCCGCCGGCCGGGAGCTGCGTGGGGCGGCTGCGGTGGGTGTCGACGCCGAGATGTTCCTCCGCCTGCACGCGCCGCTCGATGGGGTGGCGGCCGACCTCCAGGAGATGGCGCGGGTGGCCCGCGAGCGGCGGCCGGTCGCGTTCAGTGAGGCGCAGGTGCGGGCGAGTCCGTGCCCGTCGCTGCAGGCGCTGCCCGACGCCCGCGGCGCGCTGGCGGTGCCGGTCATGCGCCAGGGCCGGATGCTCGGCGTGCTGATGGTGGTGCGGGCCGAACCGTCGGAGTTCAGCGAACGGGACATCGCGACGCTGGAGGCCGTCGCGTCGCAGGGGGCCGCCCTGCTGGAGCACGCGTCGCACTACCAGGCAACCGAGGCCAGGCTGCGCCGGATGGAGGAGCTGATCCCCATCTTCCACAGGCTGGCGGCGGCGCAGGACCTCCCCGCGGTCTTTGCGGCGGCAGCGGAGGGTGTGCGGGTGGCGTTTGGCGTCGACCGATGCCTGCTGCTCGCCTGGGATGGGCGGGGACCGACGGCACAGGTGTTCACCGCGGGGCTCGCGGATGAGTTCGGCGACGCCCTCCGGCGCCATCTGCTGGCGGGCGGGGGGCGATTCCTGGTGCAGGCCGGGCGCATGGTCACGCTCGCCGATCTTGCCGGCGATCCCCGATTTGGCCCGATGAGCGACGACGCCAGGCGGGAGGGCGTCCGCGCGGCGACGTGTCTGTCGATGCGGGCAGGGGATGAGTTCGTGGGCCTGCTGCTGCTGGCCGGTCCGATCAGCCAGGACCGCGCCGACGCGCGCCTGGCCGAAGCACTCGCGGAGCACGCCGCGGCCTCTCTCAGGAACGCGCGCCTCCTGGCAGAAGGCACGCGCCGGCTGACCGAGACCAGGGCGCTCAACCGCATCCTCGCGGCCGTCAGCTCCGCGCTGACCCTCACCGATGTCTATCGCGTGGCGGTGACCGAGCTGTCGGACGTCCTCGGCGTCCCCCGCATCAGCCTGTACCGTGTCAGCGGCCAGTCCCTGTCGCTGGTGGTGCAGGCCGGGGCGCCGGACGCGCCGCTTGAGATCTCGACGGCCGAGGGCGTCGCGGGCCGCGCGGCGCGCACCGGGCGCCCGGAGTATGTCGCGAGCGTCCGCGAGGATCCCGACCACGTGCCAGGCCATCCCGAGGTCACGAGTCTGGCGGCGATCCCGATTCTGCAGGAGGGTGGGGTGACGGGGCTGCTGGTTGCCGAGGGGACCTCGAGCCGGCCGGTCACCGCTCAGCACAGCGAGTTTCTGTCCGCGTGTGCCCAGCAGCTGAGCGTGGCCATCCGGAACGCCGCGTTCTACGAAGACCAGCGGCGCGCGCACGATGAGCTGCAGGTGCTCTACGAGGCGGCGCGGGCCGTCAGCGGCGCCCTCGAACTGCACACCGTCCTCGACAACATGCTCTCGGTGACCTGCCGGGCCTTTGGGTACGACTCGGGCGCGATCATGATGGTGGACCCCGGCAGCGGCGACCTGGTAGTGGAGGCCGGGTACGGTCACCACGACACCATCGTCGGCCGGCGCCTGCCCGCCGGCACCGGCATCGGCGGGTGGGTGGCGCGGACCGGCGCCCCGATGCAGGCGGCCGACATCCGTGATGAGGCGCGCCACGCGCCTCCCGGCGACGCGGCGCAGTCGGAGCTGGCCGTGCCGTTGATTGCCGAGGGCAAGGTCCTGGGCGTCTTCAGCGTGGCGAGCGCCCGCCCGGGAGCCTTCGGTCCGCGCGACCTGCGGCTGTTGACCACACTGGCGTCGTACGCGGTCGTCGGAATTCAGAATGCGCGGCTCTACGAGACTGCCCAACGGCTCGCGGTCACCGATGGGCTCACCGAGCTGTACAACCACCGCTATCTGTACGAGTCGCTGGAACGCGTCCTCGAGCGCGCGCGCCGCGAGGATCACCCAGTCGGGCTGATCATGCTCGAGATCGACAACTTCAAGCGCTACAACGACAGTTACGGCCACCAGAGCGGTGACGAGGCGCTGCGGACCGTGGCGGCGTTGTTGCGGCGCAGCAGCCGGCCGTCGGACATCGTGGCGCGGTACGGCGGCGACGAGTTCATGATCGTCCTGCCGGGCACGAGCAAGGCGGCCGCCCTGGAGACAGCCGAGCGCATCCGCCGGGCCGTCGAGGCCTATCCGCTCATCCTTGCCGACGAGATCATCACCAGCGTCACGCTCAGCGTCGGGGTCGGCGCCTTCCCGCACGATGGGGATACCGTGGATCTGCTCGTCGAGGCTGTGGACCGCGCGCAGTACGCGGCGAAGCGGTCCGGCGGCAACAAGGTGCACGTCGCTCCCGCGGCGTAGCCCCCTCTCGGAGGCGCCGTGCTGAGGCAGGCGCAAGGGAGATGCCGATGAGTCTGGCCCTCGGCCTAGTGGGCCTGCCGAACGCCGGCAAGTCCACGCTCTTCAACGCGCTGACCCGCGCCGGTGCCCCGGTGGCCGCCTATCCGTTCACGACCATCGATCCGAACCTGGGACAGGTCGCCGTCCCCGACGAGCGCCTCCAGGCCCTGGCGCGCGTCGTGGCACCGGAGCGCACCGTGCCGGCGGTCATCCGCTTCATCGACATCGCCGGGCTCGTGCGCGGCGCGTCCAAGGGCGAGGGGCTGGGCAACCGGTTCCTGGCGCACATCCGGGAGGTCCACGCGGTCCTGCATGTCGTGCGCTGCTTCGCCTCGGGCGATGTGGCGATGGTTGAGGGCGATCTCCTTCCGCGTCGCGACGCGGAGATCGTCGAGACCGAGCTGGCCCTGGCCGACCTCGAATCGGTCGAGCGTGCACGCGCTGCCGCCCAGAGCCGCGCGAAGAGCGGCGACCCCCACGCGCGTGCGCAGGTCGCGGCGCTGCAGCAGGTGGAGCACGGCCTCGCGCAGGGTATCCCGGTGCGGCGCCAGGCGATGGAGGATCCGGTGCGGGAGATCGTGCGCGAGCTGCGGCTGCTGACGGCGAAGCCGGTGCTCTACGTCGCGAACGTCGACGAGTCCGACCTGCCCGACGGCGGGGAGCGGGCGGCGCAGCTCCGGGCCCTGGCCGACCGGCAGGGCGCGGGCTTCATCGCGCTCGCCGCGAAGCTCGAGGCCGAGCTGGGGGATCTGGCGCCCGCAGACGCCCGCGAGTACCTGGCGGCGGTCGGCCTGGAGGAACCGGGGCTGCCGCGGCTGATCCGCGCGAGCTTCGCCCTGCTGGGCTTGATCAGCTTCTTCACGGTGCTGTCCAATGAGGTGCGCGCCTGGCCGATCCGCCGCGGGGCGACGGCGGTCGAGGCCGCCGGAGAGATCCACACCGACATGCAGCGCGGATTCATCAAGGCCGAGGTCATCCCGTGGGAGACGCTCGTGGCGCAGGGCAGCCTGCACGCGGCGAAGGAGCACGGCGTGGTGCGGGTGGAAGGCCGCGACTACGTGGTGGCCGACGGCGACGTGATGACGTTTCGATTCGCCACGTAACCCCTTCGGCCGCCAGCGCGCACTCACGAGTCTCATTCGATCGCTTCGATCGCCCCCGTACTTGCCCCCCCCTCCTGCCGATGATACAATTGGCGTCGCTTGTCGAACGCGTGTGATGTGGACCGCGCGTTCCTCCTGCCCTCCACCGGCACCCGCCGGCGGGGAGGGCCGCGGGCGAGACGCCCACCAGGTCCGGGGCGACCGGTCCTGGGAGTCCACAGGAGGAGGGAGAGCAGTTGCCCAGCTACGACCTTGTCTATATCGTGAAGCCCGACCTCGAGACCGAGGTGATCGGCGCCATCGTCGAGCGGACGACGCAGCGTCTACTCGAGCAGGGCGCCACCATCGAGCACACCGAGGCCTGGGGCAAGCGGCGCATGGCCTACCCGATCCAGCGGTATCGCGAAGGCCACTACGTGTTCACCCGGTTCGCGGTGCCCGGCGACCGCATTCCGGAGATCCGCCACGGCCTGAAGATCATGGAAGACGTCCTGCGAGCCTCGATCACCGTTGCCATCGGCCCGATTGCGCCGCCGAAACCCGCACAGCCCTCCCCTCCGGCCGCTGCAGCGGCCGAGATCCCAGCTCCCGCGGCTCCTGAGCGGTCCGAGACGGCCGAAATCCCCGCTGACCAACCCCAGGCCGAGTCCACGCAGGCTGAGACCTCGCAGGCGTAGTCTGCTCCAAGGGAGGGAGTTGCTGTGCTCAACCGCATCGTCCTGATCGGGCGGCTCACCCGAGACCCGGAGCTCCGCTATGTGCCGAGCGGGCACCCGGTCGCGTCGTTCACCCTGGCGGTCGACCGGCCGTTTGCGAACCAGCAGGGCGACCGCGACACCGACTTCATCGACATCGTGGCCTGGCGCAAGCTGGCCGAGCAGGTCAGCCAGCACCTGAGCAAGGGACGGCTCGTCGCCGTGGAAGGCCGGCTGCAGATCAGGTCGTACGAGACGCAGGACGGGCAGAAGCGCAGGGTGGCCGAGGTGGTCGCCGACGGCGTCCGCTTCCTCGACCGCAAGGCCACCGGGGCCCCGGCCGGGCCGGCCCAGAACGACGAGTTCGCCGAGGACGCCGAACAGGAAGTGCCGTTCTAGTCGTGCCGTTCCGGGCACGACGGCGGGGATAGACCCCCTGCCGTTCCAGACGACGGAGGAGTCGTATGCCTGAAGGAGCACCGAGAAAGCAGTGGCGTGGCCGCAGGCCCAAGCGCAAGAACTGCCAGTTCTGCGTGGACAAGGTCAAGGAGATCGACTTCAAGGACGGGCTGCGGCTGCGGCGGTTTGTCACCGACCGGGGGAAGATCCTGCCCCGGCGCGTGTCCGGCAACTGCGCCAAGCACCAGCGGTTGCTGGCCGTCGCGATCAAGCGCGCGCGGGAGCTCGCGCTGCTGCCGTATACCGGCGAGTAGCCGGTCGGTCCAATGGGTGTCGCCCGGGCGACACCTGAGGGCGCGATGATGGCCGCACGGGGCATCAGGACCCAGGGTCTGACCGAGGGCGCGATCCTGGCCGCCCTGGCGGCGGTCTTTGCGGTCGCGACGCGCTATCTGCCCATCGTCGGGATCGCGACGGCGCTGCTGTGCCCGCTCCCCCTGGCGGTGCTGGTCATCCGCCACGGCTTCAGGGTCGCGGCCATCGCCGCGGTGGTGGCGACCCTTGTGGCGGCGATGCTGGCCGGACCGATCGTGGGTCTGGCCATCCTCATCGGCTTCGGCCCGATGGGGCTCGTGCTCGGCGTCGGTGCCCGACGCGGATGGCCGGCCGCGCGAACCGTCCTTGTCGGCGGCCTCGTGTCGTTTGTCTCCACCGTGCTCAACTACCTCGGTCTGCTCGGCGGCGCGCGGATCAGCCTGGCCGAGATGCAGCAGACCATGGAGCGCAGCGTCGAGATGTCCGCGGGCCTCTATGCCCGGCTCGGCATGTCGCAGGCGCAGATCGACGCGGCGGCGGCGCAATTGGGCGCGGTGGCCCGCCTGTTGCCGTACATGCTGCCCGCGATGCTCGTGTTCGGGGCCGTGTTTGCCGCCTGGATGAACTACGAGGTGGGCCGGCGAGTGCTCGATCGATTCGGCTATCGGTGGCCGCCGCTGCCTCCGGTGCGAACCTGGCGCGTCCCGGCGCCGGCGATCCTGGCCATGCCGATCGGCGTCCTGCTGCTGGCGTACGGCGGTCAGCCGGGCGTACATCCGTGGCTCCAGAGCATCGGGATGAGCCTGACGCTGACCGCGCAGATGGTGTTCTCGTTCCAGGGCGTCGTCGTCGGGTGGGTCGTCCTCGGCAACTACGGGTTCGGACGGTTCGCGCAGGTCGTGGCGGTGATCATGGTGTTCACGATCCCGGTGCTCGGCATCGTGGTGCTGGCCCTTGGGCTGCTCGATTCGGCCCTGATGATTAGGGATCGGTGGGGAGTCCCGCGTCCTGCGGTCCGCGAGGCTGAGCGATGAAGGTGATTCTACTCAAAGACGTGCCGGGGACCGGCGCCGCCGGCGAGATCCGTGATGTCAAGGAGGGACACGCCCGCAACTACCTGATCCCCCGCGGCCTGGCCACCCCGGCCAGCGAAGGCGCGGTGCGGGCGCTCGCCAAGCAGAAGCAGGTGGTCGAGCAGCGGGCCGAGCGCAAGCGGCACGAGACCGAGGAGCTCGTTGAACGCCTCAAGGGCGTGGTCCTGGAGATCCGGGGCCGCGCCGGCGAAGGCGGCCGGTTGTTCGGATCGGTGACGTCGCAGCAGGTCGCGGACGCGCTGGCCCGGAAGGGGTTCGACATCTCCCGCAAGCAGGTCGAGCTCCATGAGCCCATCCGGATTGAGGGATTCTATCAGGTCCCGGTTCGCGTGGCTTCGGGCGTGGTCATCAAGGTCGACCTCAACGTGATCGGGACCAGGTAGGCAGCACCTCCCCCCGTCCGTCCACAAGGAATCCACCGGAAGACCCCAGCGTATCCTCCACGTGTCAACGGGTTGTTCCCCCGGAATTCACCTGAAAGTCGGCTTCACCCACAGGTCATCCCCAAGGGGATTCACACATCGTTGTGCAAACCCTCACTACGTGTCCCGCCTCCAGCCATCCCATGTGGATTATCGGCACGTCGCGGCCGTCGTTGCGGGGCTTGACTATCGAACGTTTGTTCGGTAATCTAGAGGTCCAAAGGGACAAATAGGAGCCCGCAATGAGCATTGGCCCGCCGGTCGACCGGGTGCCGCCGCAGAATCTGGATGCCGAGCAGAGCGTGCTGGGGTCGATGCTGCTGGAGCGCGATGCCATCGCCCGTGTCGTGGAGCTCGTCCGCTCCGACGACTTCTACCGTGACGCCCACCGCCGGATCTTCGAGGCCATCAGCGAGCTGTTCGAGCGCGGCGAACCGGCCGACCTGATCAGCGTGACCGACCGGCTCCGCGCGAAGGGCATCCTCGATGACGTCGGCGGCGCCGCCTATGTGACCTCGCTGCTCCACGCGGTGCCGACCGCGGCCAACGTTGAGTACCACGCCCGGCTCGTCGTGCAGAAGTCGATGCTGCGACAGATGATCTCGGCCGGCACCCAGATCGTCGGCATGGGATTCCGCGAAGACCAGGACGTGGAAGTCCTGGTGGACGCGGCCGAGAAGCTCGTCTACTCGGTCGCGAGCCGGCGGATGGGTCAGGACTTCGTCCCCCTGCCCGAGATTCTGCGCGAGAGCTTCGAGCGCATCGACAGGCGCTACCGCGACAAGGGGACGATCACCGGCGTGCCCACCGGGTTTGCCGAGCTCGACAAGATCACCTCGGGGTTGCAGCCCGCCGACCTGATCATCGTGGCCGCGCGGCCATCGATGGGCAAGTGCCTGAAGTTCGACGCCGAGGTGGTGGACGCCGCCACCGGCGAGGTGCGCACCATCCAGGAGATGGTGACCGCGGGTCGCGCCAACCTGCTCACACTCGGCGCCGACCATCGCTTCCGGCCGGCGGCGCCGAGCCACTTCGTAGACGACGGCATCAAGCCGGTCTACCGCGTCCGCACCAGCGGCGGCCGGCAGGTCGAGACCACGCTGACGCATCCATTTCTGACACCGTCGGGGTGGGAGCCGCTCGCCGCGCTGGAACCGGGGGCGCTGGTGGCTGTACCACGGCGCCTGCCGGTCTTCGGGCGGACCGAGTTGCCCGACCATGAGGTCAAGCTGCTGGCCTATCTATGCAGCGGCCGGCTGCCGGCCAGCCCCAGGGTGGCGGAGGATTTTGCCGACGCGGCGTCTGCGGCCGAGGCGATCCTGGCCGCCACGCGCGCGACCCGCGGCCGCGCGGCCGCGCCGTCCCGCATCAGCGGCGGCGCCGAGGGAGGCGAGGCCGTCACCGACCTGCTGTGGCGGTATCCCGACCTCTCGCGGGTGCCCGCGGCCCGGCCGGTGCCGCGCATCGTGTTCACGCTGCGCCGGGAGAAGCTGGCGCTCTTCCTCAACCGGCTGCTCGGCGCCCTCGCCGAGGTGGTCGAGCAGCCCCACGGGCACCAGGCCGCCCTGGCGCTGCCCTCAGAGCGCATGGCCCGTGAAGTCCAGCACCTGCTCCTGCGCTTCGGCGTGCCCACGACGCGGGAGGGCGGCGCGCTGCACCTGGGCGTGGCCGCCACGCTGACGCTCGTGCGTGAGATCGGCATCTTCGGCTGGGAGCGCCTGCGGCGCTGGGCCCGGAACGCGCAGCGCTCGCTGCTCGACGACCTCGACGTCATGTGGGAAGAGGTGACGGCCATCGAGGAGGTCGGCGCGTTCCAGGTCTACGACCTCACGGTGCCCGAGACGCACAACTTCGTGGCCAACGACGTCTGCGTGCACAACACGACCTTCGCGCTCAACATCGCGCAGCATGCCGCCCTCGAGCACAAGGTGCCGGTGGCGATCTTCAGCCTCGAGACCAACAAGGAGCAGCTCGTCCAGCGGATGCTGTGCAGCGAGGCCCAGGTCGACTCCTCGCGGCTGCGGAGCGGCTACCTCACCGACGCCGACTGGCCCCGCCTGGCGACCGCCATGGGGAGGCTGTCCGAGGCGCCGATCTTCATCGACGACTCGGCGAACGTGACCGCCATCGAGATGCGTGCCAAGGCGCGCAAGCTCAAAGCGGAGCACGGGCTGGGGCTGATCATCATCGACTACCTGCAGATGATGCAGTCCTACAAGCGGTCGGAGAACCGCACCCAGGAAGTCTCCGAAATCGCCCGCGCGATCAAGTCGCTGTCGAAGGAGCTCGACCTCCCGGTCGTGGCGATCTCACAGTTGTCGCGGGTGGTCGAGGCGACGGGCAGCCGGCGGCCGCAGCTGTCGCACCTTCGGGAGAGTGGCGAGCTCGAGCAGGTCGCCGATCTTGTGCTCTTCATCTACCGCGAAGAGTACTACGACACCGGCAAGGCCCGCGCCGAGGGCCGGGAGAACATCGCCGAGATCCGCATCGCCAAGCACCGCAACGGGCCGGTGGCCGACCTCGAGATGTTCTTCCACAAGGAGCACGGCCGCTTCCGCGACCTCGACCGGCGGCACGCCGGCACGGCAGGCTCGTAGGCCGTCGCCGCGTGGCGGCGCGGCCCCCTACAGCGCCGCCAGGAACTCGCGCGCCGCCCGGTTGAACGCCTCCGGGGCTTCCAGGTTGGCCAGGTGTCCGGCCCCCTGAATCGTGACCAGCCTGGCGTTGGGCATCCCCTGCGCCATGATCTCGGCCGAGGCCGGCGGCGTGAGGGTGTCTTCTTCGCCCACCACGACCAGGGCCGGGACCCGGATCGATCCGAGCAGCGGCCGGCTGTCCGGCCTCGCGGCCATCGCCGCCAGCGCCGCGGTCAGGCTCCGGGGATCAGGCGTCCCGATGATCTGCCGCAGCGCCGCGGCCACCCCGGGCCGCTGGGCCTTGGTCGTGGGCCCGACCAGATTGGCCGAGAACTCCTCGAGGAAGCCTCCTGGGCCTTCGCGCTCGATCCGCTCGATGGCGGCCTGGCGGCGCTGCCGGCCCTCATCGGTGTCCGGCTCGGCGCGCGAGTCGGAGATGATGAACGCCCGAGCGCGGTCCGGCGCGCGGGCGATGACCCGGAAGGCCACGTACCCGCCCATCGAGCACCCGCCCAGGATGACCTGCCGGTGTCCGAGCGCGTCCAGCATGGCCAGGATGTCGGCGGCATAGGCGTCCATGGTGAGCGGGCCGGCCGGAACGTCGGATTCACCGAAGCCGCGGAGGTCCGGAGTGATGACGGTGAACCGATCGCGCAGCGCGGCCACCTGCGGTCCCCACATCGCCCGGTTCAAGGGGAAGGCGTGGAGCAGCACCAGCGGCGGCCCGGCGCCGTCGACTTCATAGCCAAGCCTGGTTCCTGCGACCTCCACATGCATCAGCGATCCCTCCTTACTCTTCCATCATACCGCACATACCGCGGCGGAGCCCGTTCATCTGGCCTCTGTCCCCGATTGTCCCCGGCTCTCCGCCTGTTGGCCTTCCCACGATCAACGGCCGCGTCCCCCGAGGCATGCTGTGGACACTCCAGATCAGGGATCGAGGGGGTGTGGCCGTCATGGAGCCAACGGCTATGGAGCCAGCGGCCGCGGGGCCGACCTTCATGGCGCCGACGGTGGAGGGATACCTGCCGCTCGTGGGGGCAATTGCCCGGACCATGCGGCGAGGGCTGCCCGCGTCGGTTGAACTGGACGAGCTGGTCAGCGACGGCGTCATCGGGCTGATCGGCGCTCTGCAGCGCTACGATCCGGCGCGCGGTGTGGGGTTTCCAGTCTACGCGAGCCGCCGGATCCGCGGGGCGATGCTGGACGGCCTGCGTGACCGCGACCCCTTGCCTCGCGCGGTCCGGCGCGTGCGGCGGGCGATCCGAGACGGCGCGTCGGCTGCGCCTGCCCGGGGCTTCCAGTTCGTCGACTTCGACAATGTGATGAAGCTGCCGGCCAACGAGGACGCGGGGCCGGAGAACCTCGTGCTCGAGGCCGACCTGCGGCGTCGCCTGTGGCAGGGCCTCGCGGCGCTGCCGGTGCGCGACCGGGAGGTGCTCCTCTTGACGATGGTCCACGGGCTCACCGCCCGGATGGTGGCGGAGCGGCTCGCGCTGTCGATGACGCGGACCATCGAGATCCAGCAGCGTGGGCTGACGCGGCTGCGGCGATTCCTCGAGGGAGAGCCGATGATGAGACCGCGAGGCCGGATCGGACGCCAGGCGCCCGTGGGCCCGCCGGCTGCCTCCATGATCGCTGCAGGAACTCGGACTGGCTCCCTTGAATCCACCGGGCACCTTCACCCCCAACAGTCCGACGCCGTCCACATCGCGGGAGGAGGCCGCCCATGGGGCACCAGCATGTGTCGCGAGCAGGGAGACGGCTCCTGGCGCTCCCCGCGCTGAGCGCTCAGGCGCAGACCCACCTCCTGGCCAACACGCTCTCTCTGGCTGGCGCGCTGCTCCGCCGAAGGCCGGACGCCGCTGAGGACCTCCTCGCGCACGTGGCCGGGTACCTTCGGGGCACGCTGGCCCCGGTCCGACCGCTGGTCCGTCTGGCCGATGAGCTCTGGTCCACCCTGGCCTTCGTGGCGGTTGAACGGGCGCGGCTGGGGAGCCGGCTGCGGCTCGAGGTCTGCTGCGGGGACGAGACGCGTGAGGCCCTCGTTCCGCCGCTCGTGGTGCAGACGCTGGTTGAGAACGCCATTACCCACGGGATCGCCCGCCGGCCCGACGGAGGTCGGGTTCGCATCGCCGCGCGCCTGCGCGGCGGGACACTCCTGATCGCCGTGAGCGACACCGGGCCGGGGATGCGGCGGCCGCCGGCCAGGCCGGGGTGGGGGCTCGTCGGGGTGCGGCTTCGCCTCGAGGCGCTGTGGGGGCATGCGGCCAGGCTGCGGGTGTACAGCCGGATCGGCAGAGGCACGCTGGTCACGGTCAGCATGCCCGCGACCTTCCCGCAGTCTGCCATTCCGCGCTGAGGCCCGAGAGTGCCCACCGCAGCTCAGCTCCGGGCGGTCATCGCCGACGACGAAGCCGGCGCCAGGACGCACCTGCGCGCCTTGCTCGGCGGCTGCTCGGTCCGAATCGCCGGAGAGTGCGCGACGGGGCAGGAACTCCTCGATGTTGCGCGCCGGATCCGGCCGGACTTCGTCTGTCTCGACATCCGCCTGCCGGATCTCGATGGGCTGGAGGTGGCGCGCCGGTTGGAGGCCGCCTCGGTCGTGGTCTTCACGACCGGCTACGCCGACTACGCGGCGGTCGCGTTCGACATCGGAGCCGCGGACTATCTGTTGAAGCCACTGGCGCCCGCGCGGGTCGCAGAGGCGGTTCGGCGGGTACGGATGCGACTCGAGATGCGGCTGAAGCGCGGCCGCCTATCCGCGGATCCCGCGTGCGTCCCCCGGCTCTTCATCCCGACCGAGGACCATCGGGTCGCGCTCGCCCCGGAGTCCATCCGGTTTGTGGAAGCCCGCGGCGGCGAGGCGATCCTCCACACCGATCTCGGCGCCTTCCGCCTCCGCGCGCCGCTCTCTTCGCTGGAGCCCGTGCTGGCCCCCTGGGGGTTCCTGCGCACGCATCGCGCCTACCTCGTCAACCTCAGACGGGTGACCGCGCTGGTGCCCTGGTCCAGGCAGGTGCACAGCCTGCTGCTCGACGGCGCGCAGGAGACCCACGTGCCGGTCGCCAAGTCCCGACTGGCCGGCTTTCGCGGCAGCGTCATCTGGATCTCGCACACAGGAGGACGGCACGGTGGACCTGGGACTGCAGAGAAAGGTGGCGATCGTGGCAGGATCGAGCCGCGGGCTGGGCCGCGCGATCGCGGAGGGGCTGGCATCTGAAGGCGCGCACGTGGTCATGTGCTCACGCTCGGCCGCGTCGGTCGGCGCCGCGGCCGAGGCGATCAACGGCGACGCCGCGGTCAAGGCATCGGGCGGGCGGGCCACGCCGGTGGTGGCAGATGTGGGCCGCGCCGAGGACATCGACCGCCTGGTTCGTCACGCGCTCGACCAGGCCGGCCGTGTGGATATCCTCGTGACGAACGCGGGCGGACCGCCCGCGGCACCGTCGGCGACGCTCACCGACGAACAATGGGAAGGCACGGTGCAGACGCTGCTCCTCGCGGTCGTGCGCCTGTGCCGGGCGGTCATCCCCTCGATGCAGCAGCAGAAGTGGGGCCGCATCCTGCACGTGGCGTCGTTCTCGGTCAAGCACCCGGTGCCCAACCTGGCGCTCTCGAACGCGGTGCGCCTGGCGGTCGTCGGGCTGGCGAAGACCCAGGCGATCGAGCTCGCCCCGCACAACATCCTGGTGAACACGATCTGCCCTGGGCCGATCGCCACCGACCGATTGGTTGAGCTCACCCAGGGCTACGCGCAGCGCGAGAATGTCGCGTTCGAAGAGGCCGAGCGCCGCCTGTGGATCTCGCAGATCCCGCTCGGGCGGCTGGGCCGGCCGGCCGAGTTCGCCAACCTGGCGGTGTTCCTGGCCTCGGAGCGCGCGAGCTTCATCACGGGCGGGACCTTCCAGGTGGACGGCGGCGCGGTCCGCGGGCCGTTCTAGGCCGGCGGGCGCGTGACCACGGAGCAGGCCATGCCCGACGCAGACATTCTCGCGCACCTCGACGCCCATCAGTCCGAGCACATCGAGCAGGTCAGGCGATTCATCCGCCAGCCCAGCATCAGCGCCGACGGCACGGGCATCACCGAGATGGCCGGTCTGGTCGCGGCACGGATCCGCGAGGTCGGGGGGACCGCCGAGATCATCCCAACCCCGGGGCATCCTGTCGTCTGGGGCCGGCTGGAGGCCGGCGCGGCCAGGACCCTGCTGTTCTACGGCATGTACGACGTCCAGCCGGTCGAGGGCGAGGCGTGGACCGTGTCCCCGTTCGGCGGCGAGGTCGTCGAGCTGCCCCAGCACGGCCGCTCGATGGTCGCCCGGGGCGTGTTCAACTCCAAAGGTCCCATGGCGGGCTTCCTCAATGTGCTCGGCGCCTACCGCGCGCTCGGCCGCACCCCGCCGGTCAACGTGGTCTTCATGGTCGAAGGCGAAGAGGAGCTCGGCAGCCGGCACCTCGCGCAGTTCGTCGAGGCGCACCGCGACCGGCTGCGCGCCGACGCCGCGTACTTCGCGTTCTACGGCCAGGACCCGCGCGGGATCGCCAACCTCTATCTCGGCGTCAAGGGCATCATCTTCATGGAGTGGATCTGCCGGGGCGGCCCCTGGGGCGGGCCGACCGGCCGCATGATCCACGGCAGCAACGCCGTGTGGATCGGCAGCCCGGTGTGGAGGCTCCTGCAGGCGCTCACGTCAGCGATGGGCCGCGATGAGCAGATCCTGATCGACGGCTTCTACGACGAGATCGTCCCGCTCGATGCCGACGAAGAGCGGCTGCTCGAGCGGCTGGCGGACGTCTGGAGCGAGCAGGAGGTCCTGGAGGCGAACGACGTTCGGAGGTTCAAGTTTGAGGCGCGCGGCGAGGGACTGCTGCGCAACTACCTGACGCTGCCCACCCTCAACATTGATGGGCTGATCGCGGGCTGGGTCGGCCCGGGGTCGAAGACGGTGCTGCCGCACGAGGCGCGCGCGCGGGTCGATATCCGGATGGTCCCCCGCATGGACGCCGACCGCACGCTGGAGCGCCTGCGCCGGCACCTCGACCGGCAGGGATTCGGCGACATCGAGATCGAACTCTGGCAGACCTACCCCTGGGCGCGCACGCCGTGGAAGAGCCCGGTGGTGCAGGCGATGGTCGAGGCGATCCGCAGCCAGGGGATCGACCCGCACCCCTGGCCGACGCTGGCCGGCAGCGCGCCGATGTATCTCTTCTCGAAGACGCTCGGGATGCCGTTCGTGATGGGCGGGCTCGGCCACGGCGGCCGCGCGCACAGTCCGGACGAGTACGCCACGCTGGAGGGCATGCGGCTGTTCGAGCGGTCGGTGGCAGTGTTTCTTGAGCGGTTCGCCACCGCCTGATGGTATACTACTAGCGTCCGCGCCCCCATCGTCTAGGCAGGCCCAGGACGCCGGTCTTTCAAGCCGGTAACGCGGGTTCGAATCCCGCTGGGGGCACCAAACCCCGTCAGGACAAGGGTTTCCGCCGCTCGAGGACGTCGCAGCCATGACAACACACCGGGCGCGGGAGGGTTTGGGATCAGCCCAGCAGGCTTCCCGTGGGGCGGCTCGGGTCTCAGCGTTCGTACGCGGAGTCGTGATCCGGGTGGAGCGAGATCAGCCGGAGGAAGTCGCCATCTCGGTATGCCGCGGCGCGAACCTTCTGGCTCAAGCGCAGCGAATACACCCCGGCGCCGTTGGGCGCCTTGAGGTGCTCTATCGCCTCCCAACGGAAGCCGGTCTGTTGATACAGCGTGTTCCAGTCAAGCTGGCGAAGTCGGCGAAGCGATGCCACGACCTGGTTCAACTCGGCCGACTCGAGGTGAAACACGACGTCTTGGAACTCGGGGCTGTTGAGGTCCAGACGAACGCGGCTACCGGCGGCGGCCACGCGTGTGCCCGCGACGCCTTACCCGTCGCTTCAGGAGGACGCTAACATCGGTCTCGGTGGGCGCGGCCTCTGCAGCCCAGGCAAGGCCCCGTTCGATACGGGAACGATGCGGGGCGTCCAGCGTCCAGAGCTGACTCTCCGGCACCATCGCCACGGCCGTGAGAAGGATGCTGCCATCCTCGCGCCGCTCAACGCGCAGAGCCTTGCCGGCGTAGGTCTTGCCCAGAGAGATCTGTCCGCTCTTCCCGACGACTTTGAGCTCAGTACCGCCCATCACAGGCATCGACCCTCCTCCTTCCTGCTGTCATGCTATCATGCCACCGTGCGCGTGGGAAGCGATACGAAGGGTTCCTGGGGGGGCAACCTTTCGGAGCGTTTCCTACGGGTATGACCGGAACGGGATTACAACCCCG
>JBBIOB010000027.1:0-36589 GCA_037443565.1 Armatimonadota bacterium | reverse complement strand
GTCGTCGAGCGGCTGCGCCAGGCGGGCGCGATCGTACTGGGCAAGACCAACCTGGACGAGTTCGCCATGGGCTCGTCCACCGAGAACTCTGCCTTCGGGCCGACGCGCAACCCGTGGGACCGTACCCGGGTCCCCGGCGGCTCGAGCGGCGGCTCGGCGGCCGCCGTCGCCGCCGGCGATGTGCCCCTGGCGCTCGGATCAGATACCGGCGGGTCGGTCCGCCTGCCGGCGGCGTTCTGCGGGGTGGTCGGGTTGAAGCCGACCTACGGCCGTGTCTCGCGCTACGGGCTCGTGGCGTTCGCCTCGTCGCTGGATCAGATCGGGCCATTCGCGCGCGACGTCGCCGACTGCGCACTGCTGCTCCAGGTCATTGCCGGCCATGATCCGAGGGATTCGACATCCGTGGATCTGCCGGTGCCAGACTACGCGGCCGACCTGAGGCATCGGCCCGAGGGGATTCGCCTGGGGATCCCGGCCGAAGCCTTCGGCGCCGGGGTAGATCCCGATGTGGCGAGCGCGCTGCGGGAGGCGCTGGAGGTCTACGCCTCGCTGGGCCTGCCCGTCGAGGAGATCACCCTGCCCACGATCGATGCCGCGTTGCCTGCGTACTACATCATCGCACCGGCCGAAGCGTCGTCGAACCTGGCCCGCTTCGATGGGGTGCAGTACGGCCTGCGCGCGGCTGCGGACGACCTCCCGGCGATGTACACTGAGACCCGCCGTGCGGGATTCGGGGCCGAGGTCAAGCGGCGCATCATGCTCGGCACGTACGCGCTCTCGGCTGGATACTACGAAGCCTACTACATCAAGGCCCAGAAGGTCAGGACGCTCGTCGCCCGCGATTTCCAGCGGGCGTTCGAGCGGGTGGACGTCGTCGTCATGCCCGTGGCGCCGACCCCGCCGTTTGCGCTCGGCGAGCGGGTGGATGATCCGCTGCAGATGTACCTCTCGGACATCTTCACGATCCCGGTGAACCTGGCCGGGTTGCCTGGCCTGGCGTTGCCCTGTGGGTTCGCCCAGGGGCTGCCGGTCGGGTTGCAGTTGATCGGCCGGGCCTTTGACGAATCCACGCTCCTGCGGGTGGGCCACGCCTATCAGCAGGCGACGACCTGGCACCTCCAGGTGCCGCCGGCCGGCGCAGGCCCCGTGAGCGCGGGCGAACGGCCGCCCGGACAGGCGACGGGGTAGGAGGTACGGCACGATCGTGGCTCGGGAGACCGCGGTCCGCTACGAGACGGTCATCGGGCTGGAGATCCACGTGCAGCTCCTGACCGCATCCAAGATGTTCTGCGGGTGCGCGACGACGTTTGGCGCGCCGCCGAACACGCTGGTCTGTCCGGTCTGTCTGGGCCTCCCCGGGTCGCTCCCGGTGATCAACCGGCACGCGGTCGACCTGGGGCTGCGTACCGCCCTGGCCCTAGGCTGCACGGTGCATCCGCGCAGCCAGTTCCACCGGAAGAACTACTACTATCCCGACATCCCGAAGAACTACCAGATCTCCCAGTACGAGTACGCCGGCCATCCACCCCTGGCCACCGGCGGTTACCTGGAGGTGATCGTGGACGGCCGCCGTACCCCGGTCCGCATTCGCCGCGTGCACCTGGAAGAAGACACCGGCCGGCTCGTCCATCCCGAGGGTGTCGGCGTCGAGACCTACAGTTTGGTGGACTACAACCGGTCCGGCATTCCCTTGATGGAGATCGTGACCGAACCCGACCTCCGCTCGCCAGGCGAGGCCCGGGAGTTCCTGCTGGCGCTGCGCCGCCTGCTGCAGTTCGCCGAGGTGAGCACCGGCCGGATGGAGGAAGGGACGATGCGGTGCGACGCCAACGTCTCGCTGCGGCCGCCCGGCGGCGCGGCGGGCACCCGGACCGAGGTCAAGAACATGAACTCGGTCCGCGCGGTCGAGCGGGCCCTGGCCTTCGAGGCCGACCGGCAGGCCGAGCTGCTGACCCACGGCGATGCGGTCGTCCAAGAGACCCGGCATTGGGACGAACGCCGCGGCCTGACCTTTGGCTCGCGCTTCAAGGAAGAGGCGCAGGACTACCGGTACTTTCCAGAGCCCGACCTCGTGCCGCTGGAGATCGATGACCTCGCGCTGCAGCGCGTGCGCCAGGCCCTGCCGGAGTTACCGGCGGCCCGACGCGACCGCTTCATGTCCGCCTTCGGCTTATCGTTCTACGATGCCGACCTGCTCACCGCCACGCCGGCCATGGCGCGCTTCTACGAGGAGACCGTTGCGACCTTCCCACATCCCAAGGTGGTGGCGAACTGGCTTGTCGGTGAGGTGACCGCCTACCTCAACGACCGCGGCGTCGAGATCGACCAGATCGCCCTCACGCCGGGCCGGCTGGTGGGCCTGCTCCGCCTGATCCACGATGGGACGGTCAGCAGTCGGACCGCCAAGGACGTCCTTGTGGCCATGATCGACCACGATCAGGACGCGGCGGCGGTCGTCGCAGCCGGAGGGCTCACGCAGATCAGCGACGAAGCCGCCTTGCGTGAGGCCGTTCTGACCGTGATCGCCGAGCACCCCGGGCCCGTCGCCGATGTTCGAGCCGGGAAGGTGAAGGTGTTGGGCTTTCTCGTCGGGCAGGTCATGAAGGCGACCGGCGGTCGCGCCAACCCTGAGGCCGTCAATCGGCTCTTCCGGGAGCACCTGGGCCTGTGAGCGCTTCGCCCTGGTCACCCCAGGCTTCACGCCGGCCCCGCACCCGCACGCTGGTACCGGGCACGCAGGTGCCGACACGCCACGCCCGCTACGCGGGGCTGGGGGCCGTGCACATCGGCGAGCGACTGACCGTGCGCTTCACCGGGGTGGATCCCGCCGGAGCTGCGACGGTGCGCCTGGGCGCGGTGCTGCTCGCGGTGCCCTTTGGCGTGCCTGGCGAGGAGGCCGTGGTTGAGGTCACAAAGGGTGGCCGCCGCGCCGAGGGCCGGCTGGTCGCGCTGCTGCGCAAGTCGGGCGAGGTCGTGCCGGCGCAGTGCTCCCACTTCGGCCGGTGCGGCGGGTGCCAGTGGCAACATCTCACCCCGGCGCTGCAGCGCCGGGTGAAGACCCGGCTCGTCAAGGACTTCCTGAAGGAGCACGCGGATCTACGCCGCGATCTGGTCGCCGAGACGATCGGCGGCGAGCCCTGGGCGTACCGCAACGTCATGCGCGCGGTCTTCGGTGAGAGGGGCGGCGAGATCGTCCTCGGCTTCCATCCGCATGGCAGCGCCCGAGTGCTCGACATCGCCCGATGCCCGGTACAGCACCCTGCCAACGAGGGGATGCTCCAGATCACCAAGGACGCGGTGTCCGACCTGCGCCTGCCGATCTACGACCGGGCCACGGGTCGGGGGCTGGTGCGCGGCCTGGTTGGTGTCGCGTCCTTCTCCACCGGGCAGGCCCTGCTCACGCTCTCCACCGCTGCCCGGCTGCCCGATGCCTCGGCGATGGTACACGCACTCCTTGACCGCGTGCCGGGCCTGGTGGGCATCCTCAGTTCCGTGCAGCCGGCGCCGACACCCGAGCTGCTCGGTCCGAGGGTGCGGCTCCTGTGGGGCCGGGATCACATCGAGGACCTGATCGCAGGCTTCCGCCTCCGTCTCCGCCCGACGACATCCATGCCGGCCCACCCGCGGGCCATGAGCCTGCTGGTGGACGCCGTGGTGCAGGCCGCGGACCTGCGCGCCGGCGACACGGCGGTCGACCTGACCGCGCAGACGCCGATAATCGCCATGGCGCTGGCCCAGACGGCGGACGCGGTCACCGGGGTTGTGTCCAGCCGCCGCCAGGCTGCCGACGCCTGGGAGGTCGCCGCTCAGAACGGCGCGGCCAACGTGGTCTTCACGACCCGTGATCCGGCACGGGCGCTGGCGGGGGCTGCCGCGAGGCGTCGGCCCGATGTGGTCGTGGTCACGGCCCAGGGCCCCGGGATCGCCCCGGCTGTGGTCGCCGCTGTGGCCGCGGCGGGCGTGCCGCGGGTCGTGTATGTTGCCCGGTCGCTGGCCACGTGCGCGAGGGACCTGAGGGCGTGGCGACAGGCGCGATATCAGGTGGTCCAGGTTCAGCCGGTGGATCTGCTGCCGCACACCAGCCACGTGCACCTGGTCGCGGCCCTGCGCCGGATCTGAGCGGCGGTTCTCACGCCCCCCGGCGGCGCGCCGGACCCTCGAAGTGCCCGCTGTGCTACAATCCTTCTGAGCCCATGCCCGACCCTTTCGTCCACTGCCATCTCCATACCGAGTACTCGCTGCTCGACGGCGCCAGCCGGATCGAGCCGCTCATGCGCGCGGCAGCCGAGATGGGCATGCCCGCCATCGCGGTCACCGACCACGGCACGATGTACGGCGCCGTTGAGTTCTACCTGCAGGCCCGCCAGCACGGACTCACCCCCATCATCGGTGTCGAGGCCTACGTGGCGCCGCGCCGGCACACCGATCGCGATCCCAAGCTCGACGTCAATCCCCACCACCTCGTGTTGCTGGCGACCGACGTGGAAGGTTACCGGAATCTGCTGCGGCTGACCAGCCGGGCACATCTCGACGGGTTCTACTACAAGCCCCGGGTGGACCGTGAGCTGCTGGCCCAGCACAGCCGGGGGCTGATCGCCCTGTCGGGTTGCCTGCAGGGTGAGGTGACCCGCGCCATCCTGCGCGACGACCTGCGGGCCGCGCGTGAGGTCGCGGCGGCCTACCGCGACATCTTCGGGCCTGGCAACTACTATCTTGAGATCCAGCAGCACGGCCTGCCCGATCAGGAGCGCAATATCCGCGGGATGCTGCAGCTCGCGCGCGACCTGGATCTTCCCCTGGTGGCCACCAACGACGTGCACTACGTTCACAGGGACGAGGCCGAGGCGCAGGACGCGCTGATGTGCATCCAAATGAACATCACGCTGGACGCGACGAGCAAGCCGCGGATGGGCGATGTGCCCGAGTTCTACCTGAAGAGCGCCGAAGAGATGGCCCGGCGCTTCGCCGAGTGGCCGCAGGCGCTGCGGGCGACGCTGGAGATCGCGGACCGCGCGGGGCTCGAGCTTGACCTGGGGAGAGCCAAGCTGCCGCACTTCCCCGTGCCCGAGGGCGAGACGCCCGACTCGTACCTGCGGGCCATGTGTGAGGCCGGCCTGCGGCGGGTCTACGGCCGGCCCACGCCGGAGCAGCAGGCGCGGCTGGACATGGAGCTCCAGGTGATCGCGCGGACAGGGTTTGCGGCCTACTTCCTCATCGTCATGGACTTCGTGCGGTTCGCGCGCGACCGGGGCATCCTGACCACGGTCCGGGGATCGGCCGCGGGGAGCCTGGTGCTGCACACCCTGGGCGTGACCGACATCGATCCCCTGCGGTACCGGTTGCCCTTCGAGCGGTTCCTCAACCTCGAGCGGTTCACCATGCCCGACATTGATGTCGACTTCATGGACAGCCGGCGCGACGAGGTCATCCGGTACGTCATCGACAAGTACGGGGCCGACCACGTCGCGCAGATCATCACGTTCGGAACGATGGGCGCGCGCCAGGCGGTGCGCGACATCGGCCGCGTCATGGGGCTGCCGTATGCCGACGTCGACCGGATCGCCAAGCTCATCCCATTCAACGCGGCGATTGACGAGGCGCTGCGGGCCGATCCCGAGCTGCGCCGCGCGTCTGAGGAGAGTGCCACCGTCGGCCGCCTCGTCGACCTCGCCCGCAAGCTGGAAGGTGTCGCCCGGCACGCCAGCACGCACGCCGCCGGCGTGATCATTTCCCACGACCCGTTGGTGGACTTGGTCCCTCTGCAGCGCGCGACCAAGGGCGACCTGGTCATGACGCAGTACGACATGGACGCAGTCGAGAAGATCGGCCTGCTCAAGATGGACTTCCTGGGGCTGTCCTACCTGACGATCCTCGACCGGGCGCTCCGGATCATCGAGCGGGTGCGCGGGGTGACCATCGAGCTGAAGGACATCCCCCTCGACGATCAGGCGACGTTTGCGCTGCTGTCGCGCGGCGAGACCGTGGGCATCTTCCAGCTCGAAGGCGCGGGCATGACGCGGTACGTAAAGGAACTCAAGCCCACGCGCCTCGAGGACATCATGGCCATGGTGGCGCTGTTCCGGCCCGGGCCGATGGCCACCATCCCGGCGTACATCCGGCGCAAGCACGGTCTCGAGCATGCCAGCACGCTGCACCCGCTGATGGACGAGGTGCTGGCCGACACGTACGGCGTCATGGTCTATCAGGAAGACGTCATGGCCGTGGCCCAGGCGGTGGCCGGGTACACGCTGGCCGAGGCCGACACCCTGCGGTACGCGGTCGGGAAGAAGATCGCCGACAAGCTGGCCGCGCACCGCGAGAAGTTCCTGACGGGCGCGCGGGCGAACGGCGTGCCCAGGCGCACCGCCGCCGCCATCTGGGAGCTGTTCGAGCCGTTCGCGCGCTACGGCTTCAACCGGGCGCATGCCGCGTGCTACGGGTTGATTGCCTATCAGACCGCCTATCTGAAGGCGAACTACCCCGCCGAGTACATGGCGGCCGTGCTCACCACCGAGGCGCTGGGCCAGGATTGGATGGCCAAGGTGGCCAACGCGGTCGCCGAGTGCGAGCGGATGGGGATCAGGGTGCTTCCCCCCGACGTGAACGAGTCGATGGACACGTTCACCGTGGTTGGCGGCGCCATCCGGTTCGGACTGGCCGCCGTGAAGCACGTCGGCGTCGGCGCCGTTGAGGCGATCCTCAGGGCGCGCGAGCGCGGCGGGCCGTTCGCTTCGCTCGCCGACCTCGTGGCGCGCCTCGACACGCGAACCGTCAACAAGCGCGTGCTCGAGAGCCTGATCAAGGCCGGCGCCTTCGACTCGCTGGGCCGGCCGCGGGCCGCGCTCCTGCAGGAGATCGACGCGGCCATGGCCGCCGGGCAGCGGCTCGCTCGAGCTCAAGCCGGGGCGCAGACCGGGCTGTTTGGGGCGGGCGAGGATCTGCCCGCGTCATCCGTCGCGCCGCAGGCGAAGGTTGAGGAGTTCTCGAGGGCCGAGCTGCTGGCCATGGAGCGTGACATGCTGGGGATGTACATCTCCGGCCATCCGCTCGGCCATGTCCGGGAGCGCCTGGCCCGTCGCGTGACCGCGACGATCAGCCAGTTGCCCGAGATGCGCGACCGCAGCGATGTGGTCGTGGGAGGACTCATCACGGCGTTGAAGCGGACGACGACCAAGAACGGCGCGGCCATGGCCTTCATGACCCTCGAAGACCTGACCGGCAGCGTCGAGGTGATCGTTTTCCCCAAGACCTACGAGCAGTCCCACCTGGCGCTGCGCCGCGACGCCATTGTCGTCGTGCGGGGTCGGCTCGACATCGCCGAGCAGCAGGCCAAGGTCCTGGCCGATGGGGTGATCGCCCTCGATGAGGCGCCTCCTGCCGGCGAGCCTGCGGACGACGGACAAGTGCTCGACGGCGGCCCGTCGCAGCCGGTGGCAGACGGCGGTGGCGCGGCGAACCCCGAGGTCGCGCTCCACGTTCTCCTGGATGCCGACCGCCATGGTGAAGACGGCCTGCACCGCTTGCGGGCGCTGCTGGCCCGGCATCGAGGGAACCGGCCGGTGCTCCTGACCGTGCGCGCCGGCGGCCGCGAGGTGCGGATGCAGGCCGGTGATCTCCGCGTGGCGAGATCGCCGCGCGTCGTCGAGGAGGTCGAGGTGCTGCTGGGCCCTCAGACCGCGGCCTGGACGCCCGATCGCCATGAGTGAGATGCCGCACCCCGGGGAGCCGCAACCGCGGCGCGCGGCGTCGCCCTCGCGGACGCTCCTCGCCCTCTCGGCGTTGTTCTTCCTGCTCTCGGCGATGATTGCAGCGTATTCACTGGGCCAGCGTTCCACGGAGCAGGCGGCCCCCGACGCCGCCCCCCCGGCGTTGGACGCGCCGGAGGTGCTCCGGCTCGCGCCGGCCTTCGCGCTGCCGTCGCTTCGAGGTCCTGAACGGATTGGGGTGGCCGACTTTCGAGGACGGGTGGTCGTGCTGAACTTCTTCGCGTCGTGGTGCGCGCCGTGCGAGATGGAGGCCGCGGACCTCGAGCGCGTGTGGCAGACGCACCGTGATCGCGGGGTGGTATTCCTTGGCGTGGCCATCCAGGATCAGCCCGCCGCCGCCAGGGCCTTTCTAGAGAAGCACGAGATCACCTATCCGGCGGTGATTGACACCAGCAACGAGATCATGCACACCTACCGGGTGTCCGGAATCCCGACGACGTTCTTCATCGACGCACAGGGCCGGATCACCGGCCGCCACGCCGGCATCTTCGTCGGCGAGGAGGGCCGGGCGCGGCTGGGCGACCGCATCGAGCGCGCCCGGAGGAGCTCCCGGTGAGCGCGCGGCCGCCGGCGGAAGTGACCTGGCTGCAGGCGATCGCCGCGGTCATCCTGCTGGGCCTGGGGTTCCTGTTCGTCGTCCAGGTGCGCGCAGGCCGGCTGCTGCAGGCCCAGCCTGAGGTCCCGACGCGCAACGTCTACGCCCTGGCGACGCTCCTGCGTCAGGAACGCGACGCGCGGCAGGAGCTCGAGCGTCAGGTCGAGGCGATGCAGAGGCGGCTGATCGAGTACGAGCGCGCCACCGCCGAAGGACGGACACTCGCCGCCGCGATGAGCAGGGAACTCGAGAGCCTGCGCACGGCCGCCGGTCTCAAGGCGATGCGTGGCCCGGGGGTCGCGGTGCTGCTTGACGACGCCAAGACGCAGCCCAAGGGTAGCACGCCGATCGTCGTGACCTATCAAGACCTGGTGAGCGTCGTGAATGAGTTGTGGGCGGCCGGGGCCGAGGCGGTAGCGGTGAACGGGCAGCGTGTGACGGCCACGACAGGCTTCGGCCAGGTGGGCGGCACCGCGGTCGTGAACCTGCAGCGCCTGACCGGGCCATTCGTCATCGCCGCGCTGGGAGATCCCGTCACGCTGGAAGGCGCGCTGAACATCCGCGGGGGCCTGATCGACGGGCTGCGGGCGCTCGGCTTGACGATCGCCATCAACCGGCAGCTTGACCTGACCGTGCCGGCATACCGCGGCATCCACAAGTTCGAGCACGCGCGGCCTGTTGAGTGATACGCCCTCCTGAGCCGATCCACGACGTCATCATCGCCGGCGCCTCGTTTGCGGGGTTGGCAGCTGCGCGCCGACTGCGTGGCCGCGTGCTGCTCATCGATCGCCAGCCGATTGGCAGCGGGGTGACATCAGCCTGTGCGGCCCCCGGGCGGATCGTCGCCATGATGGGGGCCGAGGGATCGGTGTTGCAGGTACATCACGACCTGGTCATCCACACGCCGGGCGCGCTGGTCGCGTGGCCGCTACCAGAGCCATTCGTGACCTTCGACTACGACCGGTACTGCCGGAACGCGGCCGCCGGAGCCGGCGCAGAGTTCCGCCTGGCGTCCGTGCTCGGACGCGAGGGCCGCAGGGTGCTGACGACCGCGGGCGCGTTCGAGGCGCGCGTGCTCATCGACGCCACCGGGCCGCGGGCTGCGCTGGCTGGACCGGGCCGGCCGCGCCGCGTCGCCTTTGGGATCGAATCGGAGGTAGCCGTTCGGGTCCCTCCGGGTCTGCACTTCCACTTCGTCCCCGAGATCCGCGACGGCTACGCGTGGGCGTTTCCGTGCGGGCAGGTCGCACGATTTGGTGTCTTGTCCTACCGCGGCCGCACCACGCTGCTCCCGGCGCTGAAGGAGTTCATGGCCCGGTTCGGCGCACATCCGGATCGGGTGCACGGCGGCTATCTGGCCACGGGCTGGACACCCCGCGCGGCGCGGGACGTGTTTGTGACGGGCGATGCCGCGGGGCACTGCCTGCCGCTCACAGGCGAGGGGATTCGCACCGCGGTGCTGGCCGGCAGTCGGTGTGGCGAACTGGCGCAGGGCGTGCTCGATGGCGTGCTGTCCTTCGAGCAGGCCCAGGCGGCCTACCGGGCGTTCATCGCCGAGGATCGGAGGCGGTATCGCGCGCTGTTGTGGGCAAACCTCGTGGTGCTGACGTTGCCGCCACGATGGCTGGGTCGGGCATCGGCACTGCTGTCGGGGGCCTCAATTCTCCGTTGGTTCTTTGGGCACTACCTGAGGATCATGCAGTCCGGGGCGGCGGTCCGGCAACCCGAGAGCGCCTCCGCCGTCAACCACGGGCCGCCGGGCAGGTGGAGGGACACGTGAGATGTTCCTCCTGTGGGGATCGCTGTCGCGTATCACCTGTTCGACGCTCATCCTCCGCGGTGGACGCCCGGACTCCCTGCTCGGGGAAGAGGACACCGCGAAGTACCGACAGTACCTGCCCTCGGCCCAGGTCGTCGTGCTCGACACCGCCGGGCACCGGCTCTGGGAGCCCGACTACGAGAAGTACATCCGCGCCATCTGGGACTTCCTGGTGAAGCTGGATGTGGCGATCTCTCCGTGAGGGCCGGTGTGATGCCCAGAATGAATGAACCTGTTGCCCAGGCGCGTTCTTCAGGCCAAGTCTCGGATTCGATGGTGCCGGGGGCGGGAGTCGAACCCGCACGGGGTTTCCCCCACTTGATTTTGAGTCAAGCGCGGCTGCCTGGTTACGCCACCCCGGCACAACAACGGGAGATGCTTCAGTTCGCTCCAGGCAGCATGAATCGTATCATGCCGCCGGCGGGTGACTCAACAGCGATGGCCCCAGGCAATGTGGAGGGGCTGGCTGCACGGAGGGCCAGTCGCCCGATCGAGAGGCTGTAGCGGACGCTCTCACGAACTGGACGCAGCGTGGTTCTATCCTGGCAGCAGGCCGCACTGGCGGGCATCGCCATCGGCATCGCCCTCGCGTCTCCGCGCGCCGGCGGAGGCGCGACTCCTGCGGCTGAGGTCGTCCGCGTGGCGGTCTTCGGCGACTTCAACGGGCCTTACGGTTCGACGACCTACCACCCCACCGTGGGCCGCGTCATCACGCGTATCACGACGGTCTGGAAGCCTGATCTCGTCCTCTCGGCGGGCGACATGATCGCGGGGCAGAGCGTTAACCTCCCCTCGGCCCGCTTCCCCGAGATGTGGCGGGCGTTCGACGCGACTGTGGGGCGCCCTCTGAGAAGGGCCGGCATCCCCTTCGGCTTCGCCCTCGGGAATCACGACGCCTCCGCGGCGCGGGCCGCTGGCGGCGGCTACCTCTTTGCCCGTGAGCGCGACGTTGCCGCGGCCTACTGGCGAGACCCCGCGCACCGGCCGCTGCTCCAGTACGTGGATGCCCGAAACTTCCCATTCTTGTACAGCTTCGTGCTTGGAGGAGTCTTCTTCGTTGCCGTTGACGCCTCCACACACGTGATCCAGGACGCCCCGTGGGTGCTGGCGGCCCTGTGGAGTGAGGCTGCGGCCGCGGCACCGATGCGGATCGTCGTCGGGCATCTCCCGCTCTACGGCATCTCCGAGGAACGCAGCAGGGCGGGGGAGACGATCGAGCAGGGCGAGGCGTGGCGCCGACGCTTCGAGGCGGCGGGCGTCGATCTCTACGTGAGCGGCCACCACGCGGCGTACTATCCAGCGCATCGCGGCCGCCTCCGTCTCCTGCACGCCGGCGGGGGCGTCGGTGCCAGGCCGTACGTGGGCCATCCCCAGGTTCCGGCGCGCTCGACGGTGACGCTGATGCACCTCAACCTCGGCACACGCGGGATCGTCCTGGAGACGTACGACGTGGCGACCGAGGCGCGCATCGAGATGAGCGAATTGCCTTCGTGCATCAACGGGTACAACGGACCGGTCTTCCGCCTCGACCTGCCTCAAGACGGCGGGTGCCCGCGCCGCTGATCCGCCGTCATCTGCCGTCATCTTGGCGGTAGGGCGCTGGGGTAGAGTAGAATGGAAGGAAGTTGGCCGGCGGGGATTGGGCGTGGCCAAGATCTTCGTCGTGGAGGACGACAAGACCATTGCAGGCCTGCTCCAGGTCGCCCTCGGGCACGAGGGCCACCTGGTCGATGTCGATCTGCAGGGGACCCTGGCCCAACTCGACGACCGGTACGACCTTGTCCTGCTGGACCTGGCTCTTCCGGCGGCCGACGGCCTGGACCTGGCCAAGCGAATCCGGGCGGTGTATGATCTCCCGATCATCATGGTCACCGCGCGGGGCGAGGTTGACGACAAGATCCGAGGTTTCGAAGCCGGCGCCGACGATTACGTCGCCAAGCCGTTCAGCTTCGAGGAGCTCTCCGTTCGCATCCGTGCCGTCCTGAGGCGCACGAGCCGCGGGGGGGCGAGAAGCGAGGTGGGCCCCCTCGCGGTTGACCTCGAACGGCGCGCAGCTTGGTGGCACGGGCGGTCTCTCGACTTGACGTCGCGAGAGTTCGATCTCCTCGCGGCCCTCACGCGCCGGCCTGGCCGCGTGTACACCCGACTTGGGCGTGGGTGGGTCGCAGCGCATTCGATGTCTGGAGGAGGAAGATCGTGCCGGAACGATCATTGACCTCGCATCGTCGTACGTGGCCGCGTGTCAGCACGGCCACTCTTGGCCTCGTGTTGCTGGTTGCACTCGCCGGGACGAGCGGCGGAGCCGCACCGCCGGTGGGGGTCGGACCGCCCGCCGACATCAACATCCCTGACCAGCCTGCGGGCCCGGGCGGCCTCCCTTCAGGTGGAGGGCCCGAACGAGAGCGCGCAGATCGAGAGATCAAAGCGGCAGGCGACCTTCTGGATCGGGTCGCCCGCCTCGCGTCGGACGCGCGCGACGAACAGCTGCAGCTACTGCTCGTCATGAGCCAGCGGCACTATGCCACCGCTCAGGCGCTCTACCAGCAGGGACGATTCTACCAGGCCGCCGAGACCGCGGCGGCGGCCCGGAAGCTCTCGGAAGCAATCCGCCACCTGTACTGGGCGCGTGGACAGCAGAACTCATAGCGACATTGGCGAGCGGTGACCCGCATGCCAGGCAAGCTCGTCCTCCTCGACACCAACGGCCTCATCTACCGCGCCTTCTTCGCGCTGCCCTACCTGACGACGTCGTCGGGTCGTCCGACGAACGCCGTCTACGGTTTCACCTCGATGCTCCTCAAGGTGCTCGACGAAGAGCGACCCGACTACATCGCCGCGGCCCTCGACCGGCCCGAGCCCACCTTCCGGCATCAGGAGTACGCGGAGTACAAAGCCCACCGCGAGGCGATGCCCGACGACCTGCGACCGCAGATCGGCCTGAGCCGAAAGGTGCTCGAGGCCCTGCGGATCCCCACGGTGGAGGCGGTGGGCTACGAAGCCGACGATGTGATCGCGACGATGGCCCGCCAGGCCGCTTCACAGGGTCTCGATGTGGTGATTGTGAGCGGCGACCTCGACACGTTGCAGCTTGTTGATGGTCGCGTTCGCGTGATGATGACAAGCCGGGGGATCACAGACACCGTCGTGTACGATGAGGTGAAGGTCCGCGAGCGGTTCGGGTTTGAGCCACAGCGCCTGCCCGACTACAAGAGCCTGCGCGGCGATCCGAGCGACAACATCCCCGGGGTCCCCGGCATCGGGGAGAAGACCGCGAGCGCGCTGGTACACCAGTTTGGCACCGTGGAGGCTCTGCTCGAGCGCCTGGACGAGGTGGCGCTCCGCCACCGCACGGCCCTGGCCGAGCGGCGCGAGCAGGTCCTCCAGGGCAAGCGACTGGCCACCCTCGTGGCCGACGTGCCGATTCCCGTCAACTGGGATGCCCTGCGTCGGCAGGAGCCCGATCAGGGGGAGATCGAGTCGCTCTTTCGCGACCTGGAGTTCCGGGGGTTGCTCGAACGGCTCCGCCATGCCATGACGGCCGCGCCCGTGCGGTCGGGCGGTCCGGTCCCATCCGGCACGGCCGGCAGCCCGGGCGCGGTCTGCGAGTACGCCGAGGGGCTCGATGCGATCCTGAGCTGTGTTCAGGGTGCGCACGAGATCGGCGTGGCGTTCCTGCGGGGTGAGGGGCACCCGCTCGTCGCGCCCGTGATCGCGGCCGGCATCGCCGCTGGCGGTCGCGCCGCATGGTCGCCGCTCTCGGGAACGGTGCCCTCCGCGCTCAGGTCGGTGCTGGAAGACGCATCGGTCCGCAAGGCGAGCGCCGACCTGAAGGCCGACCTGCTCACCCTGCGCCGCAGCGGCATCGCGGCCGGCGGCTTCGACTTCGACGTGGGGATCGCGTCGTATCTGCTGAACCCCGGGAAGCGTACCCACTCGCTGGAGACCGCGGCGCGCGAATTTCTGGAGGAGGACCTGGCCGAGGGGGCCGGCGATGCGCTGGTCCCGGACGTGGTGGCCCGGCAGGCTCACGCGTTGTGCCGCCTGCGGGCGATCCTTGACGAACGCATGCGGCAGCGCGAGGTGGACGGTCTGTTCCGGAACGTCGAGATCCCGCTGGCCGGAGTCCTGGCCGCGATGGAAGAAACCGGCGTGGCCGTGGACGTGCCGTATCTCGCCGCGCTCGGCGACGAGCTGGCCGCGCGCCTGCGTGCGCTGGAAGCCGAGATCTACCGGCTCGCGGGCAGCGAGTTCAACATCGGCTCGCCCAAGCAGCTCGCGTTCATCCTGTTCGAGAAGCTCCAGCTCCCTCCGCTCAAGCGCACGAAGACCGGGTACTCCACCGATGCCGAGGTGCTCGAGACCCTGGCGCCCCGGCACGAGGTCGTGGCAAAGATCGTGGAGCACCGCGAGCTCAGCAAGCTGAAGTCCACGTACATTGACGTGCTGCCCCGGCTGGCCGACCCCCGTACGGGACGGGTCCACACCACCTTCAACCAGACCCTGGCCGCGACCGGCCGCGTCATCACCGAGCAGCCGAATCTCCAGAACCTGCCCATCCGGTCCGAGGAAGGCCGCAAGATCCGCCGCGGCATCGTGGCGCCGCCCGGCTCGTCGCTGCTCAGCGCCGACTACTCGCAGATCGACCTGCGGGTGCTGGCCCACATCACGCGCGACCCAGGGCTGGTGGCCGCCTTCGAGCGCGGGGAAGACATCCACACCGTGACCGCGGCACAGGTCTTCGGTCTGCCGCAGGATGCGGTGACTCCCGAGCTGCGCCGGAGGGCCAAGGCGATCGTCTTCGGTGTCGCCTACGGGATGAGCGAACACGGGCTGGCCGCGCAGCTCGGCATCGGCCGTGAGGAGGCACGCGGGGTCATCGAGCAGTACTACCTGCGATTCCCGAAGGTGCGCGAGTACATGCTGAACGTCGTCGAACAGGCACGGCGCGACGGCTACGTGACCACGGTCCTAAACCGGCGCCGGTACCTGCCCGACCTGCTGAGCCGCAACCGCCAGGTGCGCGAGGCAGCGGAGCGGACCGCCATCAACACGCCGATCCAGGGCTCGAGCGCCGACATCATCAAGCTCGCCATGCTGGCGGTCGCGCGCGAATTCGCCGCGTCATCCGGCGTGCGGATGACGCTGCAGATCCACGACGAGTTGCTGTTCGAAGTTCGGGAAGAGAGGGTGGACGAGGTCGCCGCGCGTGTCCGGGAGTTGATGGCGCGCGCGTTCCCGCTCTCGGTCCCGCTCGTCGCCGAAGCCAAGGCCGGACCCAACTGGGTCGAGATGCGCTTGGTGGGCACGTGAAGGGCGAGGCGGTCGCGGACGGCGAGCGCCGTCCCTCTCGCCTGAGGGTGATCGGACTGACCGGCGGGATGGCCAGCGGCAAGAGCCTGGTGGCCGCCACGCTGCGGGAGTTGGGTGCCGAGGTGATCGACGCCGACGCGATTGCGCGCGAGGTCGTTTCGCTCGGGAGTCCCGCGCTGCGCGAAATCGCCGCGGCCTTCGGGCCATCGGCGCTCCGCCCCGATGGAAGCCTCAACCGCGCGGCGCTCGCCGCGCGCATCTTCGAGGATCCCGAGGCCCGCCGGCGGCTGAACGCGATCACCCACCCGCCCATCCGTCGGAGGATTGCCGAGCTCCTCGCGGCGATCCGGGTCCGGCGGCCCGACGCGATCGTCGTCATCGACATCCCGCTCCTGCTCGACGTCACGCCGCCCGGCGCCTATCCCCTGGATGGGATCGTCGTGGTGTATGCCAATGAGGCCGCGCAGGTGTCCAGGCTGGCCGCCCGCGACGGGCTGACCGAGGACGACGCGCGCCGGCGCCTCGCCGCGCAGCGACCCTTGCGCGAGAAGCTGCCCGAGGCGACCTGGGTGATCGACAACTCCGGGACGCCCGAGGAGACGCGCCGCCATGTTGAGGCCCTGTGGCAGGCCTGGCAGGCATCGGCGCGAACAGGGCGCGTCCCGGACACGTATCAGGAATAGCGCGCCCCTGAGGAGGCCTGCCGTGCGATCCCGCCAGAGTGCCGTTGCGCTTACCGTCGTCGCCCTGATGCTCGCCGTGCCACGCCCGGCCGCGGCCCAAGCGGTCACCGTGGTGGTCGACGGCCTCGGCGTCAGCTTCGACCAGCCTCCCGAGATCATCGGCGGCCGTGTGCTGATCCCGCTCCGCGGGGTGTTCGAGCGACTGGGAGCGGCCGTGGAGTGGCGGCCGGAGAGCCGCACGGTCGTCGCGCGGCGGGGCTCCACGACCGTGGTGCTGCAGCCCGGCAATCCATCTGCCCGGGTGGACGACCGGGTGGTGGCGCTCGATGTCCCGGCCATGATCATCGGAGGCCGTACGCTGGTACCGCTGCGGTTCGTGGGCGAAGCGCTCGGCGCCGCCGTGGACTGGGATCCTGCGCGCCGGATCGTTTCCGTGCGCTCGCCAGCCGCGGTCGCGCCACCTCTCCGGCCGTTGCCGACGCCGCGTCCGATCGAACCCACCCCCGTGCCGCCGCCGATCGTAATCGACCCGCGTCCCCCGGTGATCGTCGTCCCACCTCCGATCACGCCTGCGCCGCCGGCCTTTGTCCTGATCGAAGGCACTGTGGTGAGGGTCGACGCGTTCGTCTCACCGCAGCGCGTGCTGGTGCGGAGCGCGACCACTATTCACACCATCATTGTCACGCCCGCCACTGCAGTGTTCGTGGTGGATGCCCGGACAGGGCAGGGCGGGGCCGCCGGGTTGACTCAGGTCCGACGCGGCGACGCGGTCAGCGTGGAGGTGGACGGACGCGGACAGGCGGTCACGCTGCGGGCCACGTATCGTGAGATCGCCGGACGGCTCGACCGACTGAGCGGCCACACGCTGGCGCTCGCCGACGGACAGACATTCGTCCTGGCCGGTGACCCCCTGTTCCTCATCGAGGACCAGGAGGTGACCCGGGACCTGCTGGAGCGGGGTATGGACGTGGTGCTCCGGGTCAACCCGGTCACCGGCCAGGTCTGGGAGGTCCGTGCACGCGGTCGTGTGGCCCGGCCCGTCCCCCCACCAATCCCCCCGCCCGTCATCATCGTGCCGCCCCGCATCGACCGCATCTGGATGGATGCCACGGGCCCTCTCGGCGTAGGCGCGATCCTCACGGTCATGCTGGACGGCACGCCGGGTGGAGCGGCATCTTTTGACATTGCAGGCGTTGCCTCGGGTGTCCCGATGACCGAGGGCCCACCGGGTCGCTACACCGGCCGGCGCACCATCAGGGCCGGAGAGACCGCCCGGGAGGCCGACCTGCTCCTCCGGCTCCGCGTCGGCGGCCAGGAAATCAGGCGCACCGCGGCGGCGGTCACGATCGACGGCGTGCCCCCGGAGTTCACGCGGCGGACGCCCGAGCCCAACTCGAGGACCACCGACACCGGGCCGGAGATCGCCATCGAGTTCGCCGACCGGGGCCCGGCCGGGATGGACCTAGACAGCCTCCGCGTGTGGATCGAGGGAGCGTCGGCGCGGCGGACGGCGGTGTCGCCGCGCCGCGCGACCTTCGTGCCGCGGGCGGCGCTGTCACCGGGTCGAATCAGGGTGCAGGCGACCATTGCGGACCTGGCCGGCAATGAGGCGACGACCGCATGGACGTTCACCGTGGAGCCAGGGCCCAGACCCACGCCGACCCAGACCGCCCGGCTCGATGCCCCGATGATCACCGCGCCCCGCCAGGGTGATCGGATCATCTGGCCGCTGGTCGTCGAGGGGACCGCAGCCCGGGCCCGGCAGGTGGAGCTGGTGGTCGTGGTTGAGACCCCGGGTGTTACCGCCGATCTGCGGCTGCCCCCGGTCGTGGTCGAGGTTGACCCGCGCGGCCGCTGGACGGCCAGGATCGCCCTCCAAGGTGTCCCCCAGGTCTGGACCCGGATTGTCATCACCGCCGTCGCCGTGGGGCCAGGAGACCTGCGGTCGGAGCCCACCCGTCTGGAGCTGACCCCGCCGCCCTGATCGGGCCGACCCCTCTGGGCCGTTCGCGCCCCTGTAGACCACCTGTGGAGCGGCCGCGCGTCCGGCTGGTATACTACTCTTATGCCCCCGCTTCGAATGGTCACGGATCTGCTTCCCAGCGGCGACCAGCCACAGGCGATTGCCGGTCTGGTGGAGAGCCTTCGGGCGGGCAACCGCTTCCAGACCCTGTTGGGTGTCACGGGGAGCGGAAAGACCTACAGCGTTGCGCGCGTCATCGAGCAGGCCCAGCGGCCCACGCTGGTGCTCGCCCACAACAAGACCCTGGCCGCGCAGCTCTACGGCGAGTTCCGCGAGTTCTTCCCCGACAACGCCGTGCGGTACTTCGTCTCGTACTACGACTACTACCAGCCCGAGGCCTACGTGCCGCAGACCGATCTGTACATTGCCAAGGACGCCTCGATCAACGACGAGATCGACCGGCTGCGGCACGCCGCGACCAAGGCGCTGATGGAGCGCCGCGACGTCATCGTCGTGGCCTCGGTCTCGTGCATCTACGGCCTGGGCCGGCCCGAGGACTACAAGGAAGTCATGCTGCTGATCCGCCGGGGCGAGCGCCGGACCCGCGAGGAGCTCTTGCGCCGGCTCGTGGACATCCAGTACGAGCGCAACGACATCGACTTCGCCCGCGGCCGGTTCCGGGCGCGCGGGGACGTGATCGAGGTCTTCCCGGCCTACGAGGAACGCGCGGTGCGCGTCGACCTGTTCGGCCACGAAGTGGAGCGGATCGTGGAGCTCGACCCGCTCACCGGTGAGATCCTCGAGACCAAGGACGCCGTGGCCCTGTGGCCGGCCAAGCACTGGGTCACGACCGAGTGGCGCCTCGAGCGCGCGCTCAAGACGATCGAGGACGAGCTGCAGGAGCGCCTGGCCTGGTTCCGCGCGCAGGGCAAGCTGCTTGAAGCCCAGCGCCTCGAGTTCCGGACGCGCTACGACATGGAGCTGCTGCGCGAGGCCGGCACCTGCCCGGGCATCGAGAACTACTCGCGACATCTCGACGGCCGGCATCCCGGCGAGCGGCCCGGGTGCCTGATCGACTACTTCCCGCGCGACTTCCTGCTCGTGGTGGACGAGAGCCACGTGACGGTCCCGCAGGTCAAAGGCATGCTGGAGGGGGACCGGTCGCGCAAGCGGAACCTGGTGGACTTCGGCTTCCGGCTCCCCTCGGCGTTCGACAACCGGCCGCTCGCCTGGGAAGAGTTCGAGGCCCTCATTCCCCAGGCGGTGTTCGTCTCGGCCACCCCGGGACCGTTCGAGATCGAGGTCAGCGCCAGGGTCATCGAGCAGGTCGTGCGCCCCACCGGTCTGGTGGACCCCTACGTCGAGGTCCGCCCGGCCAAGGGCCAGGTGGACGACCTGATCGCCGAGGTCAAGGCGCAGGTGGAGCGCGGCGAGCGCACCCTGGTGACCACGCTGACCAAGCGCATGGCCGAGGACCTCAGCGCCTACCTGCAGGAGCTCGACTTCAAGGTCCACTACCTGCATGCCGAGATCGACACGCTGCAGCGCGTGCAGATCCTGAAGGACCTGCGTCTGGGCACGTATGACGTGATTGTGGGGATCAACCTGCTCCGCGAAGGCCTGGACCTGCCGGAGGTCTCGCTGGTGGCGATCCTCGACGCCGACCGCGAGGGCTACCTACGCTCGGAGACCGCGCTGATCCAGACGATGGGCCGCGCCGCGCGGCACATCTCGGGCCGCGTGATCCTGTATGCCGACGAGGTCACCGATTCGATGCGGCGGGCCATCGACGAGACCAACCGCCGCCGCGCGATTCAGCTCAGGTACAACGAGGAGCACGGCATCACGCCCGAGTCGATCCACAAGCCGATCCGCGACCTGATCGACCTGCAGGGCGTGGCCGAGGAGATGGAGGCCTACCAGCCGTCCGGCGAGATCCTGACCGCGGAAGAGCTGATCAAGCTCGCGGAGACCCAGCGGGCGAAGGTCCCCTGGGACGTGGCCCGGCTGCTGATGCTCTCGCCGGCGGAGCTGGAGCAGACCATCGGGGCGCTGGAGCGCGCGATGCGGAAGGCCGCCGCCGAGCTGCAGTTCGAGAAGGCCGCGGTCCTCCGCGATCAGATCACCGAGCTCCGCAGGGGGCTGGGCGAGCCGTTCTTTGCGCCGGGGCGCCGGGGCGCGCGGGCGGTGGCGGGCCGCAGTGGGCGGGGCAGCGGCCCGCGTCGGAGAGCGGCGGGAGGACACCGTGGTGGACCACGGCGCTAGCGGCCACGTGCTCGGAAGGACTCGGACACCGAACGCCGCGTAGCTGGCATACACGGGGTGCGGCTTGGGGGGTGCGGTTGTGGCGAACGAGCATGAGGTCTCGATCGATGACTTGGCAGCAATGGTATCGGCCGGGTTCACCGAGGTTCGAGATCAGATATCGAGCCTGCGGGACAACGTCAAGCAGCGGTTTGATGGGGTTGATGGACGATTCGACCGCCTGGAGCGAGATCTGGCCGAGGTGAAGTACCTCCTCACGGATGTTGTGCGTCGTGACGAGTTTCTTGAACTCAAAGAGCGGGTCGAGCAGGTGGAACGACGGCTCGGGATCAAGTCCTAGATCTTGGCTCGGCAAACCGATCATCGAACGTTGAGGTAACCGAGTTCCAGCATGCCGCTTGATCGCATCGTCGTCCGCGGTGCCCGCGAGCACAACCTGAAGAGCATCACCGTCGAGATCCCGCGGGACCGACTCGTCGTCCTGACCGGGATCTCCGGATCGGGGAAGTCGTCGCTCGCCTTCGACACCATCTACGCCGAGGGCCAGCGCAAGTACGTCGAGTCGCTGTCGGCCTACGCCCGGCAGTTCCTGGGCCTCATGGAGAAGCCGGATGTCGACGGCATCGACGGGCTCTCGCCGGCGGTCTCGATCGACCAGAAGGGCGCCCCGCGCAACCCTCGCTCCACCGTCGGCACCGTCACCGAGGTGTACGACTACCTGCGGCTGCTCTACGCGCGCATCGGCCTACCGCACTGTCCGACGTGCGGCCGCCCGATCGCCCGGCAGACGCGCGAGCAGATCGTCGATCAGGTCCTCGATCTGGGCCAGGGCGCGCGCGTCCAGGTGCTCGGGCCGATCGTCCGCGGCCGCAAGGGCGAATACCGCCAGCTCCTCGACGACCTGCGGCGGCAGGGCTTCGCCCGTGTGCGCGCCGATGGCATCGTCTACGACCTCTCCGAGGAGATCCCCCTCGACAAGAACAAGAAGCACAGCCTCGAGGTCGTCGTTGACCGGCTCATCGTCCACCCGGACGTGCGGGGGCGGCTCGCCGACTCGGTGGAGACCGCCCTGAAGCTCGGCCAGGGGCTGGTCTACGTCGACGTGGTCTCCGACGGGACGCCCGCCCGCGGCGGCTTGCTCGTCTTCAGCCAGCAGTTCGCCTGTCCCGACCACGGGACGGTCCTGCCCGAGATCGAGCCCCGCATCTTCTCGTTCAACAGCCCCTACGGCGCCTGCGCGACCTGCACCGGGCTCGGATTCAGGCAGGAGATCGATGAGGATCTCGTCCTCGACCGCAACGCGAGCCTGCTCGACGGCGCGGTCGTCCCCTGGGCCGCGTCCACGAGCGACTACTACCAGGAGCTGCTGCAGTCGTTGGCCGCGCACTACCGGGTCGATATGAAGACCCCGGTGCGCCGGCTCTCGAAGGCCTTCATCGACGTCCTGCTGCACGGGTCCGATGAACCGATCCGGGTGCGCTACCACAACAAGTGGGGCGTGCTGCGCAGCTACGACACGCCGTTCGAGGGCGTGGTGCCCCAGCTCGAGCGGCGGTACAAGGAGACCGACTCCGAGTACGTGCGCGAGGAGATCGAGCAGTACATGACCAGCCTGCCGTGCCCGGACTGCAAGGCGACCCGGCTGAAGCCCGAGTCGCTGGCGGTCAGGGTCGGCGGCTTGAACATCGCCGAGCTCACCGCGATGACGGTCCGGCGGTCGCTGGAGTTCTTCACGACCCTGACGCTCTCCGCACGCGATCAGCTGATCGCCCAGCAGATCCTCAAGGAGATCCGCGCCAGGCTCGGCTTCATGGTGAACGTGGGGCTCGACTATCTCTCGCTCGACCGCACGGCCACCACGCTGTCGGGCGGCGAGGCCCAGCGGATCCGGCTCGCCACGCAGATCGGCAGCGGGCTCATGGGCGTGCTCTACGTGCTGGATGAGCCCAGCATCGGGCTGCACCAGCGCGACAACCGGCGCCTCATCCACACCCTCGAAGGGCTGCGCGACCTGGGCAACACGATCCTGGTCGTCGAGCACGACGAAGAGACGATCCGGTCGGCCGACTGGGTCGTCGACATCGGCCCCGGGGCCGGGGCCGACGGCGGTGCCGTGGTCGTCGCCGGTCCGCCCCAGGTCATTGCGCGGCACCCCGACTCGATCACGGGGCAGTACCTGTCGGGACGGCGGTGGATTCCAGTCCCGGCGGTGCGCCGCCCGGGCACCGGCGCGGCGCTGGTCGTGCGCGGCGCCCGACAGCACAACCTCAAGGGGATCGATGTGCGCATCCCGCTGGGCCGGTTCGTGGCGGTGACCGGCGTCTCCGGGTCCGGGAAATCCACGCTGATCGACGAGATCCTCTACCGGGCGCTTGTGAGCCGGATCTATGGCACGCGGATCCGGCCCGGCGCCCATGACCGGGTGGACGGCATCGAGCACGTGGACAAGGTCATCGAGATCGACCAGTCGCCTATCGGGCGCACCCCGCGGAGCAACCCGGCCACGTACACCAAGACGTTCGACCTGATCCGCGAACTGTACGCCCAGACCACCGACGCGAAGGTCCGCGGCTACGGCCCCGGCCGGTTCTCGTTCAACGTCCGCGGCGGCCGCTGCGAGGCGTGCGAAGGCGATGGCATCGTGCGCATCGAGATGCACTTCCTGCCCGACGTGTACGTGCCGTGTGAGGTCTGCAAGGGCAAGCGCTACAACCGCGAGACGCTGGAGGTCACCTACCGCGGCCGGAACGTCAGCGAGGTGCTCGAGATGACGGTCAGCGAGGCGCTGGCCTTCTTCGAGGCGATCCCGCGCATCCGACGCAAGCTCCAGACGCTCGCCGACGTAGGGCTGGGCTACATCAAGCTGGGTCAACCCGCGACGACCCTCTCGGGCGGGGAGGCGCAGCGGGTGAAGCTTGCGACCGAGCTCTCCCGACGCGACACCGGGCAGACCGTGTACATCCTCGATGAGCCCACCGTGGGCCTGCACTTCGCCGATGTGGAGAAGCTGCTCGGCGTGCTGCACCGGCTGGTGGACGCCGGCAACACGGTCATCGTCATCGAGCACAACCTCGACGTGATCAAGACCGCGGACTGGATCATCGATCTGGGTCCGGAAGGCGGCGAAGACGGCGGCCGGATCGTGGCCGAGGGCACGCCGGAAGAGGTAGCCCGGATTCCGCACTCGTACACGGGCCAGTTCCTCGTCAGGGTGCTGCCGGCGCGGCGCGACGGCAACGGCCGCTCCCGCGCGGGCAACGGCCGCCCGCGCGAGAGGTCGCGGGCCGCCAGGACAGGCTAGTCGCGCCGCAGGCAGGCCCGGCCGGACCGCGTGGTATCATCGCGGTGTGACCGCCGACGAGCACAACCTGCAGACCACGCTGAGGCTGCTGCCGCCCCGGCCCGGGGTCTATCTCATGAAGGGCGCCGGCGGCCGGGTGCTCTACGTCGGCAAGGCCGCCTCCCTGCGCGCCCGCGTCCGGCAGTACTTCCAGGACTCCGACGCGCAGGCGAATCCCCGGCTGCGTGTGCTCGTGCCCCGCATCGCCGACGTGGACACGATCGTGACCGCCAACGTGGTCGAGGCGCTCATCCTCGAGACCAACCTCATCAAGCAGCACCAGCCGCCCTACAACATCCGGATGGCCGACGACAAGGCTTACCCGTACGTCAAGCTGACGCACGAGCCGTTCCCGAAGGTGATGATGACGCGCAAGGTGCTGCGCGACGGCGCCAGGTACTTCGGCCCGTATCCGTATCACGAGCCCAAGCTCATCGGCCGAACGATCCGCACGATCCGGCGGTTGTTCAAGCTGCGGACGTGCACCATTGACATCACCCGCGATCTGCCCCGGCCCTGCCTGGACTACGACATGGGCCTGTGCACCGCGCCGTGCGTGGCCTGGGGGGCCACGCAGGAAGCCTACGCGGAGCAGGTGCGCCAGGCCGCGCTCTTTCTCGAAGGCCGGCAGGCGAACCTGCTCGACGAGCTGCGCGCCGAGATGGCCGTGGCCGCCGAGGCCATGCAGTTCGAGCGCGCCGCGCAACTCCGCGATCGGATCCAGGCCGTGGAGGCGATCAACGAGCGGCAGCGCATCGCGACCGCGGGGCTGGAGGACCGCGACATCGCGGCGCTCGCCCAGTCCGGGGACCTGGCCTGCGTCGAGATCATTACGATCCGATCAGGCCGCATCCAGGATCAGCAGCACGTGATCGTCTCGGGCACGCGCGGAGTGGCCCCCGGTGAGATCCTCTCCCAGGCCCTGGCCCGGCACTACGCCGAGCTGCCGACGTTGCCTCAAGAGCTCTTCACCGACGTCGAGCTCCCCGATCGGGCGGTGCTGGCCGCGTGGCTCACGCAGCGCAGGGGGACGAAGGTCGAGGTGCTCGTCCCGCAGCGCGGCGAGAAGCGGCGCCTGGTGGAGCTCGCGCGCGAGAACGCGCTGCTCGCCCTGAACCAGACCAGGGCGCGAGAGGTGGGCGGGCCGGCCGGCGTGGGCGTCGCCGAGCTCCAGGAGGCGCTGGGGTTGGCCGCGCCGCCGTTTCGGATCGAGGCGTACGATGTCAGCCACTTCCAGGCCGGCGAGGCCGTGGGGTCGATGGTGGTCTTCGAAGGCGGCTTGGCCCGCAAGGCCGACTACCGGCAGTTCAGGATCCGCGGAGCGGCCAGCAACGACGACCACGCCAGCCTCCAGGAAACGCTGCGCCGGCGGTTCGCCCGCGCGCGCGACGAGCAGGAGAAGCTGGATGCCGGCGAGCCGGTTCGACCCCGGTGGGCGGTGCTGCCCGATCTCATCGTCATCGACGGCGGCCGGGGACAGTTGAACGCCGCCCTCGCGGTGCTGTTCGAGTACAACGTGTCGGTGCCGGCCGCCGGTCTGGCGAAGGAGCAGGAGGCGCTCTACGTGCCCGATCGCCCCGAGCCGCTGCGGCTGCCCGCCGAGTCACAGGCGCTGCACCTGGTGCAGCGCCTGCGGGACGAGGCGCACCGCTTCGCCAACGCCGCTGGCCGGCGGTTGCGCGAGCGGCGGATCGTGTTCTCGGTGCTCGACGACATCCCGGGCATCGGCGAACGGCGCAAGCGCGAACTGATCCGGCGCTTCGGCTCGGTGCGGGGGGTGCGCGCGGCGGCGTCCGAGGCCCTGGCCGAGGTGCTTGGGGCGAAGCTGGCTGCGCGCGTCGCGGAGCATCTCTCCAGATATTCCCAGCCGGGCCGGACGGCTCCAGGCGATCCCCGATGACGCGCTTGACACCCCGGCCGGCGCGCACTACCATATAGCCATACTTCATGCTATATGGAGGGCTTGCCATGCGTCTGGTCTCGACCGCCGACCTGAAGAACCGCACCAACGAGGTCCTGCGCGCCGCGCTCGCCGGCGAGCCGGTGATCGTGACCCGGCACGGCCGGCCGGTGGCCTCGCTGCTTCGGATCGACGAGCGCGATCTCGAGGCACTCGCCCGGCGCGCGGCGGGCTCCGACGGCGTCCCTTCGCGCCCGCCGGCCGCGCGCGGCGGCCGGCGGCGTGACGCGGGCCGGGCCGCGCCGGCCTACCAGTACGCGGCCTTCCCGCTCGCGTTCGGCACCTTCTATGTCGCGTTCGGTCCCGACGGTCCAGCGTTCGCGCGCCTGGGCACGTCCGGGGCGGCGTTCGAGCGCGACGCGTCGCGCTACCTCGGCGTCCCCGTCCATCGAGCGGAACCGCCCCGGTGGCTGGCCGAGGCGGTGAACGCCGCCGTCCGGCGGCACGAGGCCTTTCGCGGCCCGGTGGACCTGGCGCGCGTCGGACCCTTCGAGCGCGAGGTGCTGGCCGCGCTGCGGCGCATACCGGCCGGCCAGGTACGGACCTATCAGCAGGTAGCGTTGGCCCTGGGCGAGCCGGGCGCGGCCCGGGCCGTGGGCACCGCGTGCGCGCGCAACCCGCTGCCGTTGCTCATCCCGTGTCACCGGGTCGTGCGCAGCGACGGCGGCCTGGGCGGCTACTCGCTCCGAGGCGGTGTCGAGCTGAAGCGCAGGCTCCTGCGCGATGAAGGCGCGCTCGCCACCCTGTTCGCGTGACGCAGCTTCAGCCACCCCGCGGCCAGGGCGCTGCCCCTCGGGTATCCGGTGCGCCGAGCGCCGACCGTCCCGCCATCCAAACCATCGGGCTGACACACAGGTTTCCCGCGAGGCGTCGGGCCCAGACCGGTGACGTGACCGCGCTCGACCGCGTCACACTGACGGTCCCGCAGGGGGCGCTGTTCGGCCTGCTCGGGCCCAACGGCGCAGGAAAGACGACCCTGCTGCGCATCGTGTGCACGCTGCTCGTGCCGTCAGCAGGCGAGGTCGAGGTGCTGGGCGTGGATCCGCGCAAGGATCCGGCGGCCGTGCGGCAGTGTCTGGGCGTGGCGCTCGGAGGCGAGCGCGCCGTCTACTGGCGGCTGACCGGTCGTGAGAACCTCCTGTACGCCGCGTCGTTGTATGATCTCTCGGCCGCGCAGGCCGCTGCCCGCGCCGATGACCTGCTCCGGCTCGTGGATCTGGAGGAACGGGCCGACGATCTTGTCGAGCGCTACAGCACAGGCATGCGGCAGCGGCTCGCGTTGGCCAGGGCGCTGGTGGCCGATCCGTCCTTGCTGGTCCTGGACGAGCCGACGACCGGGCTCGATCCGCAGGCGGCGGTGTCGATGCGCCGGCTGCTTGAGGGGATCCGAGACATCCGGAGCCGGACGATCGTGATGGCGACGCATAACGTGCTGGAGGCGGAGCGGCTGTGTGACATCGTGGCCGTCCTGGATCGCGGCCGGCTGGTGGCCTGCGACGCGCCGGGCGTGCTCGCCGCGCGGCACGTCGGTGCCTCACCTCGCACCGGAGCGGCCACACTCGAGGACGTGGTGCTGGCGCTGACCGGTCGCGCGACACCGGATGCTGAGACCACGGAGATGCCGGCATGATGACCGCCCGGGTCCTGGCGGTCGGACATCCCGACGACCGGCGAGAAACAGCCGCCCGCTTCAGCCTCGAGGAGGACGCGCTGCGGGACCACGCGGTGTTGCTGATGGGCCTGGCCGTCGACGACGCGCACCGCCTGATGCGGCTGGTCGCCGGCACCGGGGTTCGCGCCGTCGCCGTGCCGTGCGCCAAGGCGCACGGTGGACGGGCCGACGTGCTCCTGGCCGGATCGCGGGAGGCGCTGGGCGCCGCAGCCGGAGCCGTTGACCCACCGGTCGCCTCCGCGATCGTCACAGCCCTGCGCCGCTCCGAGACGCCGCCTCCCGATCTTGTCGCCCGCGGGCGTCGGCTGCCGATGGCCGGCCGGCCACTTATCGTCGGCATCCTCAATGCCACCCCGGATTCGTTCTACGATCGCGGCCGGTACTTCGGTCTCGAGCGGGCGACCGCGCGGCTGGAGGAGATGGTCAGCGAAGGTGCCGACATCGTCGAAGTCGGTGGGGAGACCGCGCGGCCGTCTGCGCCGGTGCTCTCGGACGACGAGGAGATCCGCCGTGTGGTGCCGGTGATCGAGGCGGCCAGCCGCCTGCCGCTTCCCGTGGGCATCGACACCTACAAGCCCGCCGTGGCCCGGGCCGCGATCGACGCCGGCGCGTCGATCGTGAACGACATCAGCGGACTGGCGGACGAGCGCCTGGCGTCGGTGGCGGCCGCGGCGGGCACCGCCCTGATCATCACCCACATGCGGCTGCGGCCGAAGCTGGCTGATCCCCACGCGCAGTACGTGCGCGTCATGGACGAGGTCTACGCGTTCCTGGCCGGGCAGGCGGCCCGCGCCGAAGCGCGCGGGGTGCCCCGCCAGGCGCTCGTCGTAGACCCGGGGCTCAGCTTCGGCAAGCAGCCCGCGCACGACGTGACGGTGGTGCGGCGGCTCCGCGAGTTTCGGGGGCTGGGATTGCCGATCTACCTGGCGGCGTCGCGGAAGAACTTCATCCGTGACCTGCTCGGCCTGCCCTTCGAGGAGCTGCTCGAAGGCACCATGGCCGTGGTCGCACTGGGGGTGCTGGCCGGCGCGAATCTGATCCGGACCCACGACGTGCGGGCCATGCGCCGGCTGGCGGACATGCTCTGGACCGTGCTGGGCCCGACCCCGCCGGTGCGGGGCGATGCGCCCCCGGGGACTCCACCCTGAGATGTGGAATCGAACAAGGCCACCATTGAAGAGGAGATGCCGATGCTGGACCTGACCCCTGCCGCCGTTGACAAACAGAAGATCGCCGCCGCCGTGCGCGCCATCCTGGAGGCGATCGGCGAAGATCCGGATCGCGAAGGCCTCCGTGAGACGCCGCGGCGCATCGCCGAGATGTACGAGGAGCTCTTCAGCGGCCTGCGGGGCGACCCCCTCGATCTGCTGCAGGTCGGGTTCGACGAGGACCATCACGAGATGATCGTGATCAAGGACATCCCGTTCTACTCCATGTGCGAGCACCACCTGATGCCGTTCCACGGGGTGGCGCACGTCGGTTACATTCCGGAGGGCCGGGTCATCGGGATCAGCAAGATCGCGCGGCTGGTGGAGACGCTGGCCCGGCGGCCGCAGGTGCAGGAGCGTCTGACGGCGCAGGTGGCCGATCTGTTCTGCGAGGGTGGCCTGGGCGCACGGGGCGCCGCGGTGGTGATCGAGGCCGAACACCTCTGCATGACGGCCCGCGGCGTGAAGAAGCCGGGCAGCCGCGTGGTGACGTCGGCCACGCGCGGCCTCTTCCGCGACGACGCGCGGACCCGTGCGGAATTCTTCGCGATCGTCGAGGGACGCCGATAGCCACGCCCTTGCGTCCCCGCCGGCCCCTGGTCGAGCCCCTCCTGATGGGGCTGCTAGTGGTGGCCGTGCTGCTCGGCGTGGCGACCGGACCCGTGGCCATTCCCCCGGCGGTCGTCGTCGCCGTCCTGCTCGACCGCCTCGGCCTGCCGGCCGGCGCCGGGTGGACCGAGACCGCCGCGGCGATCGTGCTCGAGCTGCGCCTGCCCCGGGTCGCGCTCGCGCTCGTCGTGGGCGCCGGGCTGGCCGGCGCGGGCACCGTGTTCCAGGGGCTGCTGCGCAACCCGCTCGCCGATCCCTACCTGATAGGTGTGTCGGCGGGCGCCGCGCTCGGCGCGACGCTGGCGATCACCGGCGGCCTGACCGGCGGGCTGGTCGGGCTCGCGGCCACGCCGCTGGCCGCCCTCGTCGGCGCAATTGCGGCCGTCACGCTGGTCTACGGGCTGGCGCGGCGGGGCAACGATGCGCCGATCGAAGACCTGCTGCTTGCCGGGATCGCGGTCAGCGCGTTCATCGGCGCGGTCGTCTCCTGGCTGCAGCTCTCCGGCGGCGAGAGCCTGCAGCGGGTCATCTTCTGGCTCATGGGCGGGTTCTCCGGGCGCGGCTGGCCGCATGCCGCCATGGCCGCGCCCCTGGTCGCCACCGGGCTAGGGATCGCCTGGCTCTACGGCCGCGACCTCAATGCACTGCTGCTCGGGGATGAAGCGGCGCGGTCGATGGGGGTTGACGTGCCCCGCGCCCGGCGGCTGCTGACCGCCGCGGGGGGCATGATGGCTGCCGCCGCGGTGGCCGCCGCCGGCCTGATCGGGTTCGTCGGGTTGATCGTCCCCCATCTCCTGCGGCTGCTGGTCGGGCCCGAGCACCGCCGCCTGCTCCTGGCCGCGGCGCTGGGGGGCGCGACGCTGCTGGTCGTCGCCGACGTCGCCGCGCGAACCGTGCTACCCTCCGCCGAGCTGCCGGTAGGCATCCTGACCGCGATGCTCGGCGCCCCCTTCTTCCTGATCGTGCTCCTGCGCGAGCGGCGGCGATTCTGGACTTGACCGGCGCGCGTGGCTATAATCGGGGTGCGCTCGACGAGCGGGAGTAGCTCAGAGGTAGAGCGTCTCCTTGCCAAGGAGAAGGCCGTGGGTTCAAGTCCCATCTCCCGCTCCATGGGCACGAACAGGGCGGCGTAGCCAAGAGGCAAGGCAGGGGTCTGCAAAACCCCCATACGCCGGTTCGAATCCGGCCGCCGCCTCCACCTTCCTTCAAACGTCCCGCAGCTCTCACCCGTCCATCGTCCGGCCAGGTGCTCGAAGAGAGCGCGGCCAGGGCACATGTGGGTCTGGGTTGGAGGAACCCTGGGTGAGCGAGTCGAAGCATCCTCGCCAACCGCTGTCCTGGTACGCCATCTCAGAGGGGGTGGGAGCCCATCGTTGTGGTGAAGATCATGCCAGCCTTCGGGGAGGTGTGGTATGGGAAGAATCTTCGCCGCCCTGCTGTTGTGCGTTGCCCTTGTTGCCCTGCCGCATACGTCGCCCCTGCTGCCGGCCGAGGCGTCGGCCGAACGTGAGTACTTGGTCGTTGGGTTCGACAGAACTCTTCCTGTGAACTTCACCGCGCTGGTCAGCGCAGCCCGCGGAACGGTTGTCCGCGAACTGCGCGCGATCGGCGTCGCCGTCGTGCGGTCGTCCAACCCGACGTTCGCCGCGACGCTAGGCGCGCACGCCGACATTGCTGGCGTGGCGCTGGACACCCCAGTCAACTGGCTCCAGGGGGTCCCCAGCGCCACGACTCTGTTGGCGTAGACGAGGCCGTGGACGCGCAGCCTGGCCTCGTCCGTGACAGTCAGTGCCCCCCGGTCTAACGCGATCAGCCCTGGCAGCGACCGGGTGACGGCGGAATGGGTGATCTCCATCGAGGCGCCCTGGCTGATCTCCACGGTTCCCTCGGTCACCAGCGCGCCCTCGACGATCTGCAGAGCCTGGCGTCCGATCAACGCGACCCCGCCTGTCACGTAGATCACGCCTGTGAGCTGGGAGGGACCGCCCCCAGAGCTCATGTACGACTGGAGCCGGCCGAACTGGGCCGGGGTGTAGAGGCTGTCGCGTTTCCTGTTCAGATCCCGGTCGCCGTGGTACTGCCCTGCCGCTTCGTTCAGCCCCGCGTTGCCGGTGTTCGCGGTGGCCAGGGCCTTGAAAAAGGCTCGATCGACCTCCGGCACCTGGGGCAACGCCCCGATCCGCTCGATGACGTCTTCGATGGGAAGGCCCATGATCCGCAGCTGCTGGACACCGATGCGCTGATGCTCCTGGCCGACCATCAGCTCTGCGCCCCTGGCCAGCATGAACCGTATCGGTCCCAGACGCTGTGTCGCCACCGTGCCGCCATTCGCGGGCGCGTCGACCGGGCCGGGGGCGACCTCGACGGTCCTGGCCGTGCGATTGAGCATCACGTCGGTCGTGGCCAGCAGGACCCCCTTGCCCGCAGCGATGTGCACCCAAGGGCGATCCCCGCTCCCCGCCGCGTATGGGAGGATGAGGGTGGCCGCCGGGGGCCGTTCGAAGCGGACGACGCTCATCCCGTACAGCGCCGCCTGCAGCGTCGGCGAGGCCAGGAGTACCCGCGCCCGCACGCGCCGGATCGCTCCTGCGACCTCGCCCACGCTGGTGATCAGGATGGTACCGCCGGGCTCATCCGCGAGAGCCAGGGTGAGGCGCCCTTCGAACGCGCCGGTCGACGCCAGCTCGGAGTAGCCGGTGGGGCGCCAGGCATGCCCCGGGCCGCTTCCATCTGGAGCCACCGATTCGAGGATGGACAACGCCTTGTGCACGCCCGCTTCTGCCAGCGCGAGCGCGACGGTCGAGCGGTATCGCAGCCCGGCGCGGGCCTGCTGCTGGTTCATGAACCAGACGAGCACAAGCGATGATCCCGTGAGCACGACCAGCAGCACCACGACCGAGATCAGCGCGATCCCGCGTTCAGCCGGGCCATCCGTTCCCCGCGTCACGGTTCCATCCCCCGTGCGGCGTGATTCCCTGGCCGGAGTAGTTTACAATAGGCGTCGGGCAGGTGGCGGAAGGGGAAGACGCGACGGGCTTAAAACCCGTTGTCCGCGAGGACGTGTGGGTTCAAATCCCACCCTGCCCACCAGCACTCCGCGCCACTCTGCCGCCGTTCAGGCTCAGCGGTAACGCGTCACCCCTGGCACTTCCTCGTCCGGCGCGGCGTCGTCCGCGACAACCTCCTGCAGGCCGAGCTCTCGATACACGACGCGATTGCGGCCCGTCGTCTTGGCCTCGCGCAGGGCCTGGTCGGCGGTCTCCAGGACCGTGTTCGTCCCGATCACCCCGTGTTCGGACGGGCTGAACGTGGTGATGCCGACGCTGACGGTGAGTTCGATCGTCCCCCCGTCGACAGGAACCGGCGCGTCCTCCACCGCCCGGTGGAGCCACGCCGCCAACTCGACAGCGCTCTTGGCCGCCGCCCCCGGCAGGACCCAGACGAACTCATCACCGCCGTACCGGGCCACCAGGTCGGTCTTGCGCTGCCGGCCGCCGAGGACCCGGCCGATCTGCCGCAGGGCTTCGTCACCGGCCTGATGGCCACGCTCGTCGTTGATCCGCTTGAAGTCGTCGAGGTCAATCATCATCACCGAGACCGGTTCTCCGCTGCGCCGGCTCCGCTCGATGGCCAGGAAGAACTGCTCGTCGAACGTCCGCCGGTTGGGCAGCTCGGTGAGGGGATCGCTCGTGGCCAGCTGCTCCAGCTTCCTGTTCGCGTGCATGAGGGCGTCTTGGAGCTGCTTGACCCGCAGCGCGGCCCGAATGCGGGCGACGAGCTCGGCGGTTTCGAACGGCTTGGACACGTAGTCGTGCGCGCCGAGGTCCAGGCCCTGAACCCGGCTGGCGAGCTCCGATCGGGCGGTCATCATGATGACCGGGATGTGGTGGACGTCGGGATCGGCTTTGAGGGCCTGCACCACCGAGAACCCATCGAGGTCGGGCATCATGACATCCAAGAGGATGAGGTCAGGCTGCAGGCGCCGCGCGGTCTCGACGACGGTACTGCCCCCGGGTAGCGTCGAAACGGCGCCCCCGAGCGCTTCAAGCCTCCGGCGCAGCAGATCGAGAATGGCCTGCTCGTCGTCGACCACGAGTAGCTTCGGAATGTGGTCACTGGCCGCAATCGTTGCGCCGGGATCGGGGCTCAAGAGGGGACGCCCTCCTCGTGTGGAATAATACCCAGAAATCCCTCTGCCATCCCGCGAGGGGGCCGCTTTGCAGCCACCGCCGGTGACGCCTTCGCCGTCTCCGCACCCCGAGCCTTTCTCTCCCCCTCTGCTTGCCATCGTCGTCGGTGCGATTCAGCTGGGCATCGGGTTCTTGGCCCTGTCGGTCCCCGAAGCCTTTGACGTGCCGGCATACGGCCGGTCGGCCGCCCTTGTGCCGGAGTTTGCCCTGGCGTTCGTCGCCGGCGGCATCCTGCAGTCCATCGCCTACGTCGCCGCGACGCGGCGGTCAGGGATCATCCCCGCGGTCCTCGTGGGCGTCGGCGGCCTGCCGCTTGTCGCGATCATCGGTGGGCTCTGGGGCGGCGAGGGCTACTGGCTGGCCCCGGTTCTCAGCGTCGCACTTGCCGCTGGGGCCCTGATTGACGTCGTCCGTTCCACCCGTCGGGCGTCCGCCGGGCGGGCTGAGGTCCCCAGCGTCGGCGCATTGGGCGCGGTGACCTCGCTGATCCTCGGCGTCACGATGCTGACCGTCCCGTCCACGCACGGGTTGCCCGCGCCGTCGTGGCTTCACGCCGCCCAGGTCCCGCTGGCGGTGGCGCTCCTCGTGGCGCCGGCCATCCTCGTCGTCGGATGGCGCATCCCCCGTGGGCACGCCGCGGCCCAGGCGCTCGGAGCGCTGCCGCTCCTCGCCTTTGTGGCCGGACTCGCGCAGACGGCTCGGTGGGCCGGGGTGGTCACCTACGGCCTCGTCGCCGCCGCGGTGGCCACAGAACCGGCGCTCCGGCGCGCGGCGGAGCGGCGCTTCGCCGCGCGCCGCGCAGAGCCGCGCGCCAGCGCGGACCACGAGATGGCGACGGAGGCCGCGGCGTGGGGCTTTGTGCTGCTCATCGGCATGGCCGCCGGCGCCGAGGTCTTGACCGAGACCCGGAAGGGCCTGGTCCTGCTCACCGCGATCGTGAGCGCATTCACCATCTACTGGTTTCACCTGCGGGAGGTCCGCGACGCGCGCCCTTTGCACACGGTGGTGGGCATTGCCGTCTATAGCGTGTTCGTCGCTGTCCTGGTCACCCTGACCGGAGGCATCCGCAGCCCATACTTCTTTGTCTACAGCCTACCCATCATCGCGCTGGCCTGGACTGAGACACCGCAGACGGTCGTGGTCCCGCTGGTCGTCCCTCTCGTCACGCTTCTCACCGAGACGGCTGTGCTTCTTCGCGTCGGCGGCACGCTCTCCGCCGTCATCCTGGTGTTCGCGGCGCCGCGGGCCGGCGGGCTCGGGTTGGTGGCAGGGATCTCGTACCTGCTCGCCCGCCGCAGCCTGGACGAGCGGCGGCGCGCAGCGGCTACGCACCGGCAGCTCCAGACCGTGCTCGCCAACATGGATGAGGGTCTGCTCACGGTCGACGCCACTGGCCGGATCGCGCTGGGCAACGATGCCGCGCGCGCGCTCCTCGACGCCGGTCCCGATCTCGCCGGCCGCGCTGTCCATGAGGTCCTACCGCTGCGTCGGTCCGACGGCGGAGAGATCGGCTGGGCCGACCATCCCGTGCACCTCGCGATGGCCGGACGCCGTGTGTCCTGGCAACGCGTGCTGGTACCGCGACCCCAGGGCGGCGTCGCGCTGGCGATCGCCGCGACACCGCTCGCGGACGACCAGCCGCGGACCGGCGCGATCGTCCTGCTGCGCGACATCCGCGCGGAAGTCGAGATGGAGCGGCTGCGGGACGACTTCTTCTTCATCGCCTCTCATGAGCTGCGGACGCCGCTCACGATCATGAAGGGCAATCTGGAGATCGCGCGCGACGCCGCCGACGGGCCCCTCCGCACGGCGATTGACGAAGCCCTGGCCTCGGTGGAGCGGCTCATCCGCATGGTGAACGACTACCTGGACGCCGCACGCCTCGAGCACGGCACGCTGGCCATGCGCGTCGAGGAGGGCCACCTCCCCGACCTCGTGCGTCAGGCCGTCCAGGCCATCCGGCCCGATGTGGAGCGCAAGGGGCTGACGGTCTCCTATCGCGAGACGTCGGGCCTGCCGGCGGTGCGGATGGATCTGGAGCGCACCCTGCAGATCCTGCTGAACCTGCTCGGCAACAGCGTCCGGTACACCGCGCGGGGCGAGATCGAGATCTGGCATGAGGTGGATCGCGGCGCCGTGGACACCCTGGTGCGCGACAGCGGCCCGGGCATTCCCCCGGAGCACCACGCGCGGTTGTTCAGCCGATTCGGTCAGGTTGAGCGCGGACTGACGCGATCCTCAGGGGGCAGCGGGCTCGGGCTCTACATCTCGCGCCGGCTGGCGGAGCAGATGGGCGGTGCGGTGGTCCTCAGGCAGAGCATCCCGGGCCAGGGCAGCACCTTTGCGCTCCGGCTGCCCGCGGCAGACGGCGGGGCGCGCTAGCCGCCCGGACGGATAAACAGGAAATAGATGATCAGCGCGGTGATGAGCCAGAAGATGATATCCATGACCGCCTCCGGCCGGTGAGATTCGACGGCGCAAAGGACCGTCCTGCGTGCGTTGACCGACACACTCCCTTTGCTATAATACGCGAGGACGCGCCCACGTAGCTCAGGCGGCAGAGCGTGTCCTTGGTAAGGACAAGGTCACCGGTTCGAATCCGGTCGTGGGCTCCATCCGGCCGTCTCTTTGTGAGTCGGCCGTCCGTATGAGAGGAGTCGGATACGATGGCCAAGCAGAAGTTTGAGCGGACGAAGCCGCACGTGAACATTGGGACGATCGGGCACGTGGACCATGGGAAGACGACGTTGACGGCGGCGATCACGCATGCGCTGGCGCACGTAGGGAAGACGCAGGCGAAGGGGTACTACGACATCGACAATGCGCCGGAGGAGAAGGAGCGGGGGCTGACGATCAACATCAGCCACGTAGAGTACGAGACGGAGGCGCGGCACTACGCGCACGTAGACTGTCCGGGGCATGCGGACTACGTGAAGAACATGATCACGGGTGCGGCGCAGATGGACGGGGCGATTCTGGTGGTGAGTGCGGCGGACGGGCCGATGCCGCAGACGCGGGAGCACATCTTGCTGGCGCGGCAGGTGAACGTGCCGTACATCGTGGTGTTTTTGAACAAGGTGGACATGGTGGAGGACCCGGAGCTGTTGGAGCTGGTGGAGGTGGAGGTACGGGAGCTACTGAGCGCCTACCAGTTTCCGGGGGAGGAGTTGCCGGTGGTGCGGGGGTCGGGGCTGCAGGCGCTGGAGGCG